>JBBISA010000040.1:0-36981 GCA_037441525.1 Bacteroidota bacterium
GAGACTTAAAAAATAAAATCAAGCAATTTTAATTTTTACCGGACAATAGTGTTTTTAAATAAAGAAACCACAGTGTTATGTGTTGGATGTTTTAGTTTGACTCGCTACTATGCCGGTAGCGGGATATAGTGCAACCTGGAGTTTAGTCACCCCGGGCTCACCATCCTGTCTAACCCTGGTTTGCCACCAACAAATTCACTTCGCATCGAAATAATGTCTAATTTCGTTTAATATTTCAATATTTTCAGATGCCCTTTATATTAATTTATCTAAACAGAAGGATTATGAAAACACGAAAAAATTCTATTTTGCTTTTCACCCTTATCATCATTTTGCAAGGTTTTTTTCTGGCAATGGATTTAAATGCACAGGAAAAAGAAGAGCAACCCAAAACATGGGTAGTTGTTAAGAATGATGGCTCACGTTACGTGGGAAAAATTATTGAACAGGATGCACGCGAAGTACTCCTCGAATCGCTTGAAATAGGTCTGGTTTACATACCCCGCCATGAAATAAAGGAAATAAGGGGAGTTGAACAAAGCGAAATATCATCAACCGGAAAATATATGCCTTCAGAGATATTCTCTACCCGGTATTTTCTAACGACCAATGGGCTTCCCATCAAAAAAGGTGAATCCTACATTATCTGGGGATTGCTTGGTCCTGATATTCAGTTTGGGGTAGGGGATAATATCTCGCTGGGAATCCTGACTTCATGGCTGGCATCACCCCTTATTGGCAGCGCAAAACGAAGCATCCCCATCAATAAAAAATGGAGTGCCGGAGCCGGCATCTTGCTGGGCACCGGCCTATGGCTGATTCCCGATTTCAGGCTGGCTCTGCCCTACGGTGTTATTTCCAATGGCGACAGGGTTAAAAACATTAGTTTTTCTTTTGGATATGGGTGGATATCCTCAAAAGTTGATAATAAACGGGTAAGCGAAGGGAACTTCCTGCTGTCTGTAGCAGGCATGGCTAAGGCAGGACGAACCTTAAGCCTGGTATTCGACTCGTTTATTGTGCCCCGAACCGGAACCTACCAGGACACCGAATACTATTCTTACTTTGATCCCATTTCCGGAAACACCCTGGAAGCCACCAGACCAGTAACAAAAAAACGACACAGCGTAATAGTACTGGCACCGGGCATTCGCCTTCAGACCAACCCCAGAGGGGCTTTTCAGTTTGGTTTTGCCGGAATCAGTTTTGATGGAAGATTTCAGAGCTTCCCATTCCCTATGCTACAATGGTTCAGGATGTTGTAGAATTCTTTTAACTCACCAACTGGCTCAAATGGAATGGGTTTTTGCCCTGCGAAAATCGAAATGATAATCTGATTATGTAACCAACTGAATATTTTAAAGCATAACCAGATTATTGGGTTCAAATAATAAAACATCTATTGCAATGTATTAATGTTTTTGCTAAAGCAGCTATTAAACCAATAACAAATAATTAAAGAATGAACACAGTAACCATTTCAAAACCCATCCGAGCAGAGCTTGAGGCAAAAGGGGTAATCAACTGGCCTGTATGGGAAAAGGAAGTTTCACGTTTCGACTGGTACTATGACCACGAAGAGCATTGCTACATTCTGGAAGGGCATTTCGTGGTTGAAACAGATACCAATAATTACGAGGTAAATCCGGGTGATTATGTTGTATTTCCGAAGGGATTACAATGTATCTGGGATATAAAGGCCCCCGTAAGGAAGCATTACAGATTTGTATGACCGTATGGTTTAAGTAGCAAAGCTTTTTCAAGCCACATTGTTTTTATGAGTTTTTGTAAAAGAGATTGACAGATAAAAACTGAAAAACCCGTATATATAAATAACTGCCTTATGATTGAATTTAGGTAGAGCAACTATTAATCAATGAATTTTGACATTCTTATTGACAATTTAAGAAACCCGGCATTGCTATTTTTTGTGTTGGGTATTATTGCCGTCTATCTGAAAAGCGATCTGGAGATTCCCCCCAACTCATCGAAGTTTATATCTCTTTATCTGCTTTTTGCTATTGGTTTCAAAGGAGGGCAGGAATTATCGCATGAAACATTCTCCAGCGAAATTGCATGGTCAATTCTATTTGGTATTGGAATTTCATTTTTAATTCCTGTTTACACATTTTTTATTTTAAGAAGTCGGCTAAGTGTTTTTGATGCAGGGGCCATATCGGCTGCTTATGGTTCGGTAAGCGCTGTAACTTTTGTAACCGCAGTAACTTACCTTGAATCAATGCAATTGAGCACCAATGGCCACATGGTAGCTATAATGGCAATGATGGAATCGCCAGCAATAATTGCAGGCCTTGGTCTAATCCTTTTGTTCGATACTACCAAAAAACCCAAGGAAATTAAGCTATCATCGGCTCTCAGACATTCAATTACCAACGGGAGCGTACTGCTGATTCTTGGAAGCCTGTTTATTGGATTTATAGCCGATTCGAAGCAAGCCGAAGGCATAAAACCGTTTACAAATGATCTTTTCAAAGGATTCCTGGCCATGTTTTTACTTGATATGGGCATAACAAGCGGCAAAAAACTCAAGGCATTTTTCTCTTTTGGTGCTTTTCCCCTCATTTTTGCCATTGTAATTCCTCTTATCAATGGCAGCATTTTAGCAATTTTAAGCTCCGTGGTAACGCAGGACATTACCAACAGGTTTATGTTTGCCATATTAGCGGCAAGTGCATCTTATATTGCAGTGCCTGCCGCCATGAAAATTTCAGTCCCAAAGGCAAATCCCGGGCTTTTCCTCCCGATGGCTCTGGCTGTTACATTTCCAGTTAATATCACCTTGGGCATGCCCTTATTTTTCCTGATTGTACAAAATACCTGAAGATATTTCAAGATAGATAGAAGCGGGTTCGTTTAGCAGATTCTGAATTATAAGCATTAATATGGGCGGAAGCTGAGTCCTTCGAAGTACATCCTTTCCCGATAAACGAGTGTGGTTTCGACAAACCCAACGACCAGAAAAGAGCTATGTAACAGGCCCAAATTGCCGGATATAATGCAAATATTTTCTGGCAATAATGAAAAAGGCACCCTGCCAGAGAGTGCCTTTGGTTTAAAATTGCCAGAAGATTGACTATTTCTGGAAGATCACTTTTGATATGTAGTTGCTTTCACCTGCCATCACCTTAATCATATAAACGCCAGGCTTATGTCCGGCAGGTGTCCAGTTGAGTCTTAAATTTCCGGTACCCATCTCTTCATTGGCAAGAATTTCAACGAGTTGTCCAAACATATTAAGAACTTCAATTCTCACATGGCTGTCGCGGGTTATTGCAACATCAATACTTGTTGAAGAATTGAAGGGGTTGGGATATGCAGGATAGAAGATCGCATTGGGGGCGATTACATAATTGCTGTTGGTAAAATAAAGGTTACTAACACTGACTTCAAATTTGGAGTCGGAATTACCATTGCCCAGCGGGTTAAAAATAACAGATATCAAATCATTGGCAGTAAATCCTCTCAACCCATCTTTATTAGCCAGGTCAGAAAATTTAATCCTGTATTCTTTATCGGATGCAGAGAGGGTGATAGTCGTGCGGTATTGTTCGCTCCACTGGTTAATGCCAGCCTTGGCAAGCATAACTTCAACAACACCTTCGCCTTTGGCGTTGAATACAATTTGATCATAGGCGCTCATATCAACAGGCATATTGCGCGGTGATAGCGACCTGAACATAGATGCCCATGTGCGGACACGACCTGAAAAGGCTGCATCCCTTTCAACTTTGTATTCCACCACTTCCACCTGATTGGTTTCTGCTTTGGTGGCAAAGCTGGTAACCACGGCATTACCCGGATCATAGTCAAACATCCAGGCCCCATCTGCATAGTATAACACATCGGGAGCATTATGCTTATTATTGGTGATTGAGAAACCGGCATCGAAGAGGTATCCTGTTGGAATAAATACCTCTACAAATTCATTGGTGGGTATATTCAGGGTTATTTTCATTGCTTCCCTGGGTGCATTTTCGTAAAGGGATTTGGTGCCCTGAAGGGTGATTTTATCGGCACCCACTTTATTCACCAGGTTAAGCATCAATCCGCCGTTGACATAGCGTCCGCTATGCACATAAACCTGGGGTATCTGTGGTTTAATTTCCTCATTGCGAAATTCAACACCCCCCATGATATCCATATTTTTGATGATATTCTCCACCAACTGACGGGTAAACTGCGGTGTTACACTCCAAACCTGGAAGTTCATGATATCATCGGAATTCAGGATTTGATATTCTTCGTTGTACCAGCGGTTATCAATAAGCATGCGGCCACCCTTGCGCTGTGCAATAAAGCTGACTGAATAATCAATATATCCATTTGGGTGAACCAATTGAGACATGATGAATGGCTTACCGGCGATTTCTATCATTTCAATATTACGCAGTTCAGCACCAATAAGCCTGTCACAAATTACTTTAGTGTGCTCATAAACACTTGATGCATCGGTTGCAATGGCTAAAACAGCAGCACGGCGGGCATTGTTGGTTTGCAAATAATCTACTGAGAAAATTTCTTTGGCATTGGTAATCCCCAGCAAATCAACAGGTGTGGATATATAGGCGCGTGAATTGGCAGGCCCCCTTTCGGGAATCATCATTCCAATTCCTGATGAATAATGACCACCAACCACTGCTGATTTCAATGTGCCGGTAAGCATAGATGTTATATCTAAGCTTTCCATTTTCACATTTCTGACAGCCCGCTCTATATGATTATTCTCTACAAGCCTCCGGTGGTTGCGCAGCGCAAGTTTAGCAGCCATACTACCGTTACTTTCAATGCCGTTGTCATCACCTCCTGAAGATTCGCCAACAGTAACAACTATCTCAGCATTGTTATTATCAAGATTCGGATCCACCTGTTCGAATTTCAGTATTTGTGCGGCATTGATTCCGGTTTGCCATGATTTGGTTTTGGCTTCTGTAAGCAACATCCCGGTACGATACTGGATGGTTTTGGTTTCTCCCGGGGCTACATCACCAATAACCCATATATTGCTATTGGCATTGAAAGAACCGTTGGTGTAATTATCTACGATATCAATAAATGGGAATGGTTCATCAATAGTATTGACCACGCTGACTCCTGTTGCAGTAAGTTCATCATGGCGGTTGGTAAGTGTTACTGTAAATGTAAGCTCTTCAACTTTTGATGGATCGGGAGTCTGGTCGTTTACGGTAATACCAACAGAAAGGTCAATAAAAATAATTTCCGGTTCAGTAGGTCCGCCCACATCAAAGGTACCTGCTATCATACAATTGTTGGTATCGAAGGCAACCACAGAATAACTGCCTGGGTTCAGGTTTTCGATACGTGCTGCTGTTGTACCGTTATCCCAAAGGTATTCATAGCCAGGGACTCCGCCCGATGCGGCTACTTCGAGGAAACCATCGGCAGCACCAAAATGGCTTACATTGCGTGTGGCGGCGAGTGAAAGGGCCAGGGGCTCAGGTTCAGCAATTACTATTGTTTCAATATTCTTACAACCCGATTTGTAGTTAACCTCAACGATATAAGTACCGGGTTCGAGTCCATTGAATATGGCTTTGCCTATTTTTTCGTAAGCTTTGGTAGGAATTTCTGAATTGGCCAGATACAACTTCACATCGGTTACATTATTGCAAATAGAAGCTACCTTTATAAAACCATCCTGGGCTCCATTACAGGTAACATTTTTAAATTCAATTTCAATACAGGGTTTGCTATTGATTTCAATGGTTTGAGATGCACTGCCAACACAACCATACTGATTGTAGTAGGTATAAGTAATTTCATATTTACCATCATTCAATCCGGCAGGATCAAAAATGCCGTCATTAACCCCGGTACCGGAATAGATGCCTCCTACAGGCAATCCACCTGTCAATATTAAAGGTGAATTATTAAAACAGAGGGGAGTAAGAGGGGCAAACGTTACTTGGGGTAAAGCTGTTACGATTATATTGAATTCGCAAGCATAGTTTCCAAGGTGATTATTCAGGTTATATGTAATAGGATAGGTTCCTGGTTGCACCGATGATGGTGAGAAAACATTATCAACAACCCCTTCACCCGAAAAGACCCCTCCATCGAATTCGCTGTAAATTAAGGTTAAAGGCTCCTGGTCATGACAAACAAAAATATCATCCAGACATTCAAAATTCTCGATTGGGGTTACAGTTGCATCAAAAGAACAGGTGACAATACATCCCGCATCATTGGTGTAGGAATAAGTAAGTGTATGAGTGCCCAAACCAGCATCAACAGGACTGAAATAATATTTTATCCCCGCTTCAGAATTTACACCCGAGCCTGAAAATACACCCCCCTTGAATTGAGCATTTTCAAGCAAAACAGAATTATCAATAATTTGTACTGAAAAAGGCTCGATGCATGAAATTACTGGTTGATTGTTTAGAGCTGTGAAAGTTCTTTTTTCTGTAAGAGTAATACAATTGTCCTTGTAAATCCATTGTACTTCAACCGAACCGCCGCATACGTCGGGTGCAGCAGGTATTTCCGGAATAGTATAAAAATTACCGTTTGAACAACCTCCCTGGAAAGAGGCCAGGGTAAGCCAGCTGTTAAAAGCTTCGTTGAGAGCAGCCTGGCTGGAAAACTTTTCAGTATGATTGGCAGGAACATTAAAAACTACATCATCCCTGGATAAGGACTCAACAAGAAAGGAAAATTGACCTGATTTATTGGGGGAGCAGTTACTTTTATATTCCCATTCAATATTTACTCCACCACCGCAGGCATTGGGTGGTGTAATATCGGCAATCAGTTTATCTACATCGGTGCGAACAATAAAAATTACATCATTGTAGTCTCTATCGCCTCCTGTTGATATTCTTATGTCCTCAAACGTAAGAACCAGGTCCTTACAGCCATTGGGGAAGTTTTCGTAAAAGAGGGTATGCTGCTGAAGATTTTTAGGGTTAAATTCAATATTGGTATAATGAGTATAAAGGCCGGGTACTATTTGATTGGTATTTCTATCCCATCCTTGGGCTACCATAAAAAACCCAATTACTGTACCTGCAGGAAAACGGCCATCACCGAGTTTTTTGGTATCGCCTCTTCTGAGGGGGCCTCCATCGGATAATTTAGTAGCATTCTCAAATAGAATGATCTTTTCGAGATCATTGACTGATTTAGGTGGATTGCTAATATGGTAAGTGTAGTAGCCGAAGGAATTGGTCCACCCGGCGCCTTCCCAAACAAAAGAAATGTAAACTTCAGATTCCTCTTCTAAAACCAGATTTAGTTTGGAAGGATTAAATCCATTTTCCACAAAAAGGTGAGATGTTTCAGGACTCGACATGGCATCTTTCTGTTCAGGGAAAAGAGAAATAATGTTCGAGTATAAACTGGGGCAAACCTGAGTTGAGAAAGTATTCCCATTGCCATTTAATGACCAGGTAAGGCTCTCAGTGCAGTTATCAGTCCCCTGAAATCCATAAATAAAATCTAAAGCACGGTTTTTCCAGGAAGAAAACTGAGAATTAATAGCACTCTGTGGAGTACAGGTAGGAATTATAACGCTGGAAACGGAAGATTTCAGTTCTAAATCTTGCGATACAACCTTCAGGTTAATAAGCAGAAAGACTGCTAAAAAACCTGTGAATAATTGAAGCTTTGCATTTAGTGTTTTCATATAATTAGTGTAAAATGGTGTATGAGTTCGCTCAATCATATTATTATTTATACTAAATCGCTTTCTTTGCAGATTAATATATCGTAAAGGTAACATCAACTTACGGTCATCACAATACGGGCTAATTCATATTTTTTATTAAGTAATATCCCCTAATTTTTTATTGTTCTCCAACAAATGAAGATTGTTAAAATGTTGATTTTATTGCTATTATATTAATTAATATCAAATAGCTAACTTCTGACAATAACTCATCAGGATATTTTTTTGTATTCTGATTTTGTAATTAATTGTCACAAAATCAGAATTAACAGCCAAATAAGAATAATAAAAAAGCTGCTAATATTTCGGCCAGATATTCTATGTAAAATTGAATGGAGATTTTACTTTATGGTTAATTTTACCATTATCTTTTAAACCAATTATAATTGAACAGAAATCACAAAGCAGGAGCCCGTTTCAAGGCGGTATTATTTGTTTTTATTATAATTTCTCAGATTGTTGCCAACCATAGCTATGGCCAGAAGGCTGCCAACCAGTTCCGCAGGCTCGATAACCAATCAGGTTTATCCAATAATCATGTGAACACAGTCTTTACCGACAGCAGAGGCTTTTTATGGGCTGGAACCATTTCGGGCCTCAACCGGTTCGATGGTTACAATTTCAAGGTCTTTAAAAATGACCCATCCAGACCTGGAACTATCCCCTTCAACAACGTTCATTATATTTATGAAGACCATTTAGGCTGGTTATGGATATTTGATAATACCGGGCAATATACACTTTTCAACCCCGAAACCGAAACTTTCACCCATAATCATCCCACGCTTGGCAGCAATTTTCCCATTCCCTGGAATAATATCATATTTTTGAGGCCAGACCGTAAAGACCATCTTTGGATAGGAACTGCCAACAATGGTTTATTTGTTTTTGATACCCAACTGCAAAAAATTCAGCGTTTAGCCAACAAACCAGCTGACTCTGGTTCTCTTTCAGATAGTTCAGTTTCTGATCTTATTCATGGCAACAACAACAAAACCTATGTGGTATATACTGCAGGATTAATTGACATTATTGATTCTGAAACCACCAAAGTGATGGGCAGAATGAGAATTCCTGTTAACCCTACATTGGCTGAAACCAGCCGCGAATACCGGATATTTGCTGATAATGATAACGATTTGTGGGTTTATTCCAATGACCCCGACGAGGGTATTTATTTATATACTAACGAGGAATGGAAATTTATTACCAGCCGCAGTCGGTCTGTATCCATCACAAGCCAGGCCATCACAGGCATTCTGCAGGACAACAAAGGGGACATTTGGATTGGTACCGATCATGGTGGCCTTAATGTAATCAACAAGGAGACGTTTGCGATAACTTACATGGCCAGCCTCGCCGGTGATTATACAACACTTAGCGGAAACAGCATTACCGGATTAACCAAAGGTGCCGATGGAATAATATGGGTTGGCACCTACAAAAACGGAATAAACTATTATCACGAAAACCTTTTCCTTTTTGAGCATTACCGAAGCGGCCCTTATCAGACTCATAATTCCTTTACCAACGATGTTAATTGCTTTGCCGAAGATAAGGACGGAAACTTATGGATAGGAACCAATGGCGGGGGGCTTGTGTTTTTCGATCGTACCAGAAACACTTTTATTACCTGGCGAAACAATCCAAAAAACACCAATTCGCTCAGTAGCGATGTTATCGTTTCGCTGCTGATAGACAAAAACAACCAACTATGGATTGGAACTTACCAGGGGGGATTGAACAGAATGGAAGGCAACCGCTTTTTTCATTACCGTCACAATCCTTCCGATCCGGCTTCCCTTTCAAACAACAGTGTGTGGCAGATATTGGAAGACCACAAGGGAAACATTTGGGTGGGAACCCTGGGTGGCGGCCTCGACCTGCTAAACAGGTCAACGGGCAGGTTTACCAATTATTCACCATCAAATTCTGACTTAAGTTCAACATTCGTATTAACCCTTTTTGAAGACTTGCAAAACAACCTTTGGGTAGGTACATCCTACGGCCTGAATCGCCTGGAATCTTCATCGCGCAAATTCACAACTTTTTTCAACCAGGAAGGTAATCCTCGCAGTTTGAGCAACAACCATGTACTGTCTGTCAGCCAGGACTCTGAGGGAAGAATCTGGATTGGTACACGCAACGGACTGAACCTTTACAGCCAGGAAAGCAGCGAATTTATCCGCTACTCGACCGGTGACGGATTGCCCGACCACAACATTATTTCGATGGAACCGGCAGCTGATGGGAGCCTTTGGATTGCAACCCTCAACGGCCTTTCCAAAATGACCCTACACCACTCAAACGGAAAAGCAACTTTCCGAAATTTTGACCTGGCCGATGGATTGCAGGGTAGGGAGTTTAACGAACATTCGAGCCTGCATACCCGCTCTGGCGAACTCATTTTCGGCGGTGCCAACGGGTTCAACATCTTCAATCCTCCTCAGATAAAAATTACCGACCAACCCATAAAAGTGATCATAACTGAGTTTAGCCTGTTTAACCAGCCCATTGGCATTGGCCATGCCATAGATGGGAGAATACTTTTTTCCAGGTCGCTAAACATGCAGCCCACCATAACACTAAGGCATTATCAGAATGTTTTCACCATTGCCTTTTCAGCGTTGAATTTCTTTCAGCCCGAAAAAACCAGGTTTCGATATATGCTGGAAGGGTTTAACGATAACTGGCTCGAAACAGATATGACCAGCAGGGTTGCCACTTATACCAACCTCAACCCTGGAACCTACACCTTCAGAATTAAGGCACAGAGCACCAACGGCAACTGGGATGGTGAAGAAACTACCCTGAAAATTGTGGTGATACCACCCTTCTATGCCACGGGTTGGGCTTATAGTGTTTATGTATTGGTGCTTATTGCCGCAATGATATTGATGATTTATGCTGTTAAAAGACGGGAAAAAATAAAATTTTTGCGCCGGCAGGAAAAGGATGAATACAATCGCATGCGGGAACTCGATGCCATGAAAACCCGTTTTTTTACCAATGTAAGCCACGAGTTCCGCACACCGCTTACCATGATACTTACCCCGGTTGATAAACTGCTGAAAGAAACCAACGACAGCAATTTGCAAAGCCAGCTCCAAATGATACACCGAAACGGGAAACGTTTGCTTAACCTGGTAAACCAGTTGCTCGATTTTCGCAAACTCGAAAAGAACAAAATCGCACTCAACCTAACGCATGCCAACATTGTGGAAGCAGTAAAAGAATCTTTTGTTTCGTTTGTTGACTTGTTTGAAAGCAAACATATACAATATCGGTTTGTTTCCAATGTGAATGAGTATTTGGTAAGTTTTGATGCCGATAAACTCGAGAAAATAATATTTAACCTGCTATCGAACGCAGTAAAATTTACCCCCGAAAACGGGATGATAGAACTGGAGCTACATAGGTGTGCTCCTGAGGCTCAGAAAACCGACAATCCTTTCAGGGGGAGTGAATATGTAGAAATTATAGTAAGAGATACAGGCCTGGGAATTGCGCCCGACCGCCTCGACAAGATTTTTGAACGCTTTTTCCAGAGCATCGAAAACACTTCGGTAATTAATCAGGGGAGCGGCATCGGGCTCGCCCTTACGCTCGAATTTGTGCGCATGCACGGTGGTACCATTAGGGTTGATAGTACTCCGGGGAAGGGAAGTTGTTTCACTGTACGAATGCCCCTCGAAACAACCGCATCCCTTATCCCCGCCATAATAAAATCTGAACCCATTGCCTTAAGTACAAAAAGAAATGCCAACCCTGAAAATACCACACATGGTGGAAAAAAACCTTCCGTTCTGATTGTAGAAGACAATGAAGACCTTCGTTTCTACCTTCGCGAGAACCTCAAAAAGCGATTCACAATCATCGAAGCATCAAACGGGACAAAAGGGTGGGAAATAGTTCAGCAGCATACACCCTGGCTGGTGGTGAGCGATATAATGATGCCGGTTGAAGATGGTATTTCGCTTTGCCGGAAAATAAAGGGCGATACTTCCACATCGCACATCCCGGTGATACTTCTTACCGCCCGGGGTTCAGAAGAACAAAGGCTCGAAGGGTTGCAGGCCGGTGCCGAAGATTACATTACCAAGCCCTTTAATTATGAAGTGCTGGAGTTGAAAATTACCCGGCTTCTTGAATTACGCCGTTCGTTTCAACAGGCCTTTGCCAGGAGATTTTCAATTGAGCCTGGCGAAATTACTATTACATCTCTCGATGAAAAGTTTCTCACCAAAGCCCTCGGGCTGGTGAACCAACACCTTGACGATACAGGGTTTTCGGTAGAAAAAATGGGGCGCGAACTGGGTATGAGTCGCGGACATTTATATAACAAACTGGTATCGCTTACCGGCAAAACACCCCTTGAATTCATCAGGATAATACGGCTTAAGCGGGCTGCGCAGCTGCTCGGAAAAAGCCAGCTAACAGTAGCCGAAATAGCTTACCAGGCAGGCTTCAACGACCCAAAGTACTTTGCCCGGTATTTCAGGGAAGAGTATGGCATGAACCCTTCGGAATATGCCCGGAAAAAGGGGCAATCTACCCCTGATGAACAGTGAAATACACTCCAGGTTTTACCATTGCCAAACCAGATAACAAATAATCAGCCAAAAGATTACATATTTAGTGTCCGTTTGAAATCTCAATGGATATAAATATTAAGCCTTTTGTTTTGAATGAAAAGAAAAATATTAATGTTGGGTTCATAATTTTCCAGCGTACTTGTTTTCCGGACTCTAGGAAAATATCTTTGTGGACTAATGTTACACAACCTTTACACGGCGTTTTGTGGTATGGCATAGAATTATTAACCATTTAAAACTAATTAAAATTGAACTATTAAATTTAGAAAATCTTGGCGTTCAGAAGTTAGGGGATAGGGAGATTCTGGAAATTGATGGGGGACAACCTATTTTGTGGCTTATAGCAGGAGTAATTATAGCTGAGCTTTTGGATAGGAATCCACACGCAGATTTTATGGAGGGATGGAATGATGCCAGAAAGAACAACAATAAAAATTAAATGAATATGAACAAAAAAATTAATCATACAACTCTGCAATTTAATAGTACAGGGTTGCTAAATTTGAAACCGCCTAATACGATGGAAATGTTAAGCATAAGATGATGTAGTTGGTTGTCATACTTGCTTGGTTATATTTTATTTTCGCTACCAAGTAATGTACCTAATGAAAATCAAACCAAACATGAAGGAGTATTTAGAAACGGTAAGTGGCCGCAGTTCAATTATGTAATTACTGTCTAATCTGATAATTCTTCAAATACTTAAAAAAAGCATTGAAAAAATATTTGTTTTTCTGACGCATAAATCATAATTCAAATGAAAAAGAAATCACTGCAAGTTATCACCATATTCCTGCTGATAGTAGCAATAACCTTGTGGAAAATATACCTTTACGACAACTTTTTTTATTCCGCAATATTTTTCTTCATTACAATGTTAATTTACATGTGCGTGTCGCTGTTTAACAGAATGAAAGCCCTCACAGCCGTTGTTTTTGTTACAATTGGTATAGTCTTTTCTATACTTTTAAGGCGAGATTTTGATTTTAATGAGTTAATAGGGCCAGTTTTGGCCTTATCGTTAGGCGTATTGGTTGCATTTTTGGTATTTAAGAGTGAAAAACAACAAAATTAAACCTGAAAATACTCAAGTTCCCTTGTCCTTAGTGGTTGACCCATCTGCAGCCTGCCTGTCAAACTTGTTTTTCCACCTGTAAAACAAACTATGGGCATCTGATGCTTACCCCAAGTTGCATCTGCTCCATGGTTCTCTCCTTCGCGAAAGTTCAAGAGCTTTTCATCCATTTGAAATTTTCGCTTATTTTTACTCTGGACTTTCTAATTTACTTTACAAAATTAAGATGTTAATTTTTGTCCAGCGAATTAGGGGGTTAAGGCATTATATATTGTAACATAAAAAATAGATATCATGGAGAAAAGAGATTTTTTAAAAACAGGTCTTGCTGCAATTGGAATGTTTTTTATTCCTAAATCAGTGTGGTCCCTTGATTATTTTCAAACAACCAATAATTTAGAATGGGCAGTATTGTATAGTACGTGGTGCGGAACATCACGGGATGCAAGTTTCTGGATTTCTGAGGGAATGGATGGAATAGCAAATGTATTTGATGTACGCGAAAATCCTGATTTGTCAAAATACAAATACCTTGTTATCGGAGGATCAATTAGAAGTGGAGAAACATCTAAAGAACTTCAACAATATCTGACAAAGCACAAAGAAACTCTTCAGGGAAAAGTAAAAGGCTTATTTGCAGTATGTGGCAATATGAGAAGGCCTATTACAAACGAACAATACACCATGTATATTGATAATCATCTATCAAAATTAACTGGTGTAAATAAAGTGCCATCAAGAGTATTTTTAGGCCGCATAACTTGGGGACTTATGGAGCCTGAAATTCGAGAACAAATGAAATCATTTCCCAATATGGAGGAGTATGACAATTTAAAACGCAGTGATTGTATGGATTTTGGTAAAGAAATCCTGAAAAGCATCTGAAATAAAGTAATATTATCGATAGCTTAGGCTGCAATATTCTCAATGGCGGCCATTATTAAAAGTGGCTTATGATAATTCTAGGGCTAAAAATGGTCATTGTTGTTTTGATGTTTTAATGACTATTTACGTTAAAAAGCTTTTAAAAAAGCACTGTTTGGTAAAAGGAATCCATTCAGCCCATAGTTAGTGGGATTTTCCTTTACTTGCAGGGGTTTAAAACAGTTTCGATAAATTAAGTTGTGTAAGGCAGGCCCCCGGCGGGCAGTAGCGTGCTATGGCACGCTGTGCAAAGTTAGAACTCCCTTTTTTACTAAGCTGTAATTTTAAGGTGAATTTATCACAGTGTTATGCGATGATTGTTTTAATTTTGCTCGCTGCCAAGACTATCTCAAAATCCTGAAAAATTATGGGACTATGAGTTTGTCGAGGTACACAACAATCCGGTATTAAGATGTCGTTTCGACGAGGCTCAACACCCAGGTAAATGTTCTGAGACAGCATCTGTTGTTCAATACGCAATTTAACCAATGGAGGGCCACCGAAAGTTTGAAACAATAATCCCCGCTTCAAGACTTGTAACGGTTGACTGTTATGTCGCCCACATTATCCAACCGGGCCTGTTGCAAATCTTTATTCTTTGGTAAATCAAATTAAAAAAATGCTAACTGAATGAATAAAAGAATTAAACTAATTGCTTTTATAGTGTTGTTTTTCCTTGTAGCTATTAACATATATAATTTTTTTTCAAGAACTGTTAATGGGGATGAATCAATACTTGCTGAACAGGCCAAAGAATTGGTTAACAGCGGAAATGTAAGATCGCCCATGTTTGCAGGAATGGGAGAAGGATGGGAGTATTCTCAACTACATTATCATAAATTATTTATCTGGACAGGTGCGGTAATATTTCGAAATTTTGGAACAGCACTCTATATATTAAGAAGTATTTCATTGTTTGCTTTAATTCTACTAATTTTTGTTGTCTATAAATTATTAAAAAAAGAAGACAATTACCAGTTGAAATTTTTACTGTTTTGTATTCTGTTATTGTCTAATTACGTTTTTTTTCTTCAGGGTTTAATTTACAGACCAGAGATGCTGTTGAGCAGTTTGGGGATTTGCTCTTTTTATTTGCTGAAAAACGGAATTGATAAAAACTCCCGTAAATATATTTTGTTTGCATCTGTGTGTGCCGGGCTGGCTTCTCTTACCCACTTAAATGGGCTAAGTATCATTTTTGCCAACGTCATTTTTTTATTGTGGAATAAACAGTTGAAGAATTCAATTATTTCGGGTATAACAAGTTGCCTGATTTTACTTTTTTATTTCATAGATATAAACACGAAAGAAAAATTTATCCAATTCAAAACACAATTCTTTTCAGACCCGAATTTGGAAGAGGGTACAATAGGCATTTTGAGCCCATTGATAAAAGTAATGAATGAACACATGCGTTTCTTTCACGATGTAGGTACGATTTCTTTTTCGGTTTTGTTTTTCCTGGGTCTTATTATTTCCTTTAAATATTTGAAAGTATACCATAAATCTATCTTAGTATACTTTTTGCTTTTGGTAATCGGATTGTCTGCAATTTCTCATGGAGTAACAACAAAATATGCAATATTGTATTACCCTTTTATGTCGCTAATTATTGTTTATGGCATTTTATACTCAGTTCAAAAAAAATCGAAAACGATAAATTTGTACATTTTTTTAATTGGTCAATACTTAATAATAAACTCCATATACTCAGTAAATAATGCATCAACTTTTACAAATACAATTAACCGATCCGAGTACATAAGTAAATATATGCCGAGAACTCAATCAAATATTTTTGCTCCTGAGTATTTTTTCTTTAATCAGGCGGAAAATTATGAAATAAGGATACCGTTGGCATATACCATCAGAAACATCCACTACAAGCGTGGGTATTGGACTTCATCTGATTTTTATAATTACAATGACACTTTAAATAACTTTTATATTTTGTTAGACAGTTGTTATACAAATAAAGATATTTTGAAGTGTTCGAATTATTCAAATCTTAAATTGTTTGATACAATTTACAATTATAATGTAATTCATGTAGAAGCAGGAATTAAGTTACTTCAAAAAATAGAATAAATGGATTTAATAGAAATAAAACAAAGTGTTTATAACAGGCATCCTTGGGAACAAGCCAGACTGAAAGTTATTTTTGATATTTTCAGTAATTACTATTTTTCTGAAAACATCACTATATTAGATGTGGGTTGCGGCGATATTTATGTTGCAGTAGAATTTGTAAAAAAATTTAAGGTTAAGAATTACATTGCAATTGATTCGGCATTTGATGCACCAACTATCGATATGTATTCGCAAAAGCTTAAACAAGAAGGGATTGAAAATATTGTTTTGTACAAAGACATAGCGGAGATTAAAAATTCAGATTTCACAAAAATTGATCATATTTTTTTGTTTGATGTAATAGAACATGTTGAAAATGATAATATCTTCATGAGGGATTTAATAAGTTTTCCTTGTGTTACAAATGAAACAACAATATTTATAACAGTACCTGCTTTCAATTATTTATTTACTTCGCATGATAAATTTTTAAAGCATTACCGCAGGTATAATAACAAAATGATTAAAATATTGGCATCAGAAGTAAATCTCCAGATTATTGATAGCGGATATTTTTTTTCGGTATTATTAATACCTCGTTTTTTGAAAAAAATAATTGAGAAATTTAACAAAAACACCAATAATGATGGTGTTGGAAATTGGAAGAGATCAAAATATATTGGCGATATTGTTGTGATTGTTTTATTTGTTGATTATTTATTCTCGAAAACATTTAGACAAATTGGGTTTAGCATACCTGGTCTTTCAAAATTTATTGTATGCAAAAAATCTGCATAATAGTACCGTGCTATAACGAAGCCAACAGAATACAAAGTCATGTATTTGAAGACTTTTTTAAGAACAATAATTTATCAGTTTGTTTTGTCAATGACGGAAGTACAGACAATACCCTTGCGATTTTAGAAAGCCTTAAAAACAAAATTGGTGAAAATTGTAAAATTGTAAATTTAAAGAAAAACGTTGGAAAGGCTGAAGCTGTTAGGCAAGGTGTGATTAGCAATCTAAATGATGGGTTTGATTATATTGGGTTTTTCGATGCTGATTTATCGACACCTTTATCGGAATTACAATTCTTTATACAGGTTAGTGAAGGCCAGTTAAAACACGATATTATTATGGGATCGCGTTTTAGTCGGCTTGGAGCAGATATTACAAGAAATCCCCAGAGGCACTACATAGGCCGAATATTTTCTACCATGGCAAGTTTAATTTTATCTCTTAAAGTATACGACACTCAATGTGGAGCAAAACTTTTTAGTTATAATATTTATAGTGAAGTATTTAACGAAAAGTTTATTAGTAAATGGATTTTCGATATTGAAATTCTTTTTAGGGCAATTAAATTAAAGGGAATAGTATATGTTAAATCCAACACTATTGAAATTCCTTTAAACAAATGGTCAGAAATAAAAAATTCAAAACTAAAAATCTTTGACTTTATAAAAATTCCTTTAGAACTTCTTGTAATATGGTATTACTACCGGAAATAAAAAGAGTTATGGAAAAATATGAGCGGTATTAAATACCCTGAAACTATAACTGGTTGGAGTAACCCCTGGAAATCGTCTATGCTTTATGCGTCTGTTTTGTAAATATCTTCAGAATTGAATTTTGAGTGAGAATACCAGAAGACCAAAACACCACCAATGGTGCGGCCAAAGAATATCGCAATTGATTTTGGAAAATCATGCATTCGCAAAAGTTTGTGTCCTTTCCTATCTCCATTTCAATACAAATCACCCCCCGATCAAAATCATTTTACCCCGTTCGTTAACAGTTGCTTAACATAAATTTGCCTGTGTTAATCAAACTTTTTTTAAAACGGAATTCCGTTAAGTGCTTGTAATGCAAGTGCCCGTGCTGATTCTGATGAAAGAAGGGTTGATAACTAAGGTTTTTTGCAGCGTTGTTTATTTTGGTTGAGGTATGCCCCCATAATCCTGTTGGCTTTGGGGGCATTATTACAAATGGTAAAATCTGGTTTATGCGCAATTCACTCTTTTTGCTTATTATATTTTTTGCAGTTGGATTCTTTTCCTGCAATACTTTTCAAAAGGAAATTTCCCCAATTCGGGTCCACGAAATATTTAACAATGGTTGGAAATTTCATCTGGGCGACCAGGTAGGAGCCCATGACCCTGCCTTTAACGACCTGACCTGGGAAAACCTGAACTTGCCGCACGACTGGAGTATTACCGAACCATACATCCCCAACAACCCTGGCGGGCATGGCACTTCGTTTATGATAGGGGGTATCGGCTGGTACCGGAAAACCTTTTTCATACCACATGAGTTTTCAGGAAAGCGGGTTGAGATCACTTTCGACGGGGTTTATCAAAACAGCACCGTGTGGATCAATGGCCACAAACTTGGAACCCGCCCCTTTGGTTACATTACTTTTAAATACGATCTAACCCCCTACCTTATCCCTGGTGGTGAAAATATTATTGCAGTAAGGGTAGATAATTCCCATCAACCCAACTCGCGCTGGTACTCTGGGTCGGGGATTTACCGAAATGTTTGGTTAACAGCCACATCTCCGGCCTACATCGATCCCTGGGGGTTGTTCATTACTACGCCCGAAACAAGCAGAGAAACTTCCTTGGTGAGGGTTGAAACTACCATAAAGAATGAAACAGCTCAAAATGTTAATTATAACCTGGTTGCCCGAATCATAACCCCATCGGGCAAAGAAGTGGCAAGTGTTTCAACGCCGGTTTCCATCAACCAGAATAATATGGCACAACTTGTACAGGAGATTAGGGTTGATAACCCGATGCTCTGGTCGGTTGCTACTCCTGAGCTCTATACCCTGCATCTTGAAATTCAGGAGGGAAATAAGGTGATAGATGACTACTCTTCCCGTTTTGGCATCCGGTATTTTAGTTTTGATAACCAAAGGGGATTTTTACTGAATGATGAGCAGGTAAAAATAAAGGGGGTTTGCATACACCATGATTTGGGCGCCTTGGGCGCAGCCGTAAATACAAGAGCCCTGGAACGCCAGCTGCAGATTCTTAAATCCATGGGGGTAAATGGAATTCGTACTTCCCATAACCCACCGGCTCCCGAATTGCTGCAATTGTGCGACAGGATGGGCTTTATTGTAATGAACGAAACCTTTGATGAATGGAAAATGCGTAAAACCCGCTTTGGATACGCTGAATTCTGGGATGAATGGCATGAACAAGACCTTCACGATCACATTGTACGCGATCGCAACCATCCCAGTGTTTTTATCTGGAGCATTGGCAATGAAATACTCGAACAATGGCACCCACAGGGCGAGGAAATGGCAAAAAAGCTTGCATCTTTAGTGAGAAAACTCGACCCAACACGACCCATAACTGCAGGTAACAACGATCCGGCTCCTCATAACTCACTCATACGCTCAGGAGCCCTCGATCTTATTGGTTATAATTACAAACACGAAACCTTTGCTAACTTCCCGACAGTATTTCCGGGCAAAACATTCATTGCCGCCGAAACTACATCGGCCCTGGCTACCCGCGGCCATTACGATATGCCATCTGACAGTGTGCGGATATGGCCAATCCGCTGGGATCTGAAATTCACTGACGGAAACCCCGATAATTCCTGTTCGGCCTACGATAATTGCCGTACACCCTGGGGATCGACCCATCAGGATTCGTGGAAAGTAATCAAAAAACATGATTTTCTCACCGGTATGTACATCTGGACAGGCTTTGATTACCTTGGTGAACCCACTCCCTACGAATGGCCTTCGCGCAGTTCCTATTTCGGTATTGTTGACCTGGCAGGTTTTCCCAAAGATGCATATTATATGTACAAAAGCGAATGGACTAATGATACCGTATTGCACATTTTCCCTCACTGGAACTGGCAGCAGGGGCAAACCATCGATGTGGTGGCTTATTATAACAATGCCACTGATGTTGAGCTTTTTCTGAATAATGTTTCGCTGGGAGCAAAGAGCAAACAAGGCGAAGATGTTTCAGTAATGTGGAGAGTACCGTTTGCGCCAGGCACACTTGAAGCTGTTTCGCGCAGCAATGGCAAAGAAATAAAAACAACCCGGATTAACACAGCCGGACCACCTGCCCAAATGCAGGTAACTGCCGATCGCACTCACCTTACTGCCAACGGCGAAGACCTTTCGTTCATCACTATAAACATCATTGATGAAAAAGGGAACCTTGTGCCCGATGCCGGTAACCTGGTTACAGTTTCCTTAGAAGGGGAAGCCACCATTGCCGGGGTTGACAACGGTAATCAAACCAGCCATCATGATTTTAAAGGGAATACCATTAACGCTTTCAACGGAAAATGCCTGGTAATAGTTAAAAGCGGAACATCACCCGGCCAAATAAGGGTTCGGCTTACATCTGATGGGTTACCCGATCAGGTATTAAATCTGGTATCTGCAAAAAAATGATCAGTCCAATACGAAATATGTCATTAGAGAAAACAGGTAAGTGAAAAATATACTGCTCATAATGTCAATTCATTGCGATCCCCCCCTACAGGGGGCCGGGGGGGGATGGTATTTTTTCGAAAGGACACATTGAACAAAGAATGATTACCTTAAAAACCTAAAATTTAAACTCCAAAACACGCATTTATGAATAGAATTTTAACGACTTACACACTGCTGACCATTCTTACTCTTTTTACTTTTAACTTAATGGGACAAAATGAAGCCGGCTACATCTGGACCAATGTAAAAATGGGTGGCGGTGGCTTTGTAACCGGTATTATTACCACGCCGGCCCAAAAAGACCTTATCTATGCCCGCACCGATGTTGGTGGTGCCTATAGGTGGAACGAAGCAACACAGGGATGGATACCACTGCTCGACTGGAACAATATAAACCAAACCAGCTACCAGGGGGTAGAGGCCATTGCCATCGACCCATCTGCACCCAACAAAGTTTACATGCTGGTGGGCACCAGTTACTGGAACAATGGGATAACAGCTATTTTACGTTCCGATGATTATGGCGATAACTTTACCATTGCAGATGTTTCGGGCCAGTTCAGGGCCCACGGCAACGGAATGGGCAGGCAAACCGGCGAAAGGCTTGCGGTAGATCCTAATAAGGGAAGTGTATTATTTTGCGGAACACGTATACATGGCTTATTTAAGAGTGAAAATGCCGGTGCCACCTGGTCAAAGGTTACCTCATTCCCAACCACTCCCACCGGAAATATTAGCGATGTAAATGGCATTTCTTCAGTGGTTTTCGATCCTGAATCGGGTAGTGAAACCGAACCCAGCCAACGGATCTTTGCGGCAATTTCAAGAACCGGGCAGGATAATCTATATGTTTCGGAAGATGGTGGCACTACCTGGGAGCCTCTTGCCGGTGCCATAAGTAACCTTATGGTACACCGCATGGAATATGCCCATGGAAACCTTTACCTTACCTATGTTAATAATACCGGCCCCTGGAATATTGGCCAGAGTATGGGTGCTGTTTACAAATACAATATTGAAGAGAAAACCTGGCACAATATAACTCCGGCCACCAATACCCCCTTTGCCGGCATATCTGTAGATCATCAAAACCCCGATATTATAATGGTTTCTACCATTAACATCTGGAACTCACAAAACTGGATAACCGGCAATACCCAATGGGGCGATCGTATTTACCGAAGCACCAACGGTGGACAAACCTGGGCAAACCTTTTTGCAACCAACCGTTTCACCCTTGATGTTTCCAATGTCTGGGACACAGGAATGTCGATGCACTGGGTGGGTGATATCAAAATCGATCCTTTTAACTCCGACCGGGTTATTACCATTTCCGGGAATGGCATATTCATGACCAGGAACATCCGGGCTGTTGAAACCGGCAAAGCCACCTGGCATTTGCAGGTTGATGGTCTCGAAGAAACTGTTCCACTTGGCATTGTAAGTATTCCCAACGGGCCAACCATATCCGTTATTGGCGATTATGACGGGTTTACCCATGCTAACGTTTATGCAACCAACCAGCGACACCGTCCTTCTGTGGGAACATCCACCGGGATTGATTTCGCCCAGAACAACAATAGTTTTGTGGTAAGAAGCGGGGGCAACGAATCATCAGCGGGCATTTTTTACTCCACCGACCAGGGTAAAACCTGGACTGCCTTCGCCACCAAACCCGAGACACTGGCCCGGTCAGGGCAGGTGGCAGTATCGGCCAATGGTGATAAAGTGATTTGGAAACCGGATGGGGTAAACAACACTTATTTCACCACCAACCGTGGAGCTACATGGCATCCTGTTGCCAGCCAGGCAGTTACAGGCCGTCCTGTTTCCGACCGCGTAAACAACAACATTTTCTATATCTATAGCGCAAGCACTCTTCGCATCTTCACCTTTAACGAAGGAACCAATTCATACGATGTGGAACAGGTAAACGCCCAATTTTCGGGTCGCGACATTATACAGCCTGTCCCCCATATTGAAGGTGAAGTTTGGATTGCCCAGAATACCAGCGGACTGAGACGCTATAGTCATTCCGGCAAAACATTGGTGAAAATTCAGGCGGTGGCGGCCTGCAGGGCGGTAGGGTTTGGAAAGGCCCCATCGGGGAAAATCTTTCCGGCAGTTTTTATCTGGGGTACGGTGAATGGGGTGGAAGGGATTTTCCGCTCTGACGACGAAGGAGATACCTGGTTGCGTATTAACGATGACAAACACCAGTATGGTGGCCCTGGCAATGCCCATTTTGTTACCGGCGATGCCAATGTTTTCGGACGGGTCTATATGTCGACCGTTGGGCGTGGCATTGTGATGGGGTACCCCGAAGGGGAAACTTCTGTAATTGAGCCCACGATAAGAAGAGAAAGACAAATTGAACAGGGAAGGGTATTTTCCGGATCACTTTCCATATCATCTGCATCGCCCAACGCCGCTTACAAAATATTTGATCTTTCAGGAAAAGTTATTGAGCAAGGCTTTTTCAGCGGCCAGAAGCAGATAGGTAGCAATCTGGGGCAGGGCATGTATATCCTCTCCATTTTTTCCGAAGAGGGGCATCAGGTATCGCGAATTCTGAAGAAAGATTAATACTACTTTACAAACATTTATCAAACCTTAACCATCGAAAAAAAATGAACAGAACGAGAATCGGAATTGCCATCGCTATCATTATGCTGACAGCAATAAGTCAACCCTTGCTGGCTCAACTGCAACAAATGAAAATGCTCAACGAACCGATTGACATTTCAGAAGACTTCAGGTCGTTTCACAACACCTATTATTTTGCCGATAAACTGGTTGATTTCAATCCGGAAACCGCAACCGGCAAAATTGAATACCAAAGGCACAATTACGAAACCCGTATGGCTTTCAACAACATGCTGGGAGCGCTTATCCCTGCCGAGGCCAACGAGTTTCCGGGTTCAGAATATGAAGCATCGCCCACGCTGCCCTTCTCCATTGAATTCATTTCTTCACGCACCATTCGTGTAAGGGCTCAATCGGGTTTTGTGGTTCCAAAAGTGGCAGCTGAACCATCGCTCATGCTGGTAAACAACAACATGCCCCCCAGCAGCGATTGGCGCTACAGCAAACAAGGGAATAAACACATTTACACCAGCCCCCACGCAAAGCTGGTTATAACGGAACAACCCTGGAAAATTGAGGTGTTTGATGAGACAGGCCGGTTGCTCACCAGCACCAACCATAAATCGGATAACTCCACCACCTGGACCCCAGTTATGCCCTTTTCATGGGTGCGCCGCGCAACAGATTATACCCGCAGCTTCAACGCGGTTTTCAACCTGCAACCCGGCGAAATGATATTCGGCTTTGGAGAACAGTTTACCGAGTTTAACAAGCGGGGCCAAAAAGTGGTTTTGTTCACCGACGATACCAACGGTACCCAAAACGAAGGGGCCTACAAACCCATTCCATTTTTTATGAGCAGTCGCGGTTATGGCATGTTTATGCATACATCTACCCCAATTACTGCCGATATCGGGAAATATTTCAGCGGTGTAAACTCTATCATGATTGGCGATGAAGACCTTGACCTGTTTATTTTTGCCGGAAAACCCAAAGATGTTCTCAACGAATACACCAGCGTTACCGGCAAACCCAATATGCCCCCACTGTGGTCGTTCGGGTTCTGGATGAGTCGTATTACCTATTTTTCGGAAGCCGAAGGGCGCGAAGCTGCACGTTTGCTACGCGAAAACAGGATACCTGCCGATGTGATCAATTTCGATACCGGCTGGTTTGAGGTTGACTGGCGCTGCGATTATGAGTTTGCCCCTTCCAGGTTTGAAGATGCCGGTAAAATGATTGCCGATCTCAAAGCCGATGGGTTCCATACCTGCCTGTGGCAATTGCCCTATTTCACCCCGCGCAACCGCCTGTTCCCCGAAATCGTTGAAAAGGGCCTTTTTGTAAGAAACGGAAAAGGAAACATCCCTTACGAAGATGTGGTGCTCGATTTTACCAACCCCAATGCCATAGCCTGGTACGAGAGTAAAATTGAAGGGCTGCTCAAACTTGGTGTAGGTTCCATTAAGGTAGATTTTGGAGAAGCAGCGCCTTTGTATGGTATTTACCACAACGGACGTTCTGGTTTTTATGAGCATAACCTGTATCCACTGCGATATAATAAGATAGTGGCCGATCTTACCCGCAAAATCAATGGCGAAAACATTATATGGGCCCGCAGCACCTGGGCCGGCAGCCAGCGATACCCGTTGCACTGGGGTGGCGATTCCGAGCCTACCAATTCGGGGATGAAAGCTACCATGCGGGCCGGATTAAGCTTTGGGTTGAGCGGCTTTACTTTCTGGAGTCACGATGTAGGCGGGTTCATACAAAAAACCCCCGAAAATGTTTACCGCCGCTGGCTGGCCTTTGGCATACTTTCATCGCATACCCGCGCCCATGGGCAGCCCCCCAAAGAGCCATGGGAGTATAGTGCCGACTTCCTGAACCTTTTCAGAGAAGCCATGAATATGCGCTACCAGCTGATGCCTTACATTTATGCCCAGGCAAAACATTCATCAGAAAACGGGTTACCTATGATGCGTGCCCTGTTTGTTGAATACCCCGATGACCCGGGCGCATGGCTTGTAGACGACCAGTATATGTTTGGTTCTGACATGCTTGTGGCGCCCCTTTTCGAAGATGTTCCATCGCGCAATGTGTATCTTCCGGGCAATCACAAATGGATAGATTACCAGACCGGAAAGGTATATCATCCCGGCTGGAATCATATTACACCAGGCACCATCCCTGCTGCCATTTTAGTAAAAGATGGGGCTGCAATACCGCATATTGCTTTGGCTCAGTCAACCAACCGGATGAACTGGAGTAACCTTGAACTAAGGGTGTTCGCATCTTCCAACTCACGCGGAAGCGCCTACGTTTGCCTTCCTGACGACAACATTCTGCAACAGCTAACCTACACCGCCCGGCCCGGCAGCGCCTCACTGATTTCCAATCCACTCAGGGGTAAATCAAACATAAGGGTTACTTCGGCCAGGGTTGTGAGGTAATATTGTAATCAACTAACATCCACAGAAACAAAACGTCCGGTTATGAGGCACAACTCATTCCGGACATTTTGCATAAAACAGCAGGATATTACTTAATTAAAATTGCCAGCTAAAAACATCCCGATTGTTTCCTATACCTTGAGCCATATATCAAACAAATTGTAGTTGTGTCGTTTTGTTGCGGAAGCCTATTTTTTAGTATTTTTGCGCCTGTTGAAATATTAAACGCCATTAAATGTTTCTTAGCATAATAATCCCCTTATATAACGAAGAAAAAAGCATTTTATGTGTTTTAGCCACAATCATCAATGTGCAATTCCCTTCCTTTCTCGAAAAGTATGAAATTGTTGTGGTAGATGACTGCTCAAGGGATAACTCGTACAAAATGGTTGCCGATTTTATTAAAGATAAAGAAAATATCCGCATAATAAGGCATGATATAAACCAGGGAAAAGGTGCTGCCGTGCGCACTGGTATTGCAAAGGCAAATGGCAATGTTTTTCTGATACAGGATGCCGACCTTGAACTGATACCAGAGGACATTCCCCGCCTGCTGGAGGCTATGCATAAACTGAAAATTCAGTTCGTAAATGGTTCACGATATCTACCTGGCGTTGTTCGAACTCTTTCTTCATTTAAAAGATATATGGGAAACCGGTTTTTTACATTCCTCACCTCCATACTAATTAATGTAAAAATTACCGATATGGCCTGTGGTTATAAATTGGTCCATAAGGATCTGTACCAAAAAATAACACTCCGCGAAAACCGTTTTGGCTTTGAGGCTGAGCTGATCATTAAGGCCATGCGTATCAAAAAAAACAATATTGCCGAAGTGCCAGTACAGTATTTCCCCCGCAACCAGGGAGAGGGTAAAAAACTTCGCACCAGTGATGCTTTTAAAATTTTCTGGACCCTTGTTAAATATGGCATGCTCCGGATGAACTGATCACATGCTTAAAAATTTCCTCTGCACAATACAATGACCGACAAAATAAGAAAAACCGACTGGGATGTTTATTATGGTAAAACCTATAAAATAACCAGCTTTACCCGCAAAACCACCGAGCGTCTTCTTTTAAAACTTTTAAGAAAGCATGGCGGTAATTTAGGAACTAAGAAAATTGTGGAACTGGGGGGGGCCAACAGTTGCTTTTTCGATGCCATAAAAACCAAAATATCACCCCAAGGGTTTCATGTAATTGATAATAACCAGAAAGGACTTGATCTATTTGCTGCCAGGGTAATAAGCGATTCAACGGTTTCTTTTGAAAACATGGATGTATTGAGCATAAGCCCGCAGCCATTATATGATATTGCATTTAGTATAGGCTTGATTGAACACTTTGACCCTGAAGGTACTGCAAAAGCCATTAAGGCCCATTTCGATTCTGTTAAGGATGGCGGCATTGTAATCATTTCATTCCCAACACCTACAATTCTATACATATTTGCGCGGAAAGTTGCTGAATGGGTTGGTATTTGGTTTTTTCACGATGAAAGGCCATTGCGGTTTAATGAGGTAATCGGCGAAACTTCCAAATACGGTGAATTACTTTTTAAAAAAATCAACTGGTTGGTAATTCTTACCCAAGGGTTTGTAGTAGTAAAAAAGGGGAAAGCAGGAGCCTGATTTACTCATGATGGTTCTTGATTGACCCGCGAGATTGTATCACATAAGCTGCTTAGAACCCAATTAGGTTTTATATTCGAATAAGGATATCTATAATAAACTTTTTTGATTGGTATGGGCAAAAAGAATCTCTATTCCCTGATTACAATTGTGGTTATCACCCTCACAGTGGTATATACCATGCTAAACAACAACATGTGGCAAAATGAAAACCGGGTAATTTTCTGGGATGTTAAATCCTATTACGCCTACCTGCCTGCTATAGTTATACATGGCGATCCCAATTTCAACTTCGTGGAAAGGTTTCCAGAAACCTATGGTGATAAATACTGGCTAGAGGTGGTCGATAACGGTAATAAACTGGTAATTACCAGCATGGGGATGTCAATGCTTTACCTTCCCTTTTTTCTTATGGGCCATGTAACTGCTCTGCTGACAGGGTTTGATGCAACAGGATATACATACCCCTATTTTGCATTCATGTTACTCGGGTCGGTTTTTTATCTTACCCTTGGGTTGTGGTTTTTGAGAAAATTGTTGCTAAACTATTACCATGACGGGGTGGTTGCAGCAACACTTGCGAGTATTTTCTTTGGTACTAATTTGTTATGGTATTCAACATTTGAAGCCACAATGTCTCATGTTTACAGTTTTGCCCTTTTTGCTGCGTTTATTTGGTTTACCAGGCAATGGCATACTGAACCTGATTGGCGTAGTTCGGTTTTAATAGGCTTAATATATGGCCTGATCACTGTTGTCAGACCTACCAATGCTGTAATTGCACTTTTTTTTGTTTTTTTCAGTATTGGCAAGCCCGGAGAAATATTTCAAAAAGCCGCGTTTTTTCTCCGTAATTACAAATACCTTATAGTTTTAATTATCACAGCCATTCTTGTTTTGGCGCCTCAACTTATTTACTGGAAATACATTACCGGACATTGGATAGTTAATTCTTACGGTGATAAGGGAATTTTTTATTTTGATAATCCGCAGATATTTAATGGTTTATTCAGTTATAGGAAAGGACTTTTTGTTTATGCACCTGTTATATTGGTAGCATTTCTTTCGCTTCCAGCTCTGTTAAGTAGTAGAACTACCCGTAAATATTTTATACCGATCATATTTTTTTCTGCAGCAAACATTTACATCATTTTATCTTGGTGGGTATGGTGGTATGGCGGAAGTTTCGGTCTCAGGGCGTTTATTGAGTCCTTTGCTATGCTTGCAATACCGTTGGCCGCTGGGATTGATTACCTGTGGAAAAAGAAAACCCTCATAAGGATACCCGCCATGTTGGTAATTGCCATTTTCGTGTTGTATGGTCTTTTTGCCAATGTTCAATATTATTATGGTGCCATTCACTGGGATTCAATGTCGAAGGATGCTTTCTGGGATTCTTTTGGCAGTCGGCGGCCATCTGCAAATTTTTATAACCTTATTGATCCACCCAATTATAAGCAGAACTTTACCATAAATGATTATGTTTTATGCAATGCCGAAAAAATTGATCTGGGCCGCAACAAGTTCAAATCTACATCAAAAGTCTTTTTCTTTGATGGAGTAGAGCAGATTTCAACCGAGAGAGCCTTTTCTGGTAAAAACTCAATTTTACTTAATCATGAACAGCCGTTTGGTTTTACAACTAAGTTAGGTTATGTGTTAGCAGGGGAAAGGTACGATATTTCAGTAAAGCGATTTCCAGCTGATGGAAAGGGTTGCATTGTGGCACAGGCTCAGGATGCCAATTTATGGTATCAAACCCAGTCTGCTGGTGTCCCTGCACAAAATAGCGAATGGGAAGAGATGGTGCTTACTGTAGTTATCCCTGATTTTCTTAATGGTCAGGAAATCATTGTTTATTGTTACAATCCACTTGATGAGAACGCCTGGTATGATGATATTAAAATAAGTATTGAAAGAAGATAGTATTCAGAAAGTTTTTTTGAAATTCAGACTATAAATCTGCCCTGTTTCACTTTCAATTACAAGTTCACAAAATTATGTGTAGGGCATCCCAATAACAGAGTAATGAACCGATCTACTTACCAAAACTTTCATGAATATGTGCAATCGTGCCAGTAATTTCTAATTTTCTCTTATTACTAACCTTTCTCCAAATTGTGCTGAAGCTTGATTATTAGTCTATTACAGTGTTTCTTTCACAAGGCAATCCAGCCCTCATTTTCCTTGCTTCAAAGGTTACCACGCCGCTACGAAGGGTTATCGCCGCATTGTTAATCTGTTGATTTACAAAATGAATTATTTCGCCGACCTATTTTTCCTCGACGAATAGCAAATCATTTCGTTGGAAAATCACAACTTTGTATTCAGTTCCGAATACTAAGAAGGGTTCCGTCGGTTCAAAAGCTGCCAGTTCCCTGAAATAAGGACTTACCCTCAGGCTATCAAGATTAAGGCCGTGAATAGGTGAAAAGTGACCATCCCATATTAATATACTTCCTTCATTGATGTTAAATTGGGGCCTGTCGCGATCGTTAACAAAGTATTGTGCTTCTTCATTATTATAGGGGTTGAAACCAATAAAATATGGGAATGCAGGATCGTAGAAGTATATTTTATTTCTATTTAACTTGTTTTCAAGGATAAAGTTCGCCCCATCATACATCACTTTATCCATAATTCCAAATTTATGAGGAAATTCCGGAAGTATTTTAAATGGCTGACTTACAACAAGTAAAAGGATTAGCAGAATGGTAATTATTCTAACAATTTTTTTTGCATTAATCCTGCTAACCAACCAAATTAATCCATTCACTGCTTTTAACGACATAATAGCACCTAAAGGCATTATTGAGATCATATAACGATGCATGCCAAGTGATTGTCCAATGCCGCTCCACCACATTATCATATGAGCTAAAAAAAAGATAATTGACGGCAATACGATAAGGAGGAATTCATCGGTATCTTTTTGAGGTTCTTTTATCTCCCCTTTAAAAATCTTCCAACCAAGGGTGCCAATAACCTGTAAAACACCCAGAGCAAATAAAAATGAGGAAACCGATCCAAAAATTTTGGGGGAAGCTATAAAATAATAAAGGATTCCCCCTGTTCCATAGAATGGATTCGTGTCTCCTGCATAGGGCATTTGGGTAATGAGCCAGAAAAAATCGTTATAATAGAAATACCCTATTATACTGTATATTAGCGAGCCGGTAAGCAGCCAGGGAACCTGTTTCCACTGCTTCATAATCAGAAAATATAAACCAAAAACCGGTATCATAATTATACCTTCTGTTCTTACCAAGGGAGAAAAGGAAATGGCTATGGCAGCCCACATAAATTTCTTGTCGACCAAAAGATAGGTAGTGAGAATTATGTTAAGACCAAAAAGGACCTCTGTTAGTCCTGATAATACAAGGAGTGTGTAAATTGGCATAAACATAAGCAAAATTGGGGAAATATAGCTGTTTTTATAATCAAGTTTGCGTGCGGTAAGCCAAACTAATAAACAGCTTATCAGGCCCATAATAAGGTTAAATACAGCCATCCCATCATGACCAAATTGAGCAAAAGGGCTCGTAAGTAGTGTAAAAACGGGTTTTGCCCAATGGTGAAGCAGAAATTCAGGATATAACCATGAATAACGCGAAAATTCATAGTGGGTAAGAGTGTCAGCACCTCCAATATATCCCTCAGTTTTTGAGAGTATTATCAGAAAGAATATGGCTAATCCTACCAAAAGAAGCATTACCAGCATCTTTTCATTTCCAAAAAATCGAATAATTCTGTCTTTCATATAATTAGTGCTTTTTTTACGATGATAATTTTGGGGATTCATCTACTCCAGATGTTATATTTTAAAACCCACCAGATTGCTCTGAAGCCATCTTTCCAGTTTATTTTTTTACCAACAGCATAGGTTCTCCAATAATATACTATTCCCACTTCGTAAATCCCAATACCAGGTATTCTTGCGATTTTGGGGGTTATTTCAGGTTCAAAACCAAAACGGTTTTCCTTTAAACTGATGTTCTTTATAATTTCTGACCGGAATACCTTATAGCATGTTTCCATATCAGTGATGTTCAGATTGGTGAAAACGTTGGAGAGAAATGTGAGAAATTTATTTCCGATAGTATGCCAGAAAAAGAGAATTCTGTGGGGTTTTGAGCCCACAAAACGTGAACCATTGACTACATCAGCATAACAATTAAGAATTGGTTGAAGCAGAAATGAATACTCAATGGGGTCGTATTCCAGGTCTGCATCCTGAACAATAATAAAATCGCCCGAAGCTTCTTTTATGCCACGGTGAATAGCAGCCCCTTTACCTTTGTTTTCAGGCTGATCGAAACTAAATAATGTTTCTTTGGGGTTTAACTCTTTAAATGCTTCAACAGCCTGCCTGGTATTATCATTGCTAAAATCATTAACTACAATAATTTCTGTAGTTAAATCATTTAATCTTGCTGCAATTACTTTATTCATAATCAGATGAATAGTTTTCCCCTCATTTTAGGGTGGAATTATAACAGATAATTTCTGCATTGATTGTTTCGCTGAAAATATATATTATTGGTTAATCGGTTCACAACTTTCAAAGGGGGTAAAATTAGATGTTTTTTGTTAAAAACCACTTACCATTTCAATCACCTACTAAGAGCATTTTGAATAATTTTTTTTGATTCCATCGCATTAAAATTCAAGGAGATAAATTTATTTCAATGGTAGTTTACCCTGAAAATTGAAAGAACAATTCATGAATTATGATTAGGATACAAAATCCTTATGATTGATTTCATCTTCTTAACCAACTGAATTTTGACATTTAAACCCTTATCTCATCACCACCCCATCCATTTCTCATAAATCACCTGGTCGAAATCGTGGATGCGGATAGTGGTTTGGGCGTTTTTATCATCGAAAAGGAACTTGTCAATAAATGCCTTCACATGAGGATATGACTCCTGCGGCAGGATGCAATGATTGGGTGCGGGTTTGAAAATAAAGCCGAACCTGTCTTCAATACCAAATTTGGTAAACACCCTTTCGGCGGCACGTGCCGAAACATATCCCGATTCGTCGCCCAGCCAAACCCAGGGTGGATTTCCCAGCACCAGCAATGCCCGTGGGGCCACCATGGCCATGAGTTGATGGTGATCGTAAGGAAGAGCATCTACCCGACCATCGAAATGGGTTTTTAAATTGGGCATAAACCACGAATAATTTGTATTGCCGAGTTTTTCGATATTGCCAAGGGTTTCAGAAACCCGCCAGGCATTTATGCCACCACCTCCTGATTCCTGCACCAGGGTAAGGGCAATACGCTCATCAAAGGCCCCGGCAAACAGGGCCATTTTTCCGGCATAAGAACAACCTGTAACAGCTATGTGCTTTGTATCGGCCTTCAATTGCTCCTTAACAAGTTCAATTCCATCGATCAAGCGGCTTATTCCCCACGACCACGCACTGTAATAACCAATGTGAGTAAGATGAGGATATAGTTTAAAATAGGGAGCATTATCATCTCTTATCCCCTGGTGCGAACTGGTAACAACCTGGTTGTGCATAAACGGAATCTGGATAACCCCTTCGAACAGTGAGGCAGGTAAACTGCCGGTGCCACGATTCATCCCAATAACAACGGGGAAAGGCCCATCGCCGGGGGGTATTACCACAACCGAAGTTAAAGTGAGCGTTTGGCTATTATGGGTAATGGAAACAGTTAGGGTATTATTGGTGAGCGATGCCCGGACATTGTCGGGGCGGGGTGGTTTGGTGCCAATCTCATACGCCTCTATCTGGGCTTTGATCTCGTTACGACGACAAGCCCAGTCGCTGAAAGAGCCAATACGGCCGCTTCCGTTGGCCCAGGCAAAGGGATCGGGAAGAAGTGGGTGGGGCGGAAGTTCGGCCGGTTGAACTACCCTCCATTGCGGACAGCCGATGCCACTGTTTTCTACCGAATAAACCAGGGGTGGACCACTCAATGCATAAAATGCTGAGGAGCAGGCCAGAATAAGGATTGGGAAAAGAAGTCTAAAATATCTCATTGGGCTGTAAGTTTTACAACAAACTTAAGAAAAACCTTTTATTCAATGCAAAATTATTGATGCCGCCAAATAGTAACATCCAGCCCCCGGGCCAGTTCTTCCATCTCTTGTTCCACATCATCTTTCAGACCGATATTTTTCAGTGGAAGCAAAGGTTTTTTCCTGTTGTTGAAAAGGCAGATGGTTGTTATCTTTTTTGAAATATCCAGAGCAATATTTCCGCGACTGTAGGTGCGCCAGGTAACATTTTCCTTTTTTATTCCTATAAACATATCATTGCTTACAGAAAGCCAATCCCCCACTCTTATAAATCCAAAAATATTATTGGTAAACCGGACTCTTTTGTTGTCAAAATCGATGGTAGATGATGAGTTGGTAAATCCTACAAATGCCCCGATACCAATAAGAATTAGTCCCATACATGAGTAATACAAAAGACCAATGCCAGCTGCAAGGATCAGATATCCTGAAAAGGATGCCACCGGTCCGAATGATCGTTCGAAGGTGTGAGATGTGGTTTTCATTTGTGATACAGATTTTGGAATTAGAAACATCCAAATGTATCAAATAAAATCAATGCATTGTTCAAAATGAGCAATTTATTTTAATCTGTTCAGCGGTTAATTGCTATTTGCCCGATGGTATAAGGAACTCTTCGAGAGCAGGCAATGCTTTGTTCTGAAAGTTGAATAAAGCCTGGTTTTCCCAAGGCGATGCATTGGTTGCCACATCACCTTTCCAGGCAATAAGTTCGGCGCCCCAGTAGCAGAATCCAATACCCCTTTTCACATCCTTAAGCAGCATATCTCTGATGGTAGCCACAAATTTTTTCTGTCCGGCTTCGGTTGCAGGATAGTCCGGAAGGATGAGTTGTTCTTCAAGACCCACAATGTTGTTAGTCCAGTCGTTCCAGCCTAATGTAAAGGGATATGCAGTTTCTGCTATAAGAATATCTTTTTTGTGCAGTTCGCTGAGTCTTATCAGAATAGTTCTAAGCTGTCCCAGGCTTTTACCGTGCCATACGGGGTAATAGGAAAGACCCATAATGTCGTAATCGATGTTATGTGCCACATTAAAAAACCAGGGGGTGTTCTCAATACCGGCAAAGTGAAGGATTATGCGGGTGGTTTGGGATTGTCCTCTTACAGATTGGGCTGCGGCTCCGTATAGTTCCTTGAACTGGGCGGTTTGGGTGGAAATGTTGCCATGCGGATGCAAAAAACCCGAATTGATCTCGTTGCCTATCTGGATATAATGGGGGTTTACTTTTTCCATAACCTTTTTGGTATATAACCTTACCGTATCTTTAAGCACAGCGAAACTTAAACTCTGCCATTGCTGCGGAATAACCTGCTTGCCAGGATCGGCCCAGCTATCGGAATAATGCACCGACAACCATATTTTAAATCCCATTCCCTTTAAGCGCTGCGAAAAGGCTGTTACCTCCTCCAGCCCCGAATGGCCCGACTGTGGATTTACCCATAGACGCAGACGTATGGTGTTTACTCCATTTTCTTTAAGGATGTTTAAAAAGTCGGTGGGCTGATTGCTCCGGTTATAAAAAACCGGATTGGTAAGTTCTATTTCAGGGAATGAAGAAATATCAACTGCCGAAAGAAAACCCGATTTGTCAGGCTTAGGATCTAGATCATCAACAGGGGTGGGTTCATTGCAGGCCATAAATACGGTTAGTACCAGTAATAAACGAAGTTTTTTCATTTTTGAAAAGGTTATTTGCATGACAAATTTATCCTGATTTTATTGATCCTGTTGCAAATGTATAAAACCAAATCCTGCCGGCAAACCCTTGAAGTGAATAACAGCGATAAAAACCAGTATGAACCAACGTTACTCCGTTCTTATAAATTTTCGTGTAACAATGTTTCTTGCGGAAATAAATCTCACAATATACAACCCGGCGGGCAAACCATCAAGGGCAAAGTGATCTTGTGAACCCATATCAGTGATCACAGAAACAACTCTTCCGCAAATATCCGCAAGTTCTGCCTGGAAAGTACCGGGTGCTACATTCCTGAAATAAATGCGCCCCGAGGCCGGATTGGGGAACAGGATATGCCCTTCCAAAATTGCAGGGTTCTTCACATTTGCAATATTAAACGACTTGCAAAGGGTATTGGATTGGACATATAATTCAAGTAGATTGTCGGGGGCAAGCACTTCGAAACAGATTTCGTGATTTATTTTCGGAGGAGAAAACTCGTTGCTCCGGCCAAATTCAATAACCATTTCGGCACCGGGTTGCAGCAAAAGGTTGTCGAAAGTTTTGTAATAAAACTGTTTGGTGCAGTTAAAACCACCACTGCGGGGTGAAAATACAGAAACGGAATTAATTACATCTGAACCATTATTGCGGATGGTAAGGGATGTATCAAAATCGAAATTAGTGATAATGGCAAAGGAATCATCAGGGACACGAAATTGAAAATATTTATATGAAATATTGCTGATTTCAAAATCAACCAGTTCAATATCGGGCCATAGATAATTATTTTGTGTTTGGCTTAAATGATAGCCATACATTGAAATCTGACCTGAAGAGGATGTACCTGTCATAACAATATGCTCTCCTGTAATTGCAAAACCGGGATTGTCAAGGTGTCCTTCAATAGAAGTAAAAGCATCAGCATTTCCATTCTTAAAGGAAAACAACATAATGATCTTTTCCATTTGGGACTTTACCCATAGCTTATCGTCAAAAGCTCTGATATCTGTAAATTTCCAGGGGGGTTGGTTACTCATTAATCTTAAAGAATCCTTGAGATAAAGACCCACCTTTAACAGGCTATGATCAAAAAGAATGTAAATTCCATCATTACTGATATGCATGCCCACTGGTGTGTTTTCAACTCCATTTCAGCGGTAACAATTCCATCAAAGTCGATTTGTGAAATTTTTTCTTCCCTCAGAAGTGCCATAGACCCTGATGGGGTAAATGCAGCCTGTATGGTGCTTTTGGGAAACTGTTTGATCCAGGTGATCATTCCATCGGCCAATGCTTTCATGACCTGTCCGGCGTAAGGTGCCACAAAGGATCAGAAACAAGGATAAACCCGTTTTCTTCTGAAACATCGAGGCTTCCGGGTCTGAAAAACAGGTCTTCACCCTCCTTCAGATAAACTTCCTGGAAAACTATTTTGCCGATGGCATCAATTTTTGAAATAGCAAAGGGGGTATATCCACCAACATCATCTATTTGGCCCATCCCTGCGGTGTAAATATAATCGCCCGAAACCTTAACCTGTTCATAAAATCCGCCAATGTTATGTTTATAGGGTTCGAGGTCTTCAATGATCCACATGAGCTCGCCCGAGAGGTTGTATGCCATAAGGCTGTTATAGGCGCAACTGGCCATGTTTACATATCCTGTTCAAGCGAACCCCGCCAAAAAAGGGCGGGGAAACTATTTGTCAAATATATAG
>JBBISA010000041.1:0-36954 GCA_037441525.1 Bacteroidota bacterium
ACTTAAAAAATAAAATCAAGCAATTTTAATTTTTACCGGACAATAGTGAATTTTTTTATAGGAATTTTTTTTATTGTTAAATTTTAAGGAAGTTGGGGGCTTGTTTAGTGTTGATTATCGGATGGTTGATTTTCGGATTTTCGGATTATCTGGTGCCGGGTATCGGGTTTTTTTTGAAAGCCCCCCCAGCCCCCTGGCAGGGGGAGCCGGACAGTGCAGATTTGACGGGTTGAGCATTTCTCGTCAGAGATAATTTTTGGAATTGAACCAAAATGTCAGAGAGTGCGAAGTTCCCCCTGCCAGGGGGCGGGTTTATTCGGGTTTTCGGATTGTTGATTATCGGATTGTTGATTTTTGGATTTTCAGGTGTCCGGTTTAGGGTGTCAGGGGGGATTGATTGTAACCTTGCAAGGGTTTAAAACAATAATTGCCCCGGGTATCAAGCCCCGGGTATCAACCCGGGGTTGGTTTGCCCCATGGATGCGAAACATTGACTGGCATTTAAATAACAATTAAAAAGGTAAGGCAATACCTGAATTGTTTTATTTCCTTATTTTTGCCGTTCTGCAATTTTGGTAATCAGTTGTGTTGTTGAATTTGGAAGGATAAGAATTGCAGATAATAATACAGCTATCCCATTCATTCTGGTTGTTTTAAAAAAAGGATTTGATATAACTAAAACTGTAGTCAAATGAATATTCAATATGTAGGTGAGCATCTTGTTCCGGGGCAAATAGGCCATTTTGCCATTATTGCCGGGTTTCTTACAGCGCTGCTTTCAGCATGGTTCTATTTCAGATCGGCCCATCTGGCAGGCAATGCCCGTGAGGTTTATCGCCGTGCAGGCCGGGTGAGTTTTTATACGCACAGTGGCTTTATTGTGCTTTCATCATTTATGCTCATGGTTATATTGCTCAACCGTTATTACGAATACCGTTATGTATGGGCCCATGCCGAAAACGACCTTGCCCTTGGGTACCTGATAGCATCATTCTGGGCAGGGCAGGAGGGAAGCCTGATGTTCTGGACTCTCTGCCAGGTTATTATTGGTGTAGTGTTAATACGATATATCGGAATATGGGAAAATACGGTAATGACAGTAGTATCGGTTTCGCAGGTTTTTATGGCTGCCCTGTTGCTGGGAATTAACCTTTTTGGTTTAAAGATTGGGATGAGCCCCTTTGTTCTTCTGCGGGAGTTGCCTGATAATGCCGGTTCCGAATTCTTCCAGAATCCCAATTACCTTTCTTTTATAACCGATGGCAACGGGTTAAACCCGTTGCTGCGCAATTTCTGGATGTTGTCGCACCCGCCGGTGCTGTTTATCGGATTTGCCCTTACCCTTGTTCCATTTGCCTTTGCCCTTGCCGGATTATGGCGCAAAGAATACCTGAGTTGGATCAGAATTTCTCTTCCCTGGACCAATCTTGCTGTATTTTTCCTGGGTGCCGGAATTTTGCTTGGTGGTGTCTGGGCTTACGAATCGCTTACTTTTGGTGGTTTCTGGGTATGGGACCCTATTGAAAATGCATCGCTGGTACCCTGGCTGGTGCTTGTTGGGGCTCTTCACCTTATGCTGGTTGCCAAAAACAAATAGGAGAATATTTTCCCTGCTTACCTGTTCACCTTCCTGGCCTTTGTTTTTGTTATCTACAGCACCTACCTTACACGTAGTGGAGTGCTTGCCGAAACATCGGTTCACTCCTTCGGAAATGATGGTACAGGCTGGCAAATTCTGATATATCTAATTGCCTTCCTTTTCGTGCCCATAATAGTGCTCTTGCTTCATTACAACAAGCTTCCATCCAAAGAAAATGAACAACCCCTGAGCAAGGAATTCTGGTTGTTTATTGCCGCCATGGTTTTGGTATTGTCTGCTTTTCAAATAATATTCACCACTTCCATACCGGTTTGGAACCGCATGTTTGGAAGCGAACTCAGCCCACCGGTTGATGTGGTTGGCCACTACAATACCTGGCAATTGCCCTTTGCTGTGTTGGTTGCTCTGCTTATGGCACTGGCCCATTTCCTGAAATGGGGAAAAACTGATCTGAAAAAATTTGGGGTATCGGTTTCTTTCTCACTGGCTTTGGCATTGGTTTTTACTGTTTTGCTGGTCATTTTCAGCGGAAAATACGGATGGGCAAACCGCATATTCCTTTTTGCAGGGTTGTTTGCCCTGTTTTCATCGCTCGATATGCTTTTTCGGTTCCGCAAAACTCTTGGCAATACGCCTGCACTAATAAGCCACCTGGGCATTGCCCTGTTCTTTGTGGCGCTGGTTCTTACCTTTTCTCAAAAAGACATTATATCTGAAAACACATCGGGGTATAACCTTGGTGAGGGTTTTCCATCGAACGAAAATCAGCTGCTCATCAAGGATGAAATAGTGCCTCTGGGTAGCTATTTTGTTTCCTATCTTGGCAATTACCGGCAGGGTGAAGACTTTATTTATGAAATTGATTTTCTGAAGAAAAATGCCGATGGCGGGTATTATAAGGTGTTTACCTCTCGCCCCACTATAAAACTCAACGAAACCATGGGCAATGTTTATAACCCCTATGCTAAGGTTTATCCTCTGAAAGACATCTTTACCTACATTACCTTTGCCGATGTAAACACAAAGGGCGAAAAGCGCGAACCTGAACTCCTTGAGAGAATTGAAATTACACGCGGTGATACTGTTACATTTCAGAATAATAAACTGTTGCTTACGGCCATTGATGCCAGCGAGCCCGAAGCAGGGCAACAGGGGGCCATAAGTGTTACGGCTTCTGTTGAACTTATAACACATTTTGGTGCAAGGTTTACTGCCCAGCCCCGCTTTATGCTCAACGACAGGCAGGTATCCTTTGAAGACGATATCATTAAAGACCTTGATCTTACTTTCCGGTTTGCACAGGTGGGCGACAAACCTTTCACTATTTTCCTTGAGATTTATCGCTACCAGCCCGATTTCATCATTATAAAATCCATCATCTTCCCCTACATCAACCTGTTATGGCTGAGTTGTATCGTAATGCTGGTGGGTTTCTGGATGTCGTTCAGGAAAAGATGGAAAACACGTCAGTAACGATGGATGCCAGGTCGGTTGTACTCGTGGGGGCCGGAAATGTAGCCACCCATCTGGGGAAGGCCCTTGCTGCAGAAGGACACCGGATATTGCAGGTTTACAGCCGCACTTCGGAGTCATCGGCCAGACTTTCAGTGGCTTTGAATTGCCCGTATACCAACAATATTCAAGAAATAACTCCTGGCGCTGATATTTACATTTTTTGCGTTGCCGATGATGCTCTTGAATCGCTGTTGCAGAAGTTCCCGCACAAAAATGCCTTTGTGATACACACCGCCGGCAGTGTTTCCATTGATGTGATTATAAAAGCTGGCATCAGCGATGCAGGGGTGTTTTATCCACTTCAAACCTTTTCTCGTAATATTGAAGTTGATTTTAAGAATATTCCTGTTTTTATAGAAGCGCCAAAAAAAGAAAAGCTGAAGCTGTTGCGAAATTTGGGAACAAGGCTAAGGGCAAAGGTAATTGAAGCCACATCGGAGCAACGCTTACAATTGCACATTGCGGCGGTGTTTGCCTGCAACTTCACCAACTACATGTATGCGGTTGCAAAACAAATTCTCGACAGCAACAATTTGCCTTTTGAGCTCCTGCATCCGTTGATGGAAGAAACTTTGCGTAAGGCTCTCAATGCCCATCCGACCAGGGTACAGACCGGCCCCGCAGTTCGAAAAGATTTCACTGTTCTGCATCGTCATATTAAAAGTCTTGATGAGAACCCTGCTTTGCAAAAATTGTATAATTTTGTCAGCCAAAGCATTATAGAAAATTCAGCAAAATAATCATCCCGATGGCCAATTATAAAACCCTGTTAGCCAATATTAAAACCTTTATTTTTGATGTTGATGGAGTAATGACCGACAGCATAGTTGTCCTTACTGAGGATGGACACATGCTGCGTACTGCCAATGTGAAGGATGGTTATGCGCTTCAGCTTGCGGTTAAGAAGGGTTACAGGATAATCATTATTTCGGGGGGGGCATCGCAGGCGGTTGGCCAGCGTTTCAGAGGACTTGGTATACAGGAAATTTACCTCGGTGTTGGCAACAAACTTGAAGTTTTTCGCAAAATAGTTGAAGAAAGCAACCTTGACAAGTCCACCGTACTGTATATGGGCGACGACATACCGGATTATCAGGTAATGTGCGAGGTTGGGGTTGCTGCCTGCCCTGCTGATGCCGCTGAAGAAATAAAGCATATCAGTCACTATATATCGCCTTTGCCGGGTGGCAGGGGCTGTGCCCGCGATGTTCTGGAGCAGGTTATGAAAGTGCAGCAGACCTGGTTCAACGAGGACGGATTTCACTGGTAATCAGCAGTAAAATGAAAACTATAAGGAGGATATTGGCATACGGAAGGTTATTCAGATGGCCCAATCTGCTGATTTTATTCGGAACCCAGTACCTGGTGCGTTATGCTTTTATCATCCCCTGGTTGCAGAACTACGATTTATTGCCGGTACTTTCTCATTTTGGCTTTTTTTTATTGGCAACGGCCAGTGTTTTAATCAGTGCTGCGGGGTATTGCATAAACGATTATTTCGACATAAAAGCTGACCGCATCAATAAACCCAGTCGGATGGTTCTGGGCAGGCATATTTCCAGAAGGTCAGCTATACTGGCTCATTGGGTGCTTAATGGCACTGGTTTCCTGGCAGGTACAACTGCATCCTGGCTTGCCGGCAAATGGCAATTTTCCTTAATTTTCCTTGTAGTACCTTTCCTTTTGTGGTTATACTCCATCAGATACAAAAAGAAATTTCTCATTGGCAATTTTATTGTGGCACTGTTATCAGCCTTTTCCATTTCAATGGTATGGCTTTTTGAATACCAGGCTTTAGGGGTAACTGATCTGGCGGCCCAATCTTTCATTGCCGGTATAGGTACCGGGGTAAAACTGCTCGCTTTGTTTGCTTTTCTCACCACCCTGGCCCGCGAACTCATTAAAGATATTGAGGATATTAAGGGAGACGTAAAAATAGGATGTCGCACATTTCCGGTGATTGCTGGCATAAGAAAGACCAAGTTTATGATTATTTTCATTTTTATTGCTGTGATGGTTTCCCTGCTTATGTTTCAGATATATTTGCTTCGAAACGATATTGATATTCTTTTTATTTATCTGATGATATCTGTTCAGTTGCCCATGGTTTTCCTCATCAATAAAACATTGAATGCTTTCGAAAAGGATGATTATCATTTTATCAGTAAATCTCTTAAGTATATTATGGTTTTTGGGGTAATGTCGATGGTAGTTTTCTATTTCTATCTGGCAGAGGGGTTAAAACTTACTTGAGATAATTTGCATGATGAGCCTTTTCAATCCCTTAAAAGAAACCGACCTTATACTTGGTTCGCAATCCCCACGCCGCCAGGAACTACTCCGGTTTGCCGGATTTAATTTCCGGATTCTTACCATTTCAACCAGCGAACAATTTCCTGATGGGATGGATCCATTCAGGGTGGCAGGTTTCCTTAGCCAGAAAAAAGCCAATGCCATGAAGTATTTGCTCAATCCCGATTCAGTACTGATAACTGCCGATACCATAGTAGTACAGGATAACCAAATACTTAATAAGGCCGCTGACGCCGATGATGCCTTCCGGATGCTTTCTATGCTGAATGGCCGTTATCATAATGTAATAACAGGGGTAAGCATAACTTCAACTGCCCGGCAGGAAACTTTTCAGGAAACAACCAGGGTATATTTCAGGGCATTAGACGATGATGAGATTTGGTATTATATCAACAATTATAAACCTTTCGACAAGGCAGGGGCCTATGGTATTCAGGAATGGATAGGCATGACAGGGGTAGAAAAAATTGAAGGATGCTTTTACAATGTTATGGGTTTGCCGGTGGGGGCTCTTTACCAGCAATTAAAATCATTTTTACAACAGCAATTTCATTAAGCAGGTTTGGATAATAATTATACTTTTGCCACACAAAAAACCAAGGCCTGAAAATGATAATTGCTGTCAACACCCAGTTATTGCTTCCCGGAAGGCTCGATGGCATTGGCTGGTTTACCTATGAAACCCTAAAGCGCATTACCCGCAATCATCCTGAACATACCTTCTATTTCATCTTCGATCGAACTCCTGATATAGGGCTCAGTTTTCCCAGTAACGTAATTTTTAAGGTTTTATCACCTCCAAGCAGGCATCCTTTTCTTTGGTTTTTACGTTTCGAAATTTTACTCCCCTTTCTTCTAAAAAAAATAAAGGCTGATATTTTTCTTAGCCCTGATGGGTGGATGACCCTCGGCACCAAAATTCCATGCATCAATGTTATTCATGATCTGAATTTTCATCATTGCCCTGGCGATGTCCCTTTCTGGATAAGATTGTACTACAATAGCCTTTTCCCGCGATATGCCCGCAAAGCCCGCAGAGTGGCTACGGTTAGTCAGTATTCAAAACAGGATATTGCCAAAACTTACAGAATCGATCCTGGCAAAATTGATGTAATGCACAATGGGTGCAACCTGGCCTACAGTCCCCAATCGGAAGAAACATGCCGCAAGGTAAGAGAAAAATATTCAGATGGGAATCCATTTTTTCTGTACGTTGGTGCTCTTATTCCCCGAAAAAATATTGCAAATATGCTAAGGGCCTTCGACAGGTTTAAAGAAACTGACAGCACCAATACAAAATTGATCATTATTGGGCAGAAAAAATGGTGGACAAACCAGATAAACGAGGCTTACGAAACCATGCAGTTTAAGGATGATGTTATGTTTCATGGCCGGAAAGGTGTAGATGAGCTCAATATTTTGTATGCAGCATCTACCGGATTATTGTTGGTGTCGGTGTTCGAAGGTTTTGGGATACCTATTCTGGAAGCCTTCCATTCAGAAACTGCCGTAATTACTTCAAATGTCAGCTCTATGCCCGAAGTTGCCGGTGATGCTGCCCTTTTGGTTGACCCGACATCGGTGGGTGAAATTGCCGATGCAATGACCAGGCTCAGTACTGATGTATCATTGCGCAACCGCCTGATTGAAAAGGGGAAGGTCCGCAGAGAGCTTTTTTCGTGGGATCAAACCGCCAACCGGCTATGGGATTGCATTGAAATGGTTAAAACCGAAATTCAGGCAGGAAAATAATTCTTACCCCATTGTCAGCTTTTTATCTTTATCCCGGATTATTCATTAGGAATATAGTGAACTAATGACTTAGCCGGGTTTGATCCCGCTTTAGAATAACGGCTAAAGACAAATTTGGGTTTATTGTTTATTCGATAATTCGAGATAGCAAAACCATGCGTTTTTGCGCATGAAAGGCATAAATCCAAAAATTAATCTGTCGGTAAAGCAGAGAAGCTTCAGTAATGGCTTGAATATGATAGTATTTCTGAAGGGAACCGCCATTAGAGTGGTTAAATGGTAGAATTTTACTGACACATTATCGAAAAACTGCCTTGCCAGGGTGATGTCGGCCATTAACAGCGGATGCTCATCTTCGGTGCGCATCTGGGGTGTACGTTTCCGGTAATGGTTAATGAAAAAATTATGGCCCAGGGGTTCGTAAAATATTGCTTTACCCCCGGGCCTTAAAACCCTGTATATTTCCTTGTATGATTTATGAAGGTCTAGATGATGGATGATTGCATTCCCGAAGATCAGGTCGAATGAATTGTCGTCGAAAGTGAGTTCCTCAGCATTCATTTCAAGAAACCGGGTGTTCGTAAGGCCAAGTTTCCTGGCATGTTTTTCAGCAGTTTCAATGGCATAATCCGAGATGTCGATGGCGGTTAACTCACTGGCAAAACTGGCCAGATACATTGAGTTATGGCCTGTGCCGCAACCATATTCAAGTACTTTCTTTCCGCTGCCATGTTTCTCGAGCAGTAGATTTAGTTTTTTGTGAGAATAGGAATGAATGGTATAAAACTTATCGGCCGGTTTCCTTACTCCTTCACTAAAAGCTTTATTATGATATTCTTTTTCTCGGGTTAAGCGGTCAATCATCTTTAAAAGGCTTGAAATTAAGGGTGCAAAGATAAGGAATTATGCATACCTTACTTTTTTCTTAATTTTTTTACCTTCTGTTGCCCAAGAAAATCATAATGTAATAAAGCAGTGTTGCCAACGATGCCAAAGCAGCAACTACATAAGTGAGTGCCGCCCATTTCAGGGCATCCTTTGCATTGTGATGTTCTTCACCAACTGTAAGGCCGGTTTCCCGGAGCCAGATAAGAGCCCGGTTGGTTGCATCAAACTCAACCGGCAGGGTAATGAAACTGAAAAGTGTGGTTAGGGCAAACATTACAATGCCGGCAAGTAATATTCCGGGGAAAGCCTGCACGGTGAGAATACCGATAAGCAATACCCACTGCATATACTTTGAACTTACGCTGATGACAGGCACAAGGGCTGAACGCATTTTGAGGAATGAGTAGGCATGTGCATGCTGAATGGCATGACCACATTCGTGAGCAGCTACAGCTGCTGCCGAAATACTCCTTCCGTTGTACACTTCAGGACTAAGGTTTACTGTTTTATCAAGAGGGTTGTAATGGTCAGTGAGTTTGCCCGGTGTTGAAATTACCCGAACACCTGATACACCGCTGTCGCGCAACATCTTTTCGGCTACTTCGCGTCCGCTGAGTCCCGAACGAAGACCTACTTTAGAATATTTGTTGAATTTTGACTTTAGTGTGCTGGAAACCAGCCAGCTGAGAAGCATGAATATTCCGAAAATGACATATATTCCGATCATAGCAGAAAAATTTAAATTATTTTATTGTTATTAAATCCGAGCGCCACAATGTCAAAAAGTAAGCCATCAGGTTTTTACTGACAATATGTCGTGAGTTAAATCTGGTTAAACTCTCCAACAAAACAAGGTTGATGCTGAAACAACCTTCCCGATTTGTTGTTTGAAAAGTTGTGATTTTTTTACTAAAAAAAGGGTTAGCTTCGCAGCCAAAAAATATGAGCACAAATAATAACAGATCTCGCAGGATATTTCAGCGTATCGTTAATGCTTTTCTTCAGGGCCTTCTGCTTATCGCCCCCATATCCATCACTATTTTTGTTATTTACAAACTGCTTGAGTTTATTGATGGGCTTCTTCCTCTGGATATACCAGGTCTGGGATTGCTGATCATCCTGAGCTCTATAACCCTGATTGGGTTCATAGGCACCGCAGTTATCCGTCGCCCCTTAAGTTTTTTATTTCATAGTATCATCGACAGAATACCGCTGGTTAAGATGCTTTACACAGCTATTGCCGACCTGCTTTCGGCATTTGTGGGGCAGAAGAAAAAATTCACCGAACCGGTAATGGTTATAATGAGCAGAGAAAGCAACATCAGAAAGCTGGGTTTTATTACCGAAAAAGATTTGCGGGGTATTGGAATTGGAAATGATTTTGTTGCCGTATATTTGCCCCATTCCTATAACTTTTCGGGGAATTTGTTCATTGTTCCGGCTTCCAACATTGAACCCATTGAAGTCAATCCCTCTGAGATAATGAAGTTTATAGTTTCGGGCGGTGTAACAAGGTTTTAATGCAGTTTTATAATAAGTTCTTCACAGTCATTCTAACTAAATTATGCACAAACCAGTTATCCTTATTACCAACGATGATGGCATCATGGCCCCGGGAATCCGCAATCTGATTGCTTTTATGCTCGAAATCGGAGACGTTGTGGTGGTAGCGCCCGATAAGGGGCAGAGTGGCATGGGACATGCAGTTACCATAACACAACCTTTAAGACTACAAAAAATTGCAATCAATGGTACCCACCAGGAGTTCAGCTGCAGCGGTACTCCGGTTGATTGTGTAAAACTTGCTGTAAACAAGGTGCTTCACCGCAAACCCGACCTGCTGGTTTCGGGTATCAATCATGGAAGCAATTCGTCAATAAACGTTATTTACAGCGGCACTATGTCGGCGGCCATCGAAGGTGCAATGGAAGGTATACCCAGTATCGGATTTTCATTGCTCGATTACAGGGTAGATGCTGATTTTGTCTCATCCAAAAGATATATTCAAAGTATTGTCAGAAATGTTTTACAACATGGTTTGCCCCCTCATAACTGTCTCAATGTTAACATCCCTGCGGTTAAGGAGGATCAGATAAAAGGTGTGCGTATTTGCCGGCAGGCCAGCGCCAATTGGGTGGAAGAGTTCGACCATCGCAAGGACCCTCATGGCAGAGACTATTACTGGCTCACAGGTAAATTTGAACTTTATGAAGACGTGGATGAAACAGATGAATGGGCATTAAAGCATAATTACATTTCTGTGGTGCCCATTCAATTCGATTTCACAGCCCATCACCTTATCTCTAAACTTAAAAACTGGGATTTCAATGCTTAAAAAAGACAATTGGATACTGGGGATTGCCCTGGGCATTATTGTACCTTTAGTGGTGTATGCCCTTTTATGGAAAGGCATGGAATACTGGGCCGAAATAAACCCCCGGCTAAACCCTAATCTTCTAAAAAAATCTACCTTTCAACTGGCCGGAATATTTGTTAATATGTTCACATTCAGATACTATATGGTGAACCTGAGATACGATAAAACCGGAAGGGGTATATTGCTGTCCACATTTTTATTTGCTGGAATTTTTGTGTACATGTATATGTTTTAGTACGGTTCTGGTTTTCTGAACAGACGCCTGAAGATTTTGTTCAGGGCAGCTATTTCCGCGACAATTGTCCTCTTCAGGTTACAGCACTGTCCAGCTCTCCCTTCCATTTCACAAATCCTTCCACCAGATCAGAGTAATCATGGAAGATGCGCCTGAAGTTGTCTTCTCCGGAATTGATATAGGCTATTTTCCCCTGTACTTTTACCACATTCAGGATGTCTTCTACTTTGTAGAGTTTCTGTTTTAGCCGCTCTGTGTTTTTTTCGCTGTGCCAAATCCAGGTAGCTTCTTCGGTATTGAGGGTTTCCCAGATAATGTGATAATTCTTTTCTCCTTCAACCAGGAAAACAAACGACAATGGTTTCACAACAAACCTGAGTTTCATAATATGGTGTGCGTGCAACGACGAAAGGTACCTCAGGTGTTTGTAATGCTTGGTGCCGGTAATGTTCATCATGTATTCCATCAGATCATTTTCATCGCTGAACATGCCACCTGCTGCAAGTCCCCGCTCTGCCAGCGACTCAAAATACTCATCCATGGTGAACAGCGATTTGTCAACATCCACATTTACCTTTTTACGCATATTATCCTTAACAAACTCAAACTTAACGTTTTCAATGAGTTTTTGATTGATCATGGCAATCTGTGGTGATGAAGCACTGGTTGATACTACATCGCCAAGCTTAACTGCAACCCTAATCTGCACATCAATCTTTTTGGTTTTGAGCACATTGGCAAAATAGTTCTTAACGGCATCATACTCTTCCCTTATGTCGTAATTGGTAATCTCAAATTCAACATCCTTCCAGAAATCCTTAGGTTTTACCTTAAAGCTTACGCATCCCAGTTTGAATTTCACATTTTTCAAAGGCACCGAAATGGTTTCTTCAATTAAAGAAGGTTCAGGGGCAGAAATGTTGTAATGACTTTGACCCTCATCAACGTTATGATTCGGCGAGGGTGATGTTGAGTATTCGTCTTCATCATCCAATCCAAGTTCCTGGCCTGGTTCAAGGGTATTGGGTCCGAACCGGGGTACGTATTGTTGACGATTGGTAACATATCCATGCTTGCTTATGGTTTGAAGCAGCCCACGTGTATCGATGCTCTTAAAGGTTATGTTATCTATCATCATCAGGTCGTCGAAACACATTTCCTGGTGGGGTGGGAAATCGGTATCGCCGGTGTTGTAATTGAGAACCTGTGCAAAGAGCTTGTTCTCATCGGGGTTGTGATGAAGCACTTTTATGGTCCAGTAGGCAGCCGGAAGAAAACTGCGTGCAGATAATGGTACCTTTACCTGGTTAAAATCCAGTGCTACCTCGGGGCAGAGAAATGCGTTGGTGTTGCTGAATTTGAGGATGAAGTGCTGACCGGTTAATCTTGACATGGTAAGTATGTTAAGTAAGATATTTTGCCGGACAGCCTGAAAAAAAAAAGGATTTGTCAGCCGTTTATTTCAGCGGTTTCCTGTATAGGGTAATGTTCGTGGAACTTTCTGAGCCTTTGCTCCAGCTCAGGGAATTGTTCGCGTCTTACCAAAGAAACACATGCCCTTAAACCCTCGGTGCGTTCGCTGCCGGTTATGGCCAAAGATATGGCACTTATGCCATAATAAACAAATTTTTCGATCAATTCAACCCCCGACATTCCAGGATAGGATATAGTAAAGAAAAAACCATCGGCCACAGGTTCGTCTTCGTCCATATCGTAAACAATCTGGAAACCATTATCGGTAAAAATCTTTTTCATAATCCGGGCTTTTTCGGCATACTCTTTAACGGGTTCCCAAAAATTGTAAGCTCCATCATTGGCTGCTTTGAGCATGGCTAACAGCGCATACTGGGCGGCGTGCGATGTGCCTGAGCTTAGCGCGTAAACAGTGCCGAACACCATGGCACGGCCAAACTTGTCGGAAAGGTAGTACCTGCACAACCCTTCGGCCCTGGTTTCGAAAAGCTTGTCGGAAACCACCATCATCCCGATACGCTGCCCGGCATAACTGAAAAGTTTGGAGCTGGAAATAAAAATGATATAGTTGTCGGTATATCTTGCAATAGTGGGTTGATAAGGTGGCTGGCCAGGCTTGGAGAAGTCCTGCCTGAAATCCATTCCAAAATAGGCCAGGTCTTCCATTACCACCACATTGTATTTATCGGCCAGCTCGGCAATGATTTTCAGCTCACGTTCAGTAAAACATATCCACGAGGGGTTGTTGGGATTGGAATATAGCAATCCGGCTATTTTCCCGGTTTGTAAATGTTCTTCAAGCTTCGCCCTTAGTTTTTCGCCTCTGTAATTGTAAACATCAAACGAATCGCGCGGAATCCCCTGTATTCGACATTGCTGCTTGTGCACCGGAAACCCCGGATCGAGAAACAGAATGGTTTCCCGATCGGGGTACATGCGTGCCACAGTCATGAACGATGCATAACTGGCCTGCATGCTCCCCACGGTTGGAATACAACTTTTGGGTGAAACATCACAATCCATGAACAGCTTAACAAACCTTGATATTTCTTCCTTAAGGGGTTTAATGCCGTCTATGTCGGGGTAAACTGAGGCTACTCCATTTTTAAGGGCATTAATTTCGGCTTCTACGCCTATCTGAGAGGCTGGAAGCCCGGGTACCCCCATTTCCATGCGGATATATTTCTGCCCGGTTGCCTCTTCAATATTATCAATCAGTCTTTTTATTTCCCTGATTGTAGCCTTGCCAATGCTGGCAACGCCCTGTAGCTCTATTTGGCGTCGAACCTCCTGATAATTTATAGGTGTGTCGGTATTCATTATGTTGTGTTTTGAGGGGTGAATGTGTGATTTGATGAGGGATATGAACTTAATAGCAATGACAGCAATTCGGGTGCAAAATAGTAATTCTTTTGCGATAATAAAAGAAAACCTGCGTCAATATTTTGATATTCTGCTTACAATATGTAATTATTTAGTCAGAAAAAAATACCCATGTTTGCTGCAGGTGAAAGTCTTTTAATTGGGTCTTCCCGGAAAAAAAAGGTTAATTTGTATAATTGCTTTTTCAGAAGCCCTAATGGGGCAATGATAAATGATTTAAATGTTCAATATTCGAGTTCAAACCCAAAAGATTCATCTATAATTATGAAACGGATTAAATTGCCTGTTTTTCTTTTGCTTATGGGTGGGTTCTGGTTAGGGCGCAGATTCCAACCTCTTACCAAACACCCCTGCGAAACGGCCCTGCACATGCACTGGGAGTGGCTGCAATGGCCTGACAGGTATGCGAAAAACAGGCTGCTGATATCCATGTTGAAGTTTTCTGTTCAAAGTTCAGCTTTCGATTTTTACTTTTAACCCTTACAACTGGTTGTGCTTTCGCCACAGCTATCCTTGTCACAAACTAATACTCGATTGGAATATTCTGAAAAACTGGTTCATGGCAGGCTCATCAGGCGCTATATGCGGTTTTTAGCCGATGTTGAACTTGATAATGGCCAAAGGGTTGTGGCACATTGTACCAATTCGGGAAGCATGAAAAGCTGCCTTGAGACTGGTGCTAAATTTTACTTATCGCCGGTTAGCGACCCATCGCGCAAAACACGATTTACCTGGGAAATGATTAAGATCAACAATGGTTGGGTGGGGATTAATACCTCGGTGCCCAACCGCCTGGCCCATCAATGGATGCGTAAAAATATTGTTCCGGGTCTTACCGGCTATACCGACCTAAAAAGAGAAGCAACATTTGGCGAAAGCCGGCTCGATATTTTTGCATCCAACAGCCATGAAAGGTGTGTGGTGGAAGTTAAAAATGTTACCCTGAAGGAAGGCGAATTGGCTCTTTTTCCTGATGCTGTTACCGTTCGTGGACAGAAACATCTCAATACACTTATACAACTAAGGCAAAAAGATTTCAGGGCGGTTATGCTTTTTGTTGTGCAACGTTTTGCGGCTTTGCGAAGGCGGGGCATCATAGCACTGCCGTTCATTTGAAAAACCACACTTCAATTATACGAAAAAACTGTCAATCGAATTACTGCACCCCCGCTTTTGCAAAACCGCTGTTACCAGCTGGCCTTCTGTCTGTCGTGTCGTGAAAGGCAGGTCTGTAAAGGGTTTCGCTGTCTGCTGAATGTTTTGTGTCGGCTGTAGGTAAGCGGATTTATCCCGATAGTTTTCGGGATTAGCAGGGAAGGAAATTTTAAAAAATAGTTTTTCTTTGGGGAGAGGTGGAAGCTCTTCCCGATTTTTTTCGGGATGTGCTTACACCTGTGTGATTGCATTACCAAGGATGTTTGTTACTGTCATAGTTCAAAAACTATCCACTATCGGCAATTGATACCTTTGAAACGATATTAGTCATTATGTTTGTTACCGCTTGTTCAGTTGTGAATTGTGCTTTTTGTCCGCCCTAGTCTGTTTGAACCCAACCGGGATTTACATTAACGCAAATAATGTTGTCGTTTTTGAGTTCGTTTGCCATTAATTTGTTTAGATTATTCAGTAAGTTTTTACTGCCCACATATCCGTAATGTCCACCAAAATTTAAATTTGTTACAGAACCTAGCCAACTTGAAATATTTATTACAATTGGTCTTTTGCTCTTGTAAAGTAAAGGTCGAAAGTGTTTAACCATAAGTAGTGGTGCAATACTGTTAATATGTAAAACTTCCAACATTTCTTTTGCATCAAGGTCATTCAGATAAAAGGCTTTTGCCATTCTTTTTCTGTCGGTGTAGTCTTTCGGATTTACTCCTGCATTGTTTACAATCAGGTCAATCCTTCCAAACATTTCGGCTGCCCATGATGCAATTTCTTCAATTTGGTTGTCATCTGTTACTTCCAATGCTTTTGGATAAACAACTGATTCTTGCTCGTTTAATTTTTCGGCTGCTTCTTGTGCTTTTTCCAAATCTCTTGCAGTCAAAATTACTTTGTAACCCTGTTTGCCTAATTGTCTGCACCATTCAAAGCCAAGTCCTTTGTACGCCCCTGTAACTAAGACTATTTTCATCGCTTCAATAATTTAAAACCAATTTCTCTGCCTTGTCCTTGAAACATGGCAAGGTTTATCCAAAACCAAGCAAATTGTTCCATCAATTCAAATTTGTCGTTCCCGCCAATGTTGTAGCATTCTGCAAATCCAGCGTCTTTTGCCAATTGAATAGCTGCTTGCTTCCCTTTCTCGCTGTCACCTGCTACAAATAAGTCCAGTTGCAGGTTTCCGTAATTCGGATTTTGCATATTGTTAAAACCAGTTGTATTAAAGCACTTCACAACATCTTTAGACTGCGTGTTATCCCCAATGGCATCCGTTGTATGTTTATATCCTTGTGGACCTCTATTCATTACTATGTTCATGGCATCAATAATGATTTTTCCTGTTGTATCGCCTAAAGCTTTAACAACATCAACCGTTGAAGGTGCAGGCGTAGATAGCAAAATGACTTCTGAAATTTTAACTGCTTCTGCAATGGTATAAACTTTTGTTTTGGGATTGCTTAAAAGTTCTTTGCCTTTAAAGCTGCTTACATCACGAACACCTAAATTTATTTCGTGTCCTTTGTTTGCCCATTTTGTGGCTAACGCACCACCAACGTTTCCTGTTCCAATAATTGCTATTTTCATTTTTTAATTTTTTCTAAGTGAGTAATTTTTTCTGGAATAAAATACATCGCTGGAACAACCAAAAACAGCACAAAAGAAATGTAAACAGAAACAATGCTTACAACTGCTGCTAAAAGATAAATTCCTAATGCAACCCGGTTCTTATTTCTGATTTTTATGTGAGATTGTTTGTTAATGCTTTCGTGAAGCAAATTATTTTGGATTACATAGTTTCTAAGCATTGTAAATGACAAAGCACTCATAAAAAAGATAATGCCATAAAAAAACGATGCTTGCCAAAGCAAAGGATTAGCACCAATAAAATTTGTGCCGAAAGGAACAATACTCATCCAAAACAATAGATGAATACTGTACCACAGTAATTTTCTGTCGGTGTGTTTTATTTGATGAAACAACTGGTGATGATTGACCCACATGATAGCAAGCATCAAAAAACTAATTGTGTATGAAATAAATTTAGGAGCGATTTTTATCAATTCACTCCAAACAGTTTTTTCAGTCGGTATTTCCTGCAATTTCAAATCAAAAACCATAACCGTAATGATGATAGCAATTACGCCATCACTAAATGCTTCAATTCGGCTCGTTGGTATTTGGTTGATGTTGTTCATTAAAATAAAAATCCGTTTTCTGCTTCTAACTTTTCAGGCAAATAATTTTCTCCAAGCATTTCTCGCAAATCTCTTTCAACCGTATTACACAGAGCTGTTAGTGGAACATCTGTAATCCTGTTTTCAAAAGGGTCTTCGTTTACTTCTCCAACTTTACCGATAATGGCAAAAACAAATGAAATGATAATAGAAATGGGTATCATCAAATAATCAATATTCATTTTAGTGAAATCGCCAATCAATGAAAACGGAAGCAATAGCATGAACGTATACAAAAATACTCTTGTAAAAAAATCGTATTGTCTAAGTAGCGGAGTGTTTTTAATACGTTCACAACCGCCTTGATAATTTGCTAAGGTTAATAATTGACCCTCCATTTGAAAGCTGTCGAAACCACCAAGTGTTCCGTTTGCCATTGCTTCATAAATTTTTTTGCCAGATAAGAGGTGTAAATAGTTTGGCTTGTTTTGTGATTTTTCTAATTGTTCAAATTCTTGTGCCGATAAAAAGGGTTTCAGTTCATGCCAGTTATCTTGTTTTCTTAAATGCAAACGCAAGGCATGAACCCAAGCGATTACTTTGTAAATCATTTCCCGTTTAAATTGTTCGCTTCGTTCCTTTTCGTAATTCTGTTGGTGCGAATGGCTGTCGGTAAATGTGATTATAAGTCTTGCTAAAACTCTGCTCGAATTAATGATACCGCCCCAAAGTGTTCTTGCTTCCCACCAACGGCTATAAGAACTATTATTTCTAAAAGCAATAAAAATGGCTAAAGCACTTCCTAATATCGCTGCTATTGAGAAAGGAAACGAAATGGCTGTTACACCTTGTTTATGTAACACAAAAACCATTACAGCGATTGCAACGGCAAATATCAATTCAGTTTTTACATACTGAATGACTTTAATTGGATTAAAATTTCGTTTTATTATCATCGTTTAAAATTCATGTCTGATGAAACCGCCTACATTGTATGTTTTAGCGAAAGTAGAATTGCCTGTTTGGTTAAAATCTGCACCTGCTCCAAATTGATAGCTCTTTATAGAAAGTCCTAAACGCAATCTTTGAGTGAAACTGTAATTATCTGTACTTACAGTTGGAAAAGCATTTACACTTTCAACTTGGGTAAATAGATTAACTTTTTCTGTTAGCTTTGGTGTGTATCGGAACAATAGAAAATAATCTAAGTCTGGTTTTTCAAGAATTTCACAAACCAACCAAGTAAATATGGTCATGTTTTTACTGATATGAGCATATTGAATACCTGCTTTCGGAAAAACACCCCAACTCAAAACCTGTCCAACAATTACCGGTGCAAAACCTTTGAGTTTTTCGTGATTGTAAGATATAGCTTCTGTAAAACCGAACTGTGGCAAGTAGGTAGTTTTAGTCATTCGGTAATCAATACTTGCCCTATTTCTATTGAAGAAAAGCCAACGAGAATTTTCTCCTTGCTTGTTCTTGAAATACTTAAAAAACATGATGTCAATAGTTGTTTTCTCATGTCCTCCAAAAATTTCAACTGGTATTTGTGCTTTGGCAGTGCTGCATAACACCAATAAAATGATGACTAAACTCTTTCTCATTTTGCTATACAATAAAAACAGGTGGGGCTTCGCCCCATCTGTTTGTTTATGATTTACTTTGTAAGTAACTCTACCACTAATTCAGCAGCAGCAGCACCAGAGTTTTGTTGTTGTCCTGTAATTAAATTGCCGTCTTGTATAGCATAAGAAGAAAAAGGAGCAGCCACTTTAAAAGTTGTGCCTATTAGTTTCTTTGCTTCATCTTCAATTCTGTATGGTTGAATTTTTTGTCCCACAGCTTTGTCAGCATATTCTTCTTCTGCATCAGCAAAGCCAGTCCATGTTTTACCTTTTACTAAAAGTTCACCATTTGATTTTTTTGCTTCTAACAACAGTGTTGTTGAATGGCAAACGGCTGAAGCAGGTTTTCCTGCTTCGTAAAATGAAACGAAAAGGTTTTGTAAGTCAGTGTTACCTTTGAAAGTATACATTGGACCTTGTCCGCCAACCAAGAAAATGGCAGCATAATCATTGTGCTTAACCTCTGTTAATTTCTTTGTGTTCTCTAACATTTTGTTGAACTCAGGTTTTTGCATGTAACCCAAAGAAATAATGTCATGTGCAGAATATCCGCTTGCATCAGTCGGATTTGAATAACCGTCCATCATTAATTTACCGCCTTCTGTTGAAACCAATTCAATTTCATAGCCTGCTTCTTGAAACACTCTCATTGGATGTGTCAATTCAGCAGCCCAAAATCCGATTGGCCAGCCTGTCTGTTTTGAAGTTGATGGTGAGCTTGCCACCATTAAAATTTTTCCTTTCGAGGGTGCACCGTGAGAGTGAACGTAGCTCAATATTTCTTTTGGATTTTCCATTGTTGTTTCTTTTTTACTTGTTTCTGAATTTGTTTGATTGTTTGTGCATGATGCTAACATTAAGAGGGCATACTGCGATAAATACTTTTTTCATCTTTTTCATTTTTTGATGTGGCAAAATTGCAACTATATGCTACTTTTGCCAATATACTTACTCCGAATAGTGATACACACATATAGGAAAGTATCAGCAAATACAATACTTACAATTATGCCAGAATTTTTATATAACAACAAGCTCTATTACAATCCAGTAGAGTTTGCAATGGGCAGAATAGGAGGAACATGGAAAATGCCTATTCTTTGGAGGTTAAAAGATAAAGTGATGCGATACGGTGAGTTGAAAAAAGATATACCTCACATTACTCATAAAATGTTGACCAGTCAACTAAGAGAACTGGAAGGAGAAGGCTTTATTAGCAGAGAAGTTTTTCCCGTTGTCCCGCCGAAGGTTGAATACACCATTACCAATCGAGGTCAAAAAGCCATCGTCATTGTTGATGCAATTCGTAACTACGGATTAGACTTAATGAAAGAGTTTGGTGTCGAACACTCTAAAATTACAAAGCACAAAAAAGAGAAATAGCGGGTCGGCAAAATTGGCTCTATTGCAAAATTTTGGTCGTCTGTTTTTTGGTCGTGTCGGTCGTACTACGCTTGCTGGTAACGAACAGATGTGAACACTTTTGCTCCGGCATCAGAAATTGTTCCCGATTATGCAGCCATGTTTTATATGGCCAGGGAAAACGGGGTTGAAATGATCGTTGCCCATGTTTTGGCAACTCCTGTTTCCCTTACATTTCATCAATTGCTGCCGATCATTTAAACCAAAGGAAAAGAAAAGGATAACGGGGTTGTTAAATCCGGATTAGTTATTAGGAAAGCAATGAACTAATGACTTAGCCGGGATTAACCCCGCTTTAGAAAAACTTAATTTGTAAGCATTTCTGATTACAAATATTTAGTTTTTCTTGAGCGATTTGTCATAATAGTAGTCAGATAATCAATAGCTTACAATAGAATTTCTCTGATGATGGCCATTAGAAAAAACGCATGAAGACAAATTTGGGTTAAATTGATAATTATTCTTACTTTTGTACCCCGAAATAAAGGCCGGTTCCGTAGCTCAGTTGGATAGAGCAACAGCCTTCTAAGCTGTGGGTCATTGGTTCGAATCCAATCGGAATCACTAACAAAAAAGCCCTGCGATCGCAGGGCTTTTTTTATTGTAAGTGTACTATATCTTTTTTAATCCATCTCTTTCGAGCATCGCGTCGATGGTGGGTTGCTTTCCCCTGAATTTTATGTAAAGGTCCATGGGGTGTTCGGTGCCACCGCGCGAAAGAATATGAGCGCGAAATGACTTGGCAGTGTTAGGGTCGAAAATTCCATTTTCAAGAAAAGCCTGGTAAGCATCGGCATCGAGCACTTCGGCCCATTTGTAGCTGTAGTATCCAGCCGAATACCCGCCCGAAAAAATATGAGAAAAAGACGTGCTTACCATGGTGCCATCGATCCTCGAGAAGAGTTGCACCGGTTTCATGGCAGCTTTTTCAAACTCTTCAGGGTGGATAATAACAGGTTCAGTTATTGTGTGCCAGGCCATGTCGTTAAGGCCAAAACCCAGTTGCCTGACAGCAGCATAAGCGGCATGAAAACGTTGAACTTCTATGATCTTCTCAACCATTGATGAGGGGATGGCTTCGCCGGTTTCGTAGTGCCGGGCAAACATATCGAGAAATTCTTTTTCGGTGGCCCAGTTTTCAAGTATTTGTGATGGCAATTCAACAAAATCCCTGTAAACGTTTGTTCCGGAAAGGTTTTCGTAGGTCACGTCGGACAACATTCCGTGCAGTGCATGGCCAAATTCATGGAGGAAGGTGTTGAACTCATTAAAGGTAAGCAGTGATGGTTTGGTTTCGGTTGGTTTTGTAAAATTGCATACCAGCGATACATGAGGGCGGAAATCGGTTCCATTTTTCCGGAATTGCTCTCTGAAGCTGGTCATCCATGCGCCACCACTTTTCCCTTCACGAGGAAAGAAATCGAGGTACAGAACGCTGATAAATTTTCCATCTTCATCATATACTTCATAAGCAGCAACATCGGGATGATAAACAGGTATGTTGGCGTTTATTTTGTATGTAAGTCCGAAAAGACGCTCAGTTAATGCAAAAACACCGTCAACAACGTTGTCGAGTTTGAAATAGGGGCGGGTAAGCTCTTCATCGAAATCATATTTTTCTTTGCGAAGTTTTTCTGCCCAGTAACTCCAGTCCCAGGGTAAAATTTCCCCCTGAAATCCCTTTGAAGCAGCAAAAGCCTGCACTTCGCGTAGTTCCTGCTGTGCCATGGGAAGTGCCGCATCTGAGAGTTGTTGCAGAAAATTATTTACTGTAGTTGGGTTCTGAGCCATTGTTTCTTCCAGCACAAAGTCGGCATGGGTATCATAACCCAGCAATCTTGCCCTTTCAAGGCGCAGGTTGGCAATGCGGGTAATAATCTCAACGTTGTTGTATTCGTTCTCTTTGTAACCGCGGGTTGAGAAAGCCATGTAAACCTTTTCGCGCAGTTCGCGTTGGTCGCAGTAACGCAGGAAAGGACCATAACTTGGGGCATCGAGGGTAATTACCCATCCTTCCAGGTTTTTGGTTTTTGCGGCCATGGCAGCAGCATCAACAGATGACTGGGGCAAACCGGCAAGTTCAGCCTCGTTAGTAATGTGAAGGTGCCATCCGTTTGTTTCGGCCAGCACATTATCGTTGAAACGCAATGAAAGTTCGGACAATTCTCTTGAAATAACTCTCATTTTTTCCTTTTCTTCGGTTGAAAGGTTGGCACCGTTCCGCGAGAAACCCTTGTAGGTTTTTTCCAGCAACATCTCCTGCTCAGGAGTCAGAGCCAGTGATGCTTTTTGGTTATATACCGCCTTGATGCGGTTGAACAGAGCTTCATTGAAGAGGATATCGTTCTGGTAATCTGTAACCATGGGCGATACCTCGCGAGCTATTTGCTGAAGGCCTTCATTGGTTTCAGCATGAAGAAGGTTAAAGAAGATTGCGCTTACATTGCTGAGAGTACGGCCCGAATAAGCCAGGGCTTCAATGGTATTGGCAAAGGTGGGCTCATGGGTTGAGTTGGCAATACCCTCCACTTCCTTTTTTGCTTCATCAATGGCAGATTTGAATGCGGGTAGAAAATGCTCGTTGGTTATTTCTCCAAAGGGAGGGGTTTGATAAGGGGTTTTGAACGATTGCAACAGGGGATTTCTTTCTCCTGTACAAGCCATCATGGTGGTAGCGATCATTAGTGTTGCTGTTAATTTTTTCAGAGTTTTCATTGTGGTATTCATTAATTTGTAACAAATAGTTTTGAAATTGGTTTGAAAAATGGGCTTAGGGTGAAATAAATATTTAATGAATTGAAAATCAGGGTGCAATATTAGTGATATTTTCTGTTCGGGTTGGTTTAACCACGAAATTATTTCTCAGGGGATTTGATAAAACCTCCGGAATAGCATCCTCTCAATGCTATAGTGCTCTAATTGTGGCAATTAATTGTTTGTCGCGACTTGCAAACAGGTAAAATCACCTGCATGAATTGGTTGTTTTAACTATAAAATGTGCCCTTGATTAATCGCTACATTCGTATAAGTAAATAATGGCTCAATCCATTGATAGTAAATAGAATACCTTTCAATTAAGTTTAAATACGGTAAATGGGGTTTAGTATAACAAAAATGGCAGTTGGTATATACTGTTTCATCAGGAAGCAGGCAGCAAAATTCTTTGTTGTGCCTGAAATTTCTTTTGATTATGTAGTCCCTTTTCCTTCGCAACCATATTTTGGACGTTTAAAACCAGTCTGGATTAAGACAAACATCGCTATCATTGCAATTATGGGGATGCATTATGTTGCAATTGCACAAAATTGCACCCCCGGAACAACTTCATTCGATATTAACCTTTCCTCATCTCCAACAGCCACATGGCAAACACCACAATCGGTAACGCCCAACGGGCAATGCTGCGGAGCACCCGGCAATCACAGGTGTATGGAGTTCGTGGTTAGGCTGCATCCAGGGGCCAATGCTATAAGCATAGTATTTACTGTTCCTACCGGAAGTGTTTACTATCAGGTGAATTGCGGTCCGGCTCAACCGGTAAAATCCAATACAGTTAATATTTGTTTTGGCCAGGGAGATGTAGGGCCACATTATATTTCCTTTTGCCGCAATGGCACTCCATCTTATGAGTTTACTGTGTATTCCATCAAGAATGACATGGAAGTTACCCTGAATCCCTTTGCCCCTGTTTGTGAATCTGCTATGGGATTTATGCTTACCGGCGGCTCGCCGCCTGGGGGCACCTATTATATAAATGGTGAAGCTTCTCCATTTTTCCTGGTTGGGCAGCGCGGCCCTGGCAACCATGAAATTACCTACGTTTACACTGATCCGGTAAAAAATTGCTCGGGGTTTGCAACTCAAATTTTAAAAGTTTTGCCTTTGCCTCAGATTACCTGGGCAACCAACCAATTCTGTAATTATGAAGGTTGGAGGCCCTTAAATGGAGCGAGTCCCGCAGGTGGGCTTTATACGGGCAATTGGGTGTCGAACAACAGTTTTAACAGTAGTGCCGTTATACCCGGCTTATATCCTGTTTCCTATTCTTATACTGATACTCATGGTTGTTCCAATACCTCGCAGGGATGGGTAAGAATAAACGAAACGCCTTTGGCAGATGCGGGAGCTGATCAAACCATAACAAGTGGGACCACCGTTACGCTCAATGGTTCGGCAACTCCTGATGCCACTTACAGCTATGCCTGGGAGCCAGTAAGTTATTTAACCACTCCCAATCAACAAACTACACAAACGATTCCCCTCGAGGCATCAAGAGTATTTAATCTTACAGTAACCAATACCACTACCCAATGTAAAGCCAAAGACCAGGTTCAGGTAAATATAATTAATGGCGATATTCAAATTACTGATTTGGTGGGATTGCCATCTTCTATTTGCGTAGGGGGTGAGTCGCAACTATGGGTGCTTCCAGGGGGTGGTTCAGGCAACTATTCCTATTATTGGGAAGCAGACCCGCCCGACGCACCAAATTTCCCAACAACTGTAAAATATCCACTTGCACGACCAAGCCAAACCACGGTATATACAGTTACCGTTACCGATAATTTAAACCCGTTAAACAAGATTTCCATGTCGATGGTGCTAACGGTGAATCCCATACCGCAGGTAAGCCTTGACCTTCCGGCCGCTGTTTGTGCCAATACACCTAATTTCGCTCTAACCGGCGGTTTGCCAATTGGTGGCAGGTATTATATGCTGGATATGAGTGGTAATGTTTTAAATCTACCATACATTAATTTCTCCAATTTCTTACCCAACGATATAGGCGTAGGCAAGTACCAGGTAATGTACGAGTATACCGACCCTAATACCGGGTGTAAGAACCGTGTCATAAAACCCTTTGAAATTTTACCTTATGTAAATGCGCAGTTTTATGCAAGCCGCGACGATCTATGCGTTTCCAATGAAGTGAAAATCGCCAATCATTCAGTTGGTAATGTAAACTATTTCTGGGATTTTGGCGATGGTACAACATCCAATACATCACAAAGTACCTTTAATCATACATTTCCTCTTACACCCCAGATTAAAGATTATACCATCCGGTTGGTAGCATCTCATACAACAGCTAACTGTAGCAGCAGCCGACAACGTACCGTTAAGGTTTATCCGCCAGTGGTGGCTGATTTTACTGCAACTGCCACAACAGGTTGTTCTGATCTTGAAGTTAAGTTCGAAAACACATCATCAGGCCCCATCCTTTATCATCTTTGGAATTTTGGCGATGGTACGTTTTCTATTCAACCCAATCCAACCAAAGTTTTTATGAACTATTCCGACAAGGATACGATTTTCTATGTCTCTTTAACGGTAATGTCCACCAATAATTTTTGCTTCTCTACGCGTACCATACCCATTACAGTATATCCGGCCATTAAAGCTGGGTTTGGCTTGACCTCAGTGGCTGGTTGCCACCCTTTCGAAGCCCGGATATCAAATTTGTCGTTCGGGGCAAAGCAATACGCGTGGGATTTTGGAAATGGTCTCACCAGCAATCTCCCCGAACCTGGAGTAATTATCTTCAGCAATCTTACCAACAATGTTATTCAATACACCATAAAACAGGTTGTAAGAAACCAGCACTGTATCGATTCATTTGAACAGGTTATTGATGTTTACCCGGTTGTGAGAGCGGCTCTCGATGTATCTGTTTCTGAAGGTTGCAGCCCGGTTGAGGTAACCTTCACTAATCTGTCAACTCCAACGGCAACCCATGTTTTATGGGATTTTGGCGATGGGGGATCGTCGGCATCTGATAGTACTGTTGTTCATATTTTTGAGAACAATACCGATCAAACCATTACCTATACAGTGTGGTTGAAAGTACGTTCCGGAGAGTTTTGCCGCGATTCAGTAAGTATTCCCATCACAGTAAGACCTTACCTGCGGGCAGGTTTCGATTTTGCCCCGGCAGAAGCCTGCAACCCCCACAATATTATCATTAACAACAACTCCCTGGGCGCGTCAACTTACAATTGGCAAATGGGGGATGGCACTACTTATACATCAGCAGGCCCCGTGCTTAGCCACCAGTATAACCACAACAACCCCAACCCGTTAAATTACAGGATTCTGCTTACAGTTACCAATACCCAGGGCTGCAGGGACACCCTATCACGGGCCATCACTATTTTCCCAAAGATAATAGCCGGATTTACAATCCCGGTAAACGAAGGTTGCACACCTCTGGAAATCGATTTTTCTAATACCACTGTCGGCGCATCACGACACCGGTGGGAGTTTGGCGACGGGGGTTCAACGATTGAAATTTCTCCCAGACACGTTTTTGAAAACACCTCCTTTACCCGCGACACTGTTTTTACTGTTTGGCTCTATTCAGAGTCTGAATACCTCTGCCGTGATAGTATAAGCCGTCAGATAAGGGTGTTTCCCAGAGTGAGGGCCAATTTTACCGTCAACGACAACAGAGGCTGTTCGCCCTTACTTGTTTCCATTGATAATCTCACGCAGGGGGCTTCGGCTTTCCACTGGAATTTCAGCAATGGCAACACATCAACCGACTCCGATCCAATTCTTACGCAGGTTTTCGAAAATAAAACCAGTGAAGTGGAGTCCTTCAGAATTTATCTTACCGCAACCAACGGAAATCATTGCCAGGATACTCTTTCGCGCATGGTATCCATTTATCCCGAGGTAAATATTTCCTATTCGCACGTGGTGGAAGGCTGTCAGCCTCTGGATGTTTCCATAAATAACCTTACCGAAAATGCCAATTATTATTCCTGGAATTTTGGAGATGGAATACTGAGCAACCAGTATTCACCACGACATATATTCAGCAATTTCGACCATCATTCTCCCACTGAATATAATTTAAGCCTCTATGCTTCGTCGGTTTACGGTTGTTTTGCATCGGCGTCATCGCAGGTAAGAGTTTTGCCCAAACCCGATGCACGGTTCAATGTGCTGAATTCGCCCGGTTGTTCGCCTTATGAAATAGAAATTGAGCATCTTTCGCAGGGGGCAAATTTCTTTGAGTGGAATTTTGGCGACAGCCAGGATGTATTCAACCATTCCGATGCACGCATTACTCACTCTTACAATCATGGATTCGGCAACGGGCCTGCTACCTTCAATATTACTCTATATACCGAAAACGGTTATCAGTGTGCTGATACCCTTGTGCAGAAAGCTGTTATTTATCCCAATATTAATGCATCTTTTACTACCAGCGTGGTTGAAGGGTGCCACCCGCTTACAGTTGAGTTTACCAACAACTCAACCGGTGCCACGGCTATGGCTGCCTATGGCTGGCAATACGGAAACGGTTTTTCGTCGGGTACAGCCCTGGGTACTCACAGCCATACGTTTAATAACTTAAGTCATACCCGCGATACTGTTTTTACCGTTAGACTCACTGCTTACAACCAAAACGGATGCCACCACACCGACAGCATAAACATAAGAGTATTTCCAAAGCCAAAGGCCCATTTCTCAGTACCCAACAATCCCGGATGTGCTCCTTTCGATGCCTTTATTTATAACCTTTCGCAAGGGGCAACCCAATATGCCTGGAATATGGGCAACGGCTCCACACAAAATACTGCCGACGCAACATTTACTCACAGATATTACCAGCCATCAACCGGCGGTCCTGGCAACTACATCATCAGACTCGATACTGAGAACCAGTATCAATGCACCGACAGCCACCAGGAACAGGTAGTCGTTTATCCTGAAATGGTGGTAGATTTTACCGCCGATGCCGAGGGGTGTAATCCTTTTACAGCAACATTTACCAACCTGAGCAGTGGCGGAGAATTGTATTTGTGGGATTTTGGCAATGGCCTTACCTCGAAAGCCCGCAATGCCGAACAAACCTTTACCAATTACAGCCACACCGATGCTGCAACTTATACTGTAAGCCTTAGCGTGGAATCAACATGGGGTTGTAAGGCCGATACCAGCATGGTTATTACAGTTCACCCTATCCCAAAACCTTTGTTTGGAATAGAGCCTTTTTCAGGTTGCTCTCCATTTACCCCCGAGGTAGCCAATCTTTCGGCCGGTGGCACCAGGTACTACTGGAATATGGGCAACGACGGCTTTTACCGCAACGATGCCTCGTTTACCCATACCTGGAACAATCCTGAGCACGCACCGGTACTCTATCCGGTAACGCTTACCATTTGGAACGACTTCGGTTGCATGGATGAAGCCAGCCAGATGATAACCGTTTACCCCGAAGTAATTGCTGATTACACCACTACCGATGATATCTGGCAGGGTTGCTCCCCGCTTACCACCAAGTTTATCAATACTTCCATACGCTCCGATTCGAACCGGTGGACTTTTGGCGATGGTGGCAAATCAGGAAGTGCTGCTCCATTGTATGTTTTCCGCAACGAGGGGATTGATAATGTTACCTTCCCGGTTCATCTTACAGCAACCTCTTTATATGGCTGCAAGAATACCATTACCAGACAAATTACGGTTTTCCCTTCGCCCAAGGTCGATTTTTACGGAACTCCCGAGTGGCAACCCTACCCCAATACAACCATAACTTTCCGCAATGCTACCAATCCGGGGCACTGGAATTTTCTGTGGGAGTTTGGCGATGGCAACAATACCACTACAACTTCGCGCAACCTGCTCGATCATAGCTATGTTTGGGACGAAAGCGATATGAGCACAAAGGAGTATGTTGTAGCCCTTATTGCCAGCAGCGAACATTGTTCTGACATGATGACCAAAACTTTCAGGATCACTTCCCCAGTACCTAAGGCTGATTTCACAACCACCCATTCGGGTTGCCAGCCATTTACCGTTCAGTTCAGCAATTTTAGCCAGTTTGCCCATACCTACCGCTGGATTTTTGATGATGGTGCCATAAGTACCGATCCGGCTCCCCGCCATACATTTGTTGATCATGGCATATTTAACGTTTTGCTGGTGGCCATTGGTGATGGTGGTAGAGATACTACCTACCATCCGGTTGAAGTTATCCAGAACCCCGAAGCATTGTTCTCTCTCGAAAAACCCATTGTTAGTATTCCGGAAGAGCCGCTGAGGCTTAGAAACCACTCCGTAAGAGCCGACCAGTACCTTTGGGATTTTGGCGATGGCAACTACAGTTTCGATTATGAACCTGAGCATTATTACACCGATTCAGGCATTTACAATATTACTCTGGTGGCAACCCGCAATTCGCAACCTGCCTGCCGCGATACCCTAATCCTAAAAAATGCCCTGAGAGTTGAAGAAACCTGTAAGATAATTTTCCCCAATGCCTTTAAGCCCAGCAAGGCGGGCCCCTCTGGCGGCAGCTACGACCTTAATAACCCATCCACCCAGGTGTTCCACCCGGTTTACGAAGGGGTTGAAGAATATGCTCTTGTAATTTATAACCGCTGGGGAGAACTCATTTTCCGCTCCGACGATATTACCAAAGGCTGGGATGGTTACCATAACGGACGCCTCTCGCAAATGGATGTATATGTCTGGAAGGTTACCGGCCGCTGCCGCAATGGCCGCAGCATCATTATGGCCGGCGATGTAACGCTTTACAGGTAGGGAAACCCTATTTCTTAGCCTGCTCCAGCGCTTCGCGCAGGAACGATGCAGTGTGGCCGCAGTTGTTTTTAACTATCTGGGCAGGGGTGCCGGTGCAGATGATCTCTCCGCCACGGTGGCCACCATCGGGCCCCAGGTCAATGATGTAGTCGGCAACTTTTATTACATCAAGGTTGTGTTCGATTATCAATACCGTATTGCCCCGGTCGGCGAGCCTGTTAAGCACTTCCATTAAAACCCTTACGTCTTCAAAATGGAGGCCGGTTGTGGGTTCATCGAGTATGTAAAAGGTTTGCCCAGTGTCGCGGCGCGACAGTTCGGCAGCCAGCTTAACCCGCTGTGCTTCACCCCCTGAAAGGGTGGTACTGCTTTGACCCAGGGTTATATAGCCAAGCCCCACATCGCGCAGGGTTCTGATCTTCTGTATAATGGCTGGTATATTTTCGAAAAACTCCACCGCATGGTCAATGCTCATGTTCAGCACATCGTTTATGGATTTTCCCTTGTAGCGCACTTCCAGCGTTTCGCGGTTGTAGCGTTTGCCCTGACAATCTTCGCATTGCACATGCACATCGGGCAGAAAGTTCATTTCAATTACCCTTACCCCGGCACCCTGGCAGGTTTCGCAGCGGCCACCCTTTACGTTGAACGAAAACTGTCCGGGTTTGTACCCGCGTATCATTGCTTCCGGAAGGGCTGAAAACAACTTGCGTATCTCATCGAAAACCTTGGTGTAGGTGGCAGGGTTTGAGCGTGGTGTGCGGCCAATGGGCGACTGGTCAATTTCCACAACCTTATCGATATGCTCCATGCCCTTTATCTCATCGTAGGGAAGGGGTTTTTTGTCGGACCGGTAAAAATGCTGACTCAGAATAGGGTAGAGGGTTTCGTTGATAAGTGTTGATTTGCCGCTTCCCGACACCCCGGTAACACAAATCAGCATCCCAAGCGGGATGTCAACTTTTACCTTTTTTAGATTGTTGCCGCGGGCGCCGGTAATGGTGAGCTTGTGCCCGTTTCCGCCACGAAGTTTTTGTGGTACCGGTACATCCTTTTCCATGCGCAGGTACTGGGCGGTGATCGATTTTTTCTGCATCAGTTCCATGGGTGTTCCCTGAGCAACAATTTTCCCGCCGTGCAAACCGGCTCCCGGGCCAATGTCAATAACAAAATCGGCAGCGAGGATCATGTCGCGGTCGTGCTCAACCACAATTACCGAGTTACCGATGTCTCGCAGGCTTTTGAGCGACTCAATGAGTTTATGGTTGTCGCGCTGATGCAGGCCAATGCTGGGTTCATCCAGAATATAAAGCACCCCGGTAAGTTTCGACCCTATCTGGGTTGCCAGCCTTATGCGCTGACTTTCGCCCCCCGACAGTGTGCGGGCGGGGCGGTCGAGGCTCAGATAATCCAACCCTACGTCGAGCATAAAGCCAAGGCGGGTGTTTATTTCGCGCAGAATTTCACTGGCAATCTGCAGCTTGCGGCTGTCGAGAGTGGTATGAAATTCATCGATGGTGTTTTTAAGGCTTACAAGGTCCATGCGGGCCAGGTCGGCAATGTTGTAATTGCCCAGGCGGTAATGGAGTGATTCTTTTTTCAGCCGCTGGCCGTTACATTCCGGACAAATTTTCTGCTGCATAAATTCACCGGCCCATTTTTTTACCGACCCCGACGGGCTCTCTTCATACTGGGCGGTGAGGAAATTTACAATCCCCTCGAAATTCAGATTGTAGGATTGGGTAATCCCCAGGTTGGTGTTTTTTACTCTGAACACTTCGGATGTACCAAACATGATATCGCTGATGCCCTCATCTGGAATCTCACCCATGGGGGTATCGAGAGTGAAGCCGTGTTTCATGCCAATGGCTTCGAGTTGTTTGGTGATCCAGGGGTTTTTGGTGTCGGAAAGTGGCGCCAGCCCGCCACGGTTAATCGACAGTCTTTTATCGGGCATCACTTTATCGAGGTCCATTTCGCTTACATGCCCCAGGCCATTGCAGGCAGAACAGGCTCCATAGGGCGAATTGAAAGAGAAAGTATTGGGTTCGGGCTCTTTGTAGGCCACCCCCGACACCGGACACATAAGGTTTTTGCTGTAGTGCGACACGTCGCCGGTGTTTTCGTCGAGCAGCGTAATCATACCCTTGCCGTGCTTCATGGCTGTTTGCACCGACTGTACAATGCGGGTGCGCTGTTTTTCATCTACCACAAGCTTATCCACCACCAGTTCAATATCATGAATTTTGTAGCGGTCCACCTTCATGTTGGGGGCTATTTCGCGCACAACCCCGTCAACCCTTGTTCTGAGAAAGCCCTGCCGTTGCATAAACTCGAAAAGTTCGCGGTAATGCCCTTTCCGCCCTTTTACCAGCGGGGCAAGCAACAACATGGTTTTGCCGGTGAATTTTTCGATGATCAGGTCAATGATCTGGCTCTCGTTGTATTTTACCATTTTTTCGCCGGTTACATACGAATAGGCATCGGCGCTGCGGGCATAGAGCAACCGCAGAAAGTCGTAGATCTCTGTTACGGTGCCAACTGTTGATCGGGGGTTTTTGCCAGTGGTTTTTTGTTCGATGCTGATAACGGGGCTCAGGCCGTTTATTTTATCCACGTCGGGCCTTTCGAGGGTGCCCAGGAACTGGCGTGCGTAAGCCGAAAAGGTTTCAATATAGCGGCGTTGGCCTTCGGCATAAATGGTATCGAAAGCCAGCGACGATTTTCCCGAACCACTTAAACCGGTTATTACCGTTAAGGTATCGCGGGGGATCTGTATATCGATGTTCTGAAGATTGTGTTCACGGGCTCCGTAAACTTCGAGCCAGTCGGTATATTGGGCGGGCAATGATTGCGGCATAGCGGGGGTGCTTAAATTGAACCTGCAAAAGTAAGGATTAAGCACCTGAAAAGTTTTACGGGGGTCATTAAAAAAGTAAAAGAGAACAAATCCCCTTGAATCTTCATCTGGGTATTAGAAATTGAACACAGATGACACTGATAATTATGATTAAAAAGTAAAAAAAGTGTGACTTTGCTAATGCGAAAATTCTTTCTCATGGCAGGAGAAGTCTAATTATCCATAGGGCTGGCAGCTTCCGAAGTAACCGGTGGCTCAAATCCGAAAAGACTTTCGCGGGTAATTTTAATATCGTAAACCATGCGGCTGCGGTTGGGCAGCGATGTTTGCCTTAGCCAGGGGTTAAGGAGCCGTATTTCTTTGTAGGTAACCTGGTGCAAATGGGCAAATTTTACCAGGTCGGTGATGGTAGTATCTACCTTAACCACATAGTGATCAACAGGATGATATAAGTCATCTGGCCTTATGACGTAGCCGTAGGCCATAGGGTTTTCAAAAATGGTTTTAATGGCCAGTATTCTGAAAACATATCGCGATGTTTCTTCATTGAGCCACAGATCGTAATAACTTGACATTAGTTGCTGGTTGATCTGGCGGTTCAGGCCTGCCCGGCCCATGTTGTATGAAGCAGCGGCTGATGTCCAGCTCTGATAGGTCGAGTAAGCATCCTTCAGAAATTTTGATGCGGCGCGGGTGGCCTTTTCAACATGGTAGCGCTCATCAATTTCGTTGTTGATCTCCAGCCCCAGCTCACGGCCGGTAGTTTGCAGTATTTGCCAGAAACCTGCTGCACCTGCCGGCGATACAACGTTCATTAATCCGCTTTCTATTAGGGCAAGGTATTTAAAATCGTCGGGGATGCCCTCTTCGGCAAGAATAGGTTCAATAACGGGAAACCATCTGTTGGCGCGTTTAAAAAACTGAATGGTTTGCGATTGCCAGTAGGTATTTACCAGTAACTCGCGGTCGAAGCGTTCGCGTACATCAAAATTATGAATGGGAACATGCTCCCCGGCAAAGGTAAGCTCATCGGGGATGGGCATTGAATAAACCCTGTAGGTGTGGCTGCCAGGTTCGGCAATTGCCGCTGCTTGCTCAGGCGTTTCGATAAACGATGTGAAGGATAATATTTTGGCGAAGAAGAAGAATATTACGGGAGTTGTAAATACAAACAGGATTCTTTTAAACATATCAAACGAAAATTTGCGAACCGACCTACATTGAACTAAACTCTTGCAAATCTAACGCATTTGAACCACCAAAAAGTACGTCAAACACTTAATTGATGCAGCAGTTATTGTTTTTTTAGTTAAAGAGGAGGTGGGGGTTTAATGTAACTTTTGGTTTGTATGAACTATGGCGTTCATTTTACCTGTGTTTTAGTCGCCAATGTAATTAACCGCTCCGGACAAGGGATTTACACATGGGGTTTACATTTTGCGGATTAGACACTCCAAAGTAAGATTATTTTTTTGGATTAGATAGATGTAATTAAAAGGAAAGGTATTAAAGTATATGACGCAACTAAACTAGTAAATGCTATGAATGAAAATTTTCCGGATTTAATGGTTTATAAACACAAACATCCATTGGTCTTTATACCTGGGTTGAAGTGTAACCCGAAAAGAATATGATGAATTAGGTTTTGGGCTGATTATCCTGACGAAAAACCCTGAAATTGTAACCTTAATTCTAACCCCAATTATTTAATGGCAGTAAATTTTACTATCATTCTTTTGTTTCCCCGCGATTGATTGCTAATTTTACCGGCAACTTTTTTGATAATATTATTAAAAATCAACTATTCAGAATAATATCACTACTATGAAAGATATTGTTATCTCCGGAAAACGAATTAAAACCGAACTTCTGATGTTGTTGTACTGCTACATAGCTGCCAACCTGGTAAATGCCTTTTCTATTATTTATTATAAAACCGAATGGGTTGAAATGCTCATCTGGCAACGATTCATTTTATTTATTGCTTTTTTGTTCTATCTGGGAACAGTGGTGGTGAGGGTTGTGGTTCATCTTTTTAAATCTGCCCTGAATAAGTAATTGCAAAGCAGCAGAGAGCCCCCTGTATTTTTCGGCCAATATATTAGCGTCTTTCAAAGTTTTGTAATTATCACGCAATCAGTTATATAGCTAAAACAATCAATATTTCTGGCTAATGGGCTGAAGGGATGGTTTTTTTCGCTTAGAGCCCTCTTATGTATATTTTATCGGTTTAAAATTTCACTAATTAAATGAAAATAGTAAAAAGAGGGTAAATTTGACCTGAAATCGCTTTGGTATGAAAATCCGAAAACTCAGCATCAAAATGAATTTGCCGGTATTGTCGGCCTTGATGGTGGTTTTTATGATTATGCTATGGTTTATCTATTATACAGCCAGAAACTCATCACAGCGTACATCAGAGGAATTATCGATGTTGTATGCCCGCGAAATATCGGCTCAGGTTAATTTCGACCTTTCTAATACCATTAAAATTACCCAGTCGCTGGCCAGGTCTTTTATTGCCCAGCGCAATACCGGTCATCCCAGACGGGAATTGGGTCTGCAGATACTGCATAATGTTGCGAAAGACAATCCGGGGTATCTGTCTGTATGGACCATGTGGGAAAAGAACATGTTCGATGGCAAAGACCAAGAATATGCCAGCAGACATGGGCAAAAACATGGACTTTTTACAGCGGCGGTTTTTCGCAACAATGGTATATTGGAATATCAGAATCATAATGCCACAATGGGCATTGACATCCCTGCCTTGGTAAGCGACGATGACCTGGATGATTATGATAGAGATTTTTACACTAAATGCCGGGAAGAAATGAAGTCTGTTTTAATAAACCCTTACCTATATTCTTTTACAGGTAAAGATGAAGATAAAATGATGATGATTTCAGTTGTTTCGCCCGTTATTTCCCAAGGTCAGTTTCTTGGGGTTGTCGGTGTCGATATTGATTTTGAGGGGCTAAGAAAAACTAACCAACGCTATGAAATAACATCCAAAGGGTCATCGGCCATCATCAGCTCTGATAGTATTATATTGGCTCACCCCAATAATGAATACATCGCCAGAAATTTTCGTGAAGTTTTCTATCAGGACACAAAATTGGGCAATAATGGGAAAGCAAATGGACTATTTATCTCAAATCGAACATTTAGTCCCCACCATCAGCAAAGGGTTTTCCGGTACTTTTTCCCAATTCAGATTGGTGAAGTTGAAACCTCGTGGATTGTAATGATTGAAAAACCCGAAAAGGAAGTATTTGCATTTGCATCAAAGCTTCTCATCATAATTGCCCAAACAGGGGTTGTAAGTTTTATTATGATTAGCATTATAGTTTATCTCCTGTCGCGCTACATTACAAGGCCAATTCATAAAACAGTAAGTTTTGCCCGCGAAATAGCCACCGGAAATTTCAGGACTGATTTATCCCTGAACCGCGATGATGAGTTGGGGCAACTCCAGATTGCACTGAAGGATATGGCCGAAAAACTTGAAGCCTATCATAACAGAATGGAATACCTTGTCATGGAAAAAACAGACCAGCTTGCTGCTGCCAATGAAGACCTGGAGGAGCTTAACCAGGAATTAACGGTTACCAACGAAGAGCTCCAAACCCAACACGAGCAGCTCGAACATACCCTTACCCATTTGAAACAAATTCAGGATCAGATGGTACAATCCGAAAAAATGGCATCCCTGGGGATTCTTACATCTGGTATTGCCCATGAGCTAAACAACCCACTAAACTTTATTTCGAGTGGTATCGCTGCCCTTGAAATGGAAATAAATGAACTGGTTGGAAAGATTAAGAATTACCAGGCTGATCAATCTTTTGATCCATCCCTGACCTTGAAGACTGAAAAACATGATGGCGATTTGAATATTATTCTTGAAAATATTCCACGCCTTTTCGATTCCATTCATACCGGCATCGATAGAAGTATCAATATTGTAAAAGGATTGCGCACCTTTTCGAGGATGGATAAGGGGATAAAACGACAAGCCAATCTTGCCGAAATAATTGATTCCACACTCACAATTCTGTTTAATCATTATAAAAACCGGATAACCGTAAAAATAGATATAGCCAGTGATTTGACATTGATTTGCTACCCCGAAAAGCTTGGCCAGATGTTTATGAACCTGCTTATGAATGCCATAGACGCTATTGAAAGTACAGGCGAGATATTAATTAAAGGCAGGTTTATGTCCCAAAAAAAGGAATATGAAATAACCATTTCAGATACGGGTAGTGGCATACCACACGAGATGATCAACAGCATATTCGACCCCTTTTTTACTACCAAATCTACCGGAAAGGGAACAGGACTGGGGCTGTCTATTGCCTTTGGAATCGTAAAAGACCATAACGGACGCATAAATGTTGAATCGCAAATGGGAAAGGGTACTACATTTTCAGTTTACCTTCCTCAGGGAGTTGCTCCCCAAACCTGATACAATTTTAAAAACCGGTGTAAAGGAATTTCATTCCAACCCATTTACCGTAAAGTTCTGATTGATATTTGCCAATACTATCAATCTATATATTCTTAAACACTATTGTCCGATAAAAAAATAGAGAAAGAAGGTAATTAA
>JBBISA010000042.1:0-32485 GCA_037441525.1 Bacteroidota bacterium
AAAATAAATTAAAAATCAAAAATTTGTGTTTACACAAAATATTTTATACTCTCCTCTATATAGAAAAAACAACATAACTATTGATTTACAGCTTATTTCAGAACCATGCACGCCATATTAAATTTTATCCTGTCCATTATAACAAGTTTACTGATTATTCTGGTAGTAGGCTTATCGTATTATGATGCAGAGCTATCTTCTTCCCAAAGGTCTATCTTCGAATTTGCTGTTGTACCCTTGATTCTTGCCACCCTGGCATTACTGGCCTATAATGTCAGGATACAAATAAAGCACGACTGGAAAACGGGCTGGCTCCACAAGACCTCACTTTTTGCATTGTTCTTTACCCTTTTATTGATGATTCTGGCTGCTGTTGCGGGTATCTGAAGAAAAATAGGTTATTGCAACTCACTCCGTGGTATCACGGTCAGGCCAGGAGTGGCATAGGTTCCATATTCATCAATACCTTTGGAGTATATAAAAAAGGCCTGCAAATCAGTTCTGCCTTCAAGGAATTGTTTTGCTTTTTCCAGACCCATAACCATAAACGCTGTAGCAAAGGCATCAGCAGTCATGCAGTCGTCGGCAAAGACTGAAACACTAAGCAGGTTATGATCAACGGGCCTGCCGGTTTTCGGGTCAATTGTGTGCGAAAACCGTTGCCCTCCCTGCTCGTAGTATTTACGGTAACTTCCCGAGGTGGCTACTGCACTGTCGTGCATTTCAACAAGGAAAGCCCACTCCTGGGGGTCATTCATATTTTTTGCAGGTTCTTCCAGCCCGATTTTCCATCCCGTGCCATCTGGCTTACGTCCTTTGGCAATTAAATCGCCCCCCAATTCTACCATGTAGGTTTTTATCCCTTTAGAAGCAAGCAACTCACCGGCCAAATCAGATGCATATCCTTTAGCAATAGCGTTAAAATCGAATTGAATCTCAGGAATTTCCTTTTCAATCCTGTTCCCGTTGAGCTTCACTCTCCAGTAACCCACAAAGTTTCTTAAGCTGTCAATGCGCCATTGATTCATATTTTGCTGCTTTGAAAATCCGAAGCCCCAAGCATTAACCAATGGTGATACTGTTGGGTCAAAGGCACCGTTGGTTTCAGCTGCCACTTCAAGGCTACGTGCCAAAACGGTTGCAAAGTAATCATCCACTTCAGTTATCTCGTTTCGGTTTACTTTCGAAATAATTGAGTTGGGGTCGTAATAGGAAACCGACCGGTTGAACCTGGCAAAAAGGGAATCTATTTCCTGCTGATAGTTTTTTCCGTTGGCACTGAAGTAAGAAACTGAATAGTATGTGCCGAAAACAATTCCGCGAAAACTAACCTGTTGCTGATGTTGATTCCGACTTTGACAGGCATTTAAAATGATAACTGTCAGCAATAATAAACCGGATAGCTTAAAGTTTCTTATCATTGTTTTCGGTTGTTAAAGGTTCAGTATGAATGGAAATATAGGTTTCTTCGCCGTAGGCACGACGCAGGGTACATTCAAGGTCTTCGGTAATTTTATGTGCCTGCTCAACATTAAGATGGTTTTGTACTTTTATATGAATATCAATGGCAATCTGATTGCCAATTTTCCTGGTTTTTAATTCATGTGGCTCGTGAACACCTTCTACATCGTGAGCTAATTTCAGAATTTCATCTTCATGTTCTCTCGGCAACGATGTTTCAATAAGTTCCATCAGAGTATCGCGGGTAATACGGATAGCAACCCTGAAAATGAAAAATGACACCACAACTGCGGCAATCGGATCGAGTATAGTCCACTTGACCCCAAGAAAAATTGCTCCGCTTATCCCAAGCAAAGTACCCACTGAAGAGTAAACGTCGCTCCTGTGATGCCAGGCATTGGCGATAATGGCCTGGCTTTTAACTTCCTCTCCTACTTTTATTGTATACCTGAATAACAACTCCTTGATTGCAATGGAGAGCACTGCGGCGTAAAGTGCAAGTAAGCCGGGGGCTTCGAGTGTTTCTCCTTTGTAAACATTATAGATTTTTACTCCGCCAGAATAAAGAAGTCCGGCACCAACAAGAAGCAATACAATTCCGATAAAAGTAGTAGCGAGGGTTTCGACTTTTCCATGACCAAACTTGTGGTTGTGGTCGCGTGGACGTTGTGAAACCGAAAGACTCCCCACAACTACAATATCAGTGGCAAAATCGCTGATGGAATGTACCCCATCGGCAACCATTGCCGCACTACGTCCAATAACCCCGGCCAGTATTTTGGCAATAATAAGAAGAAAATTGGCTGCAAGCCCCAGCCAAATTACTTCGTTTGCCCTTGTGAAAGGGTCTTTTCCCATAGAATGAAGTATATAAAATTAAAAAAGCCCCGGAACATCCGGGGCTGCAAATTTAGCCACCAAAATCATCCAAATCAATATTTTCTTCAGGCACGCCTAAACTTTCGAGCATCTTTAGTACTGATTCGTTCATGATGGGAGGACCGCAAAGGTAGTATTCTACTTCCTCGGGCTCATCGTGTTTGCTCAGGTAATTATCGAGCACCACCTGATGGATAAACCCGGTATAACCGGTCCAGTTATCTTCCTTCAAAGGTTCAGATAAGGCAATGTTGAATTTGAAGTTGGGAAATTCGGCTTCAATTTTCCGGAACTCTTCTTCGTAGAAGATTTCGCGCTTCGAACGTGCACCATACCAATAAGAAACCTTTCGGTCTGATTTCATGGTTTGAAACAAATGGAATATATGCGACCTCAGGGGCGCCATTCCTGCTCCACCACCAATGTAAACCATTTCACGCTGAGTATTCTTTATAAAGAATTCACCATAAGGGCCCGAAATGGTTACTTTATCGCCTGGCTTCCGGGAGAATATATAGGATGAACAAATGCCAGGATTAACCTTCATGAACTGATTCTTTTCCCTGTCCCAGGGAGGTGTAGCAATACGGATATTGAGCTTAATAATATTCCCTTCAGCAGGATGATTTGCCATGGAGTAAGCTCTGAAAATGGTGTCAGGATTTACCATCTTCAAATCCCACATTTTTAGCTGGTCCCAATCGCCACGGAATTTATCCTGAACCACCATATCTTTAAAATCGACTTCGCATGGGGGAACATCAATCTGAATATACCCGCCCGATTGAAAATCCAACTCTTCCCCTTTGGGCAATCTTACCACAAATTCCTTAATGAATGTGGCTACATTGTTGTTGGAAACCACTTCACACTCCCACTTTTTGATTCCAAAAATTTCGTGCGGAACGTGTATCTTCAAGTCCTGTTTTACCTTAACCTGACACGAAAGGCGCCATTTTTCCTGTATTTCTTTGCGACTGAAATAGCCTATTTCGGTAGGCAAAATGTCTCCGGCTCCATCAAACACCTGACAACGACAAACAGCACAAGTACCCCCTCCTCCACATGCGCTGGGCAGATATATTCCCTGCTCAGCAAGGGTAGTTAGAAGTGTACCTCCCGAGTTTACTTCAATCACCTTATCGTCATTGATAACAAGTTTAACAGGGCCACTGGGCACCAGTTTCTGACGGGCATAGAGTAAAACACCCACCAGCAGGAGTATTACTGTAAGGAATACTCCAACACTCAGAACCACAACCCAAATATTTGTACTAAGCAACAGTATCATTTTCAATTTTGTAAATTGGTGGATAACTAAAGTTCAATTCCCATGAAACTCATGAATGCAATTCCCATGAGTCCGGTAATAATATAAGTAATACCAAGGCCTCTGAGGGGAGCAGGTACATTGGAGTACCTGAGTTTCTCCCTTATGGCAGCAATCCCCACTATGGCCAAAAACCAGCCAACGCCACTGCCCAGACCAAAGGAAACAGCTTCGCCTATATCAGCATAGTTTCTCTCCTGCATAAAGAGGGCACCCCCGAGTATTGCACAGTTTACTGCAATTAAAGGAAGGAATATTCCAAGGCTGCTATAAAGCGTGGGGCTGAATTTTTCAATGAGCATCTCAACCAGCTGAACCATAGCCGCAATAATGGCTATGAACATAATGAAGGTGAGAAAACTAAGGTCAACAGATGCGAACTGAGGCCCCAACCATGCAAGGGCTCCACGTCCCAGTATATAATTTTGAAGTAAATAATTGACCGGAACTGTAATGCCCAAAACAAATATTACCGCAAATCCAAGACCTACCGAAGTGTTTACTGTTCGTGAAACTGCCAGATATGAACACATTCCCAGAAAGTAGGCAAATATCATGTTATCAATAAAAATTGACCTTACAAATATGCTAATATAGTCTTCCATTATATGTTAGTTTGAAGTTCTTGCATTAAAATTTTACTTGATTTTAGCTGGCATCAACAAGTGACTTGTCGCGGTGTCTGTGCACCCAAACAATTACCCCAATGGTAATAAGTGCCATAGGCGGAAGAATCATAAGTCCATTGTCAACATACCCAAATTTGTAAGCAATATCAGGGATTACCTGGTAACCCAGCAATGAACCCGACCCCAGCAATTCGCGGATGGCAGCAACAAGAAGCAAAATACTTCCATAACCGGCACCATTGCCAATACCATCTAGGAATGACGGCCATGCCTTATTACCAAGGGCAAACGCCTCGAGCCGACCCATAATAATACAATTGGTAATAATAAGACCAACGAATACCGACAACTGACGGCTAACGTCATAAACAAAAGCCTTGAGTATCTGGTCAACAAGAATTACCAGCGAAGCAATTACTGTTAATTGAACAATAATCCGAATCCTGGGGGGTACACCATTTCTCAACAGCGAAATAATAACATTGGAAAATCCCATAACAGCAACCACAGCGATTGCAAGCACAAGCGAAGCCTTTAACTGAACAGTTACTGCAAGGACAGAACAAACTCCGAGAACCTGAACCGATATAGGGTTACTCTTTCCAATGGGATCGGTAATCAACCTTTTATTCTTTGGCGAAAATAATTTCTCAGCCGGAGCGGTATTTTTTTCTTCACTCATAACGATTTAAGTTTTTTGAAAAAAGGTTTATAAACTTCCAAACCATTTCTTAGCATTGCGGTAACACCATTGGAAGTAATGGTTCCGCCACTAATTGCATCCACGGCGTACAGATCGCCCTGGGGTGCACCACCTTTAACAACGGCAACAGGCTTAAACTCCCCTCCATCATCGAAAATGCGTTTGCCGATGAATTGAGCCTGAAATGGCTGATCGGCAATTTCAGCACCTAGTCCAGGGGTTTCGCTGGCATGGTCGAAATTGGCACCCGCAATGGTTACCAGGTCGGATTTGAAGCTAAGATAACCCCAAATGGGCCCCCACAGGCCAGTACCCCTTAGGGGAACAATATAGAACCTTTCTCCATCGAGATTGGCAATAAACAACGGCAACTGTCTCTGATCTGCCGGTTTACGGTTCTCATCCTGAAGGTTGATTTCAAAAGCATCACCGGGAATTTCTTCGCCTTTGTTGTTTACCACTTTGCTATTTTCTATGTACTTTTCGAACATTGAAATAGCTTCGGAACGCGATGCTGCTATGCCGATTGTCGATAGGATATTTTGCATCTTTTCGATTCGCATATTTCTCTCCTGAAATGGCATCAACAAAGTTGCCGCTGTTGATAAAACCAGGGCAACAATAATTACCATCACAGAGGCATATATAAAAACATATCTGTTACTCATTTTTTAATTTGTTTTTGGGTGAGCCACCTGATTAAACACTAACCTTCAGCAAACGCCTGAGTCGTCTTTTAATGTTCGCCTGCACTACGTAATGATCAATTAGAGGAGCAAACACATTCATAAATAAAATGGCAAGCATCATACCTTCGGGGTAAGCCGGATTAAGCACCCTTATGAGAACTGTAAGAACTCCGATCAAAGCACCATAAATATACTTGCCTGTGCCGGTTTGGGATGCAGATACCGGATCGGTGGCCATATATACAGCTCCAAATGCAAAGCCACCCATAATAAGGTGCTTGTAGGCAGGCATTGCCATAAAATCGTTTACAGCAAAAACATTTAGCAACAGGCCCATAAACAAACCTCCTGCAAATACAGAAGCCATTATCCTTAAGCTACCTACACCTGTTGCCACCAAAACAAAGGCACCAAGCAATATGGCGAGGGTTGATGTTTCGCCAATGGAACCGGGGATAAAACCAAAGAACATATTAAAATCGGTAGGCAATTTTGCTGTTTCACCTGCAGCCATAACCGCTAATGCAGTGGCACCTGAAAAGCCGTCAACAAGCTGCTGCCCCTCCTTAAGAGTTGTAACAATCCAAACTTCACCGGATAGGTAAGCCGGATAGGCAAAAAACAGGAAGGCTCTTGCCAAAAGAGCCGGATTAAGAATATTCATTCCGGTTCCGCCAAAAACCTCCTTGCCGATAATTACAGCAAATGCAGTAGCCAGTGCAACCATCCATAGGGGAGTTGTTGCAGGCAAGACTAAGGGGATCAGCATACCGCTAACAAGAAACCCTTCATTAACTTCATGATCGCGAATGGAGGCAAAAAGGAATTCGATACCAAGCCCCACTGCATAACTAACAATTATGATTGGAACTACTTTTAATGCACCAAACAGAACCTGGTCAATGAACGATACATCGAGCCCAATAGCCTTGTAATGCTGAAATCCTACGTTCCAGATACCGAAAAGTAATGGTGGAATAAGGGCAATTATTACATGCACCATGGTACGTTTCATGTCCATGGCATCACGAATATGGCTTCCGCGTTGGGTTACATCACCTTTAACGTAAAGAAACGTTTCGAATGCTTCAAACGTGCGATGCAACTTCTGGAAGCGACCACCCTTTTCAAAATGAGGTTTTACCTTTTCTACTAAGTTGATTAACGCCTTCAATGGTAGTTTTTTTTATGTTATTAATAGATTATATTTAAATCAGGAGAATTCTTTCATGATCACATCCAATCCTTCACGAATGGTATCCTGAATGTCGATCTTTGAAGGGCAAACATATTCACAAAGAGCGAAGTCTTCAGGGGCAACTTCATAGATACCAAGCTTCTCCATCAGGTCTATGTCGTTGATCATGATTGCTTTGAGTAATTGCATGGGCATAATATCCATTGGCAAAACTTTTTCATACAACCCGGTAACAACAAATGGCCTTTCGCCACTTCTTACATTGGTATTGTGCCTGAATTTTTTCCAAGGCATCAGAAAAGCCGGGAATGAACGGGAAACGCTGAATTTATCAAGATTGGGGGATATCCATCCAAAAATCTCAGGTTTATCCCCTTCCGGAATAACAGTTACCTGATTATCATAAAACCTCAGGCAATCATTCTCTGAAACACGGGTTCCGGTAAGAGGGTCACCGCTAATTAACCTGACTCTTGTATCGGTTTCGACCTTAATATTTTTTTGAATGATATCAGAAATACGTGCGCCCGAAATTACTCTGTAATATCGGGGGTTGAGCACTTCTGAACCGGCAAGAGCAATAATGCAGGATGCATCAAGGATTCCTTTTTCAAACAGCCGGCCCAACATAATTACATGCTGAAGGCCAACGTACCAAACCACATCGCCCTTATTTACCGGGTCGATATGATGTATTTGAATCCCTATGTTTCCGGCAGGATGTGGCCCTGTAAACTTGTGAATTTCAACACCTTTCGCTTCTGTAAATGCTTTGCTGAAACTACTGTTGGCATGCAGGCTTAAATGTACCTTGCCCGCGGTTAAACGGCTAAGGGCATTGAGCCCTTTTTGAAAATCATTTTCCTGACCATTTACAATAAAATCAAAATCCGCAGCTAACGGCGCACTATCGAATGTTGAGATAAAAATGGCCTTTGGAGTTTGGTCGGGGTTTGCAATTACCGAAAACGGGCGTTGCCTGACAGATGGCCATAAACCACTTTTGAGAATCTTATGAAGTACTTCTTCCCTTGAAAGTGAGAGTGGATCGGCTGCTCCAAAATCAACGTATTCGTCAACGGGTTCGGCATCGATAGTAATTTTCAGGATTCTACGCTTGTCGCCTCGCACCAGATCGGTGAAAGTTCCACTTACCGGCGATGTAAAAATAATTTTTTCGTTATATTTATCGAAAAACAAGGGGGTACCAGCTTTTACCTGATCCCCTTCCTTCACCAGCATTTTGGGGGTAAGACCATGAAAATCAGTAGGGCACAAACTATACCTTGCAGAACGTGGAGCAGTATTGAGTATCTTTTCTGCAGCTCCATGCAGTGGGATATTCAATCCCTTTTTAATCTTGATTACTTTTGACATCTTATCTGGTCCTGTTTTTGAACGGTTATAGGGGCAAATTTATAGATAATTTTACATCTTTGGAATTATTTTCTCCCTTTAAAACAAGAGATAATCATCGTATCAAAATAATTAAATTCGATTTTAACAATTTGATTCTTAGCTATATGAATTCACGAAATAATACCTTTTGTTGGTTAAAGCCCGGAGATACCCTATTGCTGCCTTGCAAAATTTTGGTATTTGCGATGTTAATAACCGCAATTGCCTGCGCGAAAAACAGAAATGTTTCATCAATGAATGTCAATGATACTGCTCATACAACAAACGCTGATAATCAGCCTCCTGCAAATGATTATTATCGTCAGGACTTTGTCCAGTACGGTAATTTCGTTTATGAAAACAACATAAATTCGGTTTTGTTTAACCGTAAAGGATGGGAATTTTCAGATCCTATTATAGAATTTAATACGCAAGAAACCCTTGTACTCAGGTTCGACGATCTGGACGCAAACTTTAAGAGCTTTGCATACACAATTGAGCATTGCAATGCCTTATGGCAACCATCGGGTTTGGCTCAGTATGAGTATATTGAGGGTTTTTATGAGGACAGGATTGTTGATTATGCTTTTTCGCGAAACACCCGTGTTTCTTATATTTATTATACCCTTGAGTTTCCAAATTCTAATATGCGTCCGTTGCTTCCGGGGAATTATTTACTGAAAGTTTTCTATGATGGGCAACCAGACAGAGTGGTGATAACCCGTAGATTTTTGATATTCGAACAGAAAGTAGCCATTGAAGCCACCGTAAAACAGGCTACCAATCTCGATTTCAGAGTCCTTAAGCAGGAAATTGATTTTACGATTAATACAAGCCGTTACCAGATTTCAAATCCATACCGCGACCTTCGGGTAGTGGTTATGCAAAACGGACGGTGGGATAATGCCATTATCGACCTGCAACCCAAGCTGGTTCAAGGCAATAATCTGATTTATGATCATGAAGATGGGAACTTGTTTTGGGGAGGCAATGAATTCAGGAATTTTGATATTAAAAGTTTGAGGTACAGAAGTCTGCGGGTAGAGGGAATTGCTTCCATTCCTCGTGGCTGGGAGGTTAAATTAATGAATGACCGAAACAGGCGTTTCATGAGGTATACTACCCAGAGCGATATTAATGGACGCTTTCTTATTAAAAACGAGGATTACCCTGATGATTATCTCGAAGGTGATTATGTGTGGGTAAATTTTACACTTCCACTGGCAGAACCATTGAGAAATGGAAGTGTGTATGTAATAGGGCAACTAACCGACTGGAACGCTACCCTGGTCAATCGCATGGATTTTAACTATCGCGACGGACAGTATGAACTTCGCCTGCTGCTAAAACAGGGATTCTACGATTACATGTTTAGTTTTCTTGAAGATGGTTCATCCAAAGGAGATGAGACCCTTTTCGAAGGCAGTCATTCAATAACTGAAAACGACTATACTATTTTTGTTTACCATCGCCGGCCCGGAACCTTATACGATAGTCTCATCGGAATACGTCACATAAACACAGCAGTCAGGTAGTTATCCGCCCGACATAAGATGGATAACGGCTACTTTATCCCCATCTTTTATCTCTTTCACGGAGAATTGTTCCTGGGTTATGGTTTCTTCATTTACCTTAACAAGCAGCATTTTGTAGGTGAATCTTTTAAGTTCCAGAAGCCTGCCGACAGTAAGATGGTCAGCATTTTCTATAGTTTCAGGACGGTTATTCAATGTAATTTTCATAGCCTTTCTTCAACCTTTTAGAATAACTTTCGGGCCTCGGCTTTAAGGTAATCCATGGCACTGCGGGTGGCCGACTTTTCGATGCTTGTTTCGAGAAGAACGCGGGTAAGTTCAGTGCCGGTAGCATTTTCCTGCAATTTGGCAGCCGAAGCATTTATCTTCTGTATAATTTCTTCTTTGGCCATCCTAATCCTTTCCCAGGCCTCGCTAGAGATGTAGAGCTGCTGCGATAAATTGTGGTCGAATTCATCGCGGACACTTGTAATCAATTGTTGCTGGAACTGCTTTGCCGAAACGCCGGGTTTATATACCCGCATAACAAGGTTTCCTGCCGTGATTCGTTCCAGAAAAAGCACAAGCCGTTCATAGGCCTGTAATCGCAAGGGTATGGAAATGCGAATCTTTTCATCCTTCAAACCAGCCATCTGCCTCGATTTTTCACGGTTAAAGAATTCTTTTAAAATAAACCAACTGGTCAGGAAAACTATTACTGGCGGCACCACATACTGAATCACCTGAAGAACATCTTTCATTATTCCGATATTAAGTTACACAAAACAATTTCGCAGTACAAAAAATAAAGTATTTGTGAATAAACCCCTGATTGCCAGAAAAATTGACTAACGAAATGAATAAAAATTATTTTTCCGGAACCAGCCTGATAAATAATCCGGGAGATTCGGTCAATGCATAGATGAGATTATCAGGCCCCTGCTTCACAGCCCTGAACCTGGCAAAATCCTGCAGCAGCTTTTCTGTATGAACAACAACTTGTCCATCAAGAACAACCCTTTGTATATGCTGTCCTGCCAGGGCGCCTACCAGCAGATTGCCCTTCCAGTTGGGAAACTTATCACTGGTAATCATTTCAAGCCCACAGGGAGCAATTGATGGAGTCCATTGCAAAACAGGATCGCGCATACCGGGTAAACTTGTGTTATTGGAAATAATGGTGCCACTGTAATTAACCCCAAAAGTAGCAAGTGGCCATCCATAGTTGGCACCTTTAATTACTATATTAATCTCATCGCCGCCCTTGGGGCCATGCTCGTGTGTCCACAAATCGCCGCTAGCCCGATTAAATACCATGCCTTGAATATTTCTGTGCCCGTAAGACCATATTTCGGGCATTGCACCTTCAACACCAACAAAGGGATTATCCTGGGGCACCCGGCCATCGTCGAAAAGCCGCAGAACCTTTCCGTTGTGGTTTCCAAGATTCTGAGCGTTCGGCATTTCACCGCGGTCGCCAATGGTAGTATAAAGGTAATTTTGAGCGTCGAATACAATACGGGTTCCAAAATGGACGGCGCCCGATGAGTAGGGCTGGCCCTGGAAAATTACTTCAAAGTTGGTGATACGTTTATCTTCTAATTTTCCGCGCCCAATAGCAGTATTGCCTCCACCGGGGCCTGGAGAAGAATAAGCAAAATAGAGCCAGCCATTTTGCAGGTAGTCAGGATGCATTTTCACATCAAGCAACCCACCTTGCCCGTGGGGCCAAACAGCTGGCAAGCCTCCTATTGCTTCAGGTATCAGTACGCCATTTTCCCAGATACGCAATCGTCCGGGTTTTTCAACAATCAGTATGCGGCCATCGGGCAAAAACTCCAAACCCCATGGGCTTTCAAGCCCACTGGCAAGAGTTTCAACCTTAAAACCAAAGTTGTCACCATTGTTTTTAGGTTCTTTATCACTTGGCATGCACGAAATGATGATTCCTAAAAACACTATCGATAAAAGTATTTGAATTTTGTTTGTTCTATTTATTTTCTTCATTTTAGCAGATTTTGATTCTTACTGAATAATAGCTCGCCTCCAATCATTGAGGGAACTGCGGAATAATAATTATTTTGCTTTCGGATTTACTAATAGATATCCAGTTCGATTCATTACAGAGCAAACCGGTTAAATATTATAATTGGCAGCAATCATTAGCATAAGCCGATTTTGTTTTTAATTAAACGGTCATTATCAGGTAAAATTAAGCAATTCCTTTCCGTTAATCAAAAAAATGAAGAAAAGGTTGGTTCATCCACCTTTCACTTAAAAATTTCTCTCATAAAACAATTGTATTCATATCAATTTGTTGTTACTTTGGCAGCATAAATCTATTTGAAAAACAATTCAGTTTGTCAATTCACTTTTTTTGAAAAAGCATAAAGCAGATGAATAGGAGAATATTTCGTTGGGGAATAATTGGTCTGCTATGGGTGGCAATCGTATTTTTGTTTCCATCGTGTAAGGTTACCATGCCAGAGGGTGTTGCACCAGGAACATGGTATATAAATGATGGTAAGGAAATGGCGATTAAATTTGAAACCGCCAAAAGTGGTGAGTTTATACCGTTAACCAATGCTATTGCATCCCCTAAAAGTTTTAAAATAAACCATCGGAGAAACACCTTGCGATTGCGGCTTCCCGGTCAACCCGACCTGAAGGGACGTATAAAAGTTTTCGATGATAGATTTTCATTTATCACTCCTGAACAATCCATCGAATTTCGTCAATACTATACCCGCGTCTTCCCCCAACCCCCTTAAAGGTACACCACAGAAATCTTCAATCTGGTAAATGTAACCGAAATTGAATATGGAAGAGCACCAGGAATTTACTCGTCAAAAACAATTGAAAAACGTGAAAATAAGAGCTATAATCAGGTATTGTTTGAAGTTGCGGAGGGCATAACATCTAATATTTTCAGGAGGGAAATCCCCCTGTTGATGGATATTTACAAACCAACGGATGATATTTTTACCAGGCGCCCCATTGTGGTGTTGCTACATGCCGGAGCTTTTGTTGCAGGCGACAAGCGCGACGAACTGGTTTCGAAACTTGCAACTGACCTTGCCATGAGAGGTTTTGTGGTGGCATCTGTAAATTACAGACTTGGCTACCTTTTTATCCCTGGCGTTTATTCCAATCTCGAAAGGGCAATGTACAGTGCAGTGCAGGATGTCAGAGCTTCACTTCGTTTCCTTTCGCACCATAGCAGCGAATACGGCATTGATCCTAATATGTTTTTTTTGGGAGGAAACAGCGCAGGAGGTATTCTATCTCTTACCACCGCTTATATGGATGAAACCGAAGTGTGGCCAAGCGCAAGGGGAAGTTTGCTGAGGCTCCAGGCAGACCTGGGTTGTCTCGACTGTTCTGCCAATAATCTTCATGGCCCATTTACAATAATGGGGGTGATAAATATGTGGGGGGCAGTTGATAATTTAAATATCATAAGACTTCACAACCAAATTCCTGTCCTTTCTATTCATGGCGATCAGGACAAGGTTGTTCCATATGGATACGATTTCCCGTTTACCAATGTCAGCCCTCGTGCTTCGGCATTTTTTTCGCGTAAGATATATGGCTCAGCAAGTATATTAAACCACACGAGGGCCCTTGGGTTAGACCATACACTGTTTACTTTCAGGGGATTGGGACACGAGCCACATTTTGATGATGACCACAATCTTATTGATGAAAATTACCGTATCATCAACCATGAAATTACAACATTTATCAATCATCGAATATTCAAACCAATGGACAGGATAAAGGGCCCCCTTGCCATTAACCAACGGGATGCAGTTACCGAGTATCGCACCGATGCATTGAATTACCCTGAATATTTTTTTAAGTGCGACAATTGCATTATAATCAGAGAAACGGGAAACTCAGCACGAATTGTTTGGTTAGATGGCTATGAAACATATCAACTTAAAGTTGCAGCAGTTGGGCCTAACGGGCAGGTTGTAACTGATACTCTGAAAATAAATCCGTTACCCTGATAGGTTTGGTGACTGAAAATGCGATGTTGACCGACCTCTCTGAAAACAATTATTTATTGCGTTAAACAAAATAGAAAATATCTTTAGACCCTAATTATTAACCTAAAAAAAATCAATAAAATGATCCTTTCAACCACGCACACCATTCCTGGAAGAGAAGTTGAGCAAATTCTTGGTATTGCACGCGGAAGTACAGTCAGAACAAGAAATGTTGGTCGTGATATAGTTGCTTCTTTGAAAAATTTAGTTGGCGGCGAAATAGAGGAGTACACCCAATTGCAGGCCGAAGCCCGTGAGCAGGCACTTCAGCGTATGATAGACGACGCCGTTCGCTTAAAAGCCGATGCAATTATTGGTATTCTAATAACCACAGCCATGGTTACCAAGGGAGCCGCTGAAATTCTCGCTTATGGTACGGCAGTAAAACTTAAATAATATGGAATTTGTCTATTTGATTATTGGACTCCAAATACTCGGATCAATAGCAGCACTGGCAGGTATTGTATATTTGATTATTCGCCGCAACCGGATAAAGAAGCAAGAGAACTATGAGAGAAGGAGTAATTAAAGACCTTTTGCCAGGAAATTTTTTATTAGTAAACTGTGGTGCATAAAAAAAGGTCCCGGCAATTATCCGAGACCTTTCTGGCACTAAGTACTTTTGTTTGCTTAAAATTACCGGGTTAGTTGTTCCATTTTAAGTTTAACCGTTACCTCGTTGTTGAGATTAACTTCCACATCTGATGCTTTGTATGAGATATAGGATGTAGACAACTTATAAGAGCCTGGATAAAGCCCTTCGAATGTAAAATTCCCTTCGAAATCGGTGTAAGAAATATCGTTTGTCTGTTCAATTACCACTTTAACACCTGCCAGTACCTCACCTGTTGACAGATCAAGTACCTGTCCTTCAATGCTTAAAGTGCGAATATTTTCTTTACCTTCAGCATTGCTATTGGATGCGAATGAGATTGCAGAAATCATAATCAGGGACGCAAGGGCTAAGAAAATCTTTTTCATATAGTTGTGTTTTTTAGAGTACTGATTTGGTTTGTTGTTGCCTACATTTAAGAAAAACCGCAACATTTACACAAACTAAACTGATTACAAAATTACCCTGGCAGTGTTACCAAATCATTAACTTGCAATGATTAAATCGTTAAGTTTACGTTAACCCAGGATGAAAATTTCATTGATTGATCAGGGAAGAAAAAAAGTATTTGAGCCGGAATAATTTTTTTGCAAATTAGAAAACTGTTGTATCTTTGCAACCGCAAACAGCGAACATAATTGCGGAAATAGCTCAGTTGGTAGAGCACGACCTTGCCAAGGTCGGGGTCGCGAGTTCGAGTCTCGTTTTCCGCTCAAGGGCCTCTGAAAAGAGGTTTTTTTTTAGGTGGTGATCACCTTATCTACCTTGCTCTTTAAAAATAAAACAAAATGCCCGGATGGTGGAATTGGTAGACACCCAGGACTTAAAATCCTGTGGCCATTGCGGCCGTGCCGGTTCGAGCCCGGCTCCGGGTACTTTTACCCCGCATTGAAACAATGCGGGTTTTTTTATTTTACGGCTTCGAATAAAATTCTGCTAAACATATATTTAAAATGATTATTTGGTGAAATTATTGTGGTTGTATTATGGGTCATGAAATAAAGAACCTTCTGAGCAAACCCAATAGATATCTATCATTTTCCAAATGCCTGCAATTCGCTCACCCTATCCAAACCAAACCCAAAACGCCATGAAAAAACTATTTTTCATTTACCTTATAATTCTGACGGGATCACTGGCTGCCCAAACAACCCTGCCCTTGAGAACAGAAATCAACGGAGTATTAACGCGAAATGTTTCTACTGAGTTAACTGAAAGAAGCAGAATTCTATTTTTGGGCTTTGTAAGATTACCTGATGGTGATGTTGCCCTGGTTAAAAAGGGAGAACGAATTGAAAAAATATCTGTCATCCATCTTAACAGAATTACTTTCGAACCTGCCAATCTGGAAGAATTCTGGATTTCAAAAGCCATTGAGAACGGTGTTTATAACCAACTTATGCGAAATGGTAATCAGATGGAACTACGGAAGGAACTGGATGATGAGGTTCTGGAATATATGAATTACCTCCAGTCGAATGACCTTTTTTATCAGGATTCATATATTGAAAGCTATTTAAACTCCCTTGCCCTTAAAATAAGTCCAAAAAACATAAATGACGGCCGACCGGGATTCATTCATATCAAAATTGTTAAAGACACCACGCCCAATGCTCACATTTACAGCAACGGAACGATGCTTATCAATAAGGGTTTGCTATCGGTTGTACATTCAGAAGAGGAATTAATGGCAGTTTTGGCTCATGAAATCTCGCATTTTTTTCTTGATCACTCAGTGTTAAATATAGACACTGTGGTAGCAAGACAAAGATGTGCTGAATTCTGGGCTTCATTGGCAACAGGGCTGGTAGCGGCAACTGAAATTTACACTGCTGCCCGCAACCCAAATTATTATCCGGGAGATATTACTATGGCCACCTGAATTTTGTCATTTGCCATTGCTGAAAATATAAACAACCGACTGGGAGCTAACTACACACGCAATCAGGAACTTGCTGCATACAAATGTGCAATGGAGCTGCTGAAATTCATTCAGGTCAATCCACTTTCGTTATCATCTGTGCTGGTAAAATCACAAGAACAAATGAGGGTTATCAATAAACACTATCCTGCAGGCGGGAACGCAAATTTTCTTTACCTAAACGACAGAATTACTGATGTTTCTTTTCCGACAAGCTTTCACAGCAATGAATTTACGGTAAAAGTATCATTCATTAATACCTTTAATGCGCTAACATTTTTGGCCAACAGCCAGTTTGAAGAAGCCAGAAAATCAGCGTTGAGAAATATTGATGCAGGAGTTGCCGTTGAGGACGATTATATGGTTTTGGCATCAGTAAATCTTACCCTTTATGATACCGATGAAACCAACAAAGATGCAGAAAGACTATTAAAGACCGCAAAATCCTTACATATATACCCTTCTATCAGGCTTCATAAAATTCATGCATTAGCTTTGCTCAGGTTAGGTAAGAACGATGAAGCAAAATTAAACCTTGAGAATTACAAAAAAGGTATTGAGCAACAATGGGATGCGGGTAACAATTACGTGGTAAGCGAATACGAAGGACCTTAAAGATGCTGGCTAAAATTCACCTTCTGTAAGCATGCAAAAAGCTTGTCCGTAAAAGGATTCGGCAATATATTAATTGTGTAAAGAAGATTTAGCTGATAAAAAGCGATTATGTTAAGGGTCTATCCATCATTAATAACATAATTCACGTTTCGTTTTTTCAGGTAATCCATTACAAAGTAAAAACAATCGGGGTCTATTCCAATTAATTCGGGAGGGAATACCCCTTTGCCTGTAAATTTTTGCTGAAGGATCAATTCGGCATGGGCAGTTGCAGTAAAACCGGTTGTTCGGGCCATTGATGATAATTTTTGGACGGGGTCGTACTCATCGAGCAGATTGTACTGAATAGTGCGGTAATTGCCATTTTGTTTTCCCTTAATAATGATACGCATTACAGTAAATTCTTGTTCGTTAGGATTAAGTTTCCAGTCGTTTATAAGAACCTTGCTGGTAAAGTCGATGGGTCGGATAGCGGTGTTGTTGATTACAATTGGAGTTTTCTCGAAAAAACCGGCTGCTTTGAGTGCCTGAATGAGATGGATATGCCCGGGATACCGTAGAGTTTTTTCACGCATATTCGGAATATGAGGCAGATTAATAAGCAAAGAGCGCAAGCCATCGGTAAAGAAAGCTTCCAGGGTACCCACTTTTTCAAAATTGATCAGTTCTGGTTCGCTCATGGCGGGTTTAATGAGTGTTTGCCCTTTTTCGATATAGCGTGCGGGTCTTGTATATTCTTCAATAACATCGATGGGCGAAAATGGAGCCTTGTAATTAAAAGGGAAAATCTTAACCTTTGGCAAACCGCCAACAACATACTCAAGGCTCTCTATTTCAAGATTTTCATTCCAGTATCCTGCTATCAGATTTGGCATACCTGGCGCCACTCCACAATCGGTAATGGCTGTTACGCCGTTTTTGGCTGCAAGCGTATTCAGGTCCATAAAATCTTCGGACATAAATGAAATATCGACTATGTTTCTCCGAGATTCAATTACGGTGCGCACTACGTCATAACCCATAAACCCGGGAACAGCAGAAATAACCAGATCGAACCCTTGTACCAACTGAACAATAGCGTCCTCGTCCATAAGATTAACCCGCTGGGTTTCTATGTTGTAATTGTCTGACAGATATCGCAATGACCTTTCATCAAGGTCGACGGCTGTAACCTGATGTTTAGCCGAGAGGTCGATGGCCATGGCTTTTCCAACCATACCGGCTCCCAACACTACAATTTTGCTCATGATTATCCTGTTTAGATGAAGGGACACAAAGCCCAAAAATATGCTGCTGGCCGAAATTAATAAAATTGTTGCCAGAGAAAATGTTTTAAAAAAAGAAAAATAATAAAATCACTACATTTGCATGAGTAGCAAGGCCTATGCGTTATTTTTATTACAAAAAACGAAAATGTAAAGGCACCTACTAATTTAACTTTACCGGTAGAAACCCAGGCCCTCTCTCCAATCTATGTTAAATCCGAATTACAGTTCAGAATTGCACTCCCGCAGGAAAAACGCCATTATAATTTTTATTGTTCTGATTGGCGTGCTTTATTTAACCAGATTGTTTTTCCTTCAGGTACTTGAAGATCAATATAAAATATATGCAAGTAGTAATATCCAGCGGATTATTACCGATTATGCGGCCAGGGGTTTGATATATGATCGCAATGGCGAATTGATAGTTTATAACGAACCCTACTACGACCTGATGGTAATACCCAACCAGGTGAGATCGATGGATACCCTTGAGTTTGCCAATTTATTGGGCATAACACGGGCACAATTTGATAGCAGATATCAGGCAGCCCGGACTTATAGTCGTTTTAAGGCGTCCGTTTTCGAGAAGCAAATATCCAAAGACATATATGCTGTTTTGCAGGAAAAACTTTACAAGTTTCCCGGATTTTATGTACAACCCCGAACTTTGCGTAAGTACCCATTCCCGGTAGCAGCCCATACATTTGGTTACGTAGGTGAAGCCGGCCCGGCTGATATAGCTGCGAATCGTTATTATCAGCCAGGCGATTATATTGGCATATCGGGCATAGAAAAACACTATGAGCAATACCTGAGAGGGCGCAAGGGAACCAGAATTATCATGGTAGATGCCTTGAACAGAGATATTGGTTCTTTTCAGGATGGTCGCTTTGATACCCTTGCCATAAATGGAACAGATCTTTTTGCCTCACTTGACATCGAATTGCAGATGTATGGCGAAATGCTGATGAAAAATAAGCGGGGGAGCATAGTAGTCATTGAGCCTTCCTCGGGCGAAATACTTGCCATAGTTTCATCGCCGGGGTATGATCCAAACCTGTTGGTAGGCCGTGTAAGATCACAAAATTACCGGATGTTGCAGGAAGATTCTCTGAAGCCCCTTTTCAACCGTGCTCTCATGGCCAGTTATCCTCCGGGTTCGGTTTTTAAGGTGGCAAATTTTCTGGTTGGGCTTCAGGAAGGCGGGATCAACATACACTCAAGATATTCGTGTCCGGGATTTTATGCAAGCGGCGGAATAATGGTTAGATGCCGCTCGCACCCTTCGCCGGTTAATGTGGGCCTGGCCTTACAGTATAGTTGTAATACTTTTTCATGCATTCAGTTTCGGAATACGTTGGAACTCCCCAGGTTTCAATCCATGCAACAGGCTCTGACAACCTGGCGCAACCATATTGCAAGCCTTGGGTTTGGAGTAACCTTTAAAAGCGACCTTCCGCACGAATTGCCTGGTTTGATAGGCAGTTCTGACTATTACGACCGGATATACGGTCCGCGAGGCTGGAAGGCTCTTACAATAATTTCACTGGCTATCGGACAGGGCGAAATAGGAACCACCCCGGTGCAATTGGCCAATCTTGCTGCCACTGTTGCCAATAGGGGATATTTTTACACCCCCCATGTTGTAAAAGCCATCGGGCGTAGAGATTCTCTAAACCCTATGTTTAAAAACCCGAATTATACTACAATCGACTCAATTCATTTCGAAACCATAGCCCGGGCAATGTTCGAAACTGTTGAAGCCGGTACTGCAAGGTATTCTAAGATACCCGAAATAACTATGGCCGGGAAAACTGGTACGGTTCAGAACCCCCATGGCGAAAACCACTCGGCCTTTATTGCCTTTGCACCCTATGATAATCCCAAAATTGCTGTTTCGGTGCTGGTAGAGAATGCAGGTGGCGGAGCATCCTGGGCAGCCCCCATTTCAAGTCTTATGATTGAAAAATTTATCACCCGTGAAATTAAACGAACCCAATTTGAAAAAAGGATTCTTGATGCCTCATTCTAATCCTTGCGGCCAATATCTCTGTAGCAAAACATCTTACAATTTGTTTATTAAATCAAAGCATGAAGTCACAATTCAACTTCTTCCGCAACATTGACAAGCTAACAGTATTTGTTTATCTCTGCCTTATTCTGATTGGCTGGATAAGCATTTATGCTGCCGAGATAAAGGAAACACATGAGAGTATTTTCGACTTTAGCCAAAGGTACGGAAAACAGTTTGTGTGGATACTTGCCGGTCTTTTGCTGGGTTTTGTGATACTTACCATCGACGTAAAATTTTTTCCCGCCTTTGCCTATGTAATTTTCGGTGGCATCATGGCATTGCTTGTTGGGGTTCTAATGTTTGGCACAACCGTAAATGCGTCAAAATCATGGTTTCAGATAGGGGGAATACTTGTTCAGCCGGCTGAATTTGCAAAGTATGCTACTGCCCTGGCCATAGCCAGAATAATGTATGATAACAGAACAAAAAACCGCACCCTGAAAGAACTCATCAAGCCCCTAACTTTTCTGGTTATCCCTGTAGGACTCATTTTTCTGCAGAACGATACTGGTTCGGCCCTAGTATTTTCTGCCTTTGTAATGATTTTTTATCGCGAAGGCTATATTTCAGGATGGCTGCTATTATTGGGGATTTTTGCCATATTCCTTTTTGTGCTTACTCTGCTGGTCAACGAATTTCTAATTATGGGAATTCTTGTTGGCCTGTTCATTGTAACAGCCATCATCCTCAGGAAAAGACCAAGTGCTGTAAAACAATTGCTACTGGTTCTGATTGCCATCAATGCTTATGTTTATGGGGTAGATTATGCATACGAAAAAATATTGCAACCACACCAAAAAATGCGTATAGCAGTACTGATAGATGAAAGTGTTGACCTGAGAGGGGCCGGCTACAACCTGCATCAGTCAAAAATCGCTATTGGTTCAGGTGGCCTTACAGGGAAAGGATTTCTTCAGGGTACCCAAACCAAATTCAGTTTTGTACCCGAACAAGGTACCGATTTTATTTTTTGCACCGTAGGCGAAGAATGGGGATTCATTGGCAGCACCATTCTTATTATCCTATACCTAATATTGTTAATACGGATTATAATATTGTCGGAAAGGCAACGCTCGGTATTTAGCAGAGTGTTTGGCTATGGGCTGGCATCTATAATATTCTTTCACTTTACCATCAACATCGGCATGACTATTGGGCTGGTCCCGGTAATAGGCATCCCCTTGCCATTCATCAGCTATGGAGGGTCTTCATTATGGGGATTTACTATATTTTTATTCACATTTTTGAAACTCGACTCGCGACGTCTTGAACTATTATAGTTTTAAATATGGAGATAGCATTATTTGGCCGGCGGTTTAATCCTGATTATTTCCCGGTAATTGCAAAAATGATTGGGATACTGGAAACTCAGGCAGATATATTCTACATTAAAGGAACGTTCCATGAGCTCATCAAAGAAAACATTACTTTTAGAAAGCCTGTAAAGCTATTCGATGACCACACAGGCATCCCTTCAACATGTTTTTGCATGATAAGCATCGGAGGCGACGGTACTCTGCTTGATACTCTTCCTCTTATTCGCAATTCAGGCATTCCGGTGCTTGGAATCAATGCTGGCAGACTCGGATTTTTATCATCAGTTTCTGCAGAAGAAATTCAGGATTCTATTAAAGCCCTTCTTGAAAGTAAGTTCCGTATTGATGAACGATCGTTACTTAAATTAGATAACAAGCAAAACAAGTTATTTGGTTCATTCCCTTATGCGCTCAATGAGCTAACCATTCTTAAACGCGATACGGCAACCATGATTGCGGTAAGGGCCTGGGTAAACAATCACTATCTGAACACTTATTGGGCTGATGGGCTTATGATTGCCACTCCTACCGGCTCAACCGGTTATTCGCTCAGTTGTGGCGGCCCTATTATAATGCCCGACTCTGAAAATTTTATCATTACCCCTATTGCTTCTCACAATCTTACCGTTCGCCCCATAGTTATTAAAGACAATTGTGTGGTAAAATTTAAGGTTGAGGGCCGAACTCAGAGCCACCTTGTTATTATGGATTCGCGCTCAGTACCCATGGAAACCCCTGTGGAACTTACAATAAAAAAGGCCCGGTTCAAGGTTAAGTTGATAAGCATTGAGCAATCAGAATTTTTTAAAACCATCAGAAATAAGCTTGCATGGGGCCTTGACAAGCGCAATTAGAAAAATTAATTATTCCTAAAGAATAACATTAAGACTTATTTTTCAATATTTTAACTAATTTTGCAGCCAATTGCATCAAATGTGGACATACAATTTACATTTGGACTTGTTTAGCATCAAAAAAATCTATGTTTATGAGGCTTGTAACAATTTCCTTACTAATAATCCTGGTTCTGAATTCAACCGTTGCCCAATCACAAAGGCGGCTCAAGGATCGGCATTTTATAACATTTGGTTTGGGTGCAACCGGCTTTATGGGCGACCTTGGCGGTGCGGATAACACTGGCACGCAAGGCCTGCGCGACTTCAATTTTAATGCAGTCAGGCCCACCTTAATGGCCGGATATCTCTACCGAATTTATCCATTTCTTTCTATTAACGGCAATTTGTCTGTTGGCTATGTTTATGGAAACGATAACCTGACCAATGAAACCTTCAGGAATAACAGAAATATTCACTTTCGGTCGCCCTTAATAGAACTTTCATCAACTGGTCATTTTACTTTTTTTGACACCCAGAGGCAAGGAGCCCAATACCGGCGTATTACCCGAACCAGTTTTCGTTATTTTGGTGCATCAGCATATATTTTTGCTGGAGTATCTGCATTTTATTTCAACCCTCAGGCCTATTTCGATGCATCTGCCTATACCGGCACTATCGATCCCACTGAAATTCCATCATCAGGCTGGTATAATCTTCGCCCTTTGCGCACAGAAGGACAGGAATATTTTGATACACGCAGGAATTATGTTCCCATTGGCTTTGCAATCCCCTTTGGAATTGGTGCCAAAATGCAAATTTCAAACGATATATCCATTGGGTTGCAATATGGTTTCCGGAAAACCTTTACCGATTATATTGATGATGTAAGTAAAACCTATGTCGATCCATCCATTTACCCTGATATGTTTGACAATCCGGGCAAAATAGCTCTGGCTGAGTATTTTTCAAACCCAACCAATAATCAGCTCCCAAAAAGTGTTACAGCCCCCGGTCAGCAGAGGGGTAATCCTTATAATACTGATGCCTATATGTTTGCACTTATCACTGTGCATTATAAAATTTCTTTTGTAAGAAGGCCTTATGGACTTATCAGGTTCTAACCCCATGCTGTTTTCCCGACCCACTTTAATGTCAGCAAAATAAAACCCTTTTGTAAACGTTTGAAATGCATTAATCCTGTAATGTTTCACAATTAAACTTTAATTATTCGCCCCCATCCCTAACAAATGCATTCAAGCCAATTAATTCACCGTCTTATCAAAACACTGTTTTTCTTTTTGCTGTTCTTTCAGCTTCTAATTACATCCCAAACAGGTTTTTGCCAACGAAATGAGTTGGGAATTTTTTTCGGCACAAGCTATTATCTTGGCGACCTTAACCCAACTTATCACTTTTCCTTGCCTCGGATGGGTATCGGTGGGCTCTACCGTTATAATATTAACGAAAACCTATCTATTCGCGCCAATGGTTATTGGGGAAGTATTGCGGGCAGCGATGCAATAGTAAAACACAACCCTGTAAGGAATCTGCACTTCAGGACCAATATACTTGAGGCGAGCCTGCAGGGTGAAGTCAATTTTTCTTATTTTATTCCCGGCGATTTTTCAACCCCAGCAACTCCATACCTATTTGGTGGTTACGGTATTTTCAGATTCAACCCACAGGCCGAAATTAATGGTCAGTGGTATAACCTAAAGCCCCTTCATACCGAGGGGCAAGGATCAGAGCTTTACCCTGATCGCAAACCCTATTCGTTGGTATTGGGAGCCCTGGTATTTGGCGTGGGACTTAAATTCAATATTACAAGGCAGTTTTCAGGGGCCTTTGAATGGGGCATACGGCGCACCAGCACAGATTATCTGGATGATGTAAGCCAGACCTACCCCGACCCTGCGGTTTTTGGCGGTAATCCTATTGCCCTGGAGATGTTTGACAGAACCACTGAAAACAGAAGGCAGAATACTCACTATCAAAGGGGCGATCCCAGCAAAAAAGACTGGTATTCATTTGCAGGTATTATATTGACAATCAGGATAAAAGACCCTAACAAATACCGGTGTCCGGCCTACAATTAATTTTTCATAAACTTTGGAAGGTGCCTTTTAGTTGTTAAAAGATTTTGAGAAATTTGTGCCTATTTTTCCAAAAGAGTAATTGACTAACTTACAATGGATTTCGTAGAAAACATCAACAAAAATAAACTACCCAAACACATCGCAATCATAATGGATGGCAACGGCCGTTGGGCTAAGCAAAGAGGGAAGGAAAGAATTTTCGGACATGAACATGGAATTCAGGCTGTTAGAGAAACTGTTGAAGCTGCCGGCGAGTTAGGAATCGGGTATCTTACCTTTTATGCTTTTTCGACCGAAAACTGGTGCCGCCCTAAAAAAGAAGTTGACACACTTATGAGTTTACTGGTTACAGCCATAAAAAATGAAACCCCTGAGCTGCTTCAAAAAGGCGTTAGGTTATCTGCCATTGGCGACTTAAACTCCCTGCCACCTGAGTGTTTAAAGGAACTAAACGAAGCCATTGAAACAACAAAAAATAATACCCTGCTTAATGTTATTGTTGCACTAAGCTATAGTTCACAATGGGAAATACTAAATGCTGTGAAAGAAGTTGCCCGTATGGTAAAGGAACAGAAGATTGACCCTGAACAGATTGACAAGACTATATTTCAACAGTTTTTGCAAACAAAAGGAGTTCCTGACCCTGATTTACTGATTCGCACCAGTGGCGAACTGCGAATCAGCAATTTTCTTCTTTGGCAAATAGCTTACAGCGAGTTATATTTTACACCTGTCTTGTGGCCCGATTTCAGAAAAAAGCATCTTTATCAGGCCATACTCGATTATCAGCGTCGGGAAAGAAGATTCGGAAAAACCTGACTGCCAGAAAACACCCTAACCTGCCCAACAACCTGAAAACAATCTAAATACTGCACAAAAACCCCTGTCATAAATGATTAAAAAGTTTTTTACCGCCCTATCTACCTGCTTTCTAATCCTGACATGTATGCAGGCAACATCGCAGAATGTGCTCACTGGTAGCCAAATCAACATTAATTACAATAACCCAAGGGAGTATATCATTGGGGGAATAAGCGTTTCAGGGGCAAATTTTATTGACCAGAATATTATTATAATGGTGAGCCAGCTCAATGTTGGCGACAAGGTGATTGTGCCCGGTGAAAGTATTTCGCGGGCAATCGAAAATATATGGCGGCAAGGGCTTTTTACCGATGTTTCGATAGCGGCAACATCTATTCAGGATAATATTATTTTTCTTGACATTGCCTTGCAGGAACGTCCTCGTTTATCGAGGTTCGAATTCAGGGGGGCTAAAAAGGCCGACGTTACAAAACTGACTGAAAAACTCAACCTTGTAAGGGGCGATGTGGTTAGTGAGAATATGCTTTTCAGAGCAACCGCATCCATCAAGGACTATTATGTTGAAAAAGGTTTTCTTAAGCCACAGGTAACCATAACACAAAAAACTGATACCATAAGGGCAAATAGTATTTTTCTTGAGTTTGAGGTAGATCGCGGAACACGCACACGCATCAGGGAAGTTGTTGTTCATGGTAATGAAGCGCTCAGCGATTTCAAAATTAAAAGGCTCATGAAAAAAACTCGCGAGCGCAGTTTTTGGTTCCTTTTCAGCTCATCAAAACTCATTCAGGAACAATTCAGGGAAGACAAACAGAAGGTTATCAGCCGTTATAACGAAATCGGTAAAAGAGATGCTGTTATTTACAGCGACTCAGTGTATTTCGTTGACGATAACCGCATTATTATTGAATTATTTATTAATGAAGGTCCAACTTATTATTTCAGGAATATTGACTGGGTAGGAAATACTGTTTACAGCGATGAAGTACTTTCTGATGTTCTGGGTTTCAAAAAGGGTGATGTGTACAATCAGAAGCTGCTCGAAAAAAATCTGATGATGAATATGGAGGGCGTTGACGTAAGCTCCCTCTACCTGGATAATGGTTATCTCTTTTTCAATGTTACACCGGTAGAAGTAAACGTAAGCAATGACTCTATTGACCTTGAAATACGGATTTATGAAGGGAAACAAGCCGAAGTAAACAGGGTAAATGTAACGGGCAATAGCAAAACCAACGATCATGTTATTCTGCGCGAGATAAGAACCCGGCCCGGCATGCTTTTCAGCCGTTCCGACATAATCAGAAGCCAAAGAGAAATCATTCAGTTAGGATATTTCAATCAGGAAAAAATTGATGTTATCCCTACACCCAATGCCGTAGACGGAACAGTTGACATAACTTATGTTGTAGAAGAAACATCTTCAGATCAGATTGAACTATCGGGAGGCTGGGGTGCAGGCCGCATAATAGGCACCCTTGGTTTATCGTTTAATAATTTCTCAACGCGCAATTTTTTTCTGAAAGAAGCCTGGCGCCCCCTCCCAAGCGGCGATGGTCAAAAACTTACCCTTAGAGGACAAACCTATGGCCGGGGTTATGTTTCATACAGCATGTCGTTTATGGAACCCTGGCTTGGTGGCAAAAAACCCAACGCCTTAAGCTTTTCAGTGTTTCAAACCACCCACCGCAACCAATTCCCCAAAAGTAGTCTGCAATATGGCTATTACAGTATTATAGGTACATCTATTGGTTTGGCCCGCCGACTGCAGGTACCTGATGACTATTTCTTCCTGAGACAGAATGTGGGTTATCAGTTGTACGATATCAAGAACTTCTCATCAATGTATGGGTTAAATTTCATGATTGATGAAGGGAAATCGCACAACGTAAGTTATGCTATTGAGCTGGGAAGAAATTCGCTTGATGCCACCCTTTATCCGCGAACCGGCTCTGAAGTGTCGCTCGGATTGCAGCTAACGCCGCCATTCTCTCTTCTCAATAACAAAGACTATTCAGCAATGGACAAGAATGAGCTCTATCGGTGGCTCGAATATCATAAGTGGAAATTTAAAACCAGTTTCTTTACCCAATTGGCAGGAAATTTGGTGCTCAGCACCCGTGCCCGCATGGGATTTCTCGGATATTACAATAAGGATATCGGACTATCGCCCTTTGAAAGATTTTACCTTGGTGGAGATGGCTTATCGGGTTGGGAAATTGATGGCCGCGAAATAATTTCGATGAGAGGTTATGCCAACAACTCATTAACCCCCATGGGTCCTAATGGAAGATTTACAGGTGCCAGCGTTTATAATAAATTTACTGCTGAATTGCGTTATCCAGTTTCTCTAAACCCCATGGCCACCATCTATGCCCTAACCTTTGTGGAAGCAGGTAACTCATGGAGTCGTTTCAGCGATTTTAATCCTTTTGATCTGAGACGCTCGGCTGGTGTGGGTGTAAGGATATTCCTGCCTATGTTTGGATTACTTGGTTTGGATTGGGGCTATGGGTTCGATGCAATTCCGGGTCGCCCGGCTGATAATAAAGGCCGCTTCCACTTCAGCATCGGGCAATCCATCGATTAATACATCAAAATCCTGAGAATGGCAGGTTTCATGAAGGTTGTATTTCAGAATTTCATCTGAGCACAGGAAAACATAAAACTAATTTTAAAACCGGAAAACGTATGAAAAACCTGGCAATTATTTCCATAGTAGCTCTCATGAGCATTTTCACGGCAACAGCGCAACGCTTTGCCTACATCGACACAGGATATATTCTGGAGAATATCCCCGAATACCAGGCAGCCCAGCTTCAGCTGAATCAGCTGTCGCAACAGTGGCAGACTGAAATTGAAGCAAAATTTGCTGCCGTTGAACAATTATACCGCACCTACCAAACTGAATCGGTGCTTTTGCCCGAGGAGATGCGCCGCCAACGCGAAGAGCAGATCATTGCCCGCGAACGTGAAGCCAAAGAATTACAGATGAAACGATTTGGCCGTGAAGGGGACCTGTTTAAAAAACGCCAGGAATTGGTCAAACCCATCCAGGATCAGATTTATGCAGCTATTGAGGATATTGCAACCCGGGGTAATTATGCCATCATCTTCGATAAGGCCGGAAGCGATAACATTATATACTCCGATGTTCGCTTCGACCTAAGCGACGATGTGTTGCAAAAGATGGGATACAGGAGGTAATATTTTTTCATCTCATTTTCACCCGATTAAAACCTACTTTCCCAGCAATTTTTTTATCTCATTGAGTTTCATGAGGGCTTCGACCGGGGTTAGGGTGTTGATGTCGGTATTAAGGATGTCATCCTTTATTTGCAATAATAACGGATCGTCTAACTGAATAAAACTAAGCTGGTAATCGTTGCCGGCTTTTTTGCTTTTACTACCAGCGGTTGCCTTTCCGGCCAGTTCATCGTGACTGTGACTTTTCTCAAGCTGTTCGAGCACTTCGTTGGCCCTGTTAATCACCGTTTTAGGCATACCTGCCATTTTTGCCACATGGATACCGAAGCTGTGCTGGCTTCCGCCCGGCACAAGCTTGCGTAAAAAGATAACCGTGTTATGGGTTTCCTTTACTGATACATTGAAATTTTTAATGCGTGCAAATGATGCCGCCATTTCGTTCAATTCATGATAGTGGGTGGCAAACAGTGTTTTGGCTCTGAACAGGGGATGATTGTGCAAAAATTCGGCAATAGACCAGGCAATGCTAATACCATCGTAGGTGCTTGTGCCACGACCTATCTCATCGAGCAGGATTAGGCTTCGGTTGCTTATGTTGTTGAGAATACTGGCAGTTTCATTCATTTCGACCATAAAGGTTGATTCGCCCGACGAAATATTATCTGATGCCCCTACCCGTGTAAATATCTTGTCGACCCAGCCAATTTTTGCCGATTGTGCCGGAACAAACGACCCTATCTGGGCAAGCAATACAATCAGGGCTGTTTGCCTAAGCAATGCAGATTTCCCCGACATATTGGGCCCTGTGATCATGATAATCTGTTGCTTGTTGTTATCGAGATAAATGTCGTTGGCCACATATTCTTCGCCAGGAGGTAATTGTTGCTCAATAACCGGATGGCGGCCCTGAAAAATTTCAAGGGTAAAGGAATCGTTAATAAGGGGTTTAACATAATTGTAACGCCTGGCCACATTGGCAAAACACAGAAGGCAATCGAGCCTTGCCACCACATTGGCATTGGTTTGGATGGGTTCAATATACTCAGCCAGTGCAGTAACCAATTCCTGAAAAATTCTTTCTTCTTCTTTAAGTATTTTTTCTTCGGCTCCCAGAATTTTCTCCTCGTACTCCTTAAGCTCGGGGGTAATGTAACGCTCGCAGTTAACAAGGGTTTGCTTGCGTACCCAATCATCAGGTACTTTCTCTTTGTGCACATTGGTAACTTCGAGATAGTACCCGAAAACATTGTTGTACGATACTTTAATACTGGGTATTCCGGTTCTTTCAATTTCACGCTGGCGCATCTGTGCAAGATAATCCTTGCCACTTCCCGATATTTCTCTTAATTCATCGAGTAAGGGGCTGATGCCAGGGGCAACAACATTCCCTTTTGAGATCATTGATGACGGTTCGGGGAGTATTTCCCTGGCAATTCGTTGCCGTATCTGAATACAAAGATTGATTTGATCGCCAATGGCTTTCAGATTTTGATCATCAGCTGCAAGACAGATTTCCCTCAACGTTTCCAGAGCTTCCAGGGCTTTTTGAATTTGCAGTACTTCGCGCGGAGATACTTTATTAACTGCCACACGCGAAATTAATCTTTCCAGATCGCCAATGAGCCGGATATATTTTGCAAGGGATTCAGAAACATCTTCCCTGCCAAGCAGGTATTCCACCACCTGATGGCGTTCCTGTATGCTGGCCTTGTCTTTCAGTGGAAGGATGATCCATCGTTTGAGCATACGGCTGCCCATAGGCGAAAGGGTATGATCGAGCACCTGGATAAGGCTTGTGGCATTTTCGTTCATTGAATGAAGTAACTCAAGGTTACGGATGGTGAATTTGTCGAGCCATACGTATTTGCTTTCATCAAGACGTGATATTTTGGTAATATGCTGCACCTTATCGTGCCGGGTTTCGGCAAGATAATGCATGGCTGCACCAGCAGCTATTATTCCTGCATCAATCTCATCAATTCCAAATCCTTTGTACGAAAGGGTTCCGAAGTGTCGTAGCAAAAGATCATCTGCAAACTCGCGGGTAAACACCCAATCTTCGAGAGTTGAAGTATAGTATTTTCCGGGGAAGAGTTCATGCAGGTCGCGAAGTTTCTGTTTCTGTACCACCACCTCGCTGGGCTTAAAAGTCTGAATAAGCTTATCAATGTATTCGCGGTTTCCCTGGTCGGTAAAGAACTCGCCGGTAGAAACATCGAGAAATGCTATTCCACAATGATTTCCTATAATATGGATACCGGCCAGGAAATTATTTTCCTTGTGCTCGAGCACCTTGTCGCTAAAAGCAACACCAGGAGTAACGAGTTCGGTAACTCCCCTTTTAACGATTCCCTTGGTAAGTTTGGGGTCTTCGAGCTGATCGCAAATGGCAACTTTCTGCCCTGCTCTTACAAGCTTTGGGAGATAGGTATCTAGAGCATGGTAGGGAAATCCGGCCAACTCAACATAGGAAGCAGCTCCATTGGCTCGCCGGGTTAATACTATGCCAAGTATCTGTGATGTTTTGATGGCGTCTTCGCCAAAGGTTTCGTAAAAATCGCCCACCCTAAACAGCAGCAGGGCCTGTGGATATTTGGTCTTGATGGCATAATACTGCTTCATCAAGGGAGTTTCAACCGCTTTGATAACTTCTTTTGTCAAGTGATTTAAATTTTTGATGGCAAACCTACTCATTTTTTTCTTTCCTGAATAATTTGAATTAAATTGGCCGTCGCGAACCATGCATTCCTTTTTGAACCTAAAAAAACATCCATTACAACACATGTCGCTAATAAAAAACAGTGACCAATTGCAGCTGATTCTGAAAAGCCTTCCCGACAAACCCGGGGTTTACCAGTTTTTCGATGAGCAGGAAAACATTATCTATATAGGCAAAGCCATTAGTCTCAAAAAAAGGGTGTCATCCTATTTTAACCGCGACACTTCCCATACAGGTAAGGTAATGGTAATGGTGAAGCGCATTCACAACATCAGGCACATAATTGTAGATACAGAAATTGATGCATTGCTGCTCGAGAACAACCTTATCAAGAAATACCAGCCCAGGTACAATGTAATGCTCAAGGACGATAAAACTTTTCCCTGGATATGCATTAAAAATGAGCCATTTCCTCGTATTTTTCCTACACGTAACCCTGTTGAAGATGGCAGCCGTTATTTTGGGCCTTATGCATCTGGAAAAATGATGCATACCCTGCTATCGCTTGTGCGGCAGCTTTTTCAGTACCGTACCTGCCGGCTTGTTTTATCCGACGAAAATATTAATTCAGGTAAGTTCCGGGTTTGCCTCGAGTACCATCTGGGCAACTGCGCCGGCCCATGCGAGGGCAGACAAACCCCGCAGGATTACAAGCTAACCATCGACCAGATAATAGACATACTGAAGGGGAATCTAAACTCGGTAATGCAGCAACTTAAAAAAGTAATGCAGCAATACGCCTCAGAATTTGCCTTCGAAAAAGCACAGTTGGTAAAAGAAAAGCTTGAATTGCTTGAGAAATACCAGGCCAAATCGATGGTGGTAAATCCGGCGGTAAACAATGTTGATGTGTTCTCGTTGGTATCGGATGAAGAATTTGGTTATGTAAACTTTTTGAAGGTGGTTAGCGGTGCTATAGTGCAATCGCACACCCTTGAGCTGAAAAAAAAGCTGGAAGAATCAGATGCAGAGCTTCTCGACATTGCAGTAACCGAAATAAGACAACGCTTTGAAAGCAATGCACCCGAAATCGTTATACAAGAAAAACCATCGATGCAACTGCCCGGGGTTCAGTACACGGTTCCTCAAAGGGGCGATAAGAAAAAATTGCTGGAACTTTCTGAGCGCAATGCCAAATATTACCGGAT
>JBBISA010000042.1:32495-36232 GCA_037441525.1 Bacteroidota bacterium
ACTAAGGCAAAAAGAGCTGGTCGATCCGCGCAGGCATACCCTTAGAATTCTTGAAAAAATTAAATCCGACCTTAATCTGCCCCAGTTACCCGAACATATTGAATGTTTCGACAACAGCAATACCCAGGGCAGTTATCCCGTGGCCGCCATGGTAGTTTTCAGAGATGGGCGGCCTTTCAGGAAAGATTATCGCCATTACAATATAAAAACAGTGGAGGGGCCCAACGATTTTGCATCGATGGAAGAGGTTGTTTACCGCCGATATAAGCGCCTTATCGATGAACAACAACCATTGCCGCAACTTGTAGTGGTTGATGGCGGAAAGGGGCAACTCAGCTCAGCAGTTGATGCTCTTAACCGATTGGGATTAGGCAATAAGCTTCCGGTAATTGGCATTGCCAAACGGCTTGAGGAGATTTACTTCCCCGGCGACAGTATTCCGGTTTATATCGACAAGAAATCTGAAACATTAAAGGTGATCCAACACATGCGCGATGAAGCTCACCGTTTTGGAATAACCCATCACCGTCAACGTCGGCAGAAGGGAAGCCTAAAATCAGAGCTTGCCAACATAAAAGGCATTGGAGACAAAACCGCAACCCTGCTCATACGTAAGTTTAAGTCGGTTAAAGGGATAAAAGAGGCCGGACTCAATACCTTATCTGCTGAGATTGGCATGGCAAGAGCCCGGCTGCTCATAAACTATTTTGACAACTCCGAAAAAAGCAATAAGTCTGAATGACAGCAAGTTGAGTTATTCAAAAAACATGGCATTGAACATAAACTTATAGGCCACTGGTGTGGATGCCCTGAACTGGGGATTGAAAGATGACAAAATTATATGTCCCTTCCCTTTTCCAACCCATACCAGGGCGGCTTCCTTTTTGAGCAGCTCTTCTTTTTGTGCGAATCCACTCATAAGAATTTTTTCGTCGGTAAAGGTGGCAATTACTCTCCGATCCATATCGCGTGTGGGGAAAGATGTTCTGAAAACAGGAATCCCTCTGTGAAACACCCCAATTTCGGGCTGAATACCCCAGGCCAGGGGATGCTCATTGCGAACCTTTAAGCTCAGCAAAGAACCAGGGATATACAACCCGGCAGTTGTTAATTCGCGGCCAATATTTGCAACAGGAAGTATAAAATCATCTTTGGCGGCATCTTCTCCAATGGAAAGTGGCCCCATGAAAAGATCTACCGCACCGCCCCATGCCATCACTTTTCCACCATTATTTATAAACTGCATAAGATTATCAAATCCCTTTTTCTCCATTCCTTTGGAAAATTCAGGAGGAAAATTTGCAGGAATTTGCTGACTACCAAGCTCATATTTTCCATTCATGAAAACCCCTTTCGACTGGTCGGTAAAGAAAAGGATTTCGAAATCGCGCTGAAGGCGGGTTGTCTGAAGATCAGCAGGCCTGAGAATTTTGTAAGGTATGTGGTATTGATCGAAAATATATCTAATCCAACCACCATCCATATCGTGAAACCAGCTTTCAACCACACCCACCCTGGGCATTTTTACCGGTTTGAAGGTTGCATTTGGTTTTGCTTCAAGATAGACAGGGATAATAGTCAAAATCTGTTCCAGCGCAATATAGCGATTGTCAACCGGCACAATGAAACTACCGGCAGGATAGGTACTGCCATTAATTTCAACCGGCTCCTTTGTTCGCTCAACTGCCATTCCACGGCCCAAAGCAAAAAAGGCAGCCTTGAAACTTTCATTGGCTGAAGACGTGAAAAATGCCCATCTTGCTCCTGCAGTTACTCCATTTTTAATCGTATAAGGCAGTTTAACAAGCCTTAATTTTTCACTGATACCCACGGGAATATTTATTTCCACCGCTTCTACACCTCTATGCAATGGCAACGACCAGGTGGTAATATCGTAGGGTTTTATCATTTCGCCACCAGCAGTGTAATGTCTTACCGGAAACTTCTGCACCTCCATCACCTCCTTAATAAACGCCCTATAAGGTTGGGAAAGAGGGATTACCACATCGCCAGCTTTATAAAGCCTGTTTTGGATAAGAACATCGTCCTTCAGTTCGTAAATTTTCACCCCGTGTCTGGCCAATAAATTTACAATGGCAGCCATTTCACCCTGATCGTGCTGGTTTTTTGGCATAATGTAATAATAAGGAGCCTGGCTTTTTCCTCTCTCGATTTCACGCCGGGTAACTTCGTTTCTGAAAGTAAGAATTTCGCTTCGATGCTGGGCAGAGGTATTCAGATAAGAAAGTGTATTTTCGAATTCATACTTTACTATATCCGAAAGTCTCCACCAGCCTCCTCCCCAGGGTTTGGGCATATTAATACTGATAGCATATTCGCCAAGGCCTTTGCCTTCAGTGCGCAGCTCATTGGGTTCAACAAAAATGGGGCTGGCCAGATTAACACTTGCTGCTTCCGACAACATTCCGATAACCCCTTTCCAGATAGATGTAGTGGTGGCCCCTGGCCAGTAATCATCAAACAAATAATTCACCGAAATCCCTTCGAGACCAGTATTGGTCATTTCTGTGAGCGTTCGGGAACCAAATACCCTGGACCAATTCCAAATCCCTGCATCCACATTTTCTGCAATAGGGTCACTGGGTGGTGATATGTAGAACCGGGGGCCGGTAGAGCCCATCTGATGCCGCTCAACCATTGCCTGAGGATACCACAGGGTAGAAAAAACTTCTGAAACCATTTGGTTTTCACTTTGGGTCAGGGTAACAAAATCGCGGTTGATGTTATGACCCACATACTTGTGGTAAACTCCCGGCATATTGCTGGTTTCAAGCGGGGTACCCTTATATTTATTATAGTGTTCCACCACCATATTCATCCCGTCGGGGTTGTGTGCAATAAACATTGCAACAGTATTTTCGAGTATTTTTGTGCGGCGGGCATCATTCCCCTGTATTAACTCCCAGGCTATTAAGGGCAAGGCTTGCGCCGGACCAACTTCGGTTGCATGCATACTTAGGGTGGAAAGGAAGAAGACCTTCCCCTTTCTGATCAATTCTTCACGGGTTGTTCCCTGGGGAATTTCATCGAGAGCCAGTTGTCTGTTTATTTCCTTTAAGGACTGAAGATTAGCGATATTTTCGGCCGATGAAATAAAAATAATGTACATAGGCCTGCCAAGCTCTGTCGCCCCAAATTGCTCAATATGAACCATAGGAGAGTTGACATCCATAATCTTCATGTAATCCATAAGCTTTTCGTAGCTGAACAACTGTCTGTCATCGCCAGGATTAAATCCAAAATAGTTTTGTGGAGAAGGTATCTGAGCAATGGCCAAATTACCCATGAAAAGAACTGCCAGAGCAAGGGCTATAGCCCTGATTCTGTGGGCAAACAAATAATTCATGCGATTTGGTTTGGGTTTGTTTAGATGGTGTTTAAAGTAAAAAAAATATATGCAAATAATGTTTAAGAAAGAAGGATTTGCAGCCAAAACGCAAAATTACCTTTTATGAATAAACGCCAACAATAAAATATGGAACACTCCCAAAATAAATTTGCCAGTCAAAATGATTTATGTATTTTTGCACACCCAAAAAATATGTGGGTACTGTTCATTGCAGTATTGAAAGGAGAGATGGGTGAGTGGCTTAAACCAACAGTTTGCTAAACTGTCGTAGGGGTAACCCTACCGGGGGTTCGAATCCCCCTCTCTCCGCAAACAGGTGGTGTAATCCCGAAAATTCCGGGATAAACTACTCCCGGTATCGCGTCCC
>JBBISA010000043.1:0-35438 GCA_037441525.1 Bacteroidota bacterium
CAGCATTATCTAATTGCATTTATGAGTGTTTACACAATCTTTTTTATACTACCATATAGAAATAATTGTAGCTATTCGTGTAAAACCTGCAAAATTACCGTATTGAGATTTTCAATAGCTTTGGGTATGCTCCACCGGTCATTATCTCCTTGCTCAACGTAGTTTGAAATGGCCCTTAATTGAGCACAAGGGATACCTTCTGAAAAACAGGCAAAAAAGAAGGCCGCTCCTTCCATACTTTCTATATCAGGATTGGTGTTTTTTCTGATTTTCTCGATGCTCTTATTGGTTGTATGAACACGGTTAACGGTAATACTCCGGGCTGTGCGCAAATTGTTTATGATTTTGCTGTTAATGGGCGTGTCATTGATAATCTCGCCATCCTTGTATGGAAAAAAATTCTCTTCCAGCAGTTTAAGATCAATCAGCGACAGAAGGTATTCGCCTTGTTCATCGCCGATACCTGGAAACCTGTCGTGGGTAATGTGCACCACTTCGCCCAGCTCGAAATTGCGGTTAAAACTTCCCGCAATTCCCAGGTTGAATGCAGCATCATACTGATGACGTGCCAGTACTTTTCCCATCAGAAATGCCGTAGGTACCATACTAACCCCGGTTATCAGCACATCAATATGTATATTCCTGTATTTGTAACAGTTGGTGAATGCATCTATGCGCTGCTCGAAATGCAGATGCGACAGGAGGGGTTTTATTTCAAGTGATGTTGCCGAAACGATCAATATTTTCATTTTTGCAGAAATAAGGGTTTTCAGCCGTAAAAATACAAACATTCTTATTTTGTAAGGATGATTTTTAAGAAACTAAAGACTTTCGGAAGGCAAATAAGGATTTTGACAAAAACAATAATGGGAATAACTCTTCTCGAATTACTCCCATTCACACATAAAAACTTTCGTTTTTTGCCGTGGCAGGCTACTGTTATTCTGGCCGACTGCCTTTTTCCTGCACCTTGCGGCACCTGATATTGCAGCCCATGGCATTTAAATACATCCGGCTAAGGACATATTTTCTTGCTGTCCGCTCACCAAACCTGGCGGGATGGCTTTCCGGACTGAAGTGTCGGGTTCAGGGCTTCATGGCGTTTTGTTCGGGTCTTTCTGCGGTTCATTTGCAGGGATTTCCTTTCGGTTATCGTGCTTTTGGGTCAACAGTTTTTCAGGAACAAAAAGATTCACGAGGCTTGCACCATTTGCCCGAGGGCTCGGGTACATCAGTTATCAGCTTCCGTACTTTTCATTTCACAACACCTTCCCAGAGGTTGGCTTTGCAATTTGTTCTCCTTGTCGACCCTGCCTTGCGGTTTGGTCGTTTTGGAATAGTTTCGGATTTGATTGAACTGCCTTCGACTCAATGCCTTAAAGAACGCTTAGCGGCTTAGGGCGTATGACCGGTTTTACTGTCGTGGAAACCTTTCGGTTTTTCATTTCAGCGAAACCGGACTTCGGCTCCCTCGACAAGCGAACCTTTCGGTTCGGGTGATTAGGTTGGAGCTCAGCTAAGAACTTTTGCCTTCTCCTTGCTTTTGGAAGCGGTCTTTTATCGCTCACCTGCTGATTCAAATATACAATCAAAAAAATGCAGAAATCAAGTTTTTTGAATCGTTTTTATCCACGCTGTTTCCACATAGCTTTTCAACAATTGTTAATATCTTCAATGGTCTGAATAAAAATTCATTGACCCTTAAAATAACCTAAGAAGCTCAAGTTATTAACAATCATCACAGGTTCGATATTAACATATTTTTCATGAAAACAGACTTTATCAACCCTGAAATTGCTGCCTTTTAACATTTATTTTTCCTTTCAGTGCAACATTGACCTTTTGTTTTCTGTTTTAAATGCGCTTTATTTTTCGAACTTTGTGCGTTTTTTCATTTAAACTTAAATAATTTGAGAACAAGATATTTATACCTGGCAGGCGTTCTACTGATAATATTTGCGCATACGGCGTTGGGCAATAATAAAACGGCCAGTATTTTGGTTAACGACCTTCAGAACAGCCCCCTGGCCGGGGCCACTGTGCACCTTACAAGGGCTGATGACTCCACGAGGGTTTCACGCATTAGCGACCAGAACGGAAGTGCTGTATTTGAACGGTTAAGGGAAGGCGTTTATATGCTAAATGTAACCTATATAGGATTTGCGCCCTACGAAAAAACCATTTTTATCAGAAATGAACAGGAACGGTTTACCGCCAAACTTAGTGAGGACATGGTAACCCTGGGTGAAGTAACGGTAATTGCCCGCCGCCCATTAATAAGGCAGGATGGGGATAAAATGATTATTGACCCCGAACCCATGGCAGCTTTAAGCACCAATACCCTTGAGATACTTGAAAGTACCCCCGGTTTGTTTGTTGATCAGGATGGCGGAATTTTTCTCAGTAATGCTACTCCAGCTGCAATTTACATCAACGGCCGTGAGCAAAAAATGAGCAGTCAGGATATAAATACAATTCTGCGAAGCCTTCCCCCGTCGAGCGTTGAGCGAATAGAAGTAATCAGAACCCCTTCGGCCCGGTATTCTGCATCAGCATCGGGTGGAATTGTAAATATTATCCTGAAAAAGGGTTACCAGGTTGGCCGGTTTGGTTCGCTTACCACAGGGCTGAATCAGGGTTTTTATGGAAATCAATTCCTTGGAGTTTCTTTTAACAACAGTGGCTCAAAATCTACGAGCTATATCAATATTAATTATAACAGTAACAACCTGCTCGAGGAATTAAATTCGGAAAGATTGCTCAATGCCGATGCCAGTTTGTTCCAGAATGCCCGCACACGCCGCAAAAGTCATCAGGCATATACCGGCTATGGATTAAGTTATGATATAACCGAAAAAACCCGTTTTAGTTATGACGGGCGAATCAATGGCAGCTTGCCCGGTTCTGATTCAAGAAATATGAACTTTATCAGAAATCCTGAAAATATTGACATCAGCCGCTCGAGTAACTCCGTTGAAAGCAGTTCTACTTTTCTTAGTATTCAACAAGATCTCGGATTAACCTTCACATTAGATTCATTGGGCTCTGAATGGGACCATAAATTCAGCTATTCTTTTAACCGTAGCAACAGTTTTCAGGACTATCGCAACGAGTCTTTATTTCCCAATTCAGCAATGTTGATGGGCGAAGGAGACAATGCTCAAAACCGCCATTATTTGCAATTCCAGTCCGACCTTACTTTTAACCTTCCGTGGGAGTTTTTGCTCGAAACCGGTATCAATACAAGTTATCAGCAATACCAGAGTAATACCGATTATCAGTTTAACATTAACGGTAATTTAACCCCCGACCCTTTTCGCACCACCGCATTTAATTACAATGAGAATATTAACGCCGCTTATGTGCAGCTTTCAAGGCCCTTGCCATTTAAGCTATTATTGAAAACGGGTGTCAGGATGGAGCATACCAATATGAAGGGGGCTCAAACCATACCCGTGGATACCAGTTTTGTGTTTAACAGAGCCGATTGGTTTCCCTATGCCTATCTGAGCCGTCCTCTGTTTGCTATTTCAGGCTTCGAACTGATGAGTTTCCTGATTTACCGCAAAACTATCACCCGACCTGGATACCAAAGTCTGAACCCTTACGTGAATTATCTTGACCAGTTTTTGTATGAAGTCGGGAACCCTGGCCTGAAGCCTCAGTTTGCCGATAATATTGAGATAAACATCAGCATCAACGAAATGCCCCTTTTCGCGGTAGGGCAAAACTATACCCGTGATATATTCAGTCAGGTGGTTTACCAGGATGCCAATGATAGCCGCGTAACAGTTAGAACCTATGATAATCTGGGGAAAAGCAAGGAGACCTATTTCAGGGCCATAGCAGGAATTCCTCCCGGAGGCAGGTATTTCTTTGCCGCCGGAGCCCAGTATAATCTTAATGAATTTAATGGTTTCTACGAAGGTTTACCATTTTCATACAACCGGGGCAGCTGGCGGTTCTTTACATTCCATCTGCTCCGGCTTGCAAAGGAAACAAGGTTAAATGTGAGTGGTTTTATGATGACCCGCGGGCAATTTAACTTTTACGAACTTAATACTTTCGGACAACTGAATGTATCTCTCAACCAGACATTCCTTAATCAAAGGCTTACCATTACATTGAGTGCCCGCGATGTGTTGCGCACCATGAAAAACGAATTTACCCTAAATCAGGGAAATATAAGTACTACGGGCTATCGATATACAGATAATCAGCGATTTGGAGTTAATATTCGGTACACCTTCGGTATTTCTAATCGTAACGAAAGACAGAATAATATGTTCCAGTTCGAAAATGGAGATGACAATTAAAAACTGGAGTTAATTTATTAGAAAAAATCTAACGAATAGTTCAGGTCCGTGAATACTGGGCCTGATTTATTATTTTTGGTCGTATCTATTATTAAAATATCAAGAATACTTTTTGCAACAATCAGAGAAGTAACATCAAGATTTTAAACCCTTAAACATGCAATTATGCTTAAATTTTTTCAAAACACGATGAGTGCCCTGCTATTGACCGTGCTTTGGCCAGTGGCATTATTTGCCCACGAAGATGCCCGGTTGATGCGTTACCCCGACATCAATGGCGACCAGATTGTTTTTGTGTATGCCGGCGATATCTGGACAGTAAATGCTTCGGGTGGTGATGCCCGCCAGCTTACATCGCATAAAGGCCTTGAGCTTTTTCCAAAAATTTCGCCCGATGGCCGCTGGATAGCATTCTCTGCCGAATACACCGGTAGCAGGCAGGTGTATGTGATGCCCTCGCAAGGGGGCACTCCCAAACAACTTACCTGGTACAATGATGTGGGTCCGCTGCCTCCACGCGGAGGATTCGACTATGTGGTGATGGGCTGGACCAACGACAGCAAGAAGGTGCTGTTCAGGGGCAATCGCACCGAATATGGCGACCGCATGGGTCGTTATTTTTTGGTAAGCACTGATGGCGGACTTGAAGAGTCATTACCAATCCCTTATGGTGGTTTTGCTGACCTTTCGCCCGATAATACAAAACTGGCCTTTGTGCACATTGACCGTGAGTTTCGCACCTGGAAACGCTACAAAGGTGGGCGGGCATCTAATATTCATATTTACGACCTGAAAAACAATACATCAGAAAGAATTACCGACTGGGTGGGCACCGACCATATTCCAACCTGGTATAAGGATAAAATCTATTTTGCATCTGACCGCGATTTGTGGCTGAATATCTACAGTTACGATACCAATACCAAAGAAACAAAACAACTTACTTTTCACAACCGTTTCGATGTTATGTGGCCTGCGGGGAGCAATGGTCAGCTGGTTTATGAAGTGGGTGGGCAGCTTTTCCGGCTCAACCTTAATTCGGGGCAGGAACTAAGGGTGGTAGTAAACATCCGTTATGACAACCAGCTTACGTTGCCCTATTTTAAAAATGTAAAGGACAATATACATAGTATGGCTATATCTCCCTCCGGGAATCGGGTGCTTTTCGATGCTCGGGGAGATATTTTTTCGGTACCGGCAGGCGATGGTACTGTTCAAAATCTTACCAGAAGCCAGGGCGTACGGGAAGTTTTTCCTGCCTGGTCGCCCGATGGGAAATTCATAGCCTGGTATTCAGACCAAACCGGCGAATATGAACTGTATCTTGCTGAAAACAAGGAAAACGCGCATCCCAGGCAAATTACCAAAGGCTCCAAAGGATGGAAATATCAGGCAAAATGGTCGCCCGATAGTCGTTATCTGGTGTTTTTCGACAGAAGCATGAAGCTGCAGTTGCTCAACGTAAACAACGGTTCCCTTACCATTATTGACCAGCCTGGGAATGCAGAATTACTGCAATATAACTTTTCGCACGATTCGCGATGGATTACCTATGTAAACAGCAATTCAAACGGTCAAAGCTCAATATGGGTTTATAATATTGAAACGAGAAGAAAAGACCGCCTTACCGACCCTACCTTCAACGACAGCAATCCTGTATTTTCGGCCTGCGGCAATTATATTTACTTTACTTCCAACCGAGATTTTAATCTTGTTTTCTCCTCCTTTGAGTTCAATTACCTTTACAACAACGCCACACGCATTTATGCTGTTCATCTTACCAATAGCAGTCCACGCCTGTTCGAGCCAAGGGAAACAACCGAACCTGCATCAACCACACCATCAACCAAAAAAGAGAGGGTGGAAATTGATGTGGCTAATGCTAATCGACGTATTGTGGCATTTCCATTGAATTCGGGAAGTTACTGGGGGCTTCAGGTAGTTGAAGGGGGGTTGGTTTATTTTAACGACACAGGGATGAACCTTTACAAAATAGCTGACCAGAAAAACGAAGTTATTATGAATGGCATCAGGAATGGGATTGTGTCGGCCGATGGTAAGAAATTTCTTTACCCGAACCGGGGCGACTACGGAGTGGCAGACTTAAGGCCAAATCAGAATGCCGGCGAGGGCAAGCTAAACCTTGATAATCTAACCCTGCGCATTGAACCCCGTAGTGAATGGGGACAGATTTTTAGGGATGGATGGCGCATTTACCGTGATTTCTTTTACGTTGCAAACCTACATAATGTTGATTGGGATGGTTTCTATGCAAAGTATTCGGAGATCGTTCCTTTTGTAAACCATCGATTCGATTTGGATTATATTTTTGGAGAAATAATTGCCGAAACCAACACCGGCCACGCCTATGTTGAGTATGGAGATTTTGAAAAGGTAGAAAGGGTGCAAAACGGACTTTTGGGAGCGGAACTGAATCCAGATATACGAAACAATCGCTTCATCATTAGTAAAATATATGAAGGCGAAAACTGGAATGAATCGCGAAGGTCGCCACTTACCATGCAGGGGATTGCTGTTAAGGATGGCGATTATTTAATAGCCATTGAAGGCAACAACGTAACCACGGCCGACAATCCCTACCGGTTTCTTGAAAACAGGGTAAATGTTGCCACCCGCATCACGGTTAGCGACCGGCCCGATGGAAGGAATGCACGCACCTATACCATTCATCCTATTGCCAGCGAGGGCGAACTGAAGTATCTCGACTGGGTGAATACCCGTCGTGCCATGGTCGAAAAGTTATCGGGGGGGCGAATTGGCTATATTCACGTTCCAAACACGTCGCAGGACGGAAACCGTGAACTTCATCGCGGAATGTATGCCTATCATGACAAAGAAGCTCTGATAATTGATGAACGATTCAATGGCGGTGGGTTTATACCCGATCGCATGGTTGAGTTGCTCAGTCGCCAAACCCATGCAAGGTGGCACATGCATGGCCGCGACCCAATGAGTACTCCAGGAGTTGCCCACAATGGACCCAAAGCAATGCTAATTAACCAGTATTCATCATCGGGGGGCGATGCTTTTCCCTATTTCTTCCGTCAGAAAAACCTGGGAACTATTATCGGAACCCGCACCTGGGGTGGCCTTGTTGGAATGACCGGAAATGCCCGGCTGGCCGATGGTGGCTACATTGGTGTGCCCCGGTTTGGTATTTATAACCAGGATGGCGAGTGGATTATTGAAGGTATTGGTATTTATCCCGATATTGAAGTGTACGATGAGCCACATTTGGTTGCCGCAGGTAAAGACCCTTCATTGGAAAAAGCAATAGAAGTGCTTCTGAAACAACTCGAGGAGAATCCTCCGCGTTCGTGGAAAGCACCCACAGACCCCGACCGGTCGAAATGGATAGAGGTTGAAATTGAATAATTTACCCGGATTTGTCTAAATAGAAGTCGCATTATCAATAACTTAAAATTTTAAATATTAATAACGGTCATTGGAAAAAACGGTCAAAGACAAATTTGGGATTAATTTTGCCCTGATTAAAAAATGGTTCCGGATCGGAGCCATTTTTTTTTATCTTAAGGGGATTAGCTTTGATTACCAGATAATCACGGCTTTTAGCCCTGTTATGATAATTACTGACCAACTTACCCAAAAAATTGAAGTGCTTGCCAATGCGGCACGTTATGATGTTAGCTGTTCTTCGAGTGGCAGTAACCGCCAGGCGAAGCATGGAGAGCTGGGTAATGCTGCCCGTTCGGGAATCTGTCATTCTTTTACCCCTGATGGCCGGTGCATTTCTTTGCTGAAAATACTTTTTACCAATCATTGTATTTACGATTGTGCATATTGCATTAACCGCAAGTCAAACGATATTTCAAGGACATCATTTAAGGTTAAGGAGATTGTTGACCTTACTATAAATTTTTACAGACGAAACTACATTGAGGGTTTGTTTCTGAGCTCGGGGGTAATGGTAAGTCCTGATTATACAATGGAGCGACTTATGGCTGTGGTTAAAACGCTCCGAAACGAGCATCATTTCAATGGGTACATTCACCTTAAAGCAATTCCCGGAGCATCCAACGAACTGATACAGCAAGCCGGACTTTATGCCGATCGGTTAAGTGTTAATATAGAAATACCATCAGAACCACAATTAAAGTTACTGGCTCCTGATAAAGATTATCAAAGTGTTTTTTCGCCCATGACCCACATTCACAATCAGATAGCAGCTACAGAGGATGAGCGAAAAAAGCTAAAGAAAGTACCCCGCTTTGTGCCTGCCGGCCAGAGCACACAACTGATTGTAGGAGCCAGTGCCGATTCCGATTACGAAATTTTAAAGCTTGCATCAGGATTGTATGGTGAAAAGTGCCTGATAAGGGTATACTACTCAGGCTATGTGCCTATTAATCGCGACGACGCACGGCTCCCGGCACTTGCATCGCCTCCACTGGTTCGTGAGAACAGAATTTACCAGGCCGACTGGCTCATGCGGTTTTATGGGTTTCAATATCATGAAATTGTTGATAAGGCAAATCCTTCCCTCGATCTGAGAATGGACCCAAAGCTTGCATGGGCTTTCAGGAATCCCCAGTTCTTTCCCGTTGACCTGAACATTGCATCTTATGAAGATATACTGAGAGTACCAGGAATAGGGGTGAAATCGGCCAGACTAATCGTGGCCAACCGACGGTTTGGTTCCATTTCATATCTTCACCTGAAGAAATTGGGCATTGCCATCAACCGGGCTAAGTACTTTATTTTATGCAGAGAATTACCTGTATCAACACTTAGCATTTCCCCGATTCAGGTTCGTCAGAAAGTGCTCAGAAAAGCTGTTGGTGATAATAACCAGTTGTCTTTGTTTTAGTCTGTCATTTTTCTGATTTGGGTAAGGTAATCACAAACTCAACACCATCAGAAGTATTTTTAACTGAGATTTCCCCTTCCATATTCTGTTGAATAATGGTTCTCACCAGATACAAACTTATTCCAGCTCCACAGCTACTCTCTTTGGTTGTGAAATAGGGCTCGAAAATGCTATTGATAATTGTGGCAGGTATTTTCCCTCCATTATTTCTGAAATAAAGCTTTATTTGTCTGTTTGTTGTTTCCGAAAGAATTTCGATAATGGGGTGGGAGGGTTGATGTTCGAGCAATGCTTCCCGGGCATTGTTAACAATATTGATTACCACCTGCGAAAATTCATTGGGAAACCCGGTGGTGAAAATGTTATGTTCAACTTTATTTTCCAATCTTATGGCAGCTATCTCAATGGTTGCCCGAATAAATGACAAGGCATTTTCTATTTGCTGGTGCACATCAAATCGGGTTTTCACTTTATGGGGCTTAAAAAAGTTCCGGAAATCATCAATGGTTTGGGCCATGTGATTGATTACATTTTTGGCGCTTTCGACCGATTTGTCCATATACTCATTTGTAAGTTCATTGTAAAGAAACGCATCCTGTAAATCAATCACAATAAGGTTAAGAGTGTTGAGTGGTTGTTTCCACTGGTGGGCAATATGACCTACCATTTCACCCATGGCTGCCTGTCGTGCCTGCAACGACATAAGGCTATCTTTTATTCTGTTTTTTTCAACCTCTTCCTTTACCTTGGTTTCCAGAGCCTGGCTAAATTCTTCCAGTTGCGATTTCTGGACATTCAGTTCCTCATTAAGAGCACTCAGGTGCTGTTCCATTTTAATGCGATCAGAAATGTCGATGCCAATAGCCCTGATAGTATTGATAACGCCATCTGTTTGACCAAGGGTAGCGTAGAAAAAGAAAGTTGTAAAACTCCCGTCAGTTTTTTTCAATTGGATTTCAATTCCCGAATCTGCCGAACCAGGGCTTTCAGCTTGTTTTACAAGCCTTTCCTTCACCAGGTTCCGGCTTTGTTGGTCAACATGGTTTAGTATATTTGGAACCTCTGATTCGTTTGTTCCCAGTATGTTTTTCCCAAAATCGTTGATGTAAAGTATGTTGAAATCTGCATCAAGTTCGCATACTATTTGTGGTAATAGCGCGGCAAATTGCCTGAACCGGTTTTCACTTTCTTTGTGTTGCAGTTCGGCAATTTTCTTATCGGTGATATCGACAACCACCCCGCATATTTTCAGGGGCATGCCGTCGGCAGAGTGCTGTGTAACACTACCCTGATCGTAGAACCATTTATAACCACCCTGTTTTGTTTTAAGGCGGTACTCAAGCTGATACTGTGAGCGTTTGCCTTCAATATGCGAGCGCATATTTTCCATGGTTCGCTCGTAATCTTCCGGGTGAATCATTGCAGTAATCTCATACACGTTTTGGGTCATACACCCATCTTCATATCCCAGCATTTCGGCCTTTTTTCGATCGTAGTAAACCATCTGTGTAGGGTAATCCCATACCCACCAGGCAACATTGCCAGCCATAAGCGATAGCTCAAGCCTTTGTTTTACTGTTTCCAGCTCAGCAAGGGCCATTTTTTCGGTAGTAATATCAATAATTGCAAGCCTGATGTTTTTAGGCTTTGAAGGGGAAGTGTCATGACCGGTATTTCCGGATATTTTAACAAATACAGTATTGTTATTAATCAGAAGGCAGCTTTCATGAACCAATTCGCTGGAAGTGCTTTCAAGATCTTTAAAATACAGGTAGAATCTGTCCTGGAAACCGGGGTGAATGAGGGTGTTGAACCTTTTATTGATAAGGTTTTGTCGTGGGTTCTGCAAAAGCTGGCTTCCCGTAAGGTTTATTTCCGTAATACGGGTTTCATTATCAACCAAAAGATAGGATACCGGGGCCAAATCAAACAACTCAAAGTATTTTTGCTGCGAACTGCTTAGTTTTTCCTGAGTTTTAAGCAGCTCTTCATTCTGGAGTTCGAGTTCAATCTGATGAACCTTGAGCTCATGTATAAGCTCATCCAATGATTTGCCGGCAAGTTCAGCGAGGTTGAATTTGCCGCTTAGAATACTTTCAGCCTCTTTTCTTAGTTTATGCTCCATTCTGACAACAGGGGTAATTGTAATAGCTAATAAAAATCAATATTATAATAATCCGGCTCCTGGATTTGAGAAAAAAACAGTTTATTTGCACCGGATTTCAATTTCACGGCCAATGCAAACATAGTAATTTTTGGGATGTATTGTTTTTGAACCGTCTGATAATTAGCAAATTAATAGATTGTGGATAAAATTTAGGCCTGCAATATTTTTAACTCGCTAAAACACACATATATTTAGAGAATGAGTATGTATTTATTTAAAAAAACCGTTGTTACAAAAATCTGTTTACTATTCTTACTGCTTACAACAACCAGTCAGGGTATTGTTGCAACCAATCCGCTGTTACTTGTTTTCGACGGGAAGGAACTTGTGTTAAGAGAAGAGGCCGGAAGTTTAACCTTTGGTAAAGTAAAGAAAAATGCCCCTTGTGTAATAAATATCCGACTGGAGAACCATTCAACTGATATGCTTGTAATTTCAAATATCAGAGGAAGTTGCGGTCTTTCAATTCCTGCATGGCCGCGCAGGCCAATATTGCCCGGCGAAAGTGCAAACATACAGATTCGTTACGATTCGTCGAGGGTTGGGGTAATAAACCGGAATGTTGTAATACAAGCCAATACGTTTACAACTGCAAAAGTGCTAAAGATGGAGGGTGAAATTGTTGCTGATTAATTGAAATGTGGATTGGTTAATAAAATGGTCAGCCAACAACTATCCTTTAGGTAAATCTGAAAATATTTGTAAACTTTGTGCCGGAGTTCATTACCCTAAAAACAGCAATTATAATTTCCGCAATTCAATAACTGACAATGTAAGTCTGTCAAAACATAGCACCCTTAATCCAAAAAACAAATAAGTATGCCGAATATTTCAGAAAAGGGGCGGTTAATGCCCGAAAGTCCCATCAGAAAACTGGTACCGTATGCCGAAAAAGCCAAAAAGGCAGGGCGAAAGGTGTACCATCTCAATATTGGACAGCCCGATATACCCACACCCCAAACCATGATAGATGCCATGCATAAACTCGACCTCAGGGTAATTGAGTACAGCCATTCGGCAGGCATTTACTCCTACAGGGAAAGTATGTGCCAATATTACAGGAAACACAATATAATTGTCAACCCCGACGAAATAATTGTAACGGCAGGAGCTTCGGAAGCCATTTTGTTTGCGGTTCAGAGTTGCCTCAATCCCGGCGATGAAATTATTATGCCAGAACCATTTTATGCCAATTACAACGGATTTGCCATAAGTGCCGGGGTTAAGGTAAAACCTATTATTTCGGGCATTGAAACCGGTTTTGCCCTGCCACCCATTGCTGATTTTGAAAAAGCCATTACCCCCAAAACCAAAGCAATTATGGTGTGCAATCCTAACAACCCAACCGGCTATCTTTATTCGGCAGACGAGCTGGAAGTGTTGCGGCAGATTGTGCTTAAATACGACCTGTTCTTATTTGCCGATGAGGTTTACCGTGAGTTTTGTTACGAGGGAACCATGCACCATTCTGTAATGAATCTGAAGGGAATTGATGACAATATAGTATTGTTCGACTCAGTATCGAAGCGCTACAGCGCCTGTGGAGTAAGGGTAGGCGCAATGATTTCGAGAAACAGGGAGGTGATTTCCACTGCTCTTAAATTTGGTCAGGCAAGATTAAGCCCTCCATCTCTTGGGCAGATTGCCTCAGAAGCGGCAATGCACACTCCCGAAGAGTATTTTACCGAGGTTGTGGAAGAATATCGCAAACGACGCGACACAGTTGTTGAAGGGATGAATGCCATTGATGGGGTGTTGTGCCCAAATCCAAAAGGGGCCTTTTATGTAACCGCGAGGCTTCCTATTGATGATTCAGATAAATTCTGCCAATGGCTTCTTGAAGAGTTCAGCTTCGAAAACCAGACTGTAATGCTTGCGCCTGCAACAGGCTTCTATTCAACACCGGGAGCTGGTAAGAACGAAGTGCGTATTTCGTATGTGCTAAATGTTGAAGATTTGAAAAAATCCATTACCTGCCTTAAGCATGCCCTTGAGCAATATCCGGGCAGGGTTAGGTAATAATTTTTGTAGCACAATACTTCTTTAGGCGATTTTATCTCTGATATGTTTTCCTGTGTACGAATTTTCGCATTTTACCAGGTCTTCAGGAGTTCCTTCAAAAACCAGATAGCCACCATCAGCGCCACCTTCCGGGCCCAGGTCTATAACCCAGTCGGCCGATTTAATTACTTCGGGGTTGTGCTCAATAATCAGGATGCTGTGGCCATTGTCGAGCAGTGCATTGAAGGCTTTCAGCAAAACGCTGATATCATGGAAATGCAGGCCGGTGGTGGGTTCATCGAAAATAAACAGTGTTCGGTTCTGGGTAATCCCCTTGCTCAGGAATGAAGCAAGTTTAATGCGTTGAGCTTCACCACCCGAGAGGGTGCTCGACGATTGACCTAGTTTTATATAGCCCAGTCCTACATCCTGCAAGGGTTTAAGCCTTTCAGCAACTCTTTTGCCTACTGCAGGTTTTTCGGTTGAGGTAATAAAGAACTCTATTGCTTCGTCAACGGTCATATCAAGTACTTCATGGATGGCTTTGCCCTGGTATTTTATATCCAGTATCTCTTCCTTAAAACGGGTGCCATTGCATGTTTCACAAATCAGGGTAATGTCGGCCATAAATTGCATTTCTATGCTTACCTTTCCTTCCCCTTCACACTCCGGGCATCGGCCCCCGTCAATATTAAAACTAAAATACCCCGGGGTATAGCCTCTTGCTTTCGCAAGGGGGTTTTGTGCCCAAAGGTTACGGATTTCATCGTAGGCTTTTATATAGGTAACAGGATTGGAACGCGACGACCTGCCAATAGGATTCTGGTCTATAAATTCAATTTCCCTTACAGAATTTACATCGCCGGTTAATCGGTCGAACTTGCCTGTTTTGTCGCTATGACCTCCGAATAGTTTCTTCAAGGCAGGGTAAAGAATTGTTCTGACAAGGGTGGACTTACCCGAGCCACTTACCCCTGTAACAACTGTTAATATACGAAGGGGTATTTTTACATCGAAGCCTTTCAAATTATGCTGCCTGACCCCTTCTATCCCAATAAATTCTTTCCATTTGCGCCTTTTGGCCGGAACAGGAATTAGTTTTCTGCCATTCAGATAATCAGCGGTATAGCTTCCGGTAGTTTTCAGCAAGCCATCAAAATTGCCCTGGTATAGTACATTGCCTCCCAGAGCACCGGCATTGGGGCCAATATCAATAATCTGGTCGGATCGGCGCATTATGTCTTCATCGTGCTCTACTACAATCACGGTATTGCCCAAATCACGAAGTTTCTCCAGAACGGCGATCAATCTGATAGTATCTCGCTGGTGAAGTCCAATGCTGGGTTCATCAAGAATATACAACGAACCTACAAGGCTGCTTCCCAGTGAAGTTGCAAGATTTATCCGCTGCGACTCACCACCCGAAAGGGTTGATGAAAGACGGTTAAGGGTAAGATATCCGAGCCCTACATCATTAAGAAATTCAAGACGATTGGTAATTTCCAGCAATAATCGGCGGCCCACCTCCTGGTCATGGGCATCGAGAGAGATATTTCTAAAGAAGTCAAGAAGTTTATCCAGTGGCATTAAAACCAAATTAGAAATACTTTTACCGGCCACTTTTACATACGAAGCATCTTTGCGCAATCGGGTTCCCTGGCAATCAGGGCATACGGTTTTGCCTCTGTACCGTGCCAGCATTACTCGATATTGTATTTTGTAAGTATTTTCTTCCACCATTTTGAAGAAGGCGTGAATACCTTCAAAATGTTCATTGCCGTCCCAAAGTAATTGGTATTGGTCGGAAGTGAGCTGGTAAACAGGTTTATGAATGGGGAAATCGAATTTGTAAGCAACTTTAATCAGCTGATCTTTCCAGTCGCTCATCTTTTCACCCTTCCAGCACACAACCGCCTCCTCATATACCGAAAGGTTTTTGTTGGGAATAACCAGGTCTTCATCTATTCCAATTACACTTCCAAACCCCTCACATGTTTTGCAGGCTCCAAAGGGGTTGTTAAAGGTGAAAAGGTTTACAGAAGGTTCTTCAAAAGTAATCTCATCGTGTTCGAAGCGGTTAGAAAAATACTGGCGACTTTTGCCTTGCGATGTTTCTGATTCGAGCCAACATTCTCCCTTCCCTTCATAGAAGGCGGTTTGGGCCGAATCGGCAATTCGCGCTTTCAAATCAGCATCTTCCTGTTCCACAGAGAATCTGTCAATCACAACAGCCGGTTTGCTTTTTATTTTCATAGTTGAAAGCGTGTCAAGGATTTCCTCAATTCTCACAATGTCATCATTTATCAAAACCCTTGTAAAACCCTGTTGAAGCAGTGTGGAAAGGTGCTGGGAAAGGTTACGGCCGTTGGGCAGGTCAACGGGGGCAAAAACAATTACTTTGCTGCCACCTGGCATGCCTGAAACATTATCTACCACATCAGTTACTGTATGCCTTTTTACCAACTGACCGGAAACCGGAGAATAAGTCTTGCCCAACCTGGCAAACAGTAATTTGAGATAATCATACACTTCGGTGGTAGTTCCTACGGTGGAGCGGGGATTTCTCGTGTTTACCTTCTGCTCAATGGCAATGGCAGGTGATATTCCCTTAATATACTCAACTTCAGGTTTATGCATACGGCCCAGGAATTGCCTGGCATAAGAACTCAGGCTTTCAACATAACGCCGCTGCCCCTCGGAGTATAGGGTATCAAAAGCGAGTGACGACTTACCCGAACCCGATAAGCCGGTAATTACAACCAGTTTTTTACGCTCAATGGCAACATTTACTGATTTCAGGTTATGTACCCTGGCTCCTTTTATAAGAATGAATTGTTTGGGGTCTAAATTATCCAGTTCCTGGTTGGTCATAATGGGGTGTTTGCAAAAAAAATCCTGCAAAATTACCATATCTTGCCGTAATATTTCTCCTTCAGACGGTTTATAAGTTCTGGCTTAAGAAAAAATGGGGAAGTCTGTTTGATTATTTTTCAGAGGTTTAATTTACCGAAGTTGCATTTTGTGATTATAAATGCCTGAAAAATGGAATGATATTTGGAAAACTTTAACACCACACAGAGTGTACGGGCTTGTTGTTGATTATTCCTGTAGTATTGAATAGTAATTCTGAGTGCTTGATCAATTGTTTAATCGAACATAGCTTATTTAATTGTCTGAAAAAATATTGTATTGTACTTCAATAATAAAAAAACTGTTATATTTGCTTTAATAATTTTCCCTAAAAAATCAAACCCAGGTAATAACCAAATATAGGAGGCGCACTATAGGAAAAACTTTACTCTTGAATTAAACTAAAACGGAGGCCATTGTCATGAATGACCATTTCAAGAGCGATCAAGAGTTAGTTCGCCAATACCTGGAAGGTGATCACGCATCACTGGAGGCTTTGATTAGAAAGCACCAAAGTAAAATCTTCTCTTACATAATGCTCATCGTAAAGGAAAGACATCTTGCCGAGGATATCTTTCAGGATACCTTTGTTAAGGTAATTAATACCCTTAAAGCAGGTGCCTATAACGAAGAGGGTAAATTCCTCCCCTGGGTAATGCGAATTGCCCATAATCTTATTATCGACACTTTCCGCAGAGCCAAGCGGATGCCCATGGTTGAAAACAGCGAAGAGTATGATATTTTTGAAACTCTGAGGTTGTTTGATCAAACCATCGAGGATAAAATAATTATTGACCAGATTCATAAGGATGTAAAAATGCTCATTGAATACCTGCCACAGGAACAAAAACAGGTATTGAAGATGAGACATTACGACGAACTGAGTTTTAAGGACATTGCCGAACTAACCAATGTGAGTATCAACACTGCCCTTGGCCGGATGCGCTATGCTCTTATAAACCTTCGCAAGCTGGTCGATGAAAAATCAATTATTCTTACCCGTTAGCCCAGTGGGTATTTTACTGAACACTCTTTGTGATTTGTTTTGTTATTTTTACCGGCATTTAACGATGCCGGTTTTTTATTGCAAACAACTATGCTATACTGTCGCAAACATCCTTTAAAAGAGCTGAATACATTCGGTGTGCAGGCCTATGCCGATGAGATTGTTTTTATAGATAACCTGTCAGACCTTCCTGAATTGGTTGGTTCAGATGATTTTTTCAATATAAAAAAACTGATCCTTGGCGGTGGGAGTAATATATTGTTTACCCGGAATTTCGACGGGCTAATAATTGCCATAAGGTTTAAAGGGATAGAGGTGATTGGCCAGACTGACAGTCATGTTTATGTTAAGGCAATGGCAGGGGAGGTGTGGGATGACCTGGTTGCCTTTTGTGTTTCTGATAACCTGGGAGGAATTGAAAACCTCACCATGATACCAGGGAATGTTGGAGCAGCACCTATCCAGAACATAGGCGCATACGGAGTGGAGATTGGTGATGTGTTGCATTGGGTTGAAGCTTTTGATATAGAATCAGGCCAATTGAAGCGATTCAGCAATCAGGAATGTGAATTTGGTTACCGCGATAGTATTTTTAAAAAGCAGGATCAATTAAGATACATCATTTTATCGGTGTGCCTTAAGTTAACCAGAGTGAACCATGTTTTGAAATTGCACTATGGAAATCTTGAGAAGGAACTTAAGGGAATGGGTGTTGGCAATCCCGGAATCAGGGATGTTATGGATGCAGTAAGAAATATCAGGCAGTCAAAGCTGCCCGATGTTAAGGTTACGGGCAATGCAGGGAGTTTTTTCAAAAACCCTGTGGTAACTTCAGGTGAATTTGAACGGCTTAGGATGAATTGGCCTGAAATATCTGGTTATCCTGATAATACGGGCAATATAAAAATTGCTGCAGGATGGTTAATTGAAAAGGCAGGATGGAAGGGTTATCGCCTGGAAGATGCAGGAGTGCATGTAGCCCAGGCATTGGTATTGGTAAACCATGGCAATGCCACCGGCGAAGAAATTCTTGCTCTTTCGCGAAGAATTCAGGATTCTGTATACAAAACTTTTGGCCTTAATCTCATTGCTGAGGTTAACATAGTTTAGCCCCTAAATACTTCTATTTCTTATTGCCATATTTTCAAAAATGGTTAAAGTTTTTCGACTTGAGTAAATTTGTTGCATTTTTGTCTCCTCATATTCAAAAGATACATAACTAATATTCAGATAAATAATGCGAAAGTTTGAATTGGCCGGTTTAGCTCTGATCGCTTTTTTGTTAGGGTATCGGATAATTTTTGGCAGTGAACTTCAGGTAGTATTGCGTATAGCCCTTACCCTAATCTCCATCTTTTATCTTTGGTTCGGTTTTTTTGTTTTTAATCATCTCAGTATAAAGGACCTTTTCTTTACTGATAAGCGAAAACTGATATGCAAGACAAGGCTTTTTGCAAGCATTGTTTCCGGTTTGGTTTACTCACTCAGTTTTATTTCCGTATTATTTGTGGTTAATTTTTATAATGGAATGCAGTCCATGTCAATATTGTCGTTGGTTCTTAATGCTGGTGTATTGTCTCTTAGTGCTTTGCTGATATACCGGGATACTGAAATGCGGAAATTTGCCCGGCAGTTTTTGTGGCGGTCTCTGGTATTATGCGGTGTATTTTTTATTGTTGTGAAAACCCCGGTTGACCAAAGGTTAAACGTTTTATTCAAGGAACATCCACGCTTTATAGAAGCTTATAAGAACTATATGGAATCTCCTGATGACCCGGAAGTGCAAAACAAATTGCGGGAAGAAAGAAGTGCGTTCAGATAAGAGCCGGCAGGATTACCATTTTTTAAAAATGAAAAAGGCTGCCAGCACAATAAAGGCAAACCCCACCAAATAATTCCACTTAAAATCTTCTTTCAGGTAAAGCACTGAGAAAACTGAAAAAACCACCAGTGTTATTATCTCCTGAATTGTTTTCAGCTCAGCAGCATTGAACTGGCCATGCCCAATCCGGTTGGCGGGTACCTGAAAAATGTATTCAAACAAAGCGATAAACCACGAAATTAAAATTACCTTCCAAAGTAAAACGTGTTTGAATTTTAAATGGCCATACCACGCAAAGGTCATGAAAATATTGGAGATGAGAAGCAGGATAATTGTGCGCATAATAAAACCTTACTACTATTTGAACATACAAAAGTAGTAAGGTTTTAATTTTTTCCATTAAGGCAAAAACTTAAAATGCTTTGATATAATCTGCTAATTTTTCAAGCCTTTGGTCAAGCGCAGTATTTACCCTTTGAAAATCATCCAAACTGGTGAGATTGTCCTTAACTCCAAAGTAGTATTTTATTTTAGGTTCGGTTCCACTGGGCCTCATGGTAATAATGCTTCCATCAACCAATATAAATTGCAAAACATTAGATTTTGGAAGAAGAATGGGCTTTTGGCTGTTGGTTGCCATATCCTTTTCAATACTTAATTGATAATCCTTAACTACGGAGAGTTTAATGCCATTGATTTCAGCCGGGGGTTGTGAGCGGAATTTAGCCATAAGGTTGTTGATTTCCTTTACACCATCGAGCCCTTTTTTTGTAACAGAAATTAGTTTTTCCTTGTAAAATCCATTATTAAGATAAATCTCCTTGAGAAGCTGAAAAAGAGTTTTGCCATTTTCGGTTGCCCAGGCAAGAGTTTCAGCAATCATGCAACACGCCACCACGGCATCCTTATCCCTTACCATTTCTCCTACCAGATAGCCGTAGCTTTCTTCCCCTCCGCCAATAAAGGTTCGCTTCCCTTCAAGCTTTCTGATAATTTCGGCGATAAATTTAAAACCTGTCAGCACATCAAAACACTCAACATTAAACCTGGATGCAATTGATTTAAGCAGTTCTGTGGTTACAATAGTTTTAACAATGTATTCGTTACCAGTTAACTTTCCGTTTGCTTTCCACTGGCTCAGCAGATAGTAAATGAGCAACGATGCTGCCTGGTTTCCGTTGAGAAGGATAAATTGGTTTGATTCGTCTCTAACAGCAATACCTACTCTATCGCCATCTGGGTCAGTGGCCATAACCAATTCTGCATTGGTTTCACGGGCTTTGTTAATTGCCATTTCGAGGGCCGCAGGCTCTTCAGGGTTGGGCGAATGTACTGTCGGGAAATTGCCACTGACAACATCCTGTTCGGGAACATTGATAATATTGGTAAATCCGAATGCCTTCAAAGCATCGGGTACAATTTTTACACAGGTACCGTGAATTGGTGTAAACACAATTTTAATGTTGCTGTGTTTCTTAATTAACTGAGAGTTGAGAGAAAGGGTTGTAAGTTTATCAATATAGATTTTGTCGGTTTCTACTCCAATAGTATTGATGAGTTCTCCTCTTTTATTAAAGTTAATCTGGCTGAAGTCGGTTATTTTTCTCACTTCATCAATAACATTGGTGTCGTGTGGTGCAACCAGCTGGGCTCCGTCGTTCCAGTAAACCTTATAGCCATTGTATTCTTTAGGGTTGTGAGATGCTGTTAAAACAATGCCTGTATGGCATCCATAATGACGCACTGCAAAGGATAACTCAGGAGTAGGTCTCAGGCTTTCGAAAAGGTATACTTCTATACCGTTTGCAGAGAGTATTTCAGCGGTTATTCTGGCGAAAACATCGCTATTGTTGCGGCAATCATAGGCTATGGCTGCTTTAACTTTCTCTTGTGGAAAGCTTTTTAGCACATAATTAGCCAACCCCTGTGTTGCCAGGCCTACGGTATACTTGTTCATTTTATTGGTGCCTGTACCCATGATTCCGCGCAATCCGCCTGTACCAAACTCAAGGTCTTTATAAAAGGATTCAGTAAGCTCCTTTGGATCATTCTCTATAAGGTTGGCCACTTCTTTCCTGGTTTCTTCGTCGAAGCTATTACTTAGCCAAACTTTTGCTCTTTCAAGTACTTTTGGGTCTAATGACATATAGTTCTGGTTTTAAAATGAAACATCAATTCCCACTGTTCCGGTCAATTATATTTTTGTTGCAAATTTATTAATTGAAGCATGAATGCCAAAATATAAAAGGCTGCCATTGTTCTCCTTGACAGCCTTTCTTTCCACTATATTTCCATTTCAGAGTCGGTTCTTAATCATGACTTTTTCAGCCTCATGATTTCCGAGGTTTAAAGATCTCGTAGCATAATCCAGGGCATTTCGCCTATCCTTCAGGTTGGAATAAGCGTAGGCAACTGTAAGGTAAAGTTCACTCCACTCGCGGTCTGAAATACGGTATTCGTACTTTTGCATCAGTTCAAATGCTTTCAGGTAATCGTTGATTTCGCGGCGGTTGTCTCTGATTTTATTATAGGCAACTGCTCTGCCCAGGAAACCATCCCAGTTCTGGTCATCGTTGCGAATGGCATCGGAGTAATCTTCAATTGCTGAATGAAAAGCAGCGGTTCGGTTGGCCTGCATTTTTACGTAAGCCCTGTTTATCAGTATTTTGGCTTTTTCTTTTTCCAATTCTTTCTTTTCCTGGCTGTTTCGGGGTGCATTGTTTATTCTGCGATCTACAATCCTGATTGCATTTGTGTAGTCGTTTATAAGCCCTATATAATCGCGGTCTCTGTGTCGTTCTTTCTGTTGTTCAAGAATTAACCTTATCGAACCTCTGAACTTAAGTGCTTCTATGTTTTGATCGTTCAGTTCAATAGCCTGGTTTAGAAGGTCAAAGGCTCCGGTATAATTGTTTTGTTGAATTAATCTTTCAGCCTGACGGGTTAGCTCGTTTGATGTTATTATATTTTGGTTTTTTTCATCGGCAGCAACAGCAATTTTGTGAAGCATTTCTCTACCCTGGTCAAAAAACTGAATCGCCATGCGGATATCATTAGCCTTGAGTTTAACAATGCCTTCTTCCATGAGTTTTCGAACATTGGTTGTGTCAACCTGCCCCATGACATTTAAACCTAGGAACATAGCAATTAATGCCAGAATAATTTTTGTTGATTCAATTGATTTTTTCATGTTCTCAATATGGTTTTTTTATTGTCAGCTAATGCATGAATGAAGCCCCGTAAATTCAGGGGCAAAGTTAGCAGATTTTTCCAATAATTCTGCGTCGTTCTGACCTGCAAACAGGGCACGCTGCAAATATTATAACTTCATTGTCAGCTGGTTATTTTAATGCTTTATTGGCTTTAGGTTTTTTTCTGAGAGGATACCTAATCAAGGTATAATTTTATGGAAATCAATTGCTTCATTCCAATACTTATAACAACGTCTCGAGTATTTCCACCTTTATCCCTCTTGAGCCTTTCAAAAAAATCAACCGGTTTTTGAGGGGGTTTTCTTTCATCCATTCAAAAGCGAGGGCATTATCCTTGAACTTATAAAAGGTTGGTTTTGATGTATTGGTCTTCAGAAACAGGGGCCCAATCAATATAACTATTTCGAATTTAAGAGATTCGGCAAGGCGAACGATTTCCTGGTGCTCATATTCCGAAATATGACCAAGCTCCAGCATGTCTCCCAGAATTGCCACCTTTGGTAATGGTGAAGAATAAGCAGCAAAACTTTCGAGTGCGGCCTTCATACTGGTAGGATTGGCATTATAGGCATCAAGAATCAGTGTGTTTTTTGCCGTAGTTTTTAGTTGTGAGCGACTGTTGTTGGGCGAGTATTCTTCAATAGCCTGGCGTATGTCGTTATGATCGACCCCAAAATAATCGCCTATGGCAACTGCGGCTAATATATTTTCGAGATTGTAGGCTCCTGTTAGTTGAGTTTTAACTGTGTTCTGAAAACCCGATTTTTGCAGGGTATAACTGATTTCAAGGAACGGAGATGTGGAAATTATGATACCTTGAACAGAACCATTGTCGATGGCACTATATGTAATCAACGGACATGAAAGGGTGTGTTTCATTAATTTTTCATTCCCTGAATTGATGAAAATGGTGCCACCTTTTGAGTGTAAGTGCCTATATAATTCGGTTTTGCCAATTACAATATTTTCTGCCGAACCAAAACCTTCAATATGGGCTTTCCCAACATTGGTAATAAGACCATAATTGGGGTTTGCGATGGAGCTTAGCAGGGCAATTTCTCCCATGTGATTGGCTCCCATTTCTATGATGGCCATTTCATGCTCATCCTTCAATCGTAATAAAGTAAGGGGAACACCAATATGATTATTAAAATTGCCAAGAGTGCAAAGGGTTCTGTATTTTTTAGAGAGCACCGCGTTGATCAACTCTTTGGTGGTGGTTTTGCCATTGCTGCCGGTAATGCCAATTACTGGTATTGTGAATTGTTCTCTGTGATAGTTTGCCAGTTGCTGTAAAGTTTGAAGAACACTTTCCACCTTAAGTATTTTCCCTGAAGATGTAAAACTTTCGCCATCAACAACAACTATTTCAGCTCCTTTATCAAGGGCATCATGTGCAAACAGGTTGCCGTCGAACTTTTCTCCTTTAAGTGCAAAAAAAATATTGCCTGGTTTAAGGTGTCTGGAATCAGTACAAACCGATGCACCTTGCAAAATAAGTTGATGAATGTGGAGTATGGCCTGATACATAAAAACAAGTGGTTTTTAAATAAAATGGTTCGATCATTAAAAAACCCCGTCCTTAAAAGAACGGGGTCATGAATATTAAGAATCCCGATTTCTTAATTAATATCCAACGGGGCTTCCCACGCGGGTCATTGCGCAACGGAAACCAATATCGTTTGTAGATTCGTTCTGGTCAAGAAATCTCCTTGTGCCCGGAACAACCCAGTATGGTCTGTCTTTCCAGCCACCACCTTTATAAACTCTTGCATTATCGTTGATAAGTGAGCTCGTTCCGTAGTCGTACATTAGTTTGGCCTGTCCCATGCGTTCAGCTGTTTCGGCATCTTTATAGAAAAGACTTGAACCGAAATCACCATCGCCATAACCAATATTATCAGCGTATCTGTAATTTCTTCTGGAAGGAAGTCTGGGGTCGCTAATTGGGTCAACATTCTGGTAAACCAGTCGGCCAAGACTATCCTTTGGCACAAGTTGCCCGTCCTGATCGCGCAAAGGGGTGGTAAATACATTACCACGGAAAGGTCTGAAATCGGCAACTGCTTCATGCGAAAGTGGCCTGAAAACATCTGCTACCCATTCATTGACATTACCTGCCATATTGTATAATCCGTAATCGTTTGGCCAATAAGCATATACCGGAACTGTTATTTCACCGGCATCATTCAGATTGCCTGCTACGCCCATCATATCGCCACGGCCTCTTTGTATGTTGGCCATAATGGTGCCACGGGTTCTTTTTTCTGCGCTGCGTATAACGTGCCCATTCCATGGATAGAGTCTTCTTTCAACAACTCTTTCGTAGATGGTATTTCCGATTAAACCAAGTGCGGCAAATTCCCATTCGGCTTCGGTGGGAAGTCTGTATGCAGGAAGCAGGATGCCATCTTCACGACGAACTCTTCTTTCTCCGGTACCACGTGGGTCAAGATCGCGGAGGTTTCTCCTTACAAGTCCTTCGTATTGGCCGGCAAGATAGGCTTCGGTATTAAAGTTTCTTTCGTTGGCCTGATCAGGGTCCCACTGAAGGATTCCTTCACGGATTAGGATCATTTCATTTACCCTGTCGGTACGCCAGGCAGCATATTGGCTTGCCTGCATCCAGCTGACTCCAACCACCGGGTAATCGCGGTAGGCGGGGTGTCTTAAATAGTTGTAAACATAGGGCTCGTTATAGGCCAATCTTTCGCGCCAAACCAGGGTATCGGGCAGTGCACCTCTGACTACTTCAGGGTAGGTGGCGCCAAATACACGGCTTAACCAGAAAAGATATTCTACATAGTCAATGTTTCTTACTTCAGTTTCGTCCATATAGAAGGATGATACTGTAACCCTTCTGGGGATGTTGTTCCAGTCGAACATGACGTCCTGTTCGGTACGTCCCATTACAAAAGTACCACCTTCAATGAAAACAAGGCCGGGGCCGGTTTCCTGTTGGGTATAAGGCACCACTTCAAACCCTCCGGTGCGTGAGTCATTGTGTGACCATCCGGTGGTTGGAGAAGTTTCTTTTTTACAGGATGAAAAAAAGGCTAAAGCAGCAATTACGGCTATAACCATGGTCAAATTTCTGGGATTCCTAGTCATAGATTCAGTTATTTGAAATTTGTACAAAAATAATTAAAAAGTCGGACAATTTAGTATGCGGTATTTCATATTGGGCTCAGCACAATTAAAATTCAGTAAAACACCTATTTCGTGAGCTCCGCCAAATTTTCCGGAAAAGCCTGATAATGTGTAGTCATAGCTATAACCAATGGTGTAATTCACCTGTTTTAGTCCTACCATAAAAATAAGTGAATTTGGGTGTTTTACACTGTGGCGAAACCATACCCCGGCAGTCAACTGTTCAGCCTGGGCATAAATGCCATAATTGAATCTTAAATATTGTGATTGTGATTGTATTACGATGTTGGAAGACCACTTTACAGATGTTTCATGCGTTCGACGTTGTCTTTTGGAAAAATCATAACCTGCCATCAGAGTAAATTTGGCTGGCAGCCTCTGATCTTCATAATTCAACAAGGTAGGCTGACCAATGTGATGAACGGCTATTCCACTGTAAAACTGATGGGTAAATATTAGAAAACCGGTCGAAAAGTCAACGTTGTGACTGTTGGGTTGTTGGAGCATTGGCTCGGCTGTTGACCCTGTATTACCATTAGCTCCGGGCATTTGATCGGGAAAAACGAGCCTGGATGGGTTAATCCGGTAATTCAACCACGATGCCTGAAAGGCTAAGCTCAAGCTCCAGTTTCTGGATAAAGAACTTTGCCAGGCATACATAATACCTGCCTGCGACTGCTCGAGCAAACCTCCCTGTGAATCATGCACAAGGCTAAGCCCAATTCCCCCGTTGACAGCCTGGCTGTAATGGTCGGCAGAAAAACTATATGTTGAGTATGTTCCAAACACTGGAAATGGTTGATTTCTATAGTTTAGGTTTATACGAGTGCATTTTTTCGAACCAGCAAATGCAGGGTTTAGGTATAATGGATTGGCATAATGTTGCGAAAAAATCGGGTCCTGAGCTGAGGTCTTTTCAAACATCAGGAAAATAATTATGGATAACAGGACAATCCTTTTGCTCATGCGATAGCTAATCCAGTTAGGTTTTACGCCAGAACGGCTTCCAGGTTTCATTTCAAGACTCATTAAAATATATAGCGAATTGTATGTGGAAATATAACCTGCCAATAATTCTGACGCTGTTGAGCTTTTTGACTGACTTTTTCCTAACGTTTGAAAAGAGAATTAATTTTGCGGTGCTTGCAAATTAAACCTAAGTAATACACTAATTGTTATACATATTGGGTATCGAAATGAAATAACCGGGCCGGTTGCAGTTATCAATAAGTATAATAATTTGGGATAGAATCCGTTTCATTTCAAGTGTTTCCGCAATGAATTGTTTATTAGCAGAGCAATTGGATTATATTGCCTAACTTTAATCTTAACCTGCCTTAATTTACTGTTTTACAATACATATTATGATAAAACGCTTCCAATTATTTGTTTTTGCTCTTTTAATTCCATTGTTTTTTTCTGGTCTCAATGTTGCAAAAGCTTCAGATAAAGCCGAAAAAATTACTATTGACTGGAAAGCTCCTGTTTCGCCTGAGATCGACATTGGGACGTTTATTCCGTCTCTGTTATTCAGTGGTGCAATTTATTCAGATACCCTGCCCCAGGTGCCGGTTTTCTTTTTACGGAAATCATTGCCCCTTAGCCAGTATAATTACGAATTCAGAACCGAAAATCACATAACAGAAGTTTGTTCAGATGCTGAGATAAAGATACTTAAAGAGTCAGGATTCAGTAATACTGATTTTTTCAGTATTACATACCGCGAAACAACAGCAGGATATTTCTATTCTGTATTTCATCTTGTTCCGGTAAGATACCACAATGGGGTTTATGAGAAGTTAGTTTCATTCGATCTGGTTTATAACCTTCAGTTTTTGGCAGAGGAAAAGTCGGCAGTGCTAAATCTGTATCCTGAATCTTCGGTGCTGTCAACAGGGAACTGGTACAGGCTGTGTGTTGAACAGGATGGAATTTACAGACTAACAAGACAAGACCTTGTTGAATTGGGAATTAACCCGGCTCAAATTAATAAATCTACCATTCAGTTGTTCGGAAATGGGGGAGGTATGCTAGCTGAGTCTAACGTCATGCCCAGGATAACAGATTTGCTCGAAAATAGTATTTGGGTAAGCGGAACTGGAAATACCTTTGCCAATGATGATTTTATTCTCTTTTACGGACAATCACCTAATAAATGGAGATATAATGCTGTCAATGATATTTTTGAGCATGAAATACATTTGTATTCATCTGAGACCTGTTACTTTCTTACCCACGGCAGGGAACAGGGGAAAAGGGTTCAACAAGGTGTAACGCCTGTACAAACACCAACACAGACGGTTACTGATTTTTACGATTACAGGCATCACGAAAGGGAGCTTAATAACCTGCTTGGAAGTGGGAAACAATGGTTTGGAGAACTATTTGATGTTACCACCAGCCGGACATTCGAATTTAATTTTCCCAACATTGTTTCCGAAACTGCAAAGATTTCGGTAAATGCTGCCGCCAGATCATCATCTGCAAGTTCTTTTACTATTGAAAGTATGGGGGTTTCGCAGAGTTTTAATGCAGCAGGTGTTAATATGGCCATTTCAACAGGAATTTTTGCACGCTCTGTTGACGCCCGCATTTCAGGAATCCCTCAGGGAGATAATTTATCTGTGCGGATAACCTACAACCGGCAAGCTACAGGTTCGCGAGGGTGGCTAAACTTTGTAACCATAAATGCGCGCCGTCAACTAATTAAAACCGGCGAACAGATGTTTTTCAGGAATCCTTCGGTGGCTGGCCCGGGAAAGATAGCCCGGTTCGAAGTCAGAGGGTTAACTGGTAACAATACAGTATGGGATATAACTGACCCTTTTAACATTACAAGCCCGTCGGTTCAATTGGCTGGTCAAACTGGTACTTTTACCGTAAATTCAAACCAATTAAGGCAATTTGTTGTATTTGGAGACCAATCATATCCCCGACCCAGGTTGCGGGGTGCAGTTCCCAACCAGAATTTGCATGGCCTTGAGGTGCACGATATGATTGTAATTGTTCCTGAGATTTTCAGGGCTGAAGCCCAACGTCTGGCCGATTTCAGGCTGCAGTTCGATGGTATTTCTGTGGCACTGGTGTCACCCCAACAGGTTTACAATGAGTTTTCATCTGGAACCCCTGATATTGTTGCCATAAGGAACTTTATGAAAATGTTTTATGACCGGCGCCAGTTTAAGGGCTCTTTCCCCCGCTATCTCTTACTTTTCGGCAATGGAACCTACGATAATAAAAACCTTCTGGGATTTGGTGGCAACCTCATACCTACCTTTCAAACACAACAATCGCTCAATCCATCGAGCAGTTATATTTCCGACGACTTTTTCGGGCTGCTCGACCAGAATGAGGGATTTGATGCTGCCGGAGCCATCGACCTTGGCATTGGCAGGTTGCCCGTGAGAACACTGGACGAAGCGCGATTTGTGGTGAATAAAATATTGCGGTATAACCAAAGAATTGAAGGTTTGGTGCCTGGCTCCGATGATCCGCGCTTTGCCGGAGTTATACCCAATTATGCCGACTGGAGAAATGTGATAGCAATCATCGCTGATGATGAAGATGGAAACGTTCATCTTGAACAGACAGAACAAGTTGCAAATTATCTGTCATCCACTCACCCGGTATTTAATCTGGAGAAAATCTATCTGGATGCCTACGAACAAACCACCCTTGCGGGCGGGGCGAGGTATCCTGATGTAAACAATGCGATAAACAAAAGGGTGAACCAGGGAGCGTTGCTGATCAATTACATCGGACATGGAGGAACCCTGGGGCTTGCACATGAACGGATTCTCACGTTCAACGATATTTTATCTTGGGGGAATTTTTACAATTTGCCGGTATTTATGACAGCAACCTGCGAGTTTAGCAGCTTCGACCAGCCCGATGCCAATGAACTATCAGCCGGAGTGCGCATTTTTCTCAAACCCGACGGTGGAGCTTCAGCGCTTTTTACCACCACCCGTTTAGCATATTCGCATAGCAATTTTACTCTCAATGATGCCTTCATAAGAAATGCTTTTATCCCTATGGAAAACGGCGAAATGCCGCGACTTGGAGACCTTATCAGAATTTCGAAAGTGAGAAGCAGTTCAGCATCTACCCTTAAAAACTTTGTATTATTAGGCGATCCTTCCATGCAGATGGCCTATCCGAAATATAAAGCTATTACCACGCAAATACCCGATACCATAAAAGCCCTGCAACGGGTAACTGTAAAGGGAGAAGTGCGAACACCACAAGGAACCAGGGCAACCAGTTATAATGGAGTAATATATCCTACCATATATGATAAAAAGGGTGTTTTTTCAACACTGGCAAATGACCCCGGAAGTTCGAAAAGAAACTTCACCCTTCAAAACCGTATTATTTATCGTGGTGCTGCTTCGGTTGTAAATGGGGTTTTTGAATTTACCTTTGTTGTTCCGCGAGACATAAATTACAGTACTGGAAATGGAAAAATCAGTTACTATTTCGATAATCAATTAAAAACTGACGGAAACGGATATTATGACAATTTCATTGTTTCGGGAACCGCACCTGAGTTTACTAAAGATGATCAAGGCCCTGCTATCGATTTATACATTAATAATCTCAACTTTAAATCAGGTGGTAATACCGGGCCCAATCCAGTGCTGATTGCCTTGCTTGGCGACGACAGTGGAATAAACACCACCGGGCAGATTGGACACGATATTGTTGCTTTTCTGAATGATGATTTTTCAAATCCAATTATCCTTAACAATTTCTACCAGAGTGAGCTCAACTCTTACAGATCAGGCCGGGTTATTTTTCCGTTTTTCAATCTTGAAAAGGGAGAGTATACCCTTACGCTGAGAGCATGGGATGCCCAAAACAACGCCGGAACAGCCACCATTGATTTTGTGGTAACATCGGCTCCGGGACTTCAATTAAATACTTTAAAGAGTTTTCCCAATCCATTCAGCCAGTCAACTAAGTTTTATATAGAGCACAACAAGCCTGCCACAGAGTTAAGAATATCTATTGATATTTTTGGCATCAATGGACAATTATATCGATCCATAAGAGAAAATGTATATGCATCAGGCTTCAATATACCACCCATTGAATGGGATGGGCGCGATGAAGGGGGATCATTGTTAAGCAACGGAATCTATTTTTTCAGGGTTATTGTATCAACAGCCACCGGAGACCAGGTGCAGAAAACCGAAAGGCTTATGATACTCAGGTAAATTTCTTTTTAAATCCCCATGCGAATATACCTGCCATTAAAAACTACAATAAATGATTGCATTTGCCGTTGAGATTTCTTACAAAGAATACCTGTAACAATGTCTGGAGCCAGGGCACGTATAGCACCCTGCCCATTATTAAAACATTAACTCTTTAAAAACTAATAAAATACCGGGTGATTCACTGATTGTTTAAACAGTAATTTTACCATTTAAAAGTGAAAAAAAAGCAGTAGGTTTGCGCTTTCAATTCGGGTAAGGATACAGAATGAATGATAAATAAGGAAACCGAAACCGGAAAAATTTCAATATTAAGCACAATGACAAAATTGTTTTCAAAGACAACCCTTGTAATGATTATTTTGCTGGCAGTTGCCGGTAGTAAACAATTGTTTTCGCAAACTGGAGGCCCGAGTTACGGCGATGTTTTGGGACAGAAAGTAAACACTATTACTACAGCAGTTCCTTTTCTTATGATTGCGCCCGATGCCCGGGCCGGAGCCATGGGCGATGCAGGTGTTTCAACATCACCTGATGCCAATTCCATGCATTGGAATCCTGCAAAATATGGTTTTATTGACAAAGACCTCGGTCTATCGTTCAATTATACTCCCTGGCTGCGCTCACTGGTTCCCGATATAAATCTGTCGTACCTGAGTGGTTTTAAGAGAATTGATGAATTGCAGACTGTTGCCGCCTCACTTGTGTTTTTTTCTTTAGGTGAGATTCAGTTTACCGATGAGACAGGTATGCCGCAAGGCATATACAGACCAAGTGAGTTTGCCCTCGATGTTGCCTATGCCCGTAAACTGGGACAAAATTTCGCGGGTGCCATTGCGGTCCGGTATGTAAACTCCAACCTTACCCAGGGGCAGGATGTAGGTTCTATGCCTACTCGTCCGGGGCGGGCTTTGGCTGCTGATGTTTCGGTCTATTACGAGCGTGAACTCGACTGGCGTCGCGCCCCGGCCTGGTTTTCATGGGGGGTGAATGTTTCCAATATCGGGAATAAAATATCGTATTCGGATGATATTAATTCGAACTTTCTCCCTATTAACCTGCGTTTAGGGCCAACGTTAAGGATTTTGATGGATGAATACAACGCTATTACTTTTACTGTTGATGTAAATAAATTGCTGGTTCCAACGCCACCAATCTATAAGCGCGATCCGATTACAAATGCTCCCATTATCAATGCCGATGGAAAATATGAAATAGAAAAAGGGAAAGATCCGAACCGTTCTGTTGTTGCCGGCATGTTTGGCTCGTTCAATGATGCACCTGGCGGATTTACTGAAGAGTTGAGAGAATTTACCTATTCCGCAGGGATGGAATACTGGTACGACAATCAATTTGCCATTCGTGGCGGGTACTTTCATGAACATGCCTTTAAAGGAAACCGCAAGTTTTTTACCCTTGGACTGGGGCTAAAGTATAATGTTTTCGGACTCGACTTTTCATATATTATACCCCTTATGCAGAGAAGTCCGCTCGAAAATGTTCTTCGTTTCTCACTGACCTTCGATTTCGACGCATTGTCAGGCAGCTAACACTGGATTTTTGCAACGGATTTACTCTGTATTTATGAATTTCCAAAACAATATTACTTTTTATGTATCAGAAAGCCGGTAATTAACCGGCTTTTTGTAATATTGCCCGGTTCTGTTCAAAATATTAAAACGCAAAAATAGAAATGATGTAACGAACATGTTTGCGAAAAAACACAAACACCAACGAAAATAGCAAACAGGGAGTTCCATCCGACAACTTAAAAACAAATTATTTACGGATGAAATTCAGGGTTGGATTTGGATATGATGTGCATCAGCTTGCACCAGAATATAAACTAATGATTGGAGGGGTAGAAATCCCCTTTGAAAAGGGGTCGGTTGGACACTCAGATGGTGATGTGCTCATTCATGCCATTATGGATGCCTTGTTTGGGGCAGCAGGAATGCGCGATATTGGTTACCACTTTCCTGATAATGATCCAAGTTTGAGGGGGATTGACAGCAAAATTTTGCTCAAGAATACAGTTGCCCTCATCAGGGAAGCTGGTTTCGAAGTTGGGAATATCGATGCCACAGTAGCCCTTCAGCAACCCAAAATAGGTTATGCCATTGAAGAGATGCGGAAGATTATCTCAACCATTGCAGGGGTGGAAGTTTCAGATGTTTCCATTAAAGCAACCACAACCGAAAAACTTGGTTTTGTGGGGACAGGGGATGGGGTGGCAGCCTATGCCGTTGCACTTTTATACAAATGAACCATTTAATCTGATTATATGGTTGAGAAAAGCAGCTTTTGCTATCTATCTTCTCAGCTCAAACTTTTCACCCAGATACACTTTGCGAACCTGAGGGTCGTTGGCAAGTTCTTCAGCTGTGCCCGACTTTAATATACCGCCTTCAAAAAGCAGGTAAGCCCTGTCGGTAATATTAAGAGTTTCGTGAACATTGTGGTCGGTAATCAACACCCCGATATTCTTTTCCTTAAGTTTGCTTACAATGGTTTGAATATCTTCAACTGCTATCGGGTCAACCCCTGCGAAAGGTTCATCGAGTAATATAAATTTAGGGTCAACCGCCAGCGACCGGGCAATTTCAGTGCGGCGCCGTTCACCGCCCGAAAGGGTAATCCCTTTGCTTTTTCTGATGTGTTGCAAGCCAAATTCATCCAGGAGGCTTTCGAGTTTTTCCTGTTGTTGTTGTTTGGTTTTGCCTGTAAATTCAAGTACAGCCAGGATATTGTCTTCCACGCTGAGGTTTCTGAATACGCTTCCTTCCTGAGCCAGGTAGCCAATCCCTTTCTGTGCCCTTTTATACATTGGGTCAGTGGTAATCTCTGTGTCTTCCAGGAATATTTTGCCTTCGTTGGGTTTTATCAAACCCACAATCATATAAAAAGTGGTTGTTTTCCCGGCACCGTTGGGCCCCAACAAGCCCACAATTTCTCCCTGGCTTACCTCAACAGAAACCTTGTTTACAACGGTTCTCTTTTTGTACTTTTTAACCAGCTGCTGGGTGTATAATCTCATTATGCTTGGGTTTAATTGTTTTGTAAAGTGTACGTGTTTTGCCGTAAAGCTCTCTTTGGGTTATAAAATGCTAATCCGGGGTATTTTCAAGTGCTTCCCAGAACTCTACCGCCCTTCTCAGGTGAGGAATAACGATAGTTCCCCCAACGATATTAGAGATGGCAAAAACTTCAAATACTTCTTCACGGGTCACACCCAGTTCGTAGCACTTCTGCAAATGGTATTTCACACAATCATCACAACGAAGAACCATTGATGCTGAAAGGCCAATCATTTCCTTAACTTTCTTAGAAAGCGCTCCATCGGTATAAGTGTTAGTGTCGAGATTAAAAAGTCTTTTTAGAACAAGGTTGTCGGCATCCATGATTTTATCATTCATTTTTTGCCGGTATTCATTAAAATTATTTACCAGGTTGCTCATATTATTCCTTCTTTTAATATATCATGTAAATGTACAATTCCCAGGTAGTTTTGTTTACTAACAACAATGAGCTGGGTAATATTATTATTGCGCATTAATTGCAGTGCATCGATGGCCAATGCATCGGGTGAAACCGTTTTAGGATTTTTACCCATAATATCCTGTGCAGTAAGTTGTTCAATATCTTTCTCCAGTTGAAGCATTCGTCTAAGGTCGCCATCAGTGATAACTCCCCTGAGATGATTCCCATCCAAAACAGCGGTTGAACCCAACCGTTTGCTGCTGATTTCAAGAATTACTTCCCTGATATTTGCATTTAGTTGAACCCCTGGTTTTTCATTTTGCTTATAAAGGTCTTCCACCTTCAGGTACAGTTGTTTTCCCAAGGCTCCCCCGGGGTGGTAACGTGCAAAATCGTGGGCAGAAAACCCACGGCATTGCAACAGGGTCATGGCAAGAGCATCGCCCATTACGAGCTGGGCGGTGGTAGAGCTGGTTGGGGCAGTATTACCGGGGCTTGCTTCCTTTTCAACAGTGGTATTTATAATAAAGTCTGCTTGTCTGGCCAGATAGGAATTAGCATTTCCCACCATTGCAATGAGGCAATTCCCCAGCGATTTTAGCATGGGTGTTAAAACTTTGATTTCAGGCGAGTTGCCACTATTACTAATACAAATGGCTATATCATCTTTTTGCAGAATTCCAAGATCGCCATGTATTGCATCAGCTGCATGCATGAATACAGATGGAGTGCCGGTTGAATTAAGTGTTGCTACAATTTTTGATGCAATTATAGCGCTCTTTCCTATGCCGGTAATGACAACTCTTCCGTTGCTGTTGATAATTTTTTCAACGCATCTTACGAAATCATCATTGATGTAATTCTTAAGGTTTTCTATGGCTGCAGCTTCAATGGATATTGTTTCCAATGCCATTGCTTTAACTTCGTGGAAGGGTCTTAACATTTCAGAGGGTGGGATGACGAAATATTTTTTGTGAGGTGCATTATTCGTTGTAAATTTACAGTGCAAACCTACTTATTTTTTCGATTGCGGGTTTTGGAAAATAACCAATACTTTTTTCCAAATCCTGTTTTTTTATGGGTATTATTTTCCGGGATTTTATGTTTTCAATTATTTAAATGCTTCTACAAGAAGATGCTATAATGAGAGGAAGGTTTTGCGCTAACAGGTTCGGTTGGGAATTGATTTGCCGGGTATTTTACCTGTTGGAAGAAAAATATAATCAGATGAGAGAAAATTGACATTATAATACACTATTGTCCGATAAAAAAATAGAGAAAGAAGGTAATTAACCTCCCTTCCCTT
>JBBISA010000044.1:0-35082 GCA_037441525.1 Bacteroidota bacterium
GTAAAACCTTTTCCCCCAGACCCTGAATATCAATTTTAAGGATGAAAAGCCCCCCCCTCATTATGTTTATAGAAATACTTGCATTCCCATCGATAAATTCTAACTGATTGTTAAAAAGTATTCCTTCAATAATTACCGGGTCACCTCCCAACGGTCCGCCATCTATGCTTTCAACTGTTACATTGTAAAATCCGTTCAGTTCAATATTATTTTGTTTTGCTTCACTTATGATCAAATCAAATGGTTCACCGGCATAGCCCAAATAAACATCACCATCTGGAAACAAATCAATATCTACATTAAACCCTGTTTGGGCATACCCTGATACCGGCCAGGACAAGGCCAGCATGATCATAATTATAATAAAAGCTATTGGTTTGCTGGTCAATCTTATAGTCCTCATTAATTGCCGGATGGTGGTTTCCCCTTGCATTGAAGAGGACGGGTATATTAGATTTCGTTCCATAATCGTTGTATTTTAATACTTAATAGACTTTACGCTTTTCTGTGGGTCAGTGTACCAAAAGGTTTCCACTATGCAGAATATATTTTTATCGATAAGTTCCCATATTAAAACCAGGTGAAACACAAAGTTAAACGTTTTTTGGGGTATTGACTTAAAATCCCTGTTATTTGTATAGTTATCAACACAGTAAAAATACCCGGATAAAAATAGCTTCCCTGAAAGTCACCTTGTTAAATGCAAATCCCCCGGCCTTTCGGCCAGGGGTTGCTTTCTTTATAATTCCATATTTCAGTTTGATGATATCTATTTCACCAACAATTTTTTCACTTCAACACCCTGACCGGTATAAATGTTTACAAGGTAAACACCTTCCCTGAACTGTGATGTATTTATACGAACATAGCCTTGGTTAAAAACATCATGGAACACAACTTTTCCTGCCAGGTCAGTAATTACAATCCTTGATATTGTGCCGGCTGATTCAACAATGGCATAGTCTATAGCCGGATTGGGATAGACCCTTACACCCGACAATACAGTTTCCTCAATGCCGGTTTCATCTTCGAACAGGGCTGTGATGGCCACATTCTGCGCCGGCATGGTGTAGGTATATCCTGCATTTGGGCTGAGTTCATTGCCCTGTTCGTCTTCCCACTTAACAAATCTGAAGTTGGTAGCAGCGGTAGCAACCAATGTAACAAGTTCCCCTTTTTCATAGTTACCGCCACCTGTAACCGAGCCACCACCGGCTGGAGTAATGGTGATGGTAAGGGTAAATGTGGGAGCAATAATATTTGCGGAACCAACGGGAGCCCCGGTAAGGGAGATGGTGTAGTTAACTGACTTATTACCTGTGAGTTGCGCCGATGCAAGGGAAACGGGAATGTTGTTACCCGGCGTTGACTGGGCAAATTCTGCCACAACACCAGCAAGTGCCACATCGTCGTTGGCAACAGTATTAAGCAATACCAGCTCTGTGGCATCGATTGTTGCAATAGTGGTACCGTCGGCGGTTTTGTCCTGTGCGGTAAAACTTCCGCCAATAGTAAGTTCCCTGGGGGTAATCGTGAACTGGCCGTCCACAAAGGCAATTTCATAATTATTTGAAGTAAGCCCTGATGGAGTAAGAAGATAGTCATCTGCATCTTCACCGGTTTCGCGCTCAAAAAACAATTCACCCGCAAGATCTGATTCATCTTCTCCTTCAACAAATCCGTTGAATAATACTGAAAAGGCAGGATCAGTTTCACCGTAGATCTTCGATATGTTTTGTGCGGTAACGGTAAGGGGAGCCCTTGAAATATCGGCCTGGAGTCCCTGGGGTTGCAGAAGTATGTAATTGTAAGCCGCATCGCCCATAATGGTCATGACAACTGACACAGGGATATTTTCTCCGGCATCAGCCGATTCAAATATCCCGGTGGTATGATTTTCAAGAGATACCTTATCGATATCGATAACTTCAACACCTTCGAGCATGGCCCCAATCACAAGCGCAGCAGTTGCTCCGTCATAAACCTTATTTTGGGCCTGTGCACCTACCACTGTAAGTTCTTTGGGGGTAATGGCAAGCTTTACAGGGACACGCGGGCTCTCAACACCACCCGAACCCACTGTTGCAGCCCAGTATAGGTACTCCCCCACAAAGGTGCCGGCAGGAATTACAGGTTCGCCACCGGTTTGCACATTGTACCAGGCAATGGTAAAACCACTGCCAGGATCGGCGGTAAGTAAATGTTCCTGACCGTTGTAAACATATTGCTGATCATTAATGCCCGGGGTTTCGGGGACGAAGTTGGCCGTGATCATTACATCGGCACCGGGCATGGTAAAGGTGGTTGTGGCTGCATTGGCATCGGCCAGAACAACTTCCGGCGCCGACCAATGGGTAAATACATACCCCGCTGCCGGGGTTGCGGTTATGGTAACAATCTGCCCTGCACGGTAAGGGTTGCTTCCGGTAGTGTTGCCTGTCCCTTCGGGGGCAACTGCCATCTGCACATCATAAAGGAAACCGATGTATATATTATCAACGGCTGCCGGGGGCAGTGTTCCCAAAGAACCGTCGTTAAGCCATGAAAATACCAGGCGTTGTACCTTCCCCTGATTTTGAGCCGGGATGTTGTAGTTCACCGTTTGCCATTGAGCCTGTGAATTATGGGTAAAAATATGACCTGTTAAAGCAGATCCTGAATTTACGGCAGTGGAGGGTTCAACCAGGTAAACCCGCAAAATATCCACAGTGGGTTCGCCCATCCCCTTCCAGTTATAGCCAAGTATGGGCTGTTTGCCGCCTGTAGCTTCAGGAATTTCAAAATCCATATAGAAATGAACCCTTGAAATTGCACCTGATGTCTGATAGGCATTATTTGCTCCGCTGTTATTAGATATGATAGCTGAAAGGTTCCCTGCATCAGCAGCGGCGGTGCCCACATGCCACTGGTTCACCTGGGTGCCGTTTAATACCACCCAGTTGTTAAAATTGCCTTCCTGGAAATTCTCACTGAAAGGGAGGGCAACGGGGTTATATCCGGTTCCTGACAGGGTTATGGTATGTTCTGTAATTTCACCGCCGGTATTTGCTTTAATAACCACGATGGCGTTTTTTAACCCTGCTGACACAGGTTTAAAGGCAACAGTAATGATTGCCTGTTCCCCTGCCGCCAGGGCAATGGGTGAAAGGGGTGATGTAATTTCAAATTCTCCGGCATCGGGCCCGGCAATGGTTATATCTTCAGGTTCGATGGTAAGGATTCCTGCACCTGTATTGGAAAAGGTAACATTAAGGTTTTGAGATGTTTGGCCGGTCAGGGTAATACGATACTGGAAAATTCCGTTGGCCGGATTGATAAGGGTAAATACGGGGGGAGAAATTCTCATCTCGATTTTGGGCAACTCCAGGTCGTTGTTATCTTCTATTTCGAAACTCCCAGCCTCATTGAAATAGCCAATTTTAGATGCTGTAAATGAATAACTGCCCATGGGGAGTCGTATGGTTGCCTTACCCAGTGCATCGGTGGTAAGGTTGGTATAACCTGGAATGGCGATAGTAGCTCCCTGCAAGGGTACCGGGTCAATTTCCGGATCAGAAGACTCTTCAACCACAGTAAAAGTTACCAGCGGCATAAGCTGCATTACGATATTTTCGAGTTTATCTGCCCCTTCCATGGCCAGGGAGCCCGACCTGGGGGCATAATTTGTTTTAGTTGCCGTATAATTATATTCGCCGTCATTCAATGTTAAAGTAACAAGGCCTGATGCATTGGTAGCAATATTTCCTGACACTGCTTCATTCCCTGCATAGGTATAGGCAGTTCCGGTCAGGTTGATATCCACATTACCAAGAATTTCACTTGCCTGGTCACGGGTCTGGAAAGTAAGATTGAAACGGCCGATTAGTGCAGGGGTGGAAACCTCCACATCGGAACCGGAAACAGCGAATGAACCACCATGATAGGTTAAGTATTTGGCCGCTGAAATGGTATAGGTATAATTCCCGTCGGGCAATACAGTCATCACTTTCCCATTGGCACCTGTAGTGATAGTTATGGATACCGGGCCTGTTATGGCGATAGAAGCATTATTAACAGGATTGCTGTTTCTGTTGAGAATGGTAAATTCGGCCTGACTGAAGGTACCGATCTTCACATTATCGAAATCTACCCAGAAATCGCCTGTCAAACGGCTAACTCTTGCTCTTACCACAATATTTTGATTTTGGTATAACGCTGGTAAGGGAATTGTTTTCTGTGCGTAAGCATTTGAAACAGTATGATTACCATTTCCGATAGTTTCCAGAGTTTCATAGGTTGAGTCATCGGCACCTGCCAGTTTTATCTGCACTTGTATACTGAAAGATGTCGCTGCTGTCGCGTTGGCAGGATAAGATGCCGCGTTCACTACACGATAGCGGAACTGAATAACTGGATTAATACCCGCAGAAACATCCGGTGTTGCCCAAACCCTTACAGCAGGCGGAGAAGCCAATCGCAAGGCATACCTATTATTACTATTGTCACCGTGTTGGGTATTCACCCTGAATTCACCACTCCATCCGGGAACCTGAGTATTTAGCGCCAGGCCTTCAAACCCTTCAAAAAGCCAGGCCAGGGCTTCTTTGGTAACAGGTTGTGTATTGGCTTTAAGTGAGTTTACAGAAAATAATAGTAATAATATAATTATTACCGACAAACTCAACAGTGATAAAGGCTTAAATAAACGCTTACTTTGCTGTTCAGCGAAAGGGGTAAATGTTCTTTTCATGGTGTATGGTTTATTGGTGAGTATATAATTCTCTATTGCTTTCATTATTATGAAATTGTGGCTGCAAAGTTAATGAAACTTTCTAGTGTCCCCTTGTACTTGTGGTTGTAAAACTTTGATTTTATGAAATAAACCGGCACAAAGCAAACAAAAAAATAAACCGGTCAACACAGGTCGCCGGTTCATTTCGAAGATAAAACCATTTTATTGATCTTAATTACCAATCAATCATCTGTTTGCGGAATTTTACAACCAATATAATCTTTAAACTCACCAATAAACAAAATTCATCTTCAAACAATAAAAAGTTAATAACAAACCATATAAAACTTTCATTGCATAATTACAATTTTAATAATTCCTGGTGGCAAACAGGGAAAGAAACCCTGGACAAAGAACGCTAAACTATCACATACCCCGCCCTGTCGCGCATATTGTATTGCAGAGTCATGGATTCGCTGTAGGCTCCGCAGGTGTGGATGGCAATAATGTCGCCCCGCGAGGTTCCGGGCAAGTGAATATCCTTTGCAAACACATCGGTTGATTCGCAGATAGGGCCCACCACATCGTAAACCTGATCAGGTAGTTTTGATGTAAGGTTGGTAATATGATGTTTGCTCTGGTAAAGGGCAGGGCGCATAAGCTCGGTCATGCCGGCATCGGTGATTACAAAATTGCGGTTGATCCCCTTTTTGGTGTATAAAACCGTGGTGATCAGTTTGCCGCACTGCGCCACCAGACTGCGCCCCAGTTCGAAACGCACCTGTATATGGGAAGGGATTTTAAGATAACGGTTAAAAACATCAAAATAGGCATCAAAGGGAGCTATAGGGTTGGTTTCGGGGTGTTCATAGTCAACCCCCAGACCGCCGCCCATGTTAACCATAACGGCACCCCTTTTTTCCATATCCATCTCTTCCCACAGCTGGTTCACCTTCTGGCAAAGCTTTTCAAAGGGTTCAAGGGTTATTATCTGCGAGCCGATGTGAAAATGCAACCCCACGAGTTTAAGGTAGGGTGAGCGTGAGGCAAAGTCCAGCACATCTTTCAAATGGGTTTGATGCACCCCAAATTTGTTCTCAACCAAACCGGTGGTAATGTGCTTATGGGTGTTGGCTTTAACCCCAGGATTAACCCTAATGGCCACCGGGGCCACCCTATGCACGCGGCGGGCTATCTCCTCAGTGATCATCAGCTCCTCCATAGATTCACAGTTGAGGCACAGAATTTCATTGTTGAGGGCCAGTTCAATCTCACTGTCTGACTTCCCAACTCCGGCATACACCACATCCTTTGGAGCAAAACCAACTCTTAGGGCTTCAGCAACTTCATTTCCACTAACACAGTCGGCTCCAAGTCCGTAGCCGGCAATAACCGAAGTAATTGCGGGATTGTTATTGGCCTTGATGGCATAATGTATCTGGTAGCCATAGCGGGCGGCACTCTGGGTTGCCTTTTTAAGGGTTTGATGCAGCAGAGCGGCATCATACACAAAGCAGGGAGTTTTTAACTGCCGGTAGTTGTGCATAGGGCTAGTGACTTATCGGTTGAATGACTTAATACGGGTTGAAGTGCATTGAGTGCTTCCACCTTCTGGGCGATGGGAAGCACAAAGGTTATGTTGTTGCTGCTGGCACCAAGAGATACCATGCGGATATCGAAAACCTTAAGATGCTGCAAAATGCAGGCTATATGGCCAGGCTGTAACACATCGCCCACCACGCAAATAATGCACCGGTCGGTTTCCAGGTCAACCTGGCCCAGTTGTCCGAGTTCTTCCAAAAGGGGTGCTAAGCCTGTTGCATCTTCAATGGTAACTGAAACCGATACCTCGGAAGTGGTAACCACATCTACCGGCACACGGTGTTTTCTGAATACTTCAAATACTTTTGCCAGAAATCCATAGGCGTTGAACATCCGGCCCGAGGTAATCCGCAGGATGTTGATATTATCCTTGGCCGCTATTGCCCTGATCCCCGTTGATGGGGTCTCAGCCTGTATGGTGGTACCGGGAGCTGACGGGTCGAAGGTGTTTTTGATGCAAACCGGAACATTCTTTTCGCGGGCAGGCCGAACACAGGTAGGATGAAGTATTTTCGCGCCAAAATAGGCAAGCTCGGCGGCTTCGGTATACGATAACTCTCTTATAGGCCTGGTGCCGGCTACATGGCGCGGGTCGTTGTTGTGCATACCATCAATATCGGTCCATATTTCAATAAGCTCGGCATTCAGGGCAGCACCAACCAGAGTGGCAGTGAAATCGCTTCCGCCCCGGCTTAGGGTGGCCACTTCGCCCTGATGATTGCGGCAGATAAAACCCTGGGTTACAAAAATACCCTTCCCGCTGAAAAGAGGGTCGGCAGAAAACCTGCGGGCAATATCTTCAACAACAGGTTCATCGTGATCATTGAGATGCAAAAAGGAAGTGGCATCGAGCAAAACTGCGGGGTTGCCAATGTGTTGCAGATACCTGCAAACCATGCGCGATGTTACCTGCTCGCCAAGGGCTATTACCCTGCTTCGGTAAATGGGAATAAAAATGCCATTAATCAGCGAAGCCACCTCATTGAAAATGGCTCCTGTTTCGGAAAGGATATCACTGTTGTTAATCAATTGCGAACAATGCGAGTCGAAGGGATGACGAATGGTTTCCAGCTGGCTGAGCGCAGTTTCGGTTTCGCCGTTCTCCCAGCTTTGAGCTACCTGAATAAGAGAATTGGTCATGCCCGACATGGCCGAACATACCACTATGCAGTTTTCGTTGGCGCGTGTAATGTCTGTGGCCACCCTGATGCGCTCGGCGCTACCCAGCGATGTGCCGCCAAATTTTAATACTTTCAATGTTGATAATTTATTAGGGGGATAAAAAGGGTTAATTAGGTTCATTTCTGCGGGCTGCAGCCAATTGATTTCGGGGTGCAAAGAAAAAACTTTTTCCGCTTTCTGTGAAATTTTAATTTCATATAAACTTTTTTATAACTTTGTGTTGCATTTTTAACACCTTAAAAGTTCTTCACACAATGAACATTGCACAAGCAGTAGACGAGCAAATCAGTAAATCACCATTTCTTGAAGAAGCGCTGGCCGACCAGCTGATAAACATTTCATCGCTTGCCCGGCAAATGCAGCCCGAAATAGAGCGGCAGCTGGGTAAAAAGGTGCAAACGGGCGCCATTGTCATGGCTATAAACCGCAGACCTGCCCAGGCCTCCTTCCGCATAAGCAAAACCATACGCGAATTCATGGGCAGGCTGGGCGATATTATTGTTAGGTCAGACCTCCGGGATTATACCTTCGAAAATTCGGCAAGCCTCAATGCCTGCAACCGATTGCTCATGGATGGCATTGCAGGCGAAAAAGAGATTTTCTGTACGATTAGCCAGGGAGTGTTCGAAACTACGCTTGTGGTGAGCAACCTGCTGGCCAATCGCATAAAAGAGGTTTACAAAAACGAAAAACTGATTGCCGGAAAGGAAAAGCTTTCTTCGGTTACCATCAGGCTTCCCGAAATAAATACCGAAGTTTCGGGCATTTACTATTTCCTTTTGAAGCAACTTGCCTGGATCGGTATCAACATCTGTGAGGTGATCTCAACTACCAACGAGATAACCCTTGTGGTTTCAGAAAAAGATGTGCACAAGGCCTTTGCCCTGCTCATGGAAATGAAACAGAGATAGATGCATTATCTTACAATTTCCATCTCCTGCAACAGATAATCAGCCCTGGCATACTGTGAAACCACCCAGAGAATATATTCTGAGGTAACAGAGATGTTGCGGCATTGCTGCGGGTCGAACATGATGTCGCTCATGGTGCTTTCCCAGCTTCTGTCGAAGTTGATACCCATGAAATAACCCTGTCCACTTAACACAGGGCTGCCTGAATTTCCTCCTGTGGTGTGATTGCTGGCCACGAAATTCACCTTCAGCACCCCTTGGTTGCCAAATTGTCCGAAGTCTCTGTTCAGTAGCATTTCCTGCAACCTGTCAGAGATAAAATAATCTTCATTATCTGTTGCGTCTGCCTTTTCAAGGATGCCTTGCGTTGTGGTGTGGTAATCATAAATGATACCGTCGCGGGGCCTCGACCCCTCTACCCTGCCGTATGTGATGCGTAGGGTACTGTTGGCGTCGGGAAAATAGTTGGTTTGTGGGTCTTTTACCATCATGGCATTGATATAAACCCGATAGAGGCTATCGATACGGGTTTGTATGGATGTCATCGGGGTTTGTATCCCATTGGTGTGAAAACTGTTGAGTGTGGTTGCATACACAAAGGCGGGGTCGCGAACCAGTTTTCTGATATCAGATAAACTCACATTCCGGAGCATTTCCATGGTTTTTTGCTCCGAAACCAGAACAGATTTTCTGAATATCCCTGCTGAAAGCCTTGCAGGGTCATTGCGGTACTTTTTAAGATGAGCAGTAAGGCCGCCAGGTATAAACCCTGGTTCGGACAGAGCAAGGTATCTTTCGGTCACAAATTCAATAACATCCCGGTCAATTTCAGGTTCATAATCCCTGAAAAATCGGGTAGCTATGGGCTTAAGACGGTCAATTTCGGCCTGCAAACCGGCGAGTGTTGTTTTTGGGTCAAGGGATAGCTCCACCAGCTTTTCGAAATTTAGAGCAAACTTGACAATTTCAGCATTTCGCGGACCTTCGAAGTAAAGCCTCGATGCATACCGCAGGGGATGAAATTGCTTATAGATGATGGAAAATTCTTCAAACAAGCCATTCAGATGGGCAGCAGTTACCTGATCTGCGGCAATCCAACAGGCCATTTCAGCTTCCTGCTGTATTTTTACATTTACTGCATCGAGCCTGTTGAGCCCTCTTACTTCGCCCTGCCACTTCTTCCAGGCATTGGCCAGCGATGCCTGTTTACTGGTGTATTGAATTCGTGTTTTGGCTGATGTTGCCATTGCCTGCCGGTATATATCGAGGATACCCGTTCTCATTTCAATGCCAAGCGGATACTCGCGGTTAAGAATGAAATCCACGGCATCGGATGTAAGATAACGGCTGGTACGCCCCGGAAACCCGTAAACCATAGTAAAGTCGTTCTCCTGCGGGGGCATGGCCGAAACCTTCAGAAATCTGGCAGGCTTAAACGGGCGGTTATCGGGGTGATAGTCGGCAGGTTGATTGTTGGCTCCGGCATACACCCTGAAAAACATAAAATCTCCGGTATGCCTGGGCCAGACCCAGTTATCGGTATCACCCCCAAATTTTCCTACCGATGATGGAGGCGCACCCACAAGCCTTACATCGCGATAAACAACAGAAACAAACAGCCAGTATTGGTTACCGGAATAGAATGGTTCAACCTTGGTTTCGTATTTTCCACCTTCTGAAGCTTCCCTTTCAATACTGCGCGAAACGGATGTAGTTACTCCACGGCGCTGTTGTTCACTCATTTCAGGCGAGATTTTTTCAAGAACACGGCTTGTAACATCGGTCATCCTGACCAGAATAGTAACCGTAAGTTCTTCGTTTTTAAGTTCTTCAGCACGATTGGCAGCCCAGAAACCGTGAGTAAGGTAATCGTTTTCAACCGTTGTATGGCTTTGTAACTTCGACAGGCCGCAATGGTGATTGGTAATAAGCAATCCATCGGGCGAAATAAATGACCCGGTGCACCCGCGTCCAAACCGCACAATCGCATCCTTTATGCTTGGGCTATCTTCGCTGTAAAGGTCGTCGGCCGATAATCCGAAACCCATGGCCTGCATATCGCCCATATTCTTCCATATCATTGAAGGCAACCACATTCCTTCTACGGCACCTGACCGGGTTGAAATGGTAAAAAGCAACAAGATTAACAGAATTTCTCGCTTATTCATAGATACATAAATTAAATGTATTTTGCAAAGGGACTTTCTCTTTCTTCAGATACCATGAAAATATACATTAGATAACGGCAACACAGCTTATCTCAACATCAACCCCCATGGGCAGGCCAGCAACCTGAACAGTTTCGCGGGCAGGGGGATCTTCGGTAAAATAGGCCCCATACACTTCGTTGATAAGTGGAAAATTCTTCATGTCGGTAATAAAGATGCCGCATTTTACAACATCTGAAAAATCCATTCCGGCTTCGCGCAAAATTGCCTTCAGGTTTTCCATTACCTGTTGGGTTTGAACTTTAATTTCGGTGCCTGCCAGTTTGCCTGTGGAAGGGTTCAGGGGTATCTGTCCAGAAACATAAAGTGTATTGTTTACCATAATAGCCTGATTGTAAGGCCCTATTGGCTCCGGTGCTTTTGGTGTATGTATGATCTTTTTCATACCGAAATGTATTTTAGGTTAAGAAATATGATCTTTTTCAATGAAAAAGCCGAACTGGCAAATTTATACCCCACTTGGTATGTGTATAGATTGACTACACCCGGTCAGGTGAATTCGGAATTTCAAAAATAAGTTTTTTATTTTGTGTGCAATGCAGAGTTATTCGGAAAAGTATACCCTTTTTACCCTTGGCGGAATGCGGGTAAATACTTCATAAGGGATTGTATCCATAGCCGCAGCCATTCCCCAGACAGGAAGTTCCGGCCCGAAAATTACCACTTCATCCCCTTCCCGGGCATCAAGACCTGTAATATCCAAACAACACATATCCATTGAAATATTGCCCAGAGTAGGAGCCTTTTGCCCGTTAACAAGCATCTGGTAACGGCCATTGCCAAGCTTTCGGTCGAGCCCGTCGGCATAGCCGGCTGGCACCACAGCCATAAGGGTTGGCCTGTTTACCACAGCTGCCCGGTTATACCCCACCGACTCGCCCGATGGCAACTGGCGTACCTGCGAAATCACCGATTTAAAAGTGGTAACATTGCGAAGTTTTGCTGACAGAATACCTGTTGCATCAAAACCATACAAGCCAATTCCTAATCGAACAAGGTCGTAATGGGTATTTGGATGACGCACCACAGCGGCAGAGTTGGCAATATGTTTCAGGAAATCATATCCCAGACCAGTTTCCAGTTTTTGACAATATTGTTCAAAATTGGCTAACTGGCTTGCCGTAAAATCGTCGAACCGTGGCAGATCGCTGGCTGCCAGATGTGAGAATACACTCGCCACCTTTATCTGCGGTAAGTTGTTTAATAATGCTATACATTCATCCAGCTCGCTTCCGGTAAACCCCAGACGGTGCATCCCTGTGTCCAGTTTCAGATGGATAAGAAAGGGATTATCAGGGGTATCGGATTCAAACCGTCTAGAAGCATCAACAATCCGTTGTAACAATTGAATGGAATATACCTCGGGTTCAAGATTGTAGCGGAACAATACATCAAGATTGTGCAACTCAGGATTGAGTACCACAATAGGTATGGTAATGCCGCGTTCCCGCAAGTCGGTGCCTTCATCGGCAAAGGCCACTGCCAGGTAATCAACCCCATGAAACTGCAATACATTGGCTACTTCGTAGCTTCCGCTTCCGTAAGAAAATGCTTTTACCATTACCATTATACGAGTACCGGGGAGCAATAATCGCCTGTAAATATTAAGATTATGCACCAGCGCATCGAGGTTGATTTCGAGAAGTGTTTGATGGTCTTTTAGTTGTAGTTTATTGCTGATGCGCTCAAAGCCGAAACTTCTGGCTCCCTTGAGCAGAATTCCCCTGTCGCGCAAACTATTGTAATCAAACTGTCCAAGAAAAGAAGTTGTATCATTGAAGAATATGGGCTCCATCTTCAGAAAATACTTTGCATGAAAGGTTATTTCCTCACCAATTCCTATCACCTGGTCAATATGCTTTTCAGCAAGCAATACAGCCAGCCGTTGATAAAGATCTACGGATTGAAGTCCTGACTGTTGAATATCAGATATAATCACTGTTTTTTTCAGATTCCTGGCCTGTGCATTCAGGAAATCGAGTGCCGCATCCAGCGAAAGGAAATCGGAACTATAGGCATCATTGATCAGGATACAATTATTAATGGCGTGTTTCATTTCCATTCGCATTGCAACCGGCTCAAGTTTGGTTACCAGAGATTCCATCTGAGGATGGTACAATCCACGGGCAAGTATAAATGCCATACAGTGGTTGAAGTTTTCCCAGGAAACCCTGTCGCCAAAGGGCAATCGAAAGTGGTATTTCAACCCTTGCCATTGCATAACAACTTCCTGCCAGGTTTGCATGCCTTTCCAGGGACCAACTCTAAGGGTTGCATCGGCTGTGGTACCCCAGGTTATCAGTGTTACCGCTGTATGCTTTTTGGCCCAATGTTGTATACTTTGATGAAGCAATTGATGATCAGAGCAATACACCAGTGATTTACAGTTTTCAAAAAGCCTAAGCTTCTCAAATATTTTGGTTTGGGTATCAGGAAATCCTTCATCATGGGCCGGACCAATGTTGGTAAAAATACCTGCATCGGGTTGGAGCACTTTTGCAAGCCTCTCCATTTCATCAGGCATAGAAATTCCGGCTTCAAATATGGCCAGTTCGTGCCAGCTACCCATCCCCATAACCGAAATAGGAACTCCCGTTTGAGAGTTATAGCTTCGAGGGTTTTTGACTATTTTTAAAAAGGGCGAGAGAAGATATGATAACCATTCCTTAACGATGGTTTTTCCATTGCTTCCGGTGATGGCTGTTACGGGGTATTGAAAACAGCTGCGGTGGGTTGCAGCCAGTTGTTGAAGCGCCAGCAAAGCATCATCTACCTTCAGAAAAGCGGCCTTTTCAGTTCTGACAGATTTTTCCGGTTCTTCGGAAATCACAAAGCATTTTACGCCCTTTTCTATAAGGTCGCCAATGTATTTATGACCATTATTTCTGGGGGTTTTCAGGGCAAAGAAAACCGCAGAGGGAGCAAATGCAACCTTGCGACTATCGGTAAGTATGGTTTGAACGGATAATCCTTCCACCACTTTTCCTGAAAGCCGGGCATCCATGATGGCTGCCAGTTGTTGGGGGGTGTAGCTGAATGACATATCCCTTTTTTACATTGCCTTTGGTTGAGATTGATGAAGAGAATTTGGTTTACAACCTAAAGGATATGCGGTTCTTCGGCTTCATCCTTAAGGGCCTTTAAGGCATTTTTATCGGCATCGCTGTCAGCTTCAAGGGCTGAGAATTTCAGCGGATTGGCAGTAATCTCATCAAAGACCTGCCTGTTGCGGAGTATATCAATGGCCAGGTAAATGGCATCGCGAAATGAAGCTTCAGAGGCAAGGTTCTTCCCGGCAATTTCGAAGGCTGTCCCATGGGCAGGGGATGTTCTGACACAAGGCAACCCGGCAGTAAAGTTCACTCCAGACTGAAAAGCGAGGCTTTTAAAAGGGATCAAACCCTGATCGTGATACATGGCCAATACTCCGTCGAAATCCTTGTTGCGGCCCTGGCCAAAAAAGCCATCTGCCGGATAGGGACCAAAAACGAGTATCCCCTCGTCGAAAGCCTTCTGAATGGTAGGAATGATTATGGTTTCTTCTTCAATTCCCAGAATTCCCTTGTCGCCGGCATGTGGATTGAGCCCCATTATTGCAATGCGGGGTTTACGGATGCCAAAATCGCGGGTAAGGGATTGATTGAGAATTTTAATCTTTTTCATCAAAACATCTTCGGTTATCATGCCGGGCACATCGCGCAGGGCAACATGACCAGTAATAACTCCTATACGCATGGTGTTGCTCACCATAAGCATGAGTACATCAGGTGTATTGAATTTCCCGGCCAGATATTCGGTATGTCCCGGAAAATTAAAATCTTTGCTCTGAATATTTTGCTTGTTGATGGGGCCTGTAACCAGGGCATCGATGTGTCCCTGGGCCAGATCGGCAGTTGCGGATTCGAGCGCCAGATAGGCTGCACGACCAGCCACATCAGTACTCTGCCCCAGTTCAACCCTGATCTCCTGGGCTATAACATTTACCAGGTTAATTCTTTCATCGACTGCCTGGTTGGCAGCCCTGATGATGTTAAAGTCAATCTCAGCCAGGTTAAGCGCTTTGCGATGATATGAGGCTACCTTGGAACTACCATAAAGCACCGGAGTAAAATACTCAAATATTCTCGAGTCCTGAAGGCTTTTCAGAATTACTTCGTAACTAACACTATTTACATCGCCATGGGTGATACCAATACGAAGGGGTTTTATTTTTTCCTGCGGTATATATTCAAATTCGTTCTCGTTTTCCATTTTCTTGAGAAAGGGGGTTTTTGTTTAATGTGGGCAAAGTTACAATAATATCAGTACTAAAGGCACTTATGGAGCCGATTAGTTAACATTGCCCTTTATCAGATCAAGTAAGCAAAGGATGCATTTTCAGGGTTAACAGGAAAATCAATTATTGTTTTACTGGCAGGCTTCCCGCTCAATAAAATCGTACAACAACCTAACCCCAACACCAGTGGCACCTTTACCCAGATATGATTCCCGACTTTCCATAAAGGCCATGGGTGCAATGTCGAGATGAATCCAGGGATATTGGATGAAGTGGGCAAGGAATTTACCGGCCGTAATGGCCCCACCCCCTTTGTTGCGTCCAAGGTTGCGGATATCTGCCACGTCTGATTCAATCTCTTTGCCATATTCATCCCATAAAGGAAATTCCACAATGCGCTCGTACACCTTCATACTGCTTTCAGTGAGATGTTTCATAAAAACATGGGCATCCTGATGCATTCCGGCAATGGCAAACCTTCCCAGAGCCATGGAAGCAGCCCCTGTTAGGGTTGCAATATCAATGACAAGACGGGGCCTGTAGCGGGTTGCATAATGAAGGGCATCGGCCAGAACCAGACGACCCTCCGCGTCAGTATTCACAATCTCCACAGTCTTGCCGTTGGCCATCCGTATTATATCGCCAGGCACCATGGCGTTTCCTCCAGGCCGGTTGTCGGTGGCCGGTATAAGGCCTATAACATAAACAGGTACTTTATTCAATGCCAGTGCATAAAGGGTTCCGAACACCGCAGCACCGCCAGCCATATCGCTCTTCATTGTATCGAGGCCTGACCCAGGTTTCAGGTTTATGCCGCCTGTATCAAAAACAAGACCCTTACCTATCAGAATGATTGGATTTTGTAAAACTGCATCTTCAGGTTTCCATTCAATTATTGTGAAAGCAGGAGCTTGAGAACTTCCCCGGTTTACAGTCAACAGCCCTCGAAAGTTCAATTCTTCTATCTTTTCGCGGTCAAGCACCTGCACATCCAGCCCAACCTTGCTGCCAAGCTTTGCCATGGCGCCTGCAAAATATTGTGCATCCATAACCACAGGAGGCTCATTAACAAGATTGCGTGTAATATAGCAGGCATCTACAATTTTCTGAAGCCTTACGACCTGGCTTTCACTGAATTCAGGACAATAAACACCGAGATACTCAGGAGCCGGCTTTTGTTCACCGGTTTTGTAGGCAACAAACTGGTAGCACCCCAGTGCAAACCCTTCCGCGAAGGCCATTACAGCCGATACATCTATTCCACCGCCAAACAGTGTTATCTGTTTTTGCTTCACCCGGGTAAAATAAGTTGCTGCCTTATCGCCCCGCTTGCGAAGAAATTCCATTTTATCGTAACCGGAATCATTCTCACAAAACTGGATAAAAACATAATAACCCAGTTTATTAATCATGAATGACTTCCTGCCCTCCGTTTGAAAGGCATTTTTCATATAATTGACTTCTTCCGGGGTAAAAGGCAAGCTTTCGAGCCGGGATGGTTCAGAAAGCAGAAAAACGGCATTGGTTTCAGGCAGAAAAGTATGAGCCTTTACTATTTTCATATACAATCTAAGATTATTAATAATGGAAAGAAAATCTCATCCGATTCTATCCAGCAACTTTTCCTGACTTAAGGATAACAGAGAAGAAACGTTCTACCGATGCTATGCCGCATTTGAGCGCATCATCAACACTTCCTTCAAAAAGAGTAACTCCTCCTTCGAGATAAACAATGCGGTCGGCTATGCGCATCACACTCGACACTTCGTGTGTGACTATCAGGATCGACATCCCCAATAACTCTTTTAGATTAATGATAAGCCGGTCGAGGGATTCCAGAGAAACGGGGTCGAGTCCTGCACCAGGTTCATCGCAAAACATAATGGGTGGGTCCATAACAATAGCGCGGGCAAGTGCGGCACGTTTTAACATTCCCCCGCTCAATTCGGATGGGTAAAGATGCATGGCATGTTCTAGGTTAACCAAACCAAGTTTCATCCGAACAATATCCATAATGAGGTCATCGGGCAATGATGTATGCTGTTGCAGGGGAAGCGCAACATTTTCGGCTACGGATAAAGAGTTAATTAAAGCCCCCTCCTGATAAAATACCCCCATAACGAGGTACAGCTCAAGTTGCTGTTCTTCGGTAAGAGTTCTTAAATCCCGCCCCAGTATTGTTATTTCGCCTTCCAGAAGAGGATATAGTCCAAGCAAATGCTTTAAAACAGTTGACTTGCCACATCCGCTTGAACCGAGAATTACTGTAACCTCCCCTTTATATGCAGTAAAGGACAACCCGGTGAGCACCTGATGGCCGTCGAAGGAAACGCCAAGGCCATTCACTTCGATTACTTTTTCTTTATGGTTATTTCCAGTATGATCCATTTTAGTTTTAGTAAAACAATAACCCAAGAATACTATCGGCCAGGATTACCAGCGAAATGCTTACAACCACGGCCAGTGTTGTAGCCTTACCCACATCTTCTGCCCCCCTTTTTACCCTGAAGCCATAAAAACTCCCGGTAAGAACAATTACCCCAGAATAGACCTGGCTTTTTACAAAGGCGCTTATGAGATCGTGGTTATACATTACATCGGCCATCCGGTTAATAAATACTTCGGGGGTAATATCCAGATACATATTGGCAGCGGTAGCTCCGCCTGCAATACCTGTAATACTTGCAATTAGGACAAGAAAAGGCAGGGTAAAAAGTGCAGCATACAATTTGGGTACTACTACAAATCGTATGGGGTTTAGCCCCATGGTATGGAGGGCATCAAGTTCGGAGGTAACCTTCATGGTGGCAATTTCGGCTGCTATTGCCGACCCGCTTCTGCCTGCAACAAGGATAGCGGTAATTAAAGGCCCCATTTGCGCCATCATGGCGATTACGGTTAGATCAACTATATAAATGTTTGCGCCAAAATCTCTGAGTTGTTGTGCCGATTGCAATGCCAATACAAAACCAATAACATAAGACATCAGCGAAATGATCAACACAGCATTCACACCAATGGCTAAGGCTTGGTTCACAAATTCACCCTGTCTGCGTTTTCCCTTAACAAACAGGTCTGTAAAGGCAAAATAGAAAATATTTGCAGCCAGTTGCAGAAAATCCTGAAGAAAATTAGCGAAAAAGTAGTGTACCCGCAAACCAATGTATTCAAAAAATCCCGGCCCCTTTTCAGGGACGGGTTCAGGAAATTTCTCAGGCCTGAAAAGCTCAATCTTCCTGTTGACCAGTTCTCCGGGATTTTCGATACGCACCGAAATACTTTCTACCTTCAACTCTTTTTTTAGCCAAAAAAGCGCTGTAACCCCTGCACTATCTATATCGGTTATCTGAGATAAATCAAATACCAAATCTTTTGATTTTGATTGTTTCAGTTCCCTCGGCAATATCGATGCAAAAAATGGCACAACAGCCAGGGTAAGAGCACCCGATAAATAAAGCGTACTACCTTCAAAATGGTAATAAATATCTTTTACTATCCTGATTTTTAGCTTTTGGGGTTGAATGGCCATTTAAGGTTGTAAAAATGAATTAACCGCTTTTTTTATCCAATAAAGATAACTGCCAGCTACGATTCGGCAGGTTTCAGAACTAAATAGACCTTTCGGGTAAAGAAAACCAGTTCTTCAAAAAACATCCGGTTAATCGCCTGGGAAAACAGATTCAGGTTTCTCTTTTCAAGAAGACGGGAATTATCTGTAACATGTCGTTCAACAATTTCACCCGATTGTGTTTCAAGTCTGAATTCAACATGCAGCCGGGCATAAAAATCCTTTTTATCGCGAACAACTTCAAGGTTATTTACATTGATAAAAAGCTTAAAATCGGGTTGAATGTTCCAGAAACGTTTTTCGGTATGATAGAAAAAACGGTTGTTGTTGAAGTAGGTCATTACAAATCGTTCCAGACTTTGCTGCGGTCTTGCAGCCCAAACATGATTAACAAAGTAACTCACCTGGTGAGCATCTTCGCGCAGGGCAATTCGGGTACTTGAATATACTGGGTGGACGTCCACATCAATTATCTCTAGGGTAAATGGTAAGGGGATAACTGTATCAGTGGGATTTGCCTGCCAGGGATATTCTATCAAATAAAAACTTGTGTTTACCGGCTTGCTGCTCCTGCAAGACGACAAAACAGCCATAGCTATCAATAGAAAATAAACTATCTTTTTCATTTTCAGAGTCTGGTTGGTTTGGGATTGATCAGTTTCTTGTTGCCTCTCATAATATTACTGAAGCCGTCGGTCAGGAATATCTCTTGCCCGCTGACCTCGCAACAGTAATGATGGGTCGTTGTTTATCTTTCGCGATACTTCTTCAAGATTTTCAAGGGCATATTTTAGCAAAAGCATATTATCTCCCAAATCTTTACTACCCCTGTCAATATCACTATCCAAACGAAGGAGCATAAGGCGGGTTTGAGCGGTAGTAAGGGCAAGATTCTCAATCAGTTCGGTCAGATTTGTTTCACGCAAGGTAAGGGAAATATCCCTCAGATTGCCCAATATTTCGCCCAAAGTGTCGCTTTGCATTATTGCATTCAGTTGTTTTCCTGCAGCCAAAACCTGGATGGCCGTGGTATCGAGTCTTCCGGTTATCGAATTGGCAGCAATTATTGATTGGCGAAGATCATCACGGTTTTCTGCAACTACCCTGTTGATAAGCGAGAAGGTGCGGCCTGCATTATCCGACATTTGTGTTATCTGGTTAACCGCTTGGAATATTTTCTGCAAATTTTCGGGTTGTGTAAAAGCTACCAGGTTATTAAGTACTTCTTCGAGCTTATACGCAATTACCTCGGCCTGCCCGCTGATATCCTCAACTAGTGATGAACCCTGTCTGATAAATTCTTCCTCGCGCAGGTTGGGTGCTTCATTGCTACCCCCTCTAATTTCTATTGTTTTCAATCCGGTTATGCCCATAGATACAATATCAGCTGAAGCATCGACCTTAACCGGAGTGCCTGCCCTTAAAGAAAGTCTGACGATAATACGGTTTACATCATTAGGATCGATGAAAATTCGTGAAATGGTTCCCACATTAATCCCCAGATATTTAACCGGACTACCAACTTCAAGGCCGCTCACCGACACATCGCGATAGGCTACATGGTAAATGTCGGTTTTTTCGAAAATCCGGCGTGCGGTGAAAAACCCAATGATGATTAACACAAGCAGGGAACTTACCATGATGAAAATTCCCAGCCTCACTTTTTGCGCACGTCCCTTCATGATACAAAAGTTTTAAAAAGTCAAAGTGATTAGATGCCTAATCAAGCTGTAAATATATATAAAAATGAGATAATATGCCATCTGTAATTAACACAACCGCAGAATAATGTGAAAAGTAAACGGAATATAACCGAATTGGCCTGTGTTTGAAAATTTGAAGTTGAATCAGTTGTTACTTCTGTTATTTATCCTCGAAGGTCCAAAAGATATTCCTTTTCTGAAAAGTTTAAATTCTGCCCCATAGGGGTTAGCCTCGTCGGGCGCGCTAATCCAAAGCCCCTCTTCAAGGTCATTGTTAAAGATACCCCGGCGCGAAAGGTATCCATTTGGGTGAAAAAATTCCCATAAACCAGTTGCTTTTCCCGAAGAATAATTGCCCCTTTGTTTTAAGGCTCCATCCGGATAAAAAACCAGCCAGTTACCATCCAGTTTATTTTCAGAAAAAGCACCGGTAGTGTAGATAAGGCCATTGGGATAAAAAGAATTCCAAATCCCTTCTTTTTCTCCGTTTTCATATAAACCTTCCGTGCTTTTTATTCCGTTTTGATAAAACTCCTGGTAATTCCCTTGTAAAATACCATGGTCGTAAAAGGCAATAATAGATATAACTCCGTTTGGATGAAAAGCTTTGAATATGCCATGCAGTTTATCATTTGTATACAAGGCTTTTCGTTGAAGTTGTCCATCCCGGTAGTAGGTGAACAATGTATCAATCAGCAAACCATTCATTTTTTTACCCCAATAATTTAAGGTTCCGGATTCGTAATACATTTTCCAATACCCTGATTCTTCACCCAATACCATTTCGTACTCCTGAAATAATTTACCATCCGGATAATAAACCTTCACCAAACCATGAGCCTGTCCTTTCACAAAAAAACTGGTGCTTTCAATCTGGCCGTGATCATAATACGATATAAACTCTCCATGTAATTGCCCATTTTCGTATTGTCCTTCCTGCAAAAGTGTTCCAAATTGCGACCATAGCTGATATGACCCATTTCTCTGCCCTTTATAAAAATGGATTATCTGTTCTACCTTACCATCAGGATAAAAAATTTCCCATTTGCCTTCGGGTAAATTTTGGTTGAAATAGCCCTTCTGCCTTAACCAACGCTCAGGAGTATAAAAGTGATACAGGCCATGCTTTATGGTATCGGTGCCTTCTAAAAATCCCACATAATGCTCCTTTAAACTCCTACCCCCGGGATAATAGACACTAAACTCCTGGTTTTGAGAGTATGACAGTGTTATAGATACCGACAAAACCGAGATGGTGATAATACGCTTTAATCGCTGATACATTTAATCTTAATCAACAATTACAGAAGTTTGTGTCCCCTTTAGAGATGTACTTCCTTGATAATCAAGAATTGCGGCAAAAGAGTAGCGACCTGGGGGCAAATCTTTGGGGATTGATAACTCGATAGTGCGTGTTGTTTGCGGATACACCAAAACATCAACAGTTCTGTATCTTTTTTCAAATCCTGTATCAATATTCGATGCAATCAGAAAAACCTTGCCTGTAGTAATCCTTTCACCATAATTATCAACATTTACCGCAAAATGCCTTTCTGATGCTGCTCCATTTTTGGTTTCCACCAGGTTGCTTACCTCTACTCTGCCAGGTTCGCTGGCGGCAGGGTTGTAGAAAAGATATATATCAATTCTACCCGACAAACTCAAACCCGCCTGCACTCCCCTGTCTGCGGAAAAGGCAGTCTGCTCAGTAGATGCTGAGAAACTTAATATCCCCCATTTTGAAGTAAAATTATCGTTGGGAGCTTGTAAATTTATCTGAATAGTTTTGGCTTCATTGGGTTCGAGTGTAAGAAACGATGGGTTAAGATTAACCCAGCTGGCTATTGAGTTACGTGTTGAGCCTGCAGGCAATATTTCCATCTGTCCCTGTCGTTGTATCAAAAAATCCTGAAGCCTGAGTGTAACCGTTTCACGCCTGCTGGAATGGTTCTTAACTGTTACGGTTCTGCTCTGTGATTCGCCAGGTGATGCGTTAAAGTGCACCCGTACCGGTGCTACCTCAAAATCCTGGGCAGACGCCAAAAAAGGGATTATGGTAAGTAAGGAGATAAGAAGTCGCTTCATGTGTAAAAATTATTGTTTCGAAAATAAAAAATATAACATCCAAGCATTTATATATGGGTGTTTGTATAATACTTTCTGGATTGGTTGTTTTAAAATTTGGAATATTGGTTTAAGCGTATTTCGAATGACCGTGACAAATTTAGAGAAATTTATTAATACCATTACTTATTAACAATCGTAATGCCAATAATCCAAAATCTTTCCACGATTTGTAACTTAATTGAAGTCAAATAAGTATAATTAAAAGCACTGCAATTTACCTGTTCAATATAATCTAAAACAAAACCAATTGGGGTCAAATTGTACGATATCATCAATATGCCAAAAAATTTAATATTACTTTTGTTTGTAATAAAAATATTTGCTAATTGCAGGAGTTGAAAGAAATTAAATTATTAACGAACTGAGAAATTTTAAAACCCTTCTCAAAGAAATCTTTACAGTTTCGTCATTATCTTAAACACTCCACCAAAAAAAATATGACTGTAAGCCATAAAACGGTAATAAATCATTGTATTCGGTTTATATCCCTGTTAATTTTTCTGTTTTATCAAATTACTGCATATTCGCAGGAGCGAAGACCTTTAGACTCTTCTACACAAGATCGAATAGAAAGACTGGAAGAACTGGTCACCCTTTATACCAATCGCAACGAACCCAGGCTTGCAGCAACCTACCTTACCCAGATAAGCAATATTTATCTTCAGAACCAGCGCCAGGAATTTGCAGCACAATCATTCTTACGTGCAGCTGTCTTCTACGAGCAAATCAATGATTTAGACAATTTGGATAAAATTTATGCCAATGTTGGTCTTATTTATGTTGGTCTTGAAAATCTCACGGAAGCAGATCGTGCTTTCTCGAAAAATGTCGAAATTCAAAGAAGAACAGGCGACCGAAAATCAATTGCCAGGGCATTGGTTGATCAGGCATATATAAAAAACCTCCGGAATGAATACAGAGATGCCGTAAATATGCTCGAGGAAGCCCTGAGTATTGCTCTTGAGATCAATCAGGAAACGGTATTACCCACAATTTACCGGCAACTCTCCTTTAGCTACGACAAGTTGAATAACACAAGAAAAAGTGAAGAGTTCCATAAGAAATATGTCGATATGCGAGATTATATTGCCGGGAAGACCTTAAGGGGAGAATTCAGAGAGCAGCAGGAACGTTCACAGGTTGAGATCTTACTCCAGCAGGCCGAAGCCAAACAAAAAGAAGTCGAAATGGAATTGGAAAGGGTTCGTTTCGAATTTGGGCAAGATTCGATCAGCCGGATTGTGCAGGCTAAAGAAGATTCTCTTATCGAGGTCAGGCGGATAGAAACCATCCAAAGGCAGGAGATTGAGCTCCTGGAAAACCAGGCCAAACTAATTGAAGCAGAAATTGAACGTCAGCAGGCGGTTCAGAAATACCAGCAGCAGATCATTTATTCAGCCCTGGGTGGTCTTGTCTTTGTTCTTATTCTGGCATTATTTATATACAGAAGTAACGTTGCCAAACGAAAAGCCAACAAAATACTGGCTGAAAAGAACATACAGATTGAACTTGCCAATGATCAGCTCACAGATGCTTTCGAAAAAATTGAGGAGCAAAATTTCCGCATAACCCAGAGTATTAGTTATGCACGCGAAATTCAGAGAGCTCTTTTCCCTCCAATTGAAACCCTTTCAAACTTCCTGCCCGAATCCTTTATCTTTTTCCGGCCAGTTGATATTGTAAGCGGTGACTTTTACTGGTTTAAAGACCCAACAGCTCTATCTGTAAAAACAAACGAAGAAAACACAAAATCGAATGTAACCCACCATGAAAATGGGAATGGCTTCAATTTTAAGGGAGAACAGTTTGTGATAAGTGCAGTTGACTGTACGGGCCATGGTGTGCCTGGGGCGTTCATGTCAATGATAGGATATAACCTGCTCGATGCCATAATTGGAAGCGGTACAACAAAACCCGACCGTATTCTTGGCAAACTGCACCACGGGGTGGTCCGGGCTTTGAAACAAGACGAAACTACCAATCGCGACGGCATGGATATTTCGTTATGTATAATTGATAAGTTGCACAAAACGGTTGAGTTTGCCGGTGCAAACAATCCTGTTATTAAAATTTCAAATGGTGAACTTGAAGTCATTAAAGGAGACAGGATGGCAATTGGAGGCAGCAATAAAAGAGCTGAAAGGGTGTTTACACCCCATACCATGACAGTTGATGCACCCACTACTTTTTATATTATGACTGATGGATTTACCGATCAGTTTGGAGGAGAAGAGGGGAAAAAGTTTTCAATGAAAAGTTTTACTGAATTATTGCAAGGCATTCATCATTTGCCCATGAACGAGCAAAGACAGGTTCTTGAAGACAAGTTCCTATCATGGAAAGGTGATGGGAACCAAATTGACGATGTATTGGTAATTGGTTTCAGGCTGTCATAAAAAACAGGTTATTTGTCCCATAATAAATGGTTTTTTTCACCTATTCTTTACCTGATACAATTACCTGTTTTTGGTTTTTTTATAAAATGATGTTTAAATGTGCACAATTCTCTATATATTTGCGACAAATAGGGAAAAACAGCAATTTTAATTATACTCTATTATAATAAAAGTAACCAACTAAAAAAAAACGACATGAAAAAATTTTTTATTCTTATTGCAGGTGTGTTTTTTATGTTAAATATTGCATCTGGCCAGGGTGTTGACGACAGGGCTGTAATACCTGTATCAGTTACTCTTAACTCAATTTTAAGACTAAATGTGGTTTCTGGTGGAAATATTGAATTCAACTTCAATACTCTTGCCGATTATACAAATGGAATCGCAAACTCACCCGCCTATGACACTAAATTTACCGTAGCTTCATCCGTTAACTGGGAAGTAAGGATCTACTCAGAAGAAGCCGACCTTATTGGCACTGACGATGCAAGTGGCAGCAACACGCTTGACCTCAATAACATAGGCTATCAAATTACTTATGATGGAACCGGAGCGCCCGGTAATTATACATTACCTGCTTCAGGAACCACACTTTCACTAACAGATGCTGAGGTAGTATTGGTAGGTTTGGGAGGCGCTTCAAATGCCGGCGATATTAATGCCAACGAATTTACTATAAACTGGAGATGTGGCACACAGGAAGGCACAATGAATGGATCGTCAATCCTTCAACAAAGCGCTGCCGCCGACAGATATGCTACCAATGTCTTTCTGATCCTAAACCCGTTATAACAGCAAAATCAATATTAAAACCACATCAACAGGTGCTTCTGATGGGCATGTTCCCATAAACATCAGGCACCTGTTGGCGTGTTTTTAGTTTTTCCTGCTCATTGAATTTTTTTCTTGATCATAAGAATGAGTTTGTGATGATAAGTATCTATAGATTAGCTGTTTTCGTATCGATTTTTTTATGTTATTCCATTAGCCCGGTAATTTCACAAAACATCCATTCCAGAATTCGGGTGCAAAGTGGGGGAAGTGTTGCCTTTAACATAAATTCTCTAAGGCGGTACAATATCGGTATGGAATATAACAATTATACCCTGCTGGCTATATCATTTAATGACACAGACGAACCTGATACAAAATGGAAACTTGAGTTTAAAGCCAGGGAAGATCTTATATACGGGGACTATGGCTCAGCTCTTAATCTTGACCATATCAAAATAAGGGTTCAAGATGGCGGGGGAAGTGAATCATTAGACGGATATATTCCTGTTAAAACCCCAATTACTCTGACTAATAGTGAGCAGATATTGGTCACTGGTGCACCACAGGGGGGATTTAATGAGTTAAAACTTCTGATATCCTACCAGGTAACTGATGGAGCAGACCCCCTTCTCGGACAGAAGCCCGATTTCTACTTTATTGATATTGAATTCATTTTATCGGCAGAATAAACAAAATGAGAAAGGCAATTATTACATATATAGCTTTCTTTTCTTCAATCATTTGCCTTTTTTCAACCGATGTATTAGCACAGGAACTCAATGGTTTTAATAATTCTGCTGCCTATATTTCAGCTTATTTTCTTCGTGAAAGCCAGATCATAGAATCTGATGCCACTTTTTTTAATGTGGTTGTTGTAAAAAACCCTAGCGATGTAAGACGGGAAGTATTTTTGGATGTCAATTTGCCGATAGGATGGTCACTCGTGGCAACTGAAACCAGATCGTACTGGGTTGAACCAGGTGATTCTGTTTTAATTCCAGTAAGGGCAGCCCCATCAAAAGGGGTTGAGGGAGAAATTGGTTACTCTGTAATTGCTGCAATCAACAACCGCCAGGGAGAAACCCTTACCAATGCTTATTCATTTGTTAAAATTCCAAGAAAATCAGATATCAGGATACGGCCACTTACAAGGCTCTCAATGTTTGACCAACAAACTGATGAAGCCGATTTTTCTTTACAGATATCCAACCAGGGCAATATAAGTGAGATAATATTCCTTGTTTTCGAATCATCACGGAATGTTACGATCCAGAATGAACGGGACAACAAATTTGCTGTTGATGTTTTGGTTAAAGCCAGGTCAGACACCACACTTACTTTTATAGCAGCCCGAAATCAGGAAGTTAATCAAAGAAATGGAAATCTTTACCGCGTAGACCTCAGAGCCACAACACAAGATAGGGTATTTAACACCTCATTTTGGTTCGATCGCCTCGAATCGACCTACAGGTTTAATATCCCTGAATCCGAAAAAATACTTGTTGCTGAATTTGCAGCTCAAAATATATTAAGTACCCGTCAGGCATACCTCGTGGGAGGTATCAGGGGGGCTATACTTTTAAATAAACAAAGATCTTTCCTGTATAATATTTATAAATTCGGAACCGAACCCGATTTTTTCAAATTTAGCCGGATTCGGCTGGAATATAACACCCCATCATTTAAACTATTTGGTGGCGATATATATGGTTCAGATGTTAAATATGGATTTGGCAAGGGACTAATCCTCAATCTTCCTATTAAGGATGATTTTAACACCATTTTCACCTTTGGCCGGAATCCCTTCCGGCCGATCAATAATTATGGGTTCAATTTTGAAGAGAGAGCTACAACATTAACATTATCTCCCGGATATACATTTAGCGATAACCAATTCTCAAATTCTGCTGCCCATGGTTTTACGCTCGGCAGCAATTTAAAACTTGGCTCCAATCATTCAATTAAAGCCAAGCTTGGAGCCAGTACTGTAAGATTCAACGATGCAGATGCAACAGAAACCGGATATAGTTTTTTTGTGGACTATTTTGGAACAATAAATAAAACCAATATTTCGATAAGGGAACATTTTTCTTCCACCAATCATTATGGCAATTTTGCAGGTCGTCACGATTTTTCAGGCCGTATCAACCAGCCTCTGAATGAACGAACAATGGTTGATCTGATTGTTAATGACAGAACCTACCGGCCTGTGATTGAAACAAACCTGGGAACCGAATCAGATAAATTCCAAATAAATACCAATGCCAAATTGATATTCAGAAATGCGCTGAATTTAAATCTTAATGTTTATGGCGGGCCAGTTTATGAAAGAAAATCGACAAATTCATTTTTCTTTTATGATCAGATTAATCCATTCAGTTCTCATTCGGCAAAATTAAATTTTGGTATAAGGGTTCGCGATGGATTAGGAACAAGTTTTAACCCCTCAGCTACCTTTGGATATTCTTTTATTACAAGTCACTCAATACCTCCACCATTATTAGTGCGCCCTTCACTTATCAGTATGGACGAATTCAATATTTTTAATGCACAAATCAATATTAATTTAAGAAGAGATTATTGGGGCGTCTATTTAAATTATTTCTACGGTCCATCCTCCATAAATCAGGAAATATCACAATTCTATTATGGAATCGGAGCCAATTCCATTAGAATAATGCCTTTCATAGATCGTTATATTTATCGGGATATTCTAAAACTATCGCTAAAACCAAGCCTTCTTCACGATTTTGCCTTTAAAACTACCAGGGTTATCATTAATTCCCAACTTGATGCCTATCTTAAAAATGATTATACCATCAGTCTGTTAAATACTTACAGCCATCAGAAAACAACCGATCTTCTCACTGAAAATAGCTATACCTACGCCACCAATTATTTTGAAATAAGGTTGAAGAAAGAATTTAACTGGAATCAACCAAGGATAAAATACTATAATTTAGAATTGCAGCTTTTCAAAGACCTTAATGGAAGCCTTACCAAAGATTTAAACGAACCTGGAGTAAAAGACATCCTGGTTACCCTAACCAGTATTGATCCTAATTTGTATAATCAATACGATACTGACTATGAACCGCAGGGGGCGATGGTAGCAACCAGGCTGGTTACGGGTATAGATGGTAAAATTACTTACTCCAATCTGGCAAGAGGCATTTATAAAGTAGAATTGCGAAACATAGGTACCGACCAGTCAAAGTTCTTTCCCGATCAAAATGAATTCACCTTTAATTTTTCAGGCAATCAAACCATAAAAGTACCCTACCTCGAAAGGAACAAGATTTTCGGAAGGGTCATTCTGAATCGAAGCAGAATCTCTACCCTTGGAAGAATTGAACCATCAAATATTAAAATTACTGCCACCGACAGCAAAGGCAGACAAATGTCGACGCTTAGTGATGCAAACGGCAACTTCGAGATGTATGTGCCAAGTGTTGACAGCTATGTGGTTACCATTAACGATATATTTCGGGATCATTTTACCTTACGTCAAAATAATTTCAGGGCAAATCTTAATGGATTCAAGCAATTTGAAGTAAACTTCGTTTTTGACGAAATCAGACGCCAGATTGAATTTACACCCAGCCAGGCCGATATTCAAACTGAAATCAGGAGAGTTGGCCGAACTAATCTTACTGGTTTTGTGCGTGATGCATCTACCCTCCAGGCACTTAGAGCCCAGGTGGAAGTTATTGATAATGCTACCGGCAGGATGGTACAATCAACTTCAACTGATAGAAACACAGGCCGGTACACTGCTACTTTTGTTACCGGAGAAGATTACTCGATTGTTGTATCGGCAAATGGCTATTGGATAAGCTCAGAAAGACTAATACTTGATCAGTTTTTAACCATTCAGGATGCGGAAAGGGATGTTCTGCTTGAGGGAATCACCATTGGTGCACGCTTTAAGCTTAACAACCTGAGCTATTCTGCCAACAGCTCACAAATCAATACTGAAGCCATCCCCGAACTGGATAGACTAATTTCTCAACTTCGACAAAATCCTAACGTAAGAATCAAAATTGAAGGACACTCCGATGCCACCGAAACCTTAACTAATGGCAACCTTTCTATGCAGCGTGCCGAAACTATTATGCGTTACATGGTTCAAAATGGCTTTAGTAATATTGAGTTTACCGGCTTGAGAGATTCTCGCCCGCTTGCCCCGAACGATACCGAGGATAACCGCAGAAGGAACCGAAGGGTAGAAATAGTTGTAATCGACCGTTAGCAATACTATCGTATTTCACATTTCGCTTATCAAAATAGAAAAGCAACTTTCGATATCCAATGTATTTACAACTTCTGATGAAACGAAAAAATCTATTTATTCTGATTAGTTTTATCCTTATTACCGGTGGCTGTAATGACGAAGAATTTATGTTCGATATCGACAACCTTACAGGTACAACCTGGGGTGTCCCTATGATAATTGACGGGGGGGCTGAATTTGTTGATCTTAGTTCCCCAACGATTTTCAGAGCAGATGGTATTGCTATTTTTGGCACTTCCCGAACTGATTTCTGGAGTATCAAAGGAAAAAGAACCCTTTTACTTGAGCAGGCCGGCGAATTGTGGTTTATTATTGATCTGAGCCCACAAAGACTGTATGTCGAAAAAACAAAGCAGGCCAATGGGGCTTTCATCGCCAAATGTCTTTATGAGCCTTTGCACTGAAAAACCTGAATCAGGGTTTTATTCAATAGCTAAAGACCCACTTCAAACTCAAAAATCATTATTTTAATGGAAATAAAAAACCCTTACAAATCCCAGATTTGTAAGGGTTAAAATAGTAGCGGGGACAGGATTCGAACCTGTGACCTTCGGGTTATGAGCCCGACGAGCTACCTCTGCTCCACCCCGCAGTATATGATAAATTGCGATTGCATTTTTCCAAAGAACCTTTCGGGAGCTATCCCCGTTTTGCAGGTGCAAAGATACGCAATAATTTCAGTGTGCCAAACCATTCACACAATTTTTACTGAAATGTATTACTTTTGCAGTAATGTAAATTTATCTCCTTTAATTTCAGCTGTTTTCACAGCAAGCCCTTAAAAATGCATAAAGCTGGTTTTGTAAATATTCTTGGTAAGCCCAACGTAGGGAAATCTACCCTTATGAACGCCCTTTTAGGCGAAAACCTTTCTATAATAACCCCAAAGGCACAAACTACAAGACATCGGATACTTGGAATTGTAAATGAGGAGAATTACCAGATTGTATTCTCAGACACCCCGGGAATAATCACCCCAGGCTACAAGCTTCAGGAATATATGATGAGTTTTGTGCAATCGGCAATTGAGGATGCCGATCTGTTCATCCTTCTGTCGCAGATTGATAATGATTTCGACGATGCCCGCACCCTTGAGAAATTAAGCAATTCGCCGGCACCGGTTTTATTGCTCATCAACAAAATTGACCTTTCAACACAAGACCAGGTAGTGGCCAAATGTGAGCAATGGAAAAGGGAATTTCCCGATTTTAATGTCCTTCCTATCTCGGCACTTAACAAATTCAATCTCGACCAGGTAATGACCAAAATAATTGAGTTATTACCCGAATCTCCACCCTATTTTCCAAAAGACGAATTAACCGATCGACCTGTTCGCTTTTTTATCAGTGAAATTGTTCGGGAACAAATTTTACTCAATTATCAAAAAGAAATCCCATATTCGGTTGAAGTAAGCGTAGACTATTTTAAAGAAGAGGCAAAAGTGGTACATATAAGATGTATCATTCATGTGATTCGCGAATCGCAAAAGGGTATCCTTATAGGACATAAGGGCAAGGCTCTAAAAAAAATAGGTATTGAGTCGCGCAAAGAGATAGAGAAATTTCTTGGAAAACAGGTCTTTATTGAGCTACATGTTAAAGTGAGTAAAAACTGGCGCGATAACGATATGCAACTTGGCCGGTTTGGCTATCGTTAATTTCCCCCAGTAAGCTTTTAGAATAATAGATATCCACCAAACAGCCGAGTTTTACACAAAAATCCACAAACAAAAAACCCCAATCTTTTTGCAAAGATCGGGGCTATTAAAAAAGGTGGCGACGACATACTCTCCCGGATGTTACTCAAGTACCATCTGCGCTGGCAGGCTTAACGACTCTGTTCGGAATGGGAAGAGGTGGACACTGCCGCTATTGTCACCTGAAGACCTTTTAAGAGTGAAAAGTGAAAAACTAAAAATAAAAAGTGTTTAGTTTTTATCATTGTTTCCTAAATTTCATCTCTGATATTCAGTATTCTTTGTCATGGTTCAGTGTGTTCTTGGTTTCAGGCATTGTTATCTGATCTCAGATTCCAATTCCCTAATCCCAAATTCCTGATTCCAGATCAAAAAATTGACATTGGCCGGAAAGATATGATTTAAAAAAACGCTCTGTAGTAAGAAATTATCGGGTGATTAGTACTGCTCGGCTTTGATGTTGCCACCTTTACACCTGCAGCCTATCAACGTCATCGTCTTTGACGACCCTATATGGAAATCTTATCTTGAGGCGAGTTTCGTGCTTAGATGCTTTCAGCACTTATCTCTTCCAAACGTAGCTACCCAGCGGTGCAACTGGCGTCACAACTGGTACACCAGAGGTTTGTCCGATGCGGTCCTCTCGTACTAACATCAGCTCCTCTCAAATTTCCTGCGCCCACAACAGATAGGGACCGAACTGTCTCGCGACGTTCTGAACCCAGCTCGCGTGCCACTTTAATCGGCGAACAGCCGAACCCTTGGGACCTTCTCCAGCCCCAGGATGTGACGAGCCGACATCGAGGTGCCAAACCGCCGCGTCGATATGAGCTCTTGGCGGCGATCAGCCTGTTATCCCCGGAGTACCTTTTATCCTTTGAGCGATGGCCCTTCCATGCGGAACCACCGGATCACTATATCCTAGTTTCCTACCTGTTCGACTTGTTGGTCTCACAGTCAAGCACCCTTCTGCTATTGCACTCAACGCACGGTTACCAAGCGTGCTGAGGGTACCTTTGAAAGCCTCCGTTACGCTTTTGGAGGCGACCACCCCAGTCAAACTACCCACCAAACAATGTCTCCCGCTTTTCGCGCGATTAGGCTCCAAAGAAACCAAGGGTGGTATTTCAACGGCGACTCCACGATACCTGGCGGCACCGCTTCGCTGTCTCCCACCTATCCTACACATGGTTTATCCAAAGTCAATGTTAAGTTGTAGTGAAGGTTCACGGGGTCTTTCCGTCCCGTTGCGGGTAAACGGTATCTTCACCGTTACTTCAATTTCACCGAGCTCATGGCTGAGACAGTACCCAGATCGTTACACCATTCGTGCAGGTCGGAACTTACCCGACAAGGAATTTCGCTACCTTAGGACCGTTATAGTTACGGCCGCCGTTTACTGGGGCTTCAATTCAATGCGTCGCCTTGCAGCTAACATCTCCTCTTAACCTTCCAGCACCGGGCAGGTGTCAGGCCTTATACCTCATCTTTCGATTTTGCAAAGCCATGTGTTTTTGTTAAACAGTCGCCTGGGCCATTTCTCTGCGTCCCATCATCGCTGACGGGAGTGCTTTCTCCCGAAGTTACAGCACTATTTTGCCTAGTTCCTTAGCCATGAATCACTCGAGCACCTTAGAATTCTCATCCCGGCTACCTGTGTCGGTTTGCGGTACGGGTACGTAATACCTGTAGCTTAGAGGGTTTTCTTGGAAGTCTGTTTACATCCGCTATCCGCTCGCCCGTGAGCTCGCGGTACTATCAGGTTCGACATCAGCTACGCTTTTTACTTTAGCCAATTTATCTACACCCTTTAACGTACTATTCCGTCAGTACGCGGGATTGTCACTACTCCGTCACCCCTTCGCAGTATTACATAGTACTGGAATATTAACCAGTTGTCCATCGACTTGCGCCTCTCGGCTGCGCCTTAGGACCCGACTAACCCTGATCCGATTAGCGTTGATCAGGAAACCTTAGCCTTTCGGTGTGCAGGTTTCTCGCCTGCATTGTCGTTACTTATGCCTACATTTGCGCTTCCATAATCTCCAGCAAGCCTTACGACTCACCTTCTACAACGATGGAATGCTCCCCTACCAATCCCGACCTGTAAGGTCGGAAGTTCATAGCTTCGGTAATATGCTTTATGCCCGTTTATTATCCATGCCCGACCGCTCGACTAGTGAGCTGTTACGCACTCTTTAAATGAATGGCTGCTTCCAAGCCAACATCCTAGCTGTCTGTGCAGTCAAACCGCGTTTTGTCAACTTAGCATATATTTGGGGACCTTAGCTGATGATCTGGGTTCTTTCCCTCTCGGACAAGGACCTTAGCACCCTTGCCCTCACTCCTGGTTAAATTGTCATGGCATTCGGAGTTTGTCAGAATTTGGTAGGCGGTGAAGCCCCCTAGTCCTATCAGTAGCTCTACCTCCATGACAATATCCCCAAGGCTGCCCCTAAAGGCATTTCGGGGAGTACGAGCTATCTCCAGGTTTGATTAGCCTTTCACCCCTACCCACAACTCATCCAAAAACTTTTCAACGTTTACTGGTTCGGTCCTCCAGTGCGTGTTACCGCACCTTCAACCTGGTCATGGGTAGATCACCTGGTTTCGCGTCTACCTCCATTGACTCCACGCCCTGTTAAGACTCGCTTTCGCTGCGGATACTCCCGTCTTCGGGATTAACCTTGCCAATGAAGTGTAACTCGTAGGCTCATTATGCAAAAGGCACGCCGTCATCCCGATGTATCAGGACTCCGACCGCTTGTAGGCGAATGGGTTCAGGTACTATTTCACTCCCCTGTGCGGGGTACTTTTCACCTTTCCCTCACGGTACTGGTTCACTATCGGTCTCTCAGGAGTATTTAGCCTTACCGGATGGTACCGGCAAATTCACACAGGATTTCTCTGGTCCCGCGCTACTCAGGATACCCGCCTGATAAATCTTTACTTTTACATACCGGGCTTTCACCGTCTATGGCCTACCTTTCCAGGTAGTTCTGCTAGCTAAGTCTTATCTTTTTGCAGGTCCTTTTACCCCCATAATGCCGTAACATCATGGGTTTGGGCTGCTCCGCGTTCGCTCGCCACTACTTGCGGAATCACTATTGTTTTCTTCTCCTCCGGGTACTTAGATGTTTCAGTTCCCCGGGTTTGCTTCCCACATTCGTGGGATATCCCGTTCTGCAACAGGATGGGTTGCCCCATTCGGACACCTGCGGATCGAAGGTTATTTGCACCTCCCCGCAGCTTTTCGCAGCTTATCACGTCCTTCTTCGCCTCTGAGAGCCTAGGCATCCACCATTCGCCCTTGTTTATTTCTTCCTACTTGTTGTTGTTTCGTATTTATTTATCCTGTCTCCAAAATAAATATTTACGCTCGAGGTTTTTTCTTTCATATCTTTCCAGCTTGTCAAAGAACGTTATTCCGGCTTTCTTTTCAACCGGAATGTTATGCAAAATTGCTCTTGCACAACGATTGTGAGAACCCGGGGACTCGAACCCCTTGTAACCCATAAAACATGCCTGTGGCTCTGTTTTTTGTATTGTGTCTCTTGTTTGATATAACCAAAAGCGAGCGGTACCTTTGCAGGTAACTCTCCAGAAAGGAGGTG
>JBBISA010000045.1:0-35046 GCA_037441525.1 Bacteroidota bacterium
AACAAGTTATAATAACACTTCTAGTCATGTGGCAAGATGTAAATACCCTAGTAATTTATTTATCAACAGAAGGTAGCAGAGAATTATCAAAACACAAAAAAAATCAATATGACAACTAAATCCAACCAAGGATTAACTGCCCGTTTCCTGAATGTTATTGAGCGGGTAGGAAATAAATTACCGCACCCGGGTGCTTTATTTGCCTATTTTGCTCTTGGAATAATTGTATTAAGTGGCATTGTATCAGCCTTTAATATTTCAGCGGTGCACCCTGGAACTGGCGAAACCATAACTGCATTAAATCTTATGAGCAAAGAAGGTCTTCACCGAATAATGACAGGTATGGTTACAAACTTTACATCCTTTGCTCCGCTTGGAACAGTGCTGGTAGCCTTGCTGGGTATCGGCATTGCTGAGTCGAGTGGATTGATGTCAACAGCCCTGAGATTACTGGTTATATCGGCTCCGCGTCAACTTCTTACCTTTTCTATTGTTTTTGCGGGGATTCTTTCAAACACAGCAAGTGAAGTTGGTTATGTGGTTCTGGTACCCCTTGGAGGAATGATCTTTCTGGCCATCGGACGCAACCCTATGGCAGGCATTGCAGCAGCATTTGCAGGTGTATCAGGAGGATACTCAGCCAACCTTTTACTTGGCACCATCGACCCTCTGCTTGCGGGTCTTTCAGAAGAAGCCGCACGGATTGTAGAACCAACCTACAATGTTAATCCTGCTGCCAACTATTATTTCATGTTTTTTTCTACTTTTTTTATCGCCATCATTGGTACATGGGTAACCGAAAAGATTGTTGTACCAAGATTGGGAGAATATAAAGGTGATGCAAAACCCGAATCCATAAAAACTCTGGACCAACTGGAGAAAAGAGGAATTAAATTTACCTTGGTGGCGTTGTTGATTATTATTCTGATGGTTGGCTTGAGTATGGCACCTATTGACAGGGGTATTTGGTCTAACATCCCTGGATCGGGTTTTATGCGCGACCCAAATACCGGCGGACTGCTCAGATCGCCGTTTATGTTTGGAATTGTGGCACTTATTTTTCTTATTGCAGGGATACTGGGTATTATTTATGGCATTGGCGCTAAAACACTCAAAGGGAGTACCGATGTGATTAACGGAATGGGAAAATCGATGTCAACATTGGGTACTTATATAGTTTTGGTGTTTTTTGCAGCTCAGTTTGTTGCCTACTTCAACTGGACAAATCTCGGGCTCATCTTTGCCATAAAAGGAGCTAATTTCATTGGGTCTCTTGGCATGGGCAGAATTCCGCTTATGATAGCACTGGTGCTTATTTCTGCTACTGTAAATCTGGTTATCGGAAGTGCCAGTGCCAAGTGGGCCATTCTTGCCCCTGTTTTCATCCCCATGTTTATGTTGCTCGGGTATTCGCCCGAATTTACCCAGCTTGCATATCGAGTGGGCGACAGTGTTACCAACGTTGTTGCACCTATGATGTCTTATTTTGCCATGATTGTGGCATTTATGGAAAAATACGATAAAAAAGCTGGTATTGGAACCATTATCGCCACCATGCTTCCATATACAATAATTTTCCTTATTTCATGGCTATTATTATTGATTATATGGATTTTGCTGGATATCCCCATCGGACCTGGAGCACCCTTGTACTTCGAGTTAAAAGATGCCGCAGCTTCAGGTGAAATATCCGTAATGATTTCGACAGGAAAAAATTATTTGACCTGCCTTTTATGTTAACAGATTATTATATAGCAGTAACTTTGAAATGATTATTCATTTCCTGTGGCCCAATTAATCTATAATACCCTAACATTTATGAATCCACCTTTTGCTTATTCCTTTCTTGTTCCTATCGATTTTACTGATAAAACTCTCCATGCACTGGAATATGCAGCTGCAATTGTCAGAAAATACGACGGAATGATACATCTTCTTCATATTGTAGATGAAAGAAACGACCCCGGCGAAGATGCAGTAAATCAAATCAGGGAGAAAACAATACAGTTTGCGCGCGATCAGCATGAAAAACTGGGAGTTAACATTGTACCGAATGTAGTAACGGGTAATATTTTTGTATCAATTGGTGATACGGCCCGTAAACTTGGGGTCCAGCTCATTGTTATGGGAATACACGGAATGCACGGAATCCAGTTCATCATAGGAAGTTTTGCAGCTCGTGTTATACTCGGAAGCCCTGTTCCGGTAATATTAACCAAAGGCAAAAAGCCATTTTCAGGCTTTGGGAAAATAATCCTCCCCGCCGATAACCGCATGGAAATGGGCGAATTGTTGAAAAAAACTATTGAATTAGGTAAACTTTTCAGTAGCACTATCCATTTGTACTCCAAAAATGAAGAATTGCCCCTTTTAAAAAGGATTATTTCCACAGATGTTTCGCGAAAAATATTGAGACAAATTCGTAAATCGGGGCTTTCCTGCCAGAATATAAGCATTGATGCAAGCTATGAGGACTTTACCGAAAGTCTGCTGAAGTATTCAGAAAATATTGATGCAGATATGATAATGGTAACGGCCAGCAATCAGCAATATAGCAAAGAATATATTATTGTCGAAACAGGAATAAGGCTGATGGAACGATCGAATACTCCCTTGTATTTTTTAAATTGGAATGGTGTAAGCTAATAATAGCACCCTTATAAAACACAAAAGGCCGGAAAACCGGCCTTTTAGGTGTTGAGAAAAAAATTATTATTTCACAGAAGAGGCAAGTCTTGTCATTTCTGAACCTGGAGTAAGACCCACGGCTTTTGCATTGGTTTCACTCAGTTCATAGCGTTGTCTTTCTCCATCCAGAACAAAATTTACAGCAGCTCCATCAGAAAGTGCATTGCGATTATCGGCAACTACCAATGCAGAAATTTTATCTGATTTGATTTTCTGATTTATTTCAGCAATGCTCCTCGAATTATTGGATGCAACATAAATAATATGGCACTTGCTGATATCATCAATGCTCGAAAACTGTTTCACTACAATCCTTTGATTGCCAACCTGACGCGACTTAGCAATTTCATTGAACTCATTGGCGATGGGGCTATTTCCAAAAACACCAATAACAAAATCACCGGTTTGATAATCCTGTGGCCAAGCCATCATTCGGGTGAAATTATAAACAAACATAGCCTGGTGGCGAAATTTCTCCTGGGCATTAACATTTATAGCCAGCAAAATCAAAAGGGAAGCAGTTAAAATCATTTTAATCTTTTTCATAATCGTAAGTTTAGTCAGGTAATTATCTATTGTTTAAATTAAATTTACACGAATTCGGTTAGTCGTTTTTACTCGTATGATATAATGTAATTAACACTAATAACTTTTATTCGTTTCTTTACTTATTTCAATGCGAAGGTAACACTTATTAAAATACGAATTACAATGCGTATATACACTTAGTAATAAACATAAATCACAGATTAACAGCATCATAATAAATCAAGGCGAACAAATCCCGAAAATAATAGGCTTAATTAACTCTTTTCCTCGCCCAATTACTTGTTAATAAATCATTAACAAAATACAGAACCCTCACAGATAAAACACAACCACCTTAATTAGAGCACATTTAATAAAACAATGCCAATAAAAAAAATTATCAACAACCAAATTTATCTCGCAAAATGATTTCCTTCCTGAAGACCCTATCCCTGAAAATGGGTAATTAAAACAAGTTAGGAGATGCATCATTTTTTGAATCGAAATGCAACACTATTGCATCGGAATTAATGAATAGCAAAGGCTGTGATGCCTTAAAAAACAACAATAAAGTTTCCATATCTTAATAATTCTGAGTAAATTTATAGTGATTAACACAATTTGCTATATATCTGTATTACAAAGGATTAAACCTTGTAAAATCATGACCAATTCGAAAAACAAAATATTAGTCGCCATTGATTTTGAAGAACAATCGATGCAAGCCCTTAACCATTCTTACGAACTGGCCAGATTATTTGATGCCGAACTTGTGCTGCTTTATGTTATAGAAGGAATAAGTGTATTAGGCAAATTGCGATCGCCCGACGACTATGTATCGAACCTAATTCATGATGCAAGGGAAAAGTTTGATGAGTTGGATCAACTTGCACATAGTATATCGTCCAAATCGTCGGTGCAAGTAACAACAATCATCGAAAAAGGCAAACCTTACGAAAAAATAATTGAAACCGCCAAGGATCAAAATGTACTTCTTATTGTTATGGGGAAAAACAGCGTTTCATCAATGGGCAAAAAGAGAAGAATTATGGGTAGTAATTCCCACAATGTAATCCGCGAAGCCTCATGTCCTGTAATAACCATCAAATCAACTACTCACAAACCCGGTAATTTTGCCACGATACTTTTACCCCTTGATTTTACCCGCCAAACCAAAAAACAGGTGCAAAAAGCTATCGAGTTTGGTGGATATTTTGGCTCCCGGATAAATATTATTTCTATTCAGAACGAAGACAATAAAGTAAAGAAACTTCTAAAGCAGGTTCAATTAAACCAGGTTAAAAAAGCTATTCAGAAAAATGGCATTCAGTGTCATACTGAATTTATTTTCGACAAGGAATCAAATGTGGCTGAAATTGTATTATCGTACAGCAAAAAGATAGATGCTGACCTAATAATAATAATGACCCAGCAAAAAAAGAACTTCATTAATTATTATGTAGGCTCCACTGCACAGAAGATAATTTCCGAATCGGAAATCCCAGTACTGAGTATTATCCCAACTGCAACATTTAAGCCCGGAGTAGTTACATCAATGGTTGACCCGCTGGGCATTATTGAAGAAAGTATTCCTTACGACAATCAACATCAGTAAATTTTCATTCCTACGTTGGATGTTTGCTGTAAGCAAAAAACTATTTTTGTGCTGAAATTGACAATTTCGATTAACCGGCAATTGCCTTAAATATTGATACAAAAGAAGACAACTTACTAAATTTAACCCCATGGAGAGAGATATAATTTTGGTTCCGACTGACCTTACGCCTGTGGCTGATTGCGCGCTTGACCATGCCATAGAAATTGCAGGTTTGTTTAAACACCGAATTGTGCTTTTGCATGTTGTAAGTAAAAGAACATCAAATGAAGAAAGGGTTAAAGTTGAAAATACTCTTGAAAAAATAGCATTAACCAACACAAAAAAATCGGGGATAAAAATAGGTTGGGTAATTGCCGAAGGAAGCATCTTCGAAGAAATCAGTCATAATGCATTCCTAATAAAGGCAGAATTTATCATCATGGGAATTCATGGCAAAAAAGGGGTCCAACATATAGTTGGAAGTTATGCATATAAAGTTATTGAAAGTTCTAAAATTCCTGTATTGGTGGTTAAAAACAAACATCACCATACCGGGTATAAAAATATTGTCATCCCCATTGACTTTACCTCAGACAGTTCTCAAAAAATTAACAAAGCGATAAAATTTGCCAGGTATTTTGGATCTACAATTCATGTAATTGGTGTGCTCAATTCAATCAGCAGTGTCTATCGAATCGAAAAAGAAGTATTACTTAAAAAAGTGGTTGACTATATAGAAGCTGCTGAAGCAAAGGCCATAGCAGAGGTTTTAATCAGACCCGGTTCTGAAGTATATGAAGAGGTAATTGATTATGCAAAAAATATTGATGCCGATCTTATAATGATTGTAGCCGAAAAAAGCGACCCTTTCTCAGAGCTCTTTGGCAAAAATGATGCCGAGCACATTATTGATAAGGCCGAAATCCCTATTCTTACTGTCATCCCAAATGCCGAATACGACGACGATGATGAAACCCTCCTTCGATCCTTTTTTGATCCTCTTGGACTAATTGACAAACCCAACTAATAACACTCATACTTTCTGCTCTGAAACAGGCCCGAACCTAAAAAATGGTATCATTCGAAAATACCCTTAATGCTTTTGCCGGAAAATCAGATAATCAACTCAAGAAGGCATACAGGCTTTTTTATCTGATAAAATACCCTATTCTTACCAAAGCAGGTTCATTTCTTCTTGCCTTTTCCAACAGGTTTGGATTGCCTGTAAAATGGGTTTTAAAAAATACAGTATTTGAACATTTCTGTGGTGGTGAAACCATAGAAGAATGTAAAGCTGCCATCAGGAAGCTTTCTGATGGAAAAATAAAATCTATTCTCGATTATGCTGCCGAAGGGATTGATAATGATAAAATGTTTGAAGAGGCTAAAAACAGAATAATAGATACAATTTATCTTGCCAAAGAGAATCCTGATATCGGGTTTGCAGTCTTTAAGTTTTCGGGAATTGGTAGTTCAATATTGCTTAGCAAGGTTAGTTCGCAGGCAACACTTACAAAAAACGAACAACAGGAATACAGAAGAATTAAACAAAGAGCCGAAGAAATATGTCATAGTGCCTCCGCAATGGGGGTACCAGTGATGATTGACGCTGAGGAGACGTGGATCCAGAATGCCATCGACGAAATCACCGAAGAGCTTATGGCAAAATACAACAGAGTAAAACCTGTTGTGTTTCATACACTGCAACTTTACCGGACAGATAAGTTGTTTTACCTTAATGAATTAACCAAAACTGCAATAAAAGATGGATATGTGCCCGGATACAAACTCGTAAGGGGGGCATATATGGAAAAGGAATGGCAAAGGGCTCAGAAGTTGGGATATAAATCGCCTGTTTACCCAGATAAGGAATCGACAGATAAGGCGTTTAACGAAGCTTTGCGGTTCTGTATAGAAAAAATTGACCATGTTGCTGTATGCCTTGGCACTCATAATGAAGATAGCTGCCGCCATGCAATTCATAGTATGGAGATAAACAACCTGCCAAATAACCATCCCCGCATACACTTTTCGCAACTTTTGGGCATGAGCGATCACATCAGCTACAACCTTTCAAAGGCAGGATACAATGTAAGCAAGTATGTGCCATATGGCCCCATTAAACTGGCAATTCCATATCTTCTCAGAAGGGCACAGGAAAACTCATCGGTAAAAGGTCAAACTTCCCGCGAGTTACTTCTTATTGAAAAAGAATTGTTGAGAAGAAAAAAAGAAAAGAAAGAGGCTTCTTTGAAACAATAGGTATGCCTAATCCGTTTTTTATCAATATTCCGATTGGCCTTTAGTCGGAACCCAAAATCAAGGCCCCTTGAAAAAAAATAAACATCAAATCGCTATATCTTATCATGGACAATTGATTACACTAATTGTCATGCTTACCACTTATTCTTTAGGGGTAAATGCTTCGGACTCCCTTCAGCAAAAAGTTTACCTTCACCTTGACAAACAAGAATATTATGCCGGGGATATAATTTGGTTTCGGGCATTTGTTGTTGATGCCACCTTTCACAAACCCGATACTGTTGAAACCACACTTTATACTGAATTATTTAACCTTAATGGCAATGTTGTTGACAGGAAAATCCACAAACTGGAAAGAGGTACAACTCAAGGAGAATATCAACTTCCAGACTCATTGCCACAGGGGAATTATTTACTAAGAGCCTATACGTTGTGGATGCTAAATTTTGGAAATGACTTCATTTACGAAAGGCAAATTCACATTTCAAACCCAGGATTTGAATCGAACCTATTCAGAACTGATATACGGAACAATAGGCGATTTAACAAAAACCTTACCCGGGCCACAGAAAAATACAAGTTTGAATTATTTCCCGAGTCACGAATTCTTTTGCATGGCATCGAAAACAGGGTAGCTTTTTTTGCTTCAAATGCATTAGGAGAGGGTATCGAAGTTGAAGGTATTCTGCAAAGTTCGGATGGAACTGAAATTTCAGGAATAAAAACAGTTCATCGGGGTCGTGGAGAATTTATATTTACACCAATGCCTGGAATTAAATATCAGTTAAGGGTAAAATTTCCGGATGGAAAACAACGGAGAATCCCCATCAGAAACATTTTAACCCAGGGTCAAAAGTTAAAGGTTAATGCCACGCAAACTGGCATATACATAATGATTGAAAAACCTTTGCCAAATATATCTGAACAGCAGGCATTTGAAAAATCTTACCTGGTCATCCACTCCAGGGGGAAGGTGATTAAAAAGGTTGAAATTAATTCTGGGTTACCATCAACAATTAAAATCGAACCCGGCGAAGCCATCCCAGGTATTATGGTAGCATCATTATTTAATCAACAAGGAGCATTGATTGCGGAAAGATTGTTTTTCTGGCAACCACAATCAATTCCTGATATCAACCTTTCGCTTAATCTTCCTGAGGGGGAAAATCCCATTGTAATTATTTTGACGGGCGATACGCTTATCAACCCAATCTCCTTGTCCTTTTCAGTTACATCATCAGATGAGCATTTTATGCCAGGCAAAACCAACATTCTAAGTTATCTGTTGCTGGAATCTGATCTTAATGATCCAATCCAGCAACCGATTGAATATGTCTCGGGCGCTATGAGCGAAAAATATTCTGATTTATTAATGCTTACCACCAGATGGGAAAGGGTTTCTCCTGAAAAATCATTAATAATGGTCTCTGCTGACAATGCTTACACCCGTGAAAAAGGTTTTGAGCTGGATGGTATTATCCTGGCTACACAAAGATCCAAAGCACTTGGTAATATTTATTTTGATGTAAGTATGAGAATTGGAGAAACAATTGGCATTATCTCTGCAATGACTGACCCTGAAGGACGTTTTCACTTCAGGGGATTAAAGGAAGAAGGAAGTTTTGAGACAGAAATCACCATTCGTGGCATCAATAAAAGTATTCCTGAAACTGTTGAATTGTTTCCCTATCGATTTGATCCGGAACAAATGAAAGCAGGTATAGATTCAAGAAAATTGCCTGTGGGTGCAAGAGGAAAAAGGGAGCCGATGTTAAAAAAGACCCAGCCAATAAACAATCGTATTACTGCCATTGGCGAAAGACAGAAATTTGCCTCTATCGGCAACCCCGACCAGATAATCTATATAAGAGAAACTGACCTTCCTTCCCTGGATATGAGAGACCTTCTCAGAAGAAGAGCATCAGGCATAAATGTAGATGGAAATGAAATAACCATAAGGGGTATCAACAGCCTTTTTTTCGCTTCCGAACCATATATTACTGTTGATGGGATTCAGTTTTCGAGCCGACAGTTTTTACAAATCCAAGTTAATGAAATATCACATATTGAAATCTACAAGGGATCAAGTTCTGCTATTTTTGGAGCAAAGGCCGTAAGCGGAGCTATTGTGGCTTTTTCCAGACGAGGAGATGAACCCGAAATCAATATCCTCAGGTATGTTATTAATGGATACCATATTCCGGCTACATTCAGCCTGGAGCATGTCGCATTGGATGAAATATCTGATAATTTTAATAATTATGTTCAGACTATTTTTTGGAGACCGGATATTACTCTTCCGTCCGGGGGCGTTTTTGCCATCAGATTGCCCATAACTAAAATCCCCCCCTTCCTGAAAATTGAACTTGAAGGAATAACAAACGACGGAAATCCAATTTCTGTTTCCCGGATATTCAGAAATCCGTAAAATCAATCCCATTGCCTTAAACCCGGATTAGTCATTAGGAATGCAATGAACTAATGACTAAGCCGGGTTTAACCCCGCTTTAGAAAAACTTAATTTGTAAGCAACTATTATTACAAATATTGGTATTTCTTTGGCGATTTGTCAAAATAGAAGTCACATAATCAATTACTTAAGAATATAGTTTTCTAATAACGGTTATAAGAAAAAACGGCTAAAGACAAACTTGGGTTAACCAATAATTTTAGAGACTAAAAAGAAATTTAAGAGTATCTATTCCATCAGCAAAATCAGATGGTTTTGGCTTTTGCGCTTCACCTGGTAAAACCCATGATATTCCGGACACAGACTCTTTCATAGTCGATACAACACATTGTATCTGACCATTCATATTAGCAAGAAAATCCTTAACTTGCTCTATATCTTTATAATACTGATAAAAAAGCATGGCAATGGGCGAACTTAGGTTTTTTTCCTCTTTTAGCAATAAAAATCCATTATCAAGGTGATGTATTCCATTCACAAGAATCACAGCCTTCTGGTATTCATAATTATTATAATACTTATGATGATCTCTCAGGTGAGAGTAATTTTCAAAATACCTTAACATGTACTCGAAATCGTAACCTTCCGGAATCATTATCATGGATACATTGCGGCACCCAAGGCCGAAATACAAAAAAACATCATCGGCCAGATTCTTCAGGTCGTCGGCTGTTTCATCTCCTGACAAAATAGCTATACTGTTTCTGTTTTTCCTGATAATATTGGGATAGCGACCAAAATAATACTCAAAATATCGTGCTGAATTGTTACTGCCAGTAGCAATAATGGCATCAAAACCGCTAATAGTGGCATCCGAAAATACAATCAGTTCCTTAAACCGGGGTTCAACCTCACACAAAATATTGGCAAAGCAAACCGGCAGGAATTTATCGTTCGATGACAATTTTCCCAAAAATTTATGACCCGAAAGCAAAACACAAAGCATGTCATGAAATCCCACAAATGGGATATTTCCCGCCATAATCACACCCACAGTTTTGATTTTAACAGGCTCAAAACTATCCGGATTGTATCCTGAAAGCCAGGAGTTCAAAGAATCTTCATCCAGCATGCTGGCTATTTCCCTGAAAGCCGAAACGACGTTTTCTTTAACAAACCAGGGATTTCTCAGATAACTTGAATTCATTTCGTTGTATAGCTGTTTGCCGGCACCTGTAAGGCTTTCTTCTTCAACAGCATCCAAAACTTCATGCACAATAATTACTGCTTTTTTAAAGGCCTTTATTCTTTTTTCCAATGAGAGTGGCATAAATCCTGTCTGATTTTCTCCGTGTTATTCAGGTTAACTATATTTGCAAACCAAGGGATGTTCTGTTTTCATGAACTTAAACCTTGTAAATGCAAAGTTAGATAATTAGGAAACTGAAGTATTAATAATCAAAATCTGGCTTTATCTGAATGAAATTTATGAAACAGATATGAATTGTTAAGCATAACGATGGATAATAATTCATCATGTGAGTTCCACCCTAACTTAATTCAAAAATTATTTACGGATGAAATATAGGTTCTTTTTGGTTTTTATCATGGCTTTTCTATGTAGCAATGATCTATTCGCCAATGCACAACAGTACAGGATTTACGAAGACAGCCTAAAACAAATGGCCAGGCGAATGATTGAATACCAGAACGATTTTGAACGGCTCGCCCTGAACCTCGAATTTAAAGCCTTGTTGGGGAAGGCACTCAAGGAACCGGCATCAATGGATTACCCTTTCGATTCGTTAACCACAGTTTCAAGATTGCGCTCCCCCGACGGATCTTTCAGAATTATAACATGGTATGTGCCCCTTGCCAACAGTCAGTTCGAGTACTTTGGTTTTTTTCAATCAAAACCATCACGACAGGAGTATTATGTATATCCCCTGACCGATATAGCACCAATCCTTGACAAGCCACAATTCGAAACACTGGACTCCGGCAACTGGTACGGTGCTTACTATACCCAATTGATTCATAAACGATACCGTCGTACCGATCATTACATTTTGCTGGGCTGGCGCGGCGACAACCCTTTCACTCGTAAACGTATCATTGAACCCGTTAAGGTTGTTACCAAAGGAAGACCTGGTTTTGGCCGTCCGGTTTTTAAATTTGAAAGCAATCGCCATAAACGCATTATTTTTGAATATTCAGCCAGGGTTTCAATGACTATGCGCTACGAATCCCAACCCGTTGAGCCAGGGAAACGGCCACGCGATATGATTATTTTCGACCGTATGGTGCCCAGCCAAAGTTTTCTTCAGGGAAACTACCAGTTCTATGTACCTGAAACCAATGTTTTTGACGGATTTGTTTTTGAAGAGGGAAAATGGGCTTTTATTAAAGATGTTGATGCCCGGAATCCGCGTCGCCGACCAACCCAAAGGCCATTAAATCCACCTGGTTAATCATTCTTTTCAGCATTTAAAATATTTATCCCGAAAATCTTTTTTCATACTGATAAATTTCTCAATTTTGCCCGTAAAACGTTTTGAACTTATAGATAGATAATGCTTTATGCTTGAGCTGTTTGTGAAATTTAACAATTTATCGCAAAACAGTTTCAATTTCTACGCTTAGCAAACCCACAATTTGACAAATTCAAGAATTAAAACTCAACAATCGATTGCTAACCAACTAAATCTAACCACAATGAAGAAACACAATTTTAGTGCAGGACCATCAATTTTGGCGCCCGAAGTTATTGAGAACACTGCAAAAGCAGTTAGAGACCTTAATGGATCAGGCCTATCAGTTATGGAGATTTCGCACAGAGGAAAAGAATTTCAGGCTGTGATGGATGAAACAGTGGCTCTTTTCAAAGAGTTGCTCAATGTACCAGATGGCTACCATGTGCTTTGCCTGGGTGGTGGAGCAAGTTTGCAGTTTTGTATGGTTCCCTATAACCTTTTAAATAAAAAAGCAGCTTATCTCGAAACCGGCGTATGGGCAAAAAAAGCGGCAAAGGAGGCCAAATTCTTTGGCGAAGTGGTTACAGTAGCTTCAAGCAGCGACAAAAACTTCAACTATATACCCAAAGGCTTTACCATTCCTTCAGACTGCGACTATTTCCATATTACATCTAACAACACTATTTATGGAACTGAAATCAAGGAAGATTTCAACTCTCCCATTCCTATGGTAGCCGACATGTCATCCGATATTTTCAGCCGTCCTGTTGATGTATCCAAGTACGCAATTATTTATGCCGGTGCACAAAAAAATCTTGGACCTGCCGGTGTAACAATGGTAGTGGTGCGCGAAGATGTTCTGGGTAAATCAGGCCGCCCCATTCCTACTATGCTTGATTATACAACACACATTAAGGAAGGGTCAATGTTTAATACCCCTCCCTGTCTTCCCATTTACACTGTGATGGAAACGTTGCGCTGGCTCAAAAAGCTTGGTGGAGTAGGGAAAATGCAGGAAATAAATGAAGCAAAAGCCAAAATTCTTTACGATGAAATAGACCGTAATGAACTATTTGTTGGTACTGCCGAAAAAGATTCACGCTCTATTATGAATGTTTGCTTTGTAATGAATGAAAACTATAAAGACCTTGAAGCTGATTTCCAATCCTTTGCATCTTCAAAAGGATTAGTAGGCTTAAAGGGACACCGTTCTGTGGGTGGTTTCAGGGCTTCAATTTACAATGCCATGCCCAAAGAAAGCGTTCAGGCACTTATTGATGCCATGCAGGAATTCGAGCAAAAGAATAAAAAGTAGCAGTCCTGCACCGTCTTTTTAAAACAAGGAAAACAATTTAATACCAGAGGTAGAATATCTTTCTGCCTCTGGTTATAACCCAAAAACATTTTTCATCATGAAGAAAGTATTAGTTGCAACCGACAAACCTTTTGCGCCCATTGCAGTAGAAGGCATTAAAAAAGTATTCAACGCGGCTGGTTACGAAACCATTATGCTCGAGAAATATCCCGACCCATCGCATCTGATCAATGCCGTTGCTGCGGCCGATGGTCTTATTATCAGAAGCGATGAAGTTACCGCTGATGTAGTCAAAGCAGGCAAGAACCTTAAGATTGTGGTTCGTGCGGGTGCTGGATATGACAATATAGACCTTAAGGCGTGTACCGAAAATGGGGTAGTTGCCATGAACACCCCCGGCCAGAACTCAAATGCCGTTGCCGAGCTGGCCTTTGGGATGATGCTTTTCAATATCCGTAAAGCGTTCAATGGTGCATCGGGCACTGAACTAAGAGATAAAACCATTGGGATACATGCTTATGGAAACGTAGGAAAGTATGTTGCCCTTATCGCAAAAGGTTTCGGAATGACTGTTTATGCCTTCGACCCCTTTGTTAAAAACGAAGATATACAGAAAGATGGTGTAATACCTGTTGCTGCAGCTGAAGAGTTATATTCAAAATGCCAGTATATTTCCCTTCATATCCCTGCCAACGAAAAAACGAAAAAATCCATCGGATTTGGATTGCTTTCAAAAATGCCCAAAGGGGCAACACTGGTTAATACTGCCCGAAAGGAAGTAATTGATGAAGAAGGGTTGCTTAAAATGTATGAAGAAAGAAAAGACTTCAGTTATCTTTCTGACCTTGTGCCCGATTGCCAAGCCGTTCTTGCCGAAAAATATGCCGGACGCTATGTTTTTTCTGCCAAGAAAATGGGTGCACAAACTGAAGAAGCCAACATCAACGCCGGCATTGCTGCTGCCCGTCAGATTGTTGACTTCTTCGAAAAGGGAGATAAAACCTTCCAGGTAAATAAATAGTTATTAATCGCCATAACCGGAAACGATAAATGCTTGCTGTTAAAAGGTAGTACTAAGTTTCCGGCTATTTCTATACCCATAATCAAACAATTTATCATTACACATTAATAAAATAAATTTATGGCCGTATTAAGACCCTTTAAAGGGCTTCGTCCGCCGGGAGAAATTGTCGCTCAACTGGCATCACGCCCCTACGATGTACTTGACTCAGCCGAGGCACGAATCGAAGCCCACGGCAACCCTTACAGTTTTCTCAGAGTCGTTAAACCCGAAATTGAATTGGATGAGAACACTCAACTCTATTCACAAACAGTTTATGACAAAGCAAAAGAAAATTTCGATCGGTTTATTAATAATGGTTGGTTAGTTCAGGACCCCCAACCCTACTATTATATTTATGCCCAAACATGGGACGAAAAAATTCAGTATGGTATTGTTGGATGCGCCGCAGTTGAAGATTATTTGCAAAACAACATCAAAAAACATGAACTTACCCGGCCCGACAAAGAGGAAGACCGCATGAAGCATGTCAGGGTTACCAACGCCAATGCCGAACCAGTTTTCTTTTCTTTTCCTGCCCTTGATGAGATCGACCGGATAGTAGACGAAATAACCAGACACCAGCCCATTTACAATTTCGTTGCTGATGATGGTTTTGGACACAAACTATGGGTAATTGATAAACCTGAAGTAATTCGTCAAATTCAATATCATTTTGCAAAAGTGCCATCATTTTATGTTGCCGATGGCCATCATCGCACCGCTGCCGCAGCCCTGGTGGGAAATGAAAAAAGGAAAGCAAACCCCAATCATACCGGCAAAGAAGAGTACAATTTCTTTATGGCGGTATTATTCCCCGACAATCAGCTAACCATTATTGATTACAATCGGGTAGTTAAGGACCTTAATGGCCTTACAAAAGATGAATTTTTGGCCCGGCTGGCTCAGGTTTTTGAAATAATACCTCGCTACGAACAACAATACAAACCCAAAAGGCTTCACAACTTTTCAATGTATCTCCAGGGGAACTGGTACGAACTGAATGCCCGCGAAAACACCTACGATGACAGCAATCCTATTGGTGTTCTTGATGTTACGATTCTTTCACATCACGTTCTGGACCATATCCTGGGCATTAAAAATCTTCGAACTGATAACAGGATTGACTTTGTTGGCGGTATCAGGGGATTAAATGAATTAAAAAAACGTGTCGATAGTAGTGAAATGGCAGTAGCATTTGCATTATATCCTGTTACTATGCAACAACTCATCGACATTGCTGATTCTGGCAACATAATGCCCCCAAAAACAACTTGGTTTGAACCCAAACTTCGGTCAGGGCTTGTGGTGCACAAACTCGACGATTAATTTTAAAAAAGCTTTTGGTACTTATGTTTTTAATTGTATCTTTGCACTCCTGAAAATTAGCCATCTAAAATTTCAGAAATCGCCCTGCAAAAAGTAAACTAAAGATATAATTCAACAGGCCAGTTATTATAAACTATTTGAGTGATGAAAAAAGATATCCATCCCAGCAACTACCGCTTAGTTATTTTCAAGGATATGTCGAACGAGTATTCATTTCTTACGCGTTCAACAGCTAATACAAAAGAAACTGCCGTTTGGGAAGACGGAAAAGAATACCCCGTAGTGAAACTTGATATTTCTCACACTTCGCATCCATTCTATACAGGCAAACAACAACTTGTTGACACTGCCGGTAGAATTGACAAATTCAAATCGAAATACCAGAAGCATATCAAGAAATAACATCGAAAATATTTCAATGAAAAGCCCTTTGCAAAAAGGGCTTTTTTTTTAAAAATTTCCTACCTTTAGTCACTTGTGTAAATGGATTGACTAACCAAAAGACTTACCCAATGAACTATATCCTTTTCGGAGATCAGACCCGCAATCATTTGCTTCCGTTTACCTTTACCCGGCCTATTGCAGACATCCGTATCGGAATCTTAACCATTCGCGAAAAGTGGGAAAGAATGCTTAATACTCAAACTTCTACTTTAACTGAAGAATATCTGAGTATAAAATACCCTGTTGTGAAAAAAGCCGATAATATTCTTATTAACAGTAGTATATTACCCAATCAGCGATTGATTGATGAATTGCACCAGCTGGCACCCAATCAGACTTTAATAACAGGCGAAACTATTATCGGCCTGAGGCTGAAAGACGAAGATATCGGCAACCTTGACTGGGATTTACTGGACTCTATAAGCCCTCTTCAAACCAAAAATCCTGTTTTAAAGCTCAACAACCTTTGGAATATTCTTGAACTCAATAAAGGTGCCCTTCTTGCAGACTTTGAACTTATTACCAAAGGCAGAAAATCCCAACCCATTCCGGGTCATGTAAAGGTTACTGAAAATCAAAATGTGTTTATTGAAGAAGGTGCAATACTCGAACATGTATACATAAATGCCGTTGAAGGACCGGTCTATATTGGCAAAAACGCAGTTATAATGGATGGTTCTATGCTCCGGGGCCCATTATCGGTTGGAGAAGGTTCGCATATCAAGATGGGGGCTAAAATATATGGAGAAACAGTGATTGGGCCTCACTGCAAAGTAGGCGGTGAAGTGACCAATTCGATTATTTTCGGTTATTCCAACAAGTCTCATGACGGATTTTTGGGGCATAGCGTTATTGGTGAATGGTGCAATCTTGGGGCAGATACCAATACATCAAACCTTAAAAACAGTTATGAAAATGTGAGACTTTGGGACTACCAGGAAGAAAGTTTTGTAAAAACAGACCTTCAATTCTGCGGCACATTTATGGGCGACCACACAAAATGCGCCATTAATACAATGTTCAATACAGGAACCGTAGTTGGAGTTGGAGCTCAGGTATTTGGCGCTGGATTTATGAGAAACTTTATGCCATCCTTCTCCTGGGGAGGGGCGGCAGGTTTTTCAACCCACAATATTGACAAGTCTATAGAAGTTGCCAAAAAAGTATATGCACGCCGCAACATTGAATTTACCAAAGCTGACGAAGATATTTTGCGCCATGTTTTTCACAGAACTCTCCCTTACAGAACGAAATAAAATTTAAGCCGGATTAGTCATTAGGAATGCAATGAACTAATGACTTAGCCGGGTTTAACCCCGCAAAGAAAAATTTGGGTTTAAAAAAAAATAGCTTTCAGATTAATACTTAGCAGCCGGCAAAATTTATTGTTTGGCTGCTTTGTTTTCATTTCCATTGCTGATTATAAATGAAGAAGCCGGCAGCGGGGAACTGCCGGCACTAGGAAAACAAAAGGGAAATTTATGTAATTAGGGGGAATTCTGATTTTGTCTTTATTTATTGAAAAAAACGTGCCGAATCTGTCATTATTTTAGAACAACCAGCTATACATTTGTATATCTGTTAGTTAAAGGCCAACTATTCAAGCATGGAATAATTAAAAAAGGTACTCATTTTCATTTGTGGGTATTTTTCTCCACAAAAATATGTGGATAAACGGGAATCTTTCCCCAAAAATGCATTTAATCAATCACTAAATACAGATTTGCCAGTTGTATTTTCAGATTACAGAAATTAGTTTGCTAAAATCTTAATGACTATTCCGGATTAAACTCAATTCCGTACAATCTGAGTTTATTGTAGAGCGTTTTCCTATCTATATTCAACACCTTGGCAGCCTTTGATTTATTGAAATTTACTTTCTGAAGTGTAGTCAGAATTACCTCTTTTTCAGTTTTACCAGTATAACTTTTAAGGTCTGTGCCATTTTGCAATTCTATTTCAGTTTTCCATACAGTTGAACCAATAACTTCGCGTGGGAGAGATTCTATTTGTAATGACCGACCTTTCGAAAGCAATACAGCTCTTCTGATTACATTTCTTATCTCCCTTATATTACCAGGCCAGGGATAAGAAAGGAAAGACTCCATCATTTCCGATGGCACATCGACAATATTTTTCTCCAGTTCCTTGTTAGCCTTTCCCAGAAAAAACCAGACAAACTCCTCAATATCAGTTTTACGGTCGCGCATTGGGGGCACATACACCGAAAACTCGTTCAGCCTGTGATAAAGATCTTCTCTGAAAGCTCCCCTTCTGACTGCATCCCTCAGGTCTTCATTGGTTGCGGTTATAAGCCTTACATCTACCGAAATATCTTTATTGCTGCCAATTTTCCTGATTTTTCTTTCCTGAATGGCCCTAAGCAATTTAACCTGTACATCATAGGACAGGTTTCCGATTTCATCCAGAAAAAGGGTACCCTTGTTTGCAGCCTCAAATTGCCCGATTTTGTCGTTTAAAGCGCCGGTAAAAGAACCTTTGATATGGCCAAAAAACTCACTTCCGGCAAGTTCCTTCGATAATGATCCGCAATCAATAGCTACAAAAGGGAATGTACTCCTTTTGCTCTTTTCATGTATCTTCCTGGCAATGTATTCCTTTCCGGTTCCACTTTCACCCTGAATTATTACCGACATATCAGTAGGTGCCACTACATCAATATATTCGTGAATAGATTTTGCCTCACGGCTCGATGCATAAACATATTCAATTTTTTCATGGTAATGGGCAGTATGACTGCGGGAATGTATATCTTCGGGCTGAATCCCATCCGGGACATCCAAGGCCTTTTTCATATACATCAAAATTTCTTCGGGATTGACCGGTTTGGTAACATACTCGTATGCACCCATTTTGATAGCCTTAACAGCCATTCTGATATCAGCATACGCGGTCATAATAATTACAGCTGATTTTTTGCCAGAGTTCTTAATTTCTTTCAACAATTCAAGCCCATTGCTGTCTGGAAGGCGAAAGTCGGTGAGCACAATTTCGAAACTATCAGCCTGAAACTGTTTAAATGCATCAGAATAACTGTAAGCATCAAAGGCTTCGTATCCTTTTCTGGTTAAATATGATTTTAAGATTTGGCAGAAATTAATATCGTCGTCAACGATTAATACTTTTGGCATAGGATGACCCCCAGGGTATTGATGTTTTGTTTCCAATGTGAAAGTTAGAAAAAATAAACAGAAACTAATATTTCATTCCAAAAAGTTTTATTAATCTTATTTCTTGCTGATAAACAATCATTTAAAGGCATCATGTACATAAAAACATCTGTTTGAAATCGATTACCCCAGGGAATTAAGATGGGTTCCTGAATTGCATTGTAGTTCAAATTGTGTAATTTTGATGCCGGAAAAAAAGCACTCCGAAAACTAAAAAAAGAACATCTAACCTTAATTATTTACAAATTTTAATTCCAAAACGATGGCAGCAAACTTAATGAAAGACATTCAGCCGGGTATTGTAACCGGAGACCAGCTTCAGGAACTTTTCAGAATAGCTAAGGCAAACCATTTTGCTTTACCGGCAGTGAATGTAACAAGTACCAATACCGTAAATTCTGTTCTGGAAGCAGCACGCGATGTTAATTCCCCTGTTATTATTCAGTTCTCTAACGGTGGTGCTCAGTTTTGGGCAGGCAAAACCTTATCGAACGAAAATCAAAGAGCAGCCTTGGCCGGAGGTATTGCCGGTGCAAAACATATTGAGCTCGTGGCTGCACTTTATGGTGTAAGGGTAGTATTACATACCGACCATGCAGCAAAAAAACTCCTTCCTTGGATTGACGGACTCCTTAGCGCATCTGAAGAAAACTTTAAGCAATTTGGCAAGCCGCTTTTTTCTTCGCACATGCTCGACTTGTCGGAAGAACCACTTGACGAAAACATCGAAATTTGCAAAAAATATCTAGAAAGGATGAGCAAAATCGGGATGACTCTCGAGATTGAACTCGGTGTTACAGGTGGTGAAGAAGATGGGGTTGACAATACCGGTGTTGACAGTTCAAAACTTTATACCCAACCCGAAGAGGTTGCCAAAATGTATGAAGCATTGAGTAAAATCTCCAACAACTTCACAATAGCGGCATCTTTTGGTAATGTTCACGGAGTTTACAAACCTGGCAATGTAAAACTGGAGCCTAAAATTCTTGACAATTCACAGAAATTCATTGAAAAGAAATTCAATACCCAACCCAAACCAGTGAATTTTGTATTCCATGGTGGCAGTGGCTCATCAAGAGAAGAAATCAGAGAAGCAATTTCTTACGGGGTTATTAAAATGAATATTGATACTGATACTCAGTGGGCTTTCTGGGAAGGTGTGAAGAATTTTTATGCTAAGAATGAAGGCTACTTACAAGGGCAAATCGGCAATCCAGAAGGCGATGACAAACCCAACAAAAAATACTACGACCCAAGGGTTTGGCTTAGAAAAGGTGAAGAAACTATGCGCGACAGGCTCAAAGTTGCTTATGAAGACCTTAATGCTATAGATCGCAACTAAATATTTCTTTATCGATTATAAAAAAGGCTGTGACCCTTGTTGTGTCGCAGCCTTTTTTATTATCCCGGATTAGTCAATAGGAATGCAATGAACTAATGACTTAGCCTGGTTTAACCCCGCTTTAAAAAACATTATTTCGGTGGAGCCTCTATGGTAGCGTTATTCCTGAAAATTTGATGGAAAAATAATTCCTGCTTCGGTAGTTTCAGCAAGACGTGGGAAATTAATCCGGTCGGGAACTACAATTGCCACTATGTACCTTGACGAAACCTGGTTTCTGAATCTTTCAGCTTCCATGCGTGTACGAAAATCGCCTACCCGCAACCTGAAATAGGGCTCACTGTATGTAATATATGACCTGACTCCGGGATAGAGTGCATTAAAATCAGTTTCTTGCCTTTCAGTCAATAGCTTCGACCTGTTGCCTGAAGCAGTGAATATTTGCACCCTGAATCCCTGCATCCCTCTGGTCAGGTTTTGCTGCCTGAACAGATTGACAAGCTGATCAACTTTAGGGTCTTGATTTACATAAGACCTGGGGGGTTGAGAGTAACCTGTTGACATAGCTCCCGTAAGAAGGATCAATAGTATGATATGGCAGGCTTTCTTCATAGTGTTTAATTAGTATATTCAGATTTTTTCGAATGGTTTCTATAAAAGTAGCGAAAATGGTCTCTATATTTCAAAACAATTATTTTGCCACAATTTATTTGCCATAGCTTAATTTTAGTAAGCCCTTGCAAAAACTACTCTTTGAGCAGATGGCTGACCTGTAAGGATGCACCTACCTTCTTCATTTTTGTTATTTATTGGGATACACCTGATAGTAGCTTTGGTTAATTCTTTTATTTTTTGCTCTGTTTCAGTAGTGCCATCCCAATGGGCATAAATAAGGCCCCCTTGTTCATCCAGTAAGCGGTTAAATTCATCCCAGGTATCAGCCCAAAAGGTTTTAGACTCGCGGAAGGACAGTGCCTTATGGAAAAGATTTCCCTGAATACTTTCCAACAGGTGCTGAACCTTATTTACCAAATCGGCCTGTTGATAGATGGATTTTTCAAGAGTATCTCTCCGGGCCATTTCAATAGTATTGTTTTCAACATCTCGCGGCCCAAGTGCAATTCGCAATGGAACTCCCTTAAATTCATATTCATTGAACTTCCAGCCTGGTTTTTGGGTATCACGGTCATCAAGTTTTACTCTTATCCCGGCAGCCTTCAGATTCTCACTTATTTCCTTTGCTTTTGCGCAAACGATGTTGTATTGCTCATCATTTTTATAAATCGGGATAATAACAACCTGAACTGGCGCAAGCTTGGGAGGCAAAACCAGGCCGTTATCGTCAGAGTGTGCCATTATCAGCGCTCCAATAAGCCTGGTGGATACTCCCCATGATGTAGCCCAAACATATTCAAGTTTTCCTTCGTTACTGGCAAACTTCACATCAAAAGCTTTGGCAAAATTTTGGCCCAGGAAATGCGATGTCCCTGCCTGGAGTGCCTTGCCATCCTGCATAAGCGCCTCAATACAATAGGTATCGATGGCGCCAGCAAAACGTTCATTGGCCGATTTTACCCCCTTTAACACCGGAATAGCCATAAAATTTTCAGCAAAATCGGCGTAAACATCAAGCATCCTGCGGGTTTCTTCCAAAGCTTCTTCCTGTGTTGCATGAGCAGTATGTCCTTCCTGCCATAAAAACTCTGCTGTACGAAGAAACATTCTTGTACGCATCTCCCATCTAACAACATTAGCCCACTGATTAACCAATATGGGAAGATCACGATAAGACTGAATCCAGTTGCGGTAGGTATCCCAAATAATGGTTTCGGATGTTGGTCTAATGATCAACTCTTCATCCAGTTTGGCTTCCTCATCAACAACCACACCTTTTCCATCAGGGTCATTCTTTAAACGATAATGGGTGACCACAGCACATTCCTTAGCAAAACCTTCGACATGACTGGCCTCTTTGCTAAAAAAGGATTTTGGTATGAAAATTGGGAAATAAGCATTCGAATGTCCGGTATCTTTAAACATTTTGTCAAGGGTAGATTGCATAGCTTCCCATATAGCATAACCGTATGGTTTTATAACCATGCAGCCCCTTACGGCTGAATTTTCAGCCAAATCGGCCCTTTGAACAATGTCGTTGTACCATTTCGAATAATTTTCCTCCCGGGTTGAAAAATCTTTAGCCATAGTGGTTAGTTGGTATAAAATTTGATAAATTTATATGTGATAATAACGCGGCAAATTTACGCAAATATTGGCAACTAACTTTCAAATCCTACAGCAAAGAATTTACACAACTACCTTATAAAATCACATGGAGGAACCTATTATGAAAACTCTAACCAAACTAAGCGGACTGTTACTGCTTGTTTTTTCTGCCTGCTCCACTTCGCAAACTACTACCGCGGTTCACGACGACATCTATTTCAGTCGGGCACAGGCAGCAAAATTAGCTGAAAATGCACTCACAGCCAGTCCAGACCATGTTCAGGCTATAGCACCTTCAACCAATCAACAAGCGCCTGCACCCGAGGCATACAACTCAAATAATGAGGCACAAAATTCGCAATCTGAATATTATTCAGACCCTTCGGGAAATACATACATAACAAACCAGTATTTTGCAGATGCCATGTACCAGGATTATTACTTTTCATCCCGTATAAGGCGATTCCACCGAAATTGGGCAACCTTCGGTTATTACGATCCTTTGTTTAGCGACATATACTGGTATAATTACGATCCCTTCTTTTACGGTTCGAGTATCTACATCGGCTACGACCCTTTCTGGTCATTTGGATGGCCTTCATATTATAGTTGGGGCTATCGCCCCTGGGGTTGGGCCCATTATGGCTATGGCTGGGGCTATGGAAGTCCATGGGGAAGCTATTGGGCTGGTCATCAATATGGTTACTGGGCGGGATATCATGATCGCTACTGGTATGGCGCCAATCCATCGCAATGGTACTACCCTTCTACTGAACGTTATGTTTATGGCGCACGCCGGCCCACCGAATCCTTTACCGGTTTCAACACCCGTGCTGCCGGAAGATATCGGGATTCAGGTACCAAAGCTGGCGAGGGTTCTCCCGCAGGTGTTCCAGGCATTTCAGGTGCAGGAGGAAGATACGGCACCAATCCAAACAGCATCAACACGGGCGAAAGAGTGCGTACTGCCGGGACGATAGATAGAAATACCCGGATTACCGACTCTGGCAACGAAGGCAGACGTATAGGCGATGGCAATTTAACCGCCGAAACCCGAGATATTTCGGGCAGGGAACAACTTGCTGGCAGAGAAAGAGAAAATATGGGTAATGTTGATCAGGATAACCGAACATCGCAACCTTCAAGGAGCCCTGAAAGATTTGAGCCCAGAAGAAATCCTGAGGATTTTGTTCGTCCTGAAAGACCTCAGCAAGGCCAACAACAGACACCGCGATATGCACGGCCTAACCAGGAAGGAGCTCAACCAGCCAATGCAAATCCAAATCAGGAAAGAACCAGAACGTATACATCTCCAAGCCAGCAACAGCCCCGTTCTAATCAGGAGTATCGCCGCCCGGCAGACAGACCTGAAACTACCCATCAACGCCAGGCTCCACTAAGGCCCGAAGTAAATACACCACGACCCGAACAAGCAAGACCAGAGTCTACTCCTCAACGGCAAGCTCCGGAGCAGCGCCCGCAAGCAACACCACAACGGCAAGCTCCGGAACAACGCCCAATGGCAGTGCCTGAAAGAAGTGCACCACAACAGCGACCACAGGCCGCACCCCAGCGACAGCCAGAATCAAGACCGCAAGCTGCACCACAAAGGCAACCTGAATCAAGACCGCAGGCAGCTCCACCCAGAAGTTCAGGAGAATCCTACTCCCCCCCACCACGTTCTTCTACGCCATCATCTTCTTCGGGTAATAGCGACAGCGGTGGAGGATCATCACGATCATCGGGTGGCAACTCATCTGGCAATCAGGGTTCAGGAAGGATCAGGTAGTATTAAGGTAAGAATTACCCAGAGTTTTTTTTATTGAAATAGATTTACTTTGAGACTAAAAAAGTATAAACATACACCTTTAAATAATCTACATATATGAAAAAATTGTTTTTAACAGGTTTTTTTCTCGCCTTTGTTATTTTGCAGGTTTCTGCTCAAAACGAAACAGATGCATTAAGGTTTTCAATGCTTTCCCCGGTAGGAACAGCAAGATTTATAAGCACAGGTGGAGCTTTTAGTGCCCTCGGAGGCGACTTTTCAACACTTTCAACCAATCCGGCAGGCATTGCCATTTACCGCTCCAATGAGATTACCATAACCCCTAGTCTGAATTTTACAAAAGTGCAATCATCATTTCTTGGGAACACTGAAGAAGATATAATGTACAATTTTGGACTTAGCAACATTGGGTTTGTATTTGCCTTTAACGAAGCCAATGTATTGAAGGAATCGGGATGGTTAGGTTTTCAGTTTGGATTCGGACTTACCAACCAATTGGACTTCAACAGCCGGATGATTTATGAAGGGTTTAATACCCAGAATTCATTGATGAAAGCTTTTCTGGAAAGAGCTACGGCAGAAACAAACTTTAACAGCAGTAAACCTGAATCATACCTTGATGCCTTTACAACGGGATTGGCATGGGACACCTACCTTTTAGGGTTTGATAGAGGTGCCAATGAGTATTTCATTGATATGGAAAAAGATGTTCTCCAGCGACGTTCCACCAAAACATCGGGTTCAGTCAGGGAACTTAATGTTTCGTTTGGTGCCAATTACAGCAACCGGCTTTATTTGGGTGCAAGTTTTGGATTTCCTTTTGCACGGTATGAAGAGACTTTTGTTTTCACTGAAGAAAATTCGAAAGGATTTGTTAGTGAGTTTAATTCTCTGGAATTTGGCCAAACACTTAAAACGAATGGAACAGGGTTTAATTTTAAATTGGGCGCCATATACAGAGTAACGGATATGATTAGACTGGGGGCTGCCCTTCATACTCCTACCTTTTATAACCTGGAAGATGAGTTTCAGACAAACATGAAGTCGGATTTGGAAAGTTTTGGGAGGGATTCGAAAAAGTCAGAAAAATTGATTTTTGACTACGAAATCAATAGTCCCCTAAAACTTACAACCGGGATTGGGCTTATATTTGGCACCACCGGTTTAATAAGCATTGATTACGAATATTCAGATTTTTCTCAGATGAGACTTCGTAGTAAGAACGATCTCTTTACTTTAGAAAACAGACGTATCCGAAAAGAGTTTCAAAAACAGCATACACTGCGAATGGGTGGTGAACTAAGACTCAACCCCCTGGTTTTGCGGGCAGGTTATGCTTTAGCATCAAATCCAATTGATGCAGCGATTAATGACCTGAGTAAAACAACTATAAGTGCAGGCATTGGTATCAGAGAAAAGGGGTATTTTGTTGATCTGGGATACTTCGTCAATCAATATTCCGAAAAGTTTTACCAATATTATAGTTTGACAGGGAGTCGTTCATCGTCAGTAAATTATGATGTTTCGAAACAAGGTTTTGTGATGACTGTTGGTTTCCGTTTTTAATAGAAGTCCCACAAAAAAGAAACGGGCAGTGTTTGCTACCCGTTTCTTTTTTTATCCCTAAATTATTAGATAGAAATGTCTTCAATTATTTCTACATCCACCAAAATACGACCGCAATACTCGCAAACTATAATTTTCTTATTAAGACGGATATCAAGTTGCCTTTGAGGTGGAATTTTATTGAAACAGCCACCACAGGCATCGCGTTCGACAGCCACAACAGCAAGACCATTGCGGGCATTGTCGCGGATACGTTTGTAGGCTGATAATAAACGCTCATCAATATGCTTTTCCTGAACAGCAGATTTTTCTCTCAGTTGCTCTTCCTCCTTGCGGGTTTCTTCAACAATATCTTTTAGTTCATTGCGCTTTACATCCAGATCGTTTTGTCTTTCGGCAAGTTCTTTGGCCGAATATTCAAGAATCTCTTTTTTGCTTAAGATAGCAACTTCAAACTCTTTGATCTTTTTTTCCGCCAATTGTATCTCAAGATTCTGATATTCAATTTCTTTACTTAGGGAATCATACTCCCGGTTGTTACGGACATTCATTTGTTGTCCTTCATATTTTTTAACCAGCTCCTTTGAATCTCTGATACTTATTTGCTTATGAGCAATTTCCATCTGCAAGTCAGAGATTTCCTGCTCAAATTTGGCAATTCGGGTTTCGAGGCCTGCGATTTCATCCTCTAGGTCTTGCACTTCAAGGGGCAGTTCGCCTCTAATATTTCGTATTTTGTCTACTTGAGCATCAATGAGCTGAAGGGTGAAGAGACTGGTAAGTTTTTTTCTAACTGCTGTTTCCACACTATCTTCAGATGTTTTGTCCATTGCAGAAGTGGTGGTCAAAATCTCGGGTTCCTTCATCATTTTTTCATCTGTTTTTTGTGAATATTCTTTTTCCTTGGCCATAGGGAAGAATTATTTTATTGAATTTCTGTATGTTAATAATATCTGACGGGGTTAGTAGATAGGCCCGAAATCAGGAGTGCAAAGTTAGTAAATTTTTCAGAAAGAATATCATACAAAATTTCAGATGTAAACTGTTCGGTTTCATAATGTCCGGCATCTACCATCAGCAACTTTTGCTGAACATCAAAAAAATCGTGATATTTTGTATCGGCAGTAATAAAAGCGTCGGCCCCGGCACCCACGGCCTTATTTCGAAGAAAACTCCCACTACCCCCGCAAATTGCCACTTTTTTTACCATCTTACCGGTAAACTCGCTATGCTTTAAAAACCCTATTCCGGTTTTGTTTTTTACCAATCGTAAAAAATCAATTTCCGACACAGGATCATTCAGGTAACCCACAACACCCATCCCAACCTTGTCGAATTTGTTTTCGATGCTATAAATATCATAGGCCACTTCTTCGTAGGGGTGGGCACTTTTCATAGCGGCAACTACCTGATTCTGAATCCATATTGGGAATACTGTTTCAATCCTGATTTCCTTTTCAAGATGCACTTCGCCAATTTTCCCTACGAAAGGATTTGCCTTACTTCCTGCCCTAAAGCTTCCATATCCATCAGCATTAAAACTACAACTATCATACTCTCCAATCTTTCCGGCTCCAGCCCTGAAAATTGCTTCCCTGACTTTTTCGGCATGGCTTTCAGGACAAAAGGTAACCAGTTTTTTTAACAGACCACCTCGCGGATCGAGAACATTAGTATTTTCTAATCCGAGTTTGGATGCAAGTTTAAAATTAACCCCCTGCCAGGCCGCATCAAGATTTGTGTGCACCGAAATAATAGCAATGTCATTCTTAATTGCCGATAATAAAGTTCTTTCTACGTAATTGCTTCCTGTAATGCTTTTAAGTCCCGAAAAAATTAAAGGATGATGGGAAATGATAACATCGCAACCATTGCGGGCTGCCTCATCAACAATGGACTCTGTAACGTCGGTACAAATCAGGCCTTTATTAACTTCCCTGAGGGGAGAACCCAACTGTATGCCTGAATTATCATAATTTTCCTGTAAAGAAAAGGGGGCAAATGCTTCGAATGAATTAAGAATATCTATAAGCTTCATAAGGAATTATTTAACATGCAAATAAATTAATTGAATATTTCTCTTCAAAAATCGATATTTTACACGTGATATCAAAAACCGAATAAGTTAACTACCACTGTTTTCAATTTGTTTTTTGCCAAAATATCTTAAACAAGGAAAGTTCTGCTTTTATAACATTTTGTTAAATAATACCATTCTTTTCAATTATTTTACCCTAAATCTTGCATTTATTTCTGCAAAAGCTGATATATGCAATTGACATCAAAATAAAACACCAAAATCAATAGATTTGCGAGGTTTAAAACAAAGGGCGATTGTATAATTTTGACCCATGGCAGTACTCAGGATTCTTCTTTTCCCCTTCTCTATTATATATGGTTTGGTAACCGGTTTTAGAAACCAGTTATTCGATTGGGGAATTTTGCCATCCAAACAATTCAGGCACCCGGTTATCGGGGTGGGAAATCTTAGTGTTGGTGGTACGGGTAAAACTCCGATGATAGAGTATCTGGTGAAGTTTTTGAAGAATGATTATGGTTTGGCTGTGCTCAGCCGCGGCTACGGCAGAAAAAGCAGTGGATTCATGATTGCTGGTACTGAAACGGGAGCAATTGAAATTGGTGATGAACCCATGCAAGTGCATATAAAACACCCGGACATATTGGTTGCAGTATGTGAAAAAAGAGTTGCAGGTATTGAAAATATCCTGAAAGAAGATAAAAACAACCAGGTAATATTATTAGATGATGCCTTCCAGCACAGGTATGTAAAACCGGGATTGAATATTCTTTTATCTGATTACCACAATTTGTTTACGCGCAGCCATTTGATGCCAACAGGCGATTTAAGGGAATTTCGCCGGGGAGCCATAAGGGCTGATGTGTTGGTTGTTACAAAGACACCTTGCGTTTTTTCGCCCTTAGACAGGAAGATTATAACAGAAGAACTTGCTCCCTATAACATCCCTGATGTTTTTTTTACCTTTATAAGATATGGCAAGCTTGTCCCAATAACCAAACCAGCCAGGGAAATGACAGAAGTAAAAAGCCGTATTATTTATCTTCTGACTGGAATTGCAAACCCAATTCCACTTGCTGAGCACCTGAAAAGAATGTGCACGAATTTGCATTTATACAGATTTCCGGACCATCATGAATTTTCAGTCAGAGAAATAAGAGAAGTCCTGGACAAATACCTCTATGAGTTCAGCTCGTCGAAGATTATTGTAACCACTGAAAAAGACAGCATGCGTTTGCAAAAACCTGAATTGGCCAAAATGATTCAAAATGTACCCATTTTTTACATTCCCATAGAAGTTGAGTTTCACAAAGAAGACAAAAAGAGATTCAATAACCTTGTAATGAATTACATAGAAAAAGAAAGGGGTGACAACTCAACGATTTCACCCCTGTTCTAAAAGATTTTCGGACTTACCTGTTTCTAATGAGCAACCATGTATCGGCGTGCTCAGTATATTGATTTCGAATCTGCATTATTCTGGCCCTTGCTTCGGTTTCACTGTTAAAGGAATCAACCGAAACTCTGTGCAAGCCGGTTTCGCTTAAGAGGATAACAGGTGTGAAACCTTTAGCAACCAAGCTTTGTTTAAACCGTTGGGCATTATCCTGCCTTCTGAAGCTGCCAATAATAACGAAATACTCCTTCTGATCATGAATAGTTTTATCATCATCGCTGACAAAGGTAAATCTTTCCTGTATTGACATAATGCGCGGTGAATGGTCTACTTCGACAGTAATTTCTTCAGTTGCAGGTTCTATTTTTTGCCTGGGTTGGACGGGCTCATCAACAGCTATCATTTTTTTGGATTTGCAGCCCACTGCCAGGAGTAAAATTGCCAGCAGGAAATACACTAATTTAATTCTCATCGCCTTGTTTTTTAGTTTGTTATGTTTTATTTATTCCATTTATCTGTATAATTGGCAGCGAATATAGTCCATTTTCGTTTATAAAGAATCTATTTTGGTTTATTTTGCTAAACCATAAATAAGTAAACACCAAACCACATCAGATGAAGATAAACCAAAGCATCCTGATATTTAAACGGTAAGATTCTATTAAAAGTCTATTTACTGGTTATAAATAATCTTCATTTCAAAAACAGAGGCAATATGCTCCAATAATTGTTCTTTTACCAGATTAATATTCAAGGTTCTCCCCAACTCCTTCTGAAGTGATGTAACCGCTTTGTCGGTAAAGCCGCATGGATTAATGTAGTTGAAATAGCTCAGGTCGGTATTTACATTAAATGCAAGGCCATGCATACTAACCCATCGGCTTGTGCGCACCCCAATGGCACATATTTTTCTTGCCCGTGGAGTATTTGTTTCGAGCCAAACCCCTGTTGCGCCTTCCAGACGCGTTGCATCAACCGAATAATCCTTTAAAAGACGAATAATGCTCTCTTCAAGTTTTTCAATGTAGTCCCGGATTCCTGAAACAAAGTATTCAAGATTAAGGATAGGGTAGCCGACAATTTGACCTGGGCCATGGTAGGTAATATCCCCTCCCCTGTCTATATGGAAAAATTCGGCATCTTTTGCCTGCAACTGCAGATGATTCAGGAGCAAATTATCAGATGAGCCACTTTTACCAAGGGTGTAAACATGCGGATGTTCGCAAAATAAGAGGTAGTTGGGTGTAGTACCGGCCTGGATTTTGCCTGAGGATACTTCTCTTTTCAAATTGGTTATTTCATCAAAAAGTACTTGTTGATAGTCCCAGGCTTGCCTGTAGGCCATAAGGCCAATATCTCTGAAAAATACTTTTTTGTTCTTAACAGTTAGGTTCATATCAGATATGGTTTTCGGCATGATAAGAAGATCTGACAAGTGGGTTGCTTTCCACTACTCTAAATCCGCGTCGCAAGCCTTCGGTTTTGTATTGGGCAAAAATGTCGGGATGAATATACTCTTCAACAGGGAGGTGTGCCACAGTAGGTTGAAGGTATTGCCCAATGGTTAGAATCTGACAACCTGCTGCTATCAGATCATCCATAGTTTTAAGAACTTCGTCAAAGCTTTCGCCCAGACCTACCATAATACCTGACTTGGTTTTAAGGCCCGACTGGCTTATTTGTTTGATTACATCCAGACTTCTGGGGTATTTGGCGGCACTGCGAACCAAAGGAGTCAGGCGTTCAACGGTTTCGAGATTATGGGCGGCTATATCGGGTCTTGCTTCAATAACGGTTTGTATCTCTTCGCGTTGTCCCTGAAAGTCGGGCAATAGCACTTCAATGGTTGTTGCGGGGTTTTGCTTTCTGATTTCAGTAATGGTTTGGGCCCACAAAAGGGCTCCTCCATCGTCAAGGTCATCGCGGTCAACTGAAGTAATTACACAGTGTTTCAGCTTCATGAGCTTAACTGAGCGGGCAACTCTGAAAGGTTCTTTCTCATCAGCAGGCAAAGGCTTACCTGTTTTTGTTGCGCAGAATTTGCATGAGCGGGTGCATATTTCGCCAAGTATCATAAAGGTTGCGGTTCCGGCACCCCAACATTCGGTCTGATTGGGGCAATTGCCACTCTGACATATCGTATGCAGCTGATTTTCGGATACTATCTTTTTTACCGTGGAATAGTTCTCCCCTCCGGAAAGTCGAATTTTTAGCCATGATGGTTTTCGGGTAGGTTTTATGTTATTATCGGGCATATTTTATAGGTATAAAACTGGCCAAAGATAGGGAAAAGTGAGCTAATTTGTCGTTACCAATTCCACGACCATTTACCCTGCCTTGTATGGGTTAAAAAACCCGTTTTCAATACCTGAAATGAAATAATTGAAAAACCTTAACCCAGACGAATGGAATTTACCATTAATAAGAGTTTTTATATTCTTTGCCAATTTGCATCAATGAAAGATCATTTATAAGCTTAAAACTTAATAAAACAAGATTATAAAACCATAATATCCAAGCCAGTCCCAGGGCCCATATCCCATAGAAGGCATAATAAATTCTACTGGCAAACCCATACGCTGGCTTTTTCCAGGCGATCAATGCCGACCACCTGTAATAAACCCCATTCCGGCCACAACAATTGTAAATATGCCAAGTAATAATTCCATAAAGGGGTTGGGGCTGAAAAAGGATTCAGGGAGCAGGTGTACCGGATGAGGATTGTTTCCGGTTACAAACAACAACGCCAGTATCAGTAGTGATAATGCATGGACAATGATAATGCGATTATGCAGCTTCAGAGAATTTTTGCCGGCAGTTGTTCTTCCCTCAACAGATCGATATAAAAACCTTCCCACGAAAAACAGGATGCTTCCAAGGGAGAATAACAAGGCAGGTACGAAAATAAACCCTGCGAAGGCGGCAGTTTCATACCAGCGTGCTTTGATGTAAGTCATGGGGCCATCGGTAACCAGCATGGTCCTGCCATCGGGTGACTGGGTAGCAAGAAGGTACTCCATGGCACCAAAGGGGTAGCTTTTATTTTCAAGGAGACTTCGGTAAACACCCGGAGTGATCTCCTCATAAGGGTAGTCATGATCGTAAAGATTGAAAGCTATTTGTCCAGAGTGGTTAATTCTAAGGTTAAATCTACCCATGAGAAGATTGAGAAGGCGATTGGGACCTGTAATGTCTTTTCGGCTTTGATGGTACTCTCCTTTCATGCTCATGATTTCAGGTTTGGAAAGGGGTGAAATGGCTTCATTTTCCCTTTCTTTTTCAGGAAAGAACTCATTCATAAAATCACGGATACCCCGATATGTCCGGCATAATCACCACCACTGTAAACGATGAACAATCCTGTGTTAATTTGGGGGATCAGATAAAACCCGGCATCAGAAATACTTGTACTTCCTCCATGCTGAACAACCTGATACCCATTGAGTTTCGAAACCATTAACCCAAGCGACATGCCTGCCAATACCGGATTATATTGAATTGCTATTGAGTTCATTAGGTCAATCGTTTCCGGCTTAAGAAACCTTCCTTGCGAATTTTCGCCACTATGGAGACGTGCCAGCATAAACAAAGCCATGTCATGTGCAGTAGTGCTTAGTCCCCCTGCCGGTGAAGGCATATGTTCAAATTTTCCCGGAAGGAATTCCCCATCAACATATCGGTAAGAAGTTATTTGCTGCTCTTCCAGCCAAGGGTGCACAGGCTGGTAAAAGGTGCTGTTTGCCATACTGAGAGGCTGAAAAATATTTTTTTCAACGTATTCTTCAAACGATTGTCCGCTAACGCGCTCCACAATGTAGCCTGCCAGGGATGTGCCATAGTTGGAATAGGCCATAACTTTTCCAGGCAGAAATATACGGGCTGGTACATTTTTCATTAGATAATCCTTCAGTGTTGGTTGTGGTTCGAAGCGGAATAATCCATCCATAACGTCTTCAAATCCTGCGGTGTGAGTCATTAAATGACGCAGAGTTACAGGTTCAATGCTTTTTGCTTCTGTAATATTTCTGCTGTTTAATTCAAAATCAAGGTATTGGTTTATTTCGGCATCGAGGTCGACCAGCCCCCTTTCATAAAGCTGCAAAATGGCAGTCCAAGTAAATATTTTAGACACTGAACCGGTGCGAAACAAATGGGCTTCGGGATTAACGGGTGTTCTGGTAGTCATATCAGCAAAGCCATAGCCTTTGATCATTCGAATCTCACCTTCGGCCACAAGCGCAATATTTGCATTGGGGATATTCTGACGTTGCATGAGTTGCGCCATTTTTTGATCAAGATAATTGGCCCAGGACTGTTATTTCTCAGGGGTGCTAATGTTGGCAGTACCATGAACTGGTAGTAAAACCAACATTGAAATAAAAAAAGCAGCTGTGTAACAGAATTTGTTTATGTTGCCCATGGCGTTGTAACTTAATGGAATAAAGGTCGGGTTGATTTTTGAGTAATTGATTTAGGGAGCAACTTAATGGTCAGTAACTCAAGGTAAGTTTCAATTCAGGTTTATGTAAACGGCCCAAATTCAGACCGATCTCCCAGTTCATTTTACGGTTTTGGCTGTTGCGGTTAAAGGTGTTTACAAACTGATAAATATCATCATCATCGGGCATTATCAGTAGGCCTGCCAGCGCTCCGATAATGTAAACTCCCATACCACCGAGCAATTGGGATGTTTGGTTTTTTCTGACTTGGTTGATAGTATGGACTGCCTGGCTTAAACACGCCATCGTGTTCGCCCCACCAGGTAATTGACCCAACAATAAGGCCAGTGCCAACCGCAGCGGCTGAATACCAAACAACCAGCGATGAGTTGCGTTTCACCCTTATGCGGTCGAACTCAGGTTCATAACCTGGTAGAGTTTGGGGTCTTCATTGTTAATGTCAGTCATAAGCCTTTTAATACCCTGGTAGCTAGAAGAATAATAAAGGTCACCCACCGAAAACCGTCGTGGGAAACCTAGATCAACCGATACGTTGGTTTGTTGTGATAATACCAGTTCGGGAAACAGGGCCAGAAAAATAGCCAGAAGTGTCAGTGCTTTTTTCATACAACAAGATTAAGTTAAACAGTTAAATGCAGGCAATTTGCATCTATAAGAAAACACACAGGATGCTAAACATGTTTATATATTGACAATGTGCTATTTACAACCGTATTACGAAAATCCTGATTATAAGCTATGAGACAAAAAGTGCCCGCCAGCGGACATAGCGGACACTACGAACAACTAAACTTCTCAGAACTGTAACTGGCTCTCTTTAGGCGAAGAAAACTTTGCAAGTACATTTAAAAGTTTTTCGCGGCAATTAGATTAAATTATTAAATCACTATTGTCCGGTAAAAATTAAAATTGCTTGATTTTATTTTTTAAGTCT
>JBBISA010000046.1:0-33808 GCA_037441525.1 Bacteroidota bacterium
AAGGGAACACGGTATTGCCTGTATGAAGTTGTTTTAATCGTAACAGAATTTTCTGGGTGCCGGGGAAAAGATCGAGAGGGATTACTGCCGGCCGGTTGGTTTTTATAGTTGAAATGAATATTTTGTTGTTTCTGATCTGGCCCCAGGTAAGGGCTGTAGCATCTGAGACTCTTAATCCAGTGTAACAACAGAATAGGAATTTTAGCCGGCTTAACTCCATTGTGCCGGTGAAAGAGAGTTTTTCCATGTCTTTTAATTCCTGGTGCCATAGAATGTTTTTGATATTGTTAGCCGGGCGTTTAACCCGGAATGTATTATATGGAGATTGATGTAACAGGTTACGGTTAATGGCTTCGGTTATGAACTTTTTAAACCGGTTGTGGTGTTTATTTATTGTTCCGCCAGCATGGCCCTGTGAGCGAAGATAATTGTCGAACTGCTCTACTGTTTCGTGATTGATACGGTTATAGGGAAGGGTAGTGAAGCAATTTTTAAGGTGAGAGATGAACTGATTGCGATTTTTTGTTGTGGAGTGTGTTACGGACAGGTCCTGGGATGTGTACTGGGTGCAGAAGGTAATGAAATCGTTTTGCTTAACTTTTGATCGAAAATGAAAATCGAAATCGTCAATGGTTAGTTCGCGGGTTTGAAGTATTTTAAGCTGGTAGGCGTCGGCCTTATTTACTATATCATTAATATGATAATTAAGATAGTCGGCGTTTTCGTGTTTATCGGTAACGCAGTTTTTTTTCTGGCTCCATAATTTCACATCGATGGTTATGCCAGTGCGATAGTATTTTTTTTGTCCGTTGAAATAGATATATATTTCAACATCACCTTTAGTATCTTTTTTACGTCGGTTGAATACCGCGCTGACCTTGGCTTTTGATAACATTTCAGGTATTTTTTTCTACAAAAATAGCCTTAAAAATGAAGTTGTAGAAATAATGTAGAAAAAAAAGGTATAAAAAGGTATAAAAAGGTATACCCTGAAAAATGGCAAATGCTTGCGAAATGGTTGATGGATAAGGAAATGATATAATAAGGGCATAAAAAAAGGGGTGAAACTTCACCCCTTTTGCGGTCTGGACGGGACTCGAACCCGCGACCCCGTGCGTGACAGGCACGTATTCTAACCGACTGAACTACCAGACCAACTTGCTTTTGTGTTAAAGAACATTGTTATTTTCAAAAGTGGTGCAAAGATAGAGGAGTTTTTCAATCTGGCAAAAAATTATTCCTCATTGACCAAAAAAAATCCACCCTTTATCATTTCCCTTGATTAACAATGGTTGCAAAGCCTTTTACCAACCATAGTGCTAAAAAGACCCGATGCTATAACATCCAAATTATTCAGGAGTGGCACCAACTTTTTAGTTACTTTTGGGACTTTGGAAATCTTTGCCAAACAACAACAACCACATTAAATATGAACATCTTATTATTGGGTTCGGGAGGAAGAGAACACGCCATTGCCTGGAAGATTGCACAAAGTACGAAATGCACACAACTTTATATTGCACCCGGTAACGCAGGCACCAACAGTTGTGGCACCAACATCAATCTCAACCTATCCGATTTTGATTCAATTGCACAGTTTGTTCGGTCGAAAAAAATTGACATGGTTGTGGTAGGCCCTGAGGAGCCTCTTGTAAACGGAATAACCGACTTTCTGCATAATCATTCCCTTACCGCCAATATACTTGTGGTTGGCCCTTCGAAATTGGGTGCCTGCCTCGAAGGGAGTAAAGAGTTTGCCAAAGAGTTCATGTTTCGGCACAATATTCCAACAGCAGCTTATAAAAGTTTCAATGCTCAGGGATTGGATGGTGCCATTGCATTTCTGAATACTTTAAACCCACCTTACGTATTAAAAGCTGATGGACTGGCTGCCGGAAAAGGTGTTTTGATTATCGATAACCTGGATGAAGCAGTTGGGGAGTTGAAAAATATGCTCATGAATAAGGCCTTTGGCAAGGCATCGGAAACGGTTGTTATTGAAGAATTCCTTTCAGGCATTGAACTATCGGTTTTTGTTGCCACCGATGGGAAAAACTGGGTTTTATTACCCGAGGCCAAAGATTACAAACGGATTGGGGAAGGCGATACGGGGCCTAATACCGGTGGTATGGGTGCAGTATCGCCGGTGCCATTTGCCGATAAAGCTTTTATGGAAAAGGTAATTAATCGCATTATTGAGCCCACTATTAAAGGCATTCAGAAAGAATCTATCATATATCGGGGATTCGTTTTCATAGGTTTGATGAATTGTGCCGGCGAACCCTTCGTTATTGAATATAATGTAAGGATGGGCGACCCTGAAACTGAGGCTGTTTTTCCCCGTATTGAATCGGACGTGGTTGAAATGCTTGAAAAGATTGCCCAGGGCAGGCTGAATGAATATGTTCTGAAGATTTCAGACATGACAGCTGTAACCGTTGTTTTGGTTTCGGGAGGTTACCCTGGCAGTTTCGTCAAAGGTTATGAAATTTCAGGATTTGAAAACATTGACGGGAGCATTCCCTTTTTTGCCGGTGCCGACAGAAAAGAAAACCAGATAGTAACCAACGGCGGAAGAGTTCTTGCAATTACAACCCTTGCAACAACGCTTGAAGATGCACGTAAAATAAGTCTTGAAAACGCATCGAGAATTGCTTACAAGGACAAATACTTTAGAAGCGATATCGGGCTTGACCTTCAAAATTAATATACAATGTTAATAGGCAAGTTTAAATCCAATCAACCGCTCATGTTTGCGTCGTTGCTGATTATAGCGGTGGTTTTATGGATAGATGGGTTTTTTGGATACAAACATACCCATTTACCCCTTAACAATTCTACCCCGGTTTACCATTTCATTGCTGTTTTCTTTAATTCATACAAATTTATCAGCGTATTACTGAGTTTCATTTTCATGCTTATACAGGCATTTATGTTTAACAAAGTGATAGCCGACAAAAACCTTGTTGATCGAAACTCGTGGCTGCCTGCGCTTATGTACATTGTTTTAATGAGCAGCTCTTTTAATCTGTTTGGATTACAGCCTGTTTGGTTTGCTAATTTTTTCCTTATTATTGCGCTCGACAAAATGTTTGAAGTGTTTATGGATGAATCGGCCAATATTGAAATATTCAATATCGGCTTTTTTATCAGTCTGGCGTCATTGTTTTATTTTCCCGGCATAACACTTTTGCTGCTTTTAATCTCAGCACTGGTTATTTACTACTTGCTCAAAGTCAAAGAAATAATAGCATCTGTTTTAGGTGTTATTACTCCCTGGTTTTTTGTTTTCGTTTTTTATTTCTGGTTCGATATGAACGACGATGCACTTCAATACCTAAACGCATTTACCATAAACGTTGGGTTGTTTAAAACCAATATCTACCCCTTCGAATGGGCCTACATCTGGGTTATTGGCGTAATTACTATTATCTCGGTTGTGAGAATGTATCTGGGATTGCTAAGAGATAAACCCATCAGGATAAGGAAGAGATTGCAGGTACTGCTGGCTTATCTTATTATTGCCATCATCTCCTATTTTTTTGTGAGTGCGCATTTGCCTGTTCATCATGCAATAGTTCTTTTGCCTATTGCTGCAATTGTTTCCGTATTTTTTCAGGAAAACAAAAGAAATATTATTAACGAAATATTTTTCACCCTTATTTTGCTTTTAATTATTATTGGTAAACTTGTACGGATTGAATAAATGCTGCGATTTCGCTTTCAGATATTGCGATTCTTACAAATAAACCAAAACAGGCAGTAATGCAAAACAAAAAAAAGATATTGTTTCTGGTTGCCCATCGTCCAGGTCGTTCGCCCGGACAACGCTTCCGTTTCGAACAATATCTCGACTATTTGAATTCCCATGGTTTTGATTGTACTGTTTCATACCTGATCGATGAAAAAGATGACGATGTTTTTTACGCATCAGGCCGATACTTCCATAAAACCGGGTTTGTAATAAAAAGCCTTTTAAAAAGATTTCGCGATATAAGGTCTTCCCGAAATTACGACCTGGTATTCCTTTACAGAGAAGCACACTTTTTGGGTACAACATGGTTTGAAAAATTTTTAAAGCGCAAAGGGGTAAAAATGATTGTGGATTTTGACGACAGCATCTGGCTTAAAGATGTATCGAACGGAAACCGCAAACTTGCTTTCCTTAAGCGTCCGGGCAAAACATCAGAAATAGTTGCCCTTTGCGATGCGGTGGTGGTAGGAAATAATTACCTGGCCAGTTACTCCTCGAAGCATAACCCTAATGTGCATATCATTCCCACAACTATTGATACGACTTATTATTTGCCAGCCACCACCAAAAAGGACAATGATGTTGTATGCATCGGATGGACAGGCTCATCAACAACGATTAAACATTTCACACTGGCAGTGCCCGTTCTTAAAAATATCAGGAAAAAATATGGCAATAAAGTAGTATTCAGGTTGATTAGCGATGAGCTGTTTCAGGGCGAACTGGAAGGACTTGAAATGGTAAAATGGAACAAAGCAACCGAAGTTCAGGATTTGAACAGAATTGACATAGGTATTATGCCGTTGCCTGATGATGACTGGGCTAAAGGGAAATGTGGTTTCAAGGGGTTACAATACATGGCTCTTGAAAAAGCTGCAGTATTATCACCGGTAGGAGTGAATACCGAAATTATTTCGCATGGCCATAACGGTTTTCTGGCAAGCACACATGAAGAGTGGGAACAAATACTATCTGCCCTAATTGAAAACCCCCAGTTGCGCATGCATGTAGGTATTAATGGTCGTAAAACCGTTATTGACAGGTACTCCTATGATTCGCAAAAAGACTCATATCTGAAAATTTTTCAAAGTCTTACTGAAGAAAAGCACAAATGAGCCTGCTTCCGTCTTTGTTGAACCAAACAGGCATAATAGAAGCAGGACTGGATGAAGCCGGCAGAGGCTGCCTTGCTGGACCTGTTTTTGCCGCTGCAGTAATTCTTAATCAGAACCTTGATAATGATCTGGCAACCCAGCTAAACGATTCGAAAAAACTAACAGATAACCAGCGGCAAATTCTCCGGAAAAGAATTGAAGAAGATTCATTGGCATGGGCGGTGGCCATGGCCGATAATGTTGAAATTGACCAGATAAACATTCTTAATGCATCGTTTTTGGCGATGCACCGGGCAATTGACAAATTAACCCAAAAACCCGGATTTCTGCTCATTGATGGAAACCGGTTTAAACCCTTTCGCGGAATAAAACATCAATGCATAGTTAAGGGCGATGGGCTTTATTGTTCGATTGCTGCGGCATCAATCCTGGCAAAAACCCACCGCGATGAATACATGATGCATAAGCATAACATTTTCCCACATTATGGATGGAATCAAAACAAAGGATACCCCACCCAAAACCATCGCCAGGCCATAGCACAATGGGGTCTTAGCCCCTTGCACAGGAAAAGTTTCAACAGTGGATTGCAGCTAAAATTTGAATTTGACTGATTTGCGAAAGGGTCATACTACCAGAAAATATGGCTGCGCCTTACCGGCATAGTCATGCATCGTGCGCCACCACCCCCGCGCGACAGTTCGTTACCCTCGATGGTAACCACATATTTGTGATAGTTTTTCAAATCAACCCGGCCCTTGATTACATCTGATGCCTTTATTACTTCCATTCCATGCTTATTAAGTTCTTCAATGGTCTTAATATTCCTGGCATAACCAATTACTTTGCCAGGGCCAAGGGCAAAAAAATTAGCACCACTATGCCATTGTTCACGCTCCTGCACCCAGAGGTCGGTGCTTCCGCCACAGAGCAAAGGTTCCAGATACATTCCAAGGTTGCCAAGAGCTGTGGGCAGGTTTTCCTGTTCCCTTATGTATTTTACCTTTCCACCCTCAGCATAGATATGAACCGTTTGGTATTTATTCATTTTCATAATCACTGGGTCATAAATCATACACTTGTCCATATCGAGAAGCGTGAAAACCATGTCGAGATGTATGAATGACTCGGGAGAATAAGGTAATTCCTGAACGATGATATGCTGGTACTCATTTTTCTCCTTCAGTTGCTCCAGGATAAAATCTACACCCTGAGATGTAGTGCGTGGTCCAATGCCGACCAAAAGTATATCATGACGCGCCACCAACACATCGCCCCCCTCAATGGCAATTCCGGCTGCATCGGGTTTATACTCAGATGAGTTTATGGTTTTGGTGCTGAACGCAGGGTGAAAGTCAAATATAGCTTCCATTATCAGGCTTTCGCGGAGCCTTACCGAAGAGGCCATTTTCCCCACAAAAACACTATCGTAAACCGAAAGGGAAGCATCTCGTGTAAAGAAGAAATTATGCAACGGACGCAGAGAAAATCTTTCTTTGCTCAAAAACCCAGTAAGAGTATCGGTAGGCAATGAAACTCCTTCTATAAGCTGCCGCGACAACTGGGCATCGTCAAGGTTCATCAGGTGCGACCTTATCCCTCTGGAACCCTCGTACTTGCAAATCCGCTCGAGCAGGTTTTCCTTTACCTTCTCATTTTTTAATACATCAGTAAGCAAATCTGCCACTTCAAACACTTTGGCTACCTTTTCGAGCACCCCTTTTAGCTGGCTAAATTCTTTTGTAGCTACTGTAAGATTCAGAATATCGCTATAAAGGGCTCTTTCGGCATTTTGTGGAGTCATGTTTTCGACTTCCTGCCCTGGTGAATGTACAATTACTGCTTCAAGTTCACCTATTTCTGAGTAAACCTGGGTTGGAAATTTTTCTTGCATAAACTGGATTTCTTATATTCCGGTTCTGATAGGCGTAAACCGGAAATAAAAACGTCGTAACAGGGGACATTTCTTACCCTATGAAAACAGATGCCTTTTAATGGGTATTTCCCAGAAAAAGGCATGCAAAGTTAATGATTTTAGGGAAGGTAGTCTAAAGCGTACAATAAATTGATGGCAAATAGTGGCCGGGATTACATATTTCTATCGAGCAAATTTATGGCCAGAGATATCAGCAGTTGTTTGGCTGATTGGTCAAGGTCAATATTATTTAAACAATCAAAGGCTTTCTGATTATATTCCTCCATTTTTTGAAGAGCCAGCTGGTCCAGTCCCAAATTGATATAAACACTTTTTACAAGGCTTATTTTCTCTTCAGAATTGAAAATACGATTGGTAAAAGCATTGCGAAGGTCGCGAAGCTGACTCTGGCTGGCCATTTCGAACGCTTTTATATACAGCCAGGTTTTTTTATTGGCCACTATATCACCACCGGTTTTTTTCCCGAAAAGCCCTTCATCACCAAAAATATCGAGCCAATCATCCTTGATTTGAAATGCGATGCCTACATTTTCACCAAAATCGTAAATATTTCTGGCGTCCGCTGGTGAGGCACCGGCAATTATAGCTCCTGTTTTAAGGCATGCAGCAGGCAAAACTGCCGTTTTAAGCCGTATCATATTAATGTACTCTTCTTCATTTACCCTGTCAAGTACCTCAAAATTCATATCGTATTGCTGCCCTTCGCATACTTCGATTACTGTTTGATTAAACAGATCGAGAACTGTTTTAAGGTATTCAACTGGCGTTTTGGCTATTTGCTCAATGGCCATAGCAAACATCACATCGCCCGAAAGGATGGCGGTATTTGCATTCCATTTTTTATACACTGAAGGCTTGCCGCGACGTATGGGTGCGTCGTCCATAATATCATCGTGCATCAGGGTAAAGTTGTGGAAAATCTCCAGGCCAACTGCAGGTGCCAATACCTTTTCAATTTCTCCGTTAAACAGGTCGCATGCCAGCAGGGCCATTAAGGGTCTTATTCGTTTTCCCCCGTCAGAAAGACAATATTTAACCGGCGAATACAGCTCTCCCGGTTTTTTCCCAAGGTCAATACTGTTTATATATTCATTTATTTTTTGCGTGTAATCGTTAATTTTATCAGCCATGGGTGCTACTTTTTTACGGGTAACAAAGAATAAATTATCGTATTCTGAAACATATAATCGATGAACAATCTAAAAAAAAGGTGTTCAAATAATTTCAGGATCAGGAGGAAAAATAAAACTGGTATCTTCCAGAATTCTATTAATCCCTTCTTCCATGGTAATCAAATCGCGATTGAGCAGGTGGCGCATTTTGGAAATGTCGGGGAATCGTCGTTTCATATCACCTTCGGGCAGGGGCGGACGGTATTCAATAACTGAGGATGAACCCGTTAACTTGATAACAAGCTTGGCCAAATCGAGAATGGTTATTTCATAGTCCGAACCAATGTTTATGACATCATTTACATATTCGTTGCGATAGAAAGCGTTGGTTGTTGCTTCAACATTATCTTCAATAAAACAGAAGGTACGAGTTTGCAAGCCATCGCCATATATGGGTATTGGCAAGTTTTTCATAGCCAGGGCAATGAATTTTGACATTACAAAATCGGTACTTTGCCTGGGCCCGTAAGTGTTAAAAAACCTGAAGCAGGTAAAATCAAGGTTGTATTCCTTTTTGTAGGATTTCAGGTAGGCTTCTCCAACATTTTTAACTACAGCATAGGGTATCCTTGAGTTGAGGGGGGTGGTTTCTTCATTCTGAGGCAGGTCAACCGGTTCGCCATAAACTTCGGATGATGAAGCAAAAAATACCCTTTCTACCCCTGAATTTTTGCATAGATCAAATATATATTCGATTCCGTAAAGATCCTTTAAAACTTTAATAGGATTAGCCTGGGTTTGTTTTACCCCTACGAAGGCAGCATAATGAAACACATACTGAAAATGGTTGGAAAGCATTACCTCAGCAATATCGCGGTAATTGTTTACATTACATTTAACGAAACGCCAGTTGTCTTTGGGCTGCCTGGGCAATTTATTCAAATCACCTGTTGACAGGTCATCAACCAGCACTACATAATTTTCAGGATCGCTAATAAGCCTTTCGGCAAGGCTGCTTCCAATAAATCCGGCTCCACCCGTAATAAGAATTCTCCTTTTATATCTCATAATAATAGCTCTGTATATTATTAATATTCAGCCAGTTGAAGCAAGTATTTTCCATATCCGCTGTTAATGAGCGGCTGTGCAATCTCAAGCAGTTTTTCTTTGTTTATGAATTTCATTCTGAAGGCAATTTCTTCAATACAACCAATTTTTAATCCCTGCCTTTCTTCAATAACCTGCACAAACTGCCCTGCCTGTATCAATGAGTTAAACGTACCGGTATCGAGCCAGGCAGTACCTCGGTTAAGCATTCCTACCTTGAGTTTTCCAAGGTTGAGATAATGTCTGTTCACATCGGTTATTTCATATTCTCCCCTGGCGCTGGGCTTAATAGATGCAGCCACATCAACCACCGTATTATCATAAAAATATAGCCCGGGTACCGCGAAATTCGATTTGGGTTGTTTAGGCTTTTCTTCTATGGAAATTGCCTTCATATTTTTGTCGAACTCTACTACTCCATATCTCCATGGATCGGAAACATGATAGGCAAACACTACTCCCCCATCCGGATTATTGTTTTCCTGAAGAATATTCTGCAAACCATTGCTATAAAAAATATTATCGCCCAGAATGAGAGCAACTTTGTCATTGCCAATAAATTCACGACCAATAACAAATGCCTGGGCCAGACCATTGGGGATGGCCTGTTCGGCGTATTGAAACCAGCAACCAAGGCGACTACCATCGCCCAGGAGTTTTTTAAAATGAGGAAGATCGTGGGGGGTTGAAATTACAAGAATTTCGCTAATACCAGCCATCATGAGCACCGAAAGGGGGTAATAGATCATTGGCTTATCATATACTGGCATCAATTGCTTGCTCATGGCCAGGGTTACGGGATATAATCTGGTACCCGAACCTCCTGCGAGTATTATTCCTTTCATTTTTAATATTTTAAACATACCCCCCGAAACCTGACAACCTTACAGAAGAATTAAAAAACAAATTCTATAACAATTCCTGCTCGAACTGAAAGGGTTAGGGGCAATACAAAAAATTTCTATTATTAAACAATTACTGTGGGCGTAAAATTAAAACATTATGATAAACCCGCCAAAGATTTATATTAAAGGTTTATGATTATTACGCCTTTCTTTTTTAGAAAGTTTGCCTTTGCCCATAATCTTGTTAATTTCATCGAACTCGGCTTTTAAATCGCGTGTCCCATCAGGGTTGATATGGATAGGGTTCTTATTAATTATCCGCTGATGAAGGGTTAGCAGGATTGAAGGCATGAGAAAAAGATTGGACAGTAATGCGATAAGCAGGGTAAATGCAATAAGGTAACCTAGGGCCTGAGTTCCGCCAAAGGATGAGAAGGTAAAAATACTGAAGCCAAAAAAGAGCACCACAAAGGTGTACATCATACTTATGCCGCTTTCGCGAAGGGCTACCAAAACTGCATGCTTTATATTGGCATCATGCAGGTCAAGTTCCTGCCTGAATTTAGCCAGGAAATGGATGGAATTATCAACCGAAATACCCAATGCAATGCTAAAGATCAGAATTGTGGAAGGCTTGATGGGTACACCCGTAAACCCCATCAGGGCGGCTGTAAGCAATTGAGGGAAAAGATTGGGCAGTAATGAAATAAGGATCATTCGCCAGTGGCTGAACAGCATTGCCATGAGCAATGATATGATAACGATGGCAAAAATAAGACTGGTGAGCAGGTTCTTGATGAGATACCCCGAACCTTCCAGAAATAAAACACTTGCTCCTGTTAATGTTACCCGGGTGGTTTCGCCATCGAAGATGGAATCGATGGCAGGCTGGAGCTCATTTTTAATTTCACGAATGCGCGAAGTGCCAATATTAGCCATCTGAACACTCAACCTGGTGCTTTGCATAGCACTATCGACCAGCGAATTAAGAATTCCTATGCCTGCTCCATCGGTACGTGGGAAATAAGACATAATGAAATTACGCTCGTGGCGGTTGGGGAGCTCATACATCTCAGGATTCCCCCGGTAAAAAGCCTGCTTACTGAATTTCATAACTTCAACAATAGAAAGAGGTCTTGATAATTCATCGTAACCGGCAAGCACATTCTGAAATTGATCTATAGCATCAAGGGTACGCGGATGGGTAACTCCATTGGGACTGTCGGTTTCAATGAGGACCTCAAGGGGTAAAATACCCTTTACATGGTGCTCAAAAAACATAAGATTTTTGTAAATGGGGTCGCGGTGAGGAATATCATCAACAATACTTCCTGATGTATGCAAACGGCTAATACCAATAATTCCGACAATAAACAAAACCGCAGAAATTGCATACACCTGCTTTCGGTGAAATACCACGGTATGCACCACCCTTTTTATGGCTCGTCTGATAAACCTGTTGTCGAGATGCTTTATATGACGCAGTTGAGGGGCAGGCAGATAGCTGAAAAATATGGGTATAAGAAATAGGCTGAGCAGAAAAACAAACAGTATATTTATGGCAGCAACAATACCAAATTCGACCAGAATTTTATTGCCTGTAATGATAAATGTTGCAAAACCCACAGCAGTGGTGGCATTGGTAAGCATTGTTGCCTTGCCTATGCGTTTTACAACCCTTTCAAGGGATTTGTTTTTGTTGCCATGGCACCTGAATTCGTAGTGGTATTTATTCAGGAGAAATATACAATTCTCTACACAAATAATAATCAATAGCGGAGGGAGTATGCCGGTAAGAATTGTAATATCATAACCCAGCAATGCAACTAAGCCAAGAGCCCATATAACCGATATTGCAACAATCAGTACAGAGAATAATACAGCTTTTATGCTCCTGAAGAATGCCAGCAAGATAAGGGCTGCGATGCCTAAGGCAAGAAAAATGAAGAGTTTAAGTTCGGATTTTATTTTTTCGGCAGTACGTGTTCGTATATATGGCAACCCACTGTAAAAAAGCTTAATGCCGGTTTCATTTTCGAAATTCGAGCCGGCATTATACAATTCATTGATAAGGCTAACACGCGATTTGGTGTTAAGAATAGCCCTGTCGAGGGTCACAGCCGTCATAACTGCTCCTGTTTCCGGATTAAAGAGCAATCGGTCATAAAACCGCAAGTCTTTAATTATTGCAACAAGACTGTCGAGTTCTGACTGGCTTTGAGGCAGGGAAGCGATAACTGGTTTGAATTCGAATTTTCGCAGGCTGTCGTTCCTGATAATCCGGGGAATATTATGAAGGCCAACGACTTCAGTAACTCCGCTAATTTGTTTTATTTTTTGTACCGTACCAGTCCATTTTACGAAGTTGCCGAGCTCAAAAAAACGGGGGTCTTCAATGCCAATAAAGGCGACATTTCCGTCTTCGCCAAAGGTTTTTCTGAATTCGTTGTATTGCTCGTAAACAGGGTCAGACTCAGGAAGCATTTGGGCCAATTCGTAGGACAACTCAAGCTTGGTTGCCTGCAAACCCATATATACAGTAATAGCTGAAATAGTGATAATGATGGATAGTCTGTAACGGAGGATAAACCTAACCAATAATTCCCACATAATTTCTTTTTTCCGGATTAACCGCACCGTGGAAAAGTGCAGTCAAATATTTGAAAATTAAATATTTTAATAAAAGCCTAATTGCCTTGGAGTGCAAAAGTAATAAAATTGACAGGACTTACCCTGAAAAGGTTAAAAATTTGAATTTCCGGAGGCATGAATCATTGTGCAGGCTTTGTAACAGAGACCATTCTGTAAAAACTAAGAATTATTCATTGTTAATAATCGCTGAATAATCTAATCCGGAATGGTAAAATTCATGGTATCATCGAGCACCCAGTGACGGTTTTCGAAATCGGCTTCAAAAAACTGGATAACATTTCCGGTGAGCACTGCAATAGTGCCCGGCTCATAAGATAAAACCGCATCAGTATTGTGGGGCAGGGTGAGCACCATATCATCCTGGAAAGTCCATTGACCATCAAACTCAAGTTTGTAAACACCCAGCTTGCGCTCTGACACAATAGCTATGTCCATCCCACCCATCATTACATAATAATCAATCCCGGCAGGCAGTACAAATCGGGCTTTATCATCCGTTTTCCAACGCTTTGTTTCATCAAGATAGTAAAAGTTAATAAGTCCGGCAGGTTCTTCAATGGCAATTACCCCTCGTTGCCAGGGCATTTTCATGGCTGTAATCCTTTTATATTTTTCCGGCAGGGGCATGGTCATCTCGTAATTTCCATCCCAGCTGAGTGTTGCATCCATGTTATAGAAAAAAAGCCTTCCTTTGCGCAAAACAGCAATGGTTCCCATACCGGCAGAAAGCAGGCCTTCATTATGCCTGGGAATATCGAATTGAGAAACCCTGTCGAGCACCCAAACCCGGCTTTCGTTGAGATAATAGACGTAAACTTTTTCGTCTCTTATAATGCCCATGCTGCTCATGCCAGGGGTAATAATGTGGTGAGCCTTTTTGTTGTTGATTTGCTCCAGGTTAATGGATGATTGTTTTTTCTGGCATGCTGCCATCATAAAGAACATCAGAACAATGAGGACAGTTTTTCGGGATTTTACCATTTTTGAAGGTTAGTTATTTTATCTGAATAATATGCAAATGCATAGATGGAATTGAAAGGGTGGCTGCAAAGTTAAAAAAATAAAAGAGGCCGGACAATGCCGACCCCTCATTAACCCTTATTATTGTTTAATGAAGGCTTGAAGAGAAATATTGAACAACAAATAGTGGGTATCCTAAAAAATAGTTTTACTCTAAGGGGCAATAGCAACACGGTGGGTTTTCAGATAGCCTTGTGATGAAAGGTTTATAAGATATATTCCTGGTGAAAGACCTTCGGTGAACCATGAGTTTTTGTACCACTTTTCAGCAGGTGCAACATCTCTGAATATCAACCTGCCATTCATATCCATCAGGGTGAGCTCCATGCCTGTTGCAGGGATATTTTCCAGTTCAATATTCAGAACGTTTCGCGCAGGATTGGGATATACTTTCGAAACAAATTCCTTTTGCCACCCGGCAATATTGGTGTACCCAATGTAAATAGTATCCGAACCAACACATCCGTATTGATCAGTCACAATTACCCATTTCCAGCCTATTGACGATACCTGGTGAATTTGCCCCTGTGAATTATCCTGCCACAGATAGGATGCAAAACCAGCGCCGGCATCGAGGGTAATGGTTTCGGGATGGAGAGTATAAATGTGTCCGCCCAGAGAAACCTTGGGTTTTTCGGTAAGCACAACCTTTGCGATATGGAAATCGTTTTCGGGTACCGCATTTTGGGTTACCACCCAGGCCTTAACATCAAAAGTACTCTTGGTTGTTAGGTCAATGGTATTATTAAACTTAAAATTGCGGGCAGTATTGGCATTCCAGGCAGTAATCAGCTCAAACTCCTCTGTAAACACCTGATTGCCATCTACCATAAAGCCAATCCTGATTTTCGACCCCGGAACAAAGGAATCAAAACCATCATTATAAACCCTTACCTCTATTCTTTCGCTATCACTGAATTCGCAATGACTTCGGGGTGATACAATTTTATCGAGCGATAAATTATAGGTAACCACCTTTATAGTATCTGATGCCGAACAACCATTTTGGTCGGTTACCTTAACACTATAGGTTTGTGATTGCTGGTTGTTGATGGTGAAGGTAGCCCTCCCCGAGCCATCGTGCCACTTGTACGCCGCGAAACCCTGGCCGGCATTAAGCACCATTCCTACAGGGTTTGTAATGTAACGATCGCCACCCAGGTTTACCACCGGAAGTGTCTTTACTTCAAGTTCGCGCGTAATGGAGTTGTTTGCCTCAACGGCATCGCCAGGCAAATCTGCATGTATGGTAAGGTTGGTACCGGGTTGAGGTGCAGCAAATAGCTGAGTAAAAGTAAAGGGGCGGCTTGTTTGCGGCAGAAAAGGCTGTGCGAGGGTAAAGGTTTCTTCTACTTCAACTCCGCTGCCCAACCTGAAACTCAGTTTCACCTGGGTTCCGGCATTTATAACCATAAAACCTGAATTTTTAAGCATCACTTTTAGCTGATTATTTTCTGCGCCGGCACACACAAATGCAGGTTCAATAATACGATCAACTGCAATATCAGGCACTGCCGGATATAACGTGGTCACGGCTAATGTTTTACAGCCAAACTGACTGGTAACTATTACCCAGTGTTCGCCCCAGGCAGAAACCTGGAAGGTGGGATTTGTGCTTCCATCGTGCCACAGGCAGGTATTGGTGCCAGCATTAGGGTCAAGAACCACATTTTGGGGTTGGTTAGTGGCGATAAATGGAGGAAGAAAAACGTTGGGGTAGCCATACACCTGAACATTCTTAAGTGCTGCATCGTTGGTGGCATTTACATCACACATTCCCATCGAAACCTTTAGGTTGTGCGTTTTAACTTCCTTCATATCAATGCCACCAGAGATGGTAAAAATGATTTCTGTTCCTGGCATCCAGCTCTGAGAAACTACAAGTGTATCCCTGGCAACTATTTGTCCGTTGAGTTCTGTTTTCAGTGGGAATTTGTGCCCAGGTGCAAAGGTTTCAGGTCCATGATTTATGATTCTTACCGATGGCTTTTCTGATTCGGTTAATTCACAGGCATTTTCAGGGGCAATAATCTTAGCAATTTCAATGTCGTAGGTAAGCAGTAAGACTGAACCACTGCCCTGGCATCCATAAATATCGGTTACCATGGCACTATAGGTTGCGGAGTATGGATTGGTAATGGGTAAAAACCTGTCGGTAGAATTGTCGAACCATTTGTATGCCGTATATTGTTCACCAGCATCGAGCATATAACCTGCCGCATTGGCCACATAAAGGGTATCCATTGGAAAAGGTTCGGGAAAGCCTCTGACTATGACCTGAGTTACCAGTGTATCATTATAAAAACCTGGCTTATAAAAATCTGAATCGCCGGGAAGTGCTGTAAAGGCTTTTACCTGGTGAGGCCCAAGGGCACTGATATCATATTTCTGATTGAAGGTAAAATGAACTGTATTGCCGGGCGAAAGAGGAGATGCCAGAGTAAACACTTGCCAGGAAGTACTTTCATTTTCCACTTCCAATCCTGCCGGAATCTGGACACCAGCAGGCAGGGTATTAACTCCAAAATTCTTTACACTTATGGTGAAGGATTGCTCACCCGTAAGCTCACAGGCATGCACCGGATTCACCAGAGCATCTACCCCGACATCGTGTGGGGCAGTAAAAAGAGAAAATGAATCGAATCCGATACCTTCCCACATGAAGCCGACAGGATTGAAATCGGTTGATGCAAAAACGAGCCTGAATTTTACTTTCGGATGGTTTGCAATTTCTTCCCCCAGCACCGCTCTGACCCTTCTCCATTGTTGCTGATTGCCCGACCAGCCTTTGCTATGGCCATAGGCATTAAACAGAGCACTTACAGGATTACTTACCCAGTTCCATGCAAGCGCCTGTGTCATAGGCTCAAGGAGTTGCCACGTAATCCCTTCATCGAGGGTATACTCAATCCCTGCACCATCATTATTCAAAGGTGTATGTGCCTTCAAATAAAACTCTAAAACAGGATGACTAACTCCGGCAAAACTGAAACAAGGACTTTCGAGCCATGATTTCTCCTGAGGTTTGTAAGCTCCATCGGGGTTGGTAAACCAGGCCCGTTGCCCCGAATGTGCCGATTGCATGGCTGGTCCGCTAGGCATGGCCCATTGCCAGGTTGAGTTCTCACCATAACCCGTCCAAAGGCCGTCGGAATTAATAAACATTTCGGTGTATGGAGCAACAATGTGAGGCACCGAGAAAATACTATGTTCCAAAACGTCGTTGGTAGTATCCTGATCTAAATCCCAGAAAACCCTGACAAGAATATCTTTGTAACGGCCGGGTACAGAAAAATCGGCCTTCTGTGGAAAAGTATGGACAACTGAACCCCCAAAGGGGATTCCACCATTAACCACACTCATTCTCCATGTTATGCCACCATCAAGTGAATAGCCAACAGGGATTGGGGATGTAATATTTTTTGCACCATAGTTCTTTACTTCAACCCTTACCGTTTCATTATTACTCATACCACAATAGGGTTTTGGACTCACCCAGCTTTTTATGCCCGCGTCCTGGGTAACATAGGTACCGGTAACGAAAAGGTTGTCGATGTTCCATCCACTATACTGGTTGGTGTAATCGGTTGAACCGATGGCAAATCTGATTCGTACCCCTTGTTTACGATTGGCTATCGGTATAGATAATGATTCCTTCTTCCAGTTAAGAGCACTGAAGAAATCGTTGTTTTCCCATACTTTTTTCCAGGTGAGCCCATCATCATTGGAAATATGAATGTAGACTTTATCAGTAGCTTCAACATTTAGCCACCGTTGAAATGTAAGGGTAACATCCTTAAAATAGAAGCAATCGATGGGGGGAGAAACGGCAACCCATTCTAGAGAGTCGAGAGCAGGCTCATAATTTCCGGGGTAGTCGCCCAGTCCTGTAATGTCTGTCCCTAATACCCGGGTGCCCACAAACGGAAATGAAGCGCCGGGGTGCCCCACCGAACCGTTTGAGCCATTGGAGCCAAAGGTACCCCCAAAGCCTTTGGGGACTGCAATTTCCCACTCACCATTAAGAAACCAGCCTTTATCGGTACTAAAATCGTCATAATAAACCGACTCATAAATCATCCTGCGACCGACCGGATTTTGTATTACTACCGGAAAAGACAGACTGTTTACCCCTATACCACCAACAGGCAACTGTGCATCGGCAAAGTTACCATGGGTAGCATTTTGAGCTACATCATAGGTAACCCAAAAATTGGAATAACCCGTTGGCAAATCGAAGTTAAGATTATCAAAAACCACTGTTCCACCCTGAAATGATGTGGCCTGGCCAAGTAAGAACTGGGTTGAGAAGCCCTGGTCGGGTGTATAGAATAGCTTTATTGCCGAAATATCAGCATTATTGGTATTGAGCGATTGAACAGTAAACCGGTTCAGTTTAAGATTGCCGGTATTTCCAGTTACCCTGATAATGGATTTAATTATTGGGTTATTGATACTTCCGGAAGGCACAAAATCAGTTGAAGCCTGTTCAGTAACAACATTGTCGATAGCCCTAGGTATTATACCGGTTTCAATAATTTTTATCTCATCCACACATACCCCAAATCCGTAGTTGTTATGTCCTTCAAAAGCAAAATATACCTTATCTGAATCATGGTCGGTTAGTAAAATACTGCGGTGCACCCACCCCTGGGTTGCATGGTTGAATTGCTGAAGATACTGCCAGGTGCCGTTTTCACCTTTTCTGTAATAAACTTTCAACATATCGTATTTCTCAGGCAGCCATTCAACCTGAGCATGGTAAAAACTTAATACAGGATTTACTGCAAACTCAAGATTTATGGGTGAAGTTGTTATACGCGTAATGTGTCCCTCACCCTGAAACTGAAAAGTCAGGTTTCGGTCACCTACCGCAGCTGTATCAGGCTCGCCCCAGTTGAATCCGGCCACATAGCCCGCACCTTTCCGAATATTCCAATTCACTTTATAACCACCAGGAGTATTTATATATTGCTGAACCCATCCTGCTGGCATCCCACTTTCAAATCCCTCAGAAAAAAGGATAGGCCCCTGGTTTTTTTCATCCCCTGTTACAACCATTGAATGGGTACCCGAAAAAACAGGTTTTTGATTGAACCCCCAAATGGCTAAATTTACCACAACGACAAACAGCCATTTTTTTCTAATAAAATATAACATATTACCTCCTGGTATTTTTTCAATGAAATTTCTCTTCAATAGTAAAGATAAACACCTTAAATGTCGCGATTTATAGGCGTTTCAACCGTTTTTCGTGCGCATTTCTACCGGAAGAAAAAACCTGATAATTAATTTTGATATTCCCAAAATATTGAACCTGCCTGAATTATTATTCCAACTCTTTCTTTACCAAAAAAAGATAAATGGTGAACCTTAGTGAGGGAAAAATGTTTCACGATGGAAACTATTTTAGTAATTTTGGTTTCCTGAGTTTAAACGGTTTTACTTATCAAATCCTTACTCAATGCAAGATATAACAATAAAAATATCAGACATTTACATAAAGTATGGCATAAAAAGCATTACCATGGATGATCTTGCGCGCGAACTGGGATTATCAAAAAAAACACTATACCAGTATTATCAGGACAAGGAAGATGTGGTGAGGCAGGTGATAAAACAACTTATTCAGGCACAAAAGGAAGGGATTTCAAGGGTGCTTGATACAAAAGACGCCAACGCTATTGATAAATTAATGATGATGACAAGTTTTTTTGCCGACCATCTAAAGAACTCCAACCCATCGCTTGCCTACGATCTTCAGAAGCATTACAACAATATATGGAAGGAAGTAATTGATTTTAAGAGAAATGAGGTATATCTTCACATTATGGATAATATCGCAGAGGGAATAGAACAGGGGTTGTATCGCAACGATGTTAATTATGATATCATAAGTCGGGCATATGTTTCGAGAATGGAAATGTATCAGACCGACTTGTGGCAACCCCTTGATAAATATACCCTTCACGAAGTATTCTCAACCCTGTTTGTTTATCATATAAGAGGAATCGCAACTACGGCAGGGTTAAAATATCTTGATGAAAATAAAACCAGATGGCAAATACCTGCCTGAAATTATTCATCAGTTAAAAATACCAGTTCACCAAGAATTTTTACATCTTCAAAAACAATTTAAAAAGCATCCATCAAAAGCAACCTATTTTTGTTTACGAATTATTTAAGAATGAATACTACTCCCATGAACAGCAAACACAATTTAAAATACATCGGGCAATTATTGCCGGTTTTAGTTGCAATTATCCTTGTATCAGCTAACGGTTATTCACAGGAAGCAACTCAATTGAGCCTGAACAAAGCCATTGACTATGCGCTTGAGTACAATTATAACCTTCAGAATGCCAGGGCCGATGCCAGTATTGCCGGGAAAAGAGTATGGGAAATAACCGCCGATGGTTTGCCACAAGTAAACGGTTCGTTGAGCTACCAGTATTTTCTTGAGTTACCTACGAGCCTTATTCCTGGCAATGTTTTTCCAATGCCCGGTGTAGACCCTGATGGTTTTATTGAAGTAAAATTTGGAACCGAACACAACGTTTCGGCTGCCTTGTCGGTTTCGCAACTGATTTTTGACGGGGGGTACATAGTTGGATTGCAAGCCGCCCGCATTTATCGGGAGCTTGCACTGCAAAATTATCAACGCTCAGAATCGGAAGTAAAAAAACTTGTTACGGAAAGCTATTACCTTGCGCTTGCCACAAACCAAAACCTTGATATTGTAAATCAAAACATCCGGAACCTGGAGAAAACTCTTTTTGAAACCCAAAAACTCTTCGAGCAGGGATTTACCGATGCCCTGAATGTTGACCAATTGAAACTAACCGTAGCCAACCTCAAAAACACACTTGCCAATTTGCAACGACAGAAAACCCTGACTCTGGGGCTGTTAAAATTTCAGATGGGTTTGGATGTGAACCAACCCATTGAATTAACTGATAACCTGGAGAATTTGCTAAATAACATAGCCATCGACAACTTTATTTCCCAAAATTTCGACCCGAAAAATCATATCGAATATAAAGTTTTCTTTTCTCAGGAAAAAATGCAAATGATGGCCATGCGACGACAAATGAGCTTTTATCTGCCTGCTATTTCAGCATTTTATAACTATCAGCAAAATGCCCAGAGACGTGAGTTCAATATTTTCGACAGTAGCTTGCCATGGTTTCCTACATCAATTGTTGGGTTGAGCATTAATGTGCCCATTTTTTCATCAGGATTGCGCTATTCAAGGGTGCAGCAGGCAAGACTCGAATTTGAAAAAGCAAAAAACAATACTCGCATGATTGAACAATCCCTATTGATGCAAAAAAACGAGGCTGACAGCCAGTTGCAAACTGCCATAGAAAAATATACCAGTGAAAAGGAAAATATGAGGCTTGCAGAAAGAATTTTCAACCAAACCACAATAATGCACAAAGAAGGCCTGGCATCGAGCCTTGAACTTACGCAGGCATCTACCCAAATGCTGAATTCACAAGCCAACTATATCAATGCCGTTTTCGAACTGCTCAATGCCAAGACAAAACTCGACCAGGCACTCGGACGACTTTAAAACACCCTACTAAATTGCATGAATTCAATCTGACATTAACCACAATATCAAATATTTATGAAAACTTCTAAAGCTTTTTTCATCTTAAACAAGCCGCTTTTATTTGCAAGTGTGGCAATTCTGTTTGCCGGGTTATTTTATTCCTGCAGCCAGAATGAAAATAAGACCGATGCCGAATCCATCAGAAAACAGATTTCTCAATACAACCAACAAATATTTGACCTCACCCAGAAGGTTTCCCAATTAGAAAAACAACTTGAAGTGTTGGGTGAAACACCCCAAAACAGAATTCGCACACAGGTAGTTGTTTCGGAACTAAACACTGAAACATTCGACCATTTTGTAGAGGTAAGAGCACAGGTAGAGGCGGTGCGCTCGGCAGTTATTAGTCCTGAAATCAGTGGTCAGATAAAGGAAATTGCAGTAATAAAAGGGCAACCAGTGCGTGCCGGACAGGTGCTGGCAAGGCTCAACACTTCCGTTACCGAAAACAATCTGGCAGAGTTAAAAACTTCCCTCACGCTGGCAGAAACAGTATTTAATCGCCAGAAACGCCTTTGGGAACAACAAATTGGCAGCGAACTGCAATATCTTGAGGCCAAAAATAACTATGAAGGCCTTCAGGGCCGGTTTAGAACCCTCGAATCGCAACTGGCCATGGCAACCATGAGAGCCCCTTTCGATGGTGTTGTGGATGAAATATTTACGAAAGAGGGAGAATTGGCAATGCCTGGCTCAAGGGTTATGCAGGTACTTAATCTCGACCAGTTATACATCAATGCCGATGTTTCTGAATCGTTTCTTCCTGCTATTAACAGCCGCGATCGGGTAATACTCCGATTCCCTGCCTTCCCCGATTTTGAAGAGCAGGTTCCCATTTTCAGACTGGGCAACGTAATAAACCCCGAAAACCGCACCTTCAGGCTTCAATTAAAGGTTAATAACAGCCAGGGAAGATTCAAGCCCAATATGGTTGCCAGTGTCAGCATAAGGTCTTTTACTGCCAGCGATGCCCTTGTTGTTCCATCCATCCTGATTAAACAAGATGTTCAGGGCTATTATGTTTATGTGGCACACCAAAATACCGACGGCGACTTTTCTGCACGCAAAATTTACATTGAACGGGGTCTTGCGGGAGAAGGAAGAACTATGATAACATCGGGCCTGGAGCCAGGCGAACGCCTTATTGTGCAAGGTCATAATCGGGTGAGCGATGGAACCCTCATTACCTTTGGAGATTCAACTCCAATTGCAGGAGCAAATTGAGTTCTCATCCTGATAAATTATAAATCCAATAAAATTTCACTCTCAGGAAAATAGTTAAATCATGAGCGAAAATACAGATAAAAGGGACGTTTACCGCGAGTTTAAACTCACCACGGTTGCCCTGAAAAATAAAATCACCATCTTTCTGATCACCTTTCTTTTCGCGGTGTTTGGGATATTCTCCTATCTGTCATTACCCAAAGAACTTTTCCCCGATGTGGTTATTCCTACCATAATGGTACAAACTATATATCCGGGCAATCCGCCGGTAGATATGGAGAACCTGGTAACACGCCCCATCGAAAACGAAATAAACACTATCTCCGGAATTAAAAAACTATCATCATCATCCACACAGGACAATTCAAGCATTTTTGTAGAATTTCAGACCGATGTTGATATTAAGGCAGCGCTGCAGGATGTTAAAGATGCTGTTGACCGCGCAAAAAGCAACCTCCCTGGCGATTTGCCATCCGACCCCATGGTGCTCGATATCGACTTCTCTGAATTCCCTATCATAAACATTAACCTTTCGGGCGATTTTTCAATTAACGAGCTAAAAAGATTTGCCGATTTTATTGAGGAAGAGATTGAAGTCATTCCCGAAATATCAAAAGTTGATATTACAGGGATCGACGAAAGAGAAATTCAGATCAATGTAAACCCCTTGTTGCTGGATGCTATGGACCTTAGCTTCAGCGATATCGACAATGCCATCCGCCAGGAAAATCTTTCCATGTCGGGGGGATCGTTGTTGTTTGAAGACAATTCACGCTGGGCGGTGCGTACCGATGGTGAATTTATTGATGTGAGGCAACTCGAAGGTATCATTATCAAGCAGGAGGGCGGAAATATTGTTTACCTGCGCGATGTGGCTACCATTGTTGACACCTATGCCTATCCCATGAGTTTTGCACGCCTCGACGATAAACCGGTGGTTTCGCTTCAGGTTGTAAAAAAGGCAGGTACCAACCTGCTTTCGGCCACAGATAAGATTTATCGTACCCTCGATGATGCAAAAAAGTCGGGCAATTTACCACCTGATCTCAACATTACGGTTACCAACGACCAGTCTGAACAGATCAGGTCACAGCTTAGCAACCTCGAAAACTCAGTAATCATGGCCATCATACTGGTGGTTCTTGTATTATACTTCTTCCTGGGGCTAAAAAATGCCCTCTTCGTGGGTATTGCCATACCCCTTTCCATGTTGTTATCATTTCTGGTATTTGGTATTGCAGGTATCCAGATAAACATGATCGTCCTTTTTGCTCTCATTCTTGCTCTGGGATTGCTTGTTGATAATGCTATTGTAGCAGTGGATAATATCTACCGGTTTGTGGAGCGGGGTTTCACGGTATTTGAGGCAGCAAAAAGAGCCATTGGAGAAATTGCCTGGCCCATTATAACATCCACTGCCACAACCCTCTCGGCATTTTTGCCTCTGGCATTCTGGAGTGGAATTGTGGGCGAGTTTATGAAATACCTGCCCATTACACTTATAATCGTTCTCACCTCATCACTTTTGGTTGCTTTGGTTGTTGTTCCGGTTTTTTCAGAAACCTTTTTTAAAAGCTCAGATAAAGTTGCAGCTACCCAGTCTAAAACCATAAACCGCAGGGTGCGCAACCGCAACCGTCTGGTTATTATTTTCCTTCTGATTATTGCAGGTGTTATATTCCATCTGGCAGGCTCCACCCTCTGGGGCAATATTTCCATATTAATTGGAATACTTATTTTTCTGGGATATTTTGTTTTTAGAAAACTATCCGATTTCTTTCAGCAAACACTCCTGCCATTCAACGAAAGATTGTATGCCCGCACACTGAGATATGCGCTTCGCGGAAAGCGTCCTTATTACTTTGTTGCCGGAACCATCGTTTTTTTGTTCATTTCTATCGGCGTGTATTTTATGCGTTCGCCCAATTTGTTGTTTTTTCCCGATAATGAGCCCAGCTTCATAAACATAATTGCCGAACTGCCCATTGGAACCGACATCGTTGAAACCGACCGTCAGGTTAGAGAAATTGAATTGCATGTGGAAGAAGTGCTGCAACCCTACCGTCATATCGTAAAATCGGTGCTAACTACGGTAGGCCGGGGAGCAGTTGCTGAAATGGAGATGGCAGCCGGCGACACTCCCAACCGTGGCCGCATCACCGTTACGTTTATAGAGTTCGAAAAGCGTGATAAAATAAACACCAACCAGATAATGGCCGAAATTTCTGATGCCATCCTGAACAACTATCCGGGTGTTGAATTCAATATTGCTAAAAACAGCAATGGCCCCCCCACGGGCAGCCCGGTCAACATTGAAATATCAGGGCGTGATTTCGACAAACTTATCGCGGTTACCGACGATATACAGCGGGTAATTGAAGAATCGGGCATAGAGGGTATTGAAGGGTTGCGAAAAGACCTTGACATTGATAAGCCAGAATTAATTGTTCGCATTGACCGCGAAAAAGCCCGACGGTTTGGTCTGAGCACCTATTCCATTGCCAACGATATCAGAACTGCTCTGTTTGGACTCGAAGTATCAACCTTTAAGGTTGGCGAAGAAGAATTTCCTATTCAATTAAGGCTCGATGAGAGCTATCGCAACAGCATCGCCACTATTATGAACCAGCGTATTACCTTTCGCAGTCAGAGCAGCGGCAAACTAATGCAGGTTCCTATCTCGTCAGTGGCCACCATTGAATACAGTAAAACCTATGGTTCGGTTAATCGCATCGACCTTAAACGCGTTATTACTCTCACATCCAATGTTTTACCTGGTTATAATGCCAATCGAATTAACCAGCAATTAAAAGACCTGCTCACCGATTATGAAATGCCCGAAGGCTATGGCTATGCATTTACAGGCGAACAGCAACAACAGGCTGAATCATCGGCCTTTCTTATTACGGCATTGCTTATAGCTGTATCTCTGATAGTGCTAATCTTGGTTACACAGTTCAATTCAATTTACAAACCCTTCATTATCATTGGCAGTGTTATCTTTAGCACAGCAGGTGTATTTTTTGGACTGGCAATTTTTAATATGGAGTTTGTAATTATTATGACCGGGGTAGGTATAATAAGTCTTGCCGGAGTGGTGGTAAATAATGCCATTGTATTAATTGACTATACCGACTACCTGCAAAAAAGACGAAAAGTTGAACTCGATATTCCAGAAACAAAGTTCTTGCCTCCCGCTGAGTCGATAAAATGTATTCGTGAAGCAGGTGAAACCCGTTTCAGACCTGTTATTCTTACAGCCATTACCACCGTATTAGGGCTTGTGCCCCTCGCAATTGGCATGAACATCAATTTTGTTTCACTCATGACCGACCTCAATCCTCAGATTTATTTTGGCGGCGATAATGCAGCCTTCTGGGGCCCTATGTCGTGGACTGTAATTTTCGGACTCACCGTGGCTACGTTTCTCACACTTGTTATTGTTCCAGCCATGTATCAGATCATTCTTTCTACCCACCGCAAAGTTTTGCTCATGCTCAAGGCGAAAGAATAAAAATCAGGGCAGGAATCCTGAAATACTAAATTCCGTTATTCCTTTTATACCCAAAATCCGGCAATAAACTAAAATTGTATTGCCGGATTTTTTTGTTCGCAACACTGAATTGGTAATCTGTTTATACAGCCTTCAATTTAGGGTCAAATAGTATGTTCAACCACTTTACCCAAAAAGATGAATATCCAAGTTATTTTGTAAATTTTTGCATATTAAAAAGGAAATTCTTTACCTTTAGAGATATAAAAAAGAGGACAGAATGATAAAAATCTTATACGTAGACGATGAGCCTATCAACCTTATGTTATTTCAGCGCATATTTGGTAAACGTTACGAGATCAAAACTGCCGATTCAGGATTAAAAGGGTTGGAACTATTGCAGGAAATACCTGACATAAAGGTGGTTATCAGCGATATGAAAATGCCATATATGGATGGACTTGAATTTGCAAAAATTGCTTCCGATTCCTTTCCAGGGGTTAAGTTTTTCATTCTGACAGGTTTTGGCATCACTTCAGAGATTCTGGATGCAATGGAAAACAATCTTATCTACCATTATTTTCAGAAGCCCTTTAAAACCGACGATATCGAAAAGGCAATTGCAAATGCCCTCACTAATTGATCGCTAAGCCCTATTGTACCCCAGGCCATTTTTGATCGGTAACCAAACATGTTTTAATACTTGATATCCTAAACATAAAAACAATCGGACCTGCTAATCGGCCAGCCCTTAGAAACTGGTCTTTATAAGATAAAAATTTTCGGAGCTGATGCCGATTCCAGACCTGTTACACCCTTTCCTCTGCCCGCTATTTTTGCCATAAATGATTTTAACAACCCTGCCCTATTCGCCAAAGTCAACAATTTTATTTCAGGGCATAAAATTTAGAAAGATTCTAAATAAACCCTTAACAATTTGCCTGTCTTTTATTTAGCAAATGGGCAACCTGTATAATGTGTTAAATAATAGACCAGTTATGCTAATTTGCCGCTCAATTCTTAACAGATTTGTAAGGCTGGTTAAATTATGTTTTCTACTTTTGCCCTGTCATAGCTCTGACAACCAATTGTGTAACTTTTTCATTCACTAACCAAAATTTAACAAGTGAACGAAATCACCCTTTTTTCAGTACTATCACTGGGTACAATAGGCACCCTGTCTGCCGTGGTGTTGTATTTGGTAGCCCAGAAATTTAAAGTAATTGAAGACCCCCGCATCGATATTGTTGCTGAAAAACTTCCCGGCGCCAATTGTGGCGGCTGCGGATACGCTGGCTGTCGCGCCCTTGCCGAAGAAATTGTTCGAAAGGAAAGCCTCGATGGTATGAATTGCCCCCCTGGCGGTAATGATGTAATGAAGGATATTGCAGCAGTGCTTGGGCTCCAAGCCACCGAACAGGAACCCACTATTGCCGTATTGCGCTGCTCTGGCAGCCGCGAAAACTCACCCCAAAAGGTACATTACGATGGTGCCGTAACTTGTGCTTTTGTCCACAACCTGTTTGCAGGTGAGGGGGGTTGCCCTCATGGTTGCCTGGGTTGTGGCGACTGTGTTACTGACTGCGATTTCGATGCAATGTATATGGATAATGTAACCGGCCTCCCTGTAATAAAAGATAACTGCGTATCTTGCGGGGCATGTGTTAAAGCTTGTCCGCGGGGTATTATCGAAATAAGGAAACGTGGGAAAAAAGATAGAAGAATATATGTAGCCTGTATTAATAAAGAAAAGGGAGGAGTGGCCAGGAAGAATTGTGCCGTAGCCTGTATTGGTTGTGGAAAGTGCGTTAAAGAGTGTAATTTCGATGCAATAATGTTCGAGAACAACCTGGCCTACATCGATTTTAACAAATGTACCCTGTGTAGAAAGTGCGTGGCGGTTTGCCCCACAAATGCAATCCACGAACTCAATTTTCCACCCCGAAAACCCAAGGTGGAAGCCCCGGCCGAAACCACACAGGCTTAATTTTTAATTAATCTTTCTCTGATAAAATAACCGGAAAAAGGAGGAAAACCTTGAAGACTTTCAAATTAGGAGGTGTACATCCACCCGAAAATAAACTCTCACAAAACGCTCCAATAACAGCGCTTCCACTTCCCGAAACAGTTTACATTCCATTGTCCCAGCATCTCGGTGTACCTGCCAACCCTGTGGTTAAAAAAGGTGACACCGTTAAAGCCGGACAACTAATTGCAAAAGGAGAAGCATTTATTTCGGCCAACATTCACTCGTCGGTCAGCGGGGTGGTAGATAAAATTGACGAGATTACCGACACAACCGGATACCGCAAAAAAGCCATTGTGATTAAAGTAGAAGGCGATGACTGGGAAGAAGGTATTGACCTTGGCACTTCTGTTTTGCGCCAATGTAGCCTTACCCCCGAGGAGATAACCCGCCGCATAAACGAAAAAGGGATTGTGGGCATGGGTGGTGCAACATTTCCATCGCATGTTAAAATGATGGTGCCAGCAGGAAAAAAAGCTGAATATCTCATCATAAACGGAGTTGAGTGTGAACCCTATCTTACATCCGACCACCGGCTTATGCTCGAAAAAGAAGAAGAGATACTCGTTGGGATTACTATTCAAATGAAAGCATTAGGGGTAACACGGGCAATTATCGGCATTGAGAATAATAAGCCCGATGCCATTGCCCATCTGCGGAAATTACTCCCCTCCTACCCTGGTATTTCAGTGGAACCCCTCAAGGTTAAATATCCCCAGGGTGGCGAGAAACAGCTTATCAAAGCTCTTGTAAACCGCGAGGTTCCTTCGGGCAAACTACCCATTGAAGCGGGCTGCGTGGTGCACAACGTAGGCACCTCTTTTGCCGTTTATGAAGCGGTTCAAAAAAATAAACCCCTTGTTGAACGCGTGGTTACCGTAACCGGGAAAAACCTGAAAACCCCCTCTAATTTCAGGGTAAGGATTGGCACTCCCATATCTGCACTTATTGAAGCCGCCGGAGGCATGCCCCACGACACAGGCAAGGTTGTAAACGGCGGACCTATGATGGGAAAAGCCCTTGTCAGCATCGATGCACCTGTAACCAAGGGAACCAGTGGCATTTTGATTTTTCCAAAGGAAGAAACACCCCGCAAACCTGTTCTCAATTGTATTCGTTGTTCAAGGTGCGCCAGTGGTTGTCCTATGGGACTTGAACCCTACCTTCTTGCCGTGCTTTCTGATAAAAAGCGTTATGACGATTGCGAAAAGGAACGCATTATGGATTGCATGGAATGTGGTTCGTGCCTGTACATTTGCCCATCAGGCCGGCCACTGCTCGATCATATACGCAACGGCAAAATGGCCGTTGGCAAAATCATCAGATCGCGGGCACACTAAATTTTTTGGACCTAAACAGAAAAAATCAAAACAACCAAAATATGAGTTTACTAACCGTTTCAGGCTCGCCGCATGTTTACTCCAACGAATCCGTTAGCCGTATCATGTATGGGGTGGTGCTGTCGCTGATACCTGCCGCGCTGGTATCGTTCTACTTTTTCGGTCTTGCAGCCATTCTGGTAACACTCACGGCCATAGTGTCGTGTATGTTTTTCGAATTCATTATTCAGAAATACCTGCTCAAAGGGCCCGTTACGGTGTTTGATGGCTCGGCAATAATTACCGGTATTTTGCTGGCATTTATTGTTCCGGCTACTCTGCCCTTGTGGATGGTGGTTGTAGGGTCGCTGGTTTCAATAGGTATTGGAAAAATGACCTTCGGTGGTTTGGGTAAAAACATTTTTAACCCGGCGCTGGTGGGCAGGGTTTTTCTGATGATTTCCTTTCCGGTTGATATGAACATGTACCCCAAACCCACCGCTATGAGCACACAACTTACCGATATTATAACCGGACCTACACCGTTGGCAGTTGTTAAGGAAGGTGTGGCCCAGGGTCAGGCCATTAGCACCCTTTTGCCCCAGGTGCCCGAATATGCCAACCTGCTGCTGGGCAATATGGGTGGTTCAGTAGGCGAAGTTTCGGCCATTGCCATTCTGCTGGGAGGCTTCTATATGTTGCTTCGCCGAATCATTACCTGGGAAATCCCCACAGCTTACCTGGGGTCAGTAGTTGTTCTGGCAGGCGTGCTCTGGCTCATCAATCCTGAGCAGTATGTTGATCCACTTTTTCACCTTGTAACAGGGGGTTTAATGCTGGGTGCCATTTATATGGCTACCGATATGGTAACCAGCCCCATGAGCCGCTGGGGAATGGTAACCTACGGCATTAGCTGCGGTTTCCTTACCATCATTATCCGTATCTTCGGGGCTTATCCTGAGGGTGTTGCCTTTGCCATCCTTATCATGAACGCATTTGTTCCGCTCATAAACCGCAGTTTTAAACCACAACGTTTCGGAGAGGAGGTAAATAATGGCTAAGAAAGAATCGAATTTCATAAATATGGTGCTCACCCTGTTTCTGGTAACCACAATTGCATCGTTTACCCTTGCAACTGTTTATAATCTTACTGCCGAGCCTATTGCCCTTGCCCGCGAAGCTAAAAAACAGGCGGCCATAAGCCAGGTAGTACCACCCTTCGAGCGGCTCGAAACTAAGAAATTCCTGCCACCCGAGGGAGGCGATTCCCTCGAATTCAACTTTGCCTATGCCAACAATCTGCTGGTAGGAATTGCCATTAATACATGGACCAATCGTGGTTACTCGGGCCGCATCAGTGCAATGGTGGGTATCGACCCACAAGGTGTTATTATTGATGTGGTGCACCTTGCCCACGGCGAAACCCCGGGACTTGGCGATAAGATTGACAAAAGTAAAAGTACCTGGAGCGACCAGTTCAAAGGCTTCGACCCTGGCACGAGAAGTTTGAAAGTGAAAAAGGACAACGGCGATGTTGATGCCATTACCGCTGCCACCATTACATCGCGGGCTTACTGCGATGCAATACAACGGGCAGTGGATACTTTCAACGAAAAGACAAAATCAGAACAACCACAAACTAACCAAGAAGGAGGCCCCGAACTATGAACCAGTGGCAAAATTTCACCAAAGGGTTTATCAAGGAAAATCCCGTTTTTATTCTATTGCTAGGGCTTTGCCCTTCTCTTGGAGTAACCACATCGGCTATTAACGGCCTGGGTATGGGGCTGGCAACCACCTTTGTTCTCTTAGGCTCCAATATCGTTATTTCGCTCATTAAAAATCTGATCCCCGACAAGGTGAGGATACCGAGCTTTATTGTAATTATCGCATCATTCGTCACCGTGGTGCAACTAACCATGGAAGCCTACCTGCCCGATCTGTTCGATGCACTGGGGCTTTTCATCCCGCTTATTGTGGTTAACTGTATTGTTATGGGGCGTGCCGAAGCTTTTGCCAGTAAAAAAAATGCCTTCAGCTCTCTGGTCGACGGACTGGGTATCGGACTCGGATTCACCCTCTCTCTGACCCTGCTGGGTAGTGTGCGCGAAATCCTGGGGGCCTATTCCATTTTCGGACACAAAATACTGCCCGGTGCCGGCGATGGTATGCTGGTATTTGTGCTGGCACCCGGCGCCTTTATAGGCATGGGTTACCTTATCATTCTGTTCAACTATCTTAAGAAAAAAACCGCTTAATATATACACACATGGAATATTTCGCAATCGTAATAGGTGCCATCTTTGTAAACAACATAGTTCTGGCTCAGTTCCTCGGAATATGCCCATTTATGGGGGTTTCGGCCAAAGTATCCACCTCGGTGGGTATGTCAGGGGCAGTATTGTTCGTTATGACCCTTGCCACCATAGTAACATATCTGGTTTACAACTATTTACTGGTTCCCTTCAACATTGCATTCCTGCAAACCATCTCCTATATTCTTATAATTTCGGCGTTGGTACAAATGGTTGAGATCATTCTGAAAAAAGTAAGCCCTGAGCTATACCAGGCACTGGGTATATTTCTCCCCCTAATCACCACCAACTGCGCCATAATGGGTGTGGCACTTCTTACCGTGCAAAACAATTACAACCTTATGGAAGGGGTTGTTTTCGCTATTTCGCACGCCCTTGGGTTTGGCCTTGCCATTATCCTGTTTTCAGGCATACGCGAGCACATGGAGCTGATGGACCTGCCCAAAGCCATGCGCGGCGCCCCCGCCGCCCTAATCGTAGCAGGTATACTGGCACTTGCATTTATGGGGTTTGCAGGTATTGTTTAATCTTTGTACTTAATGACCAACAAGAATAGCCTTTTTGTTGGTTCTAATTTGAACCATACTTCCTAATTAGTCAAAATTCAGCCAATTGAATCCGGTTGATTCTCACTTTTTAAGTAAACACCTTGAAATCCTGTAATCAAAGAAATTCCAAGGTAATAGAAGTTGGTGAAGGTTCCCATTGCCCCAGGGACAAGTAATTGGTGAGTTGGAATACCTTTCGCCCGACTGGAGAAATTCAGGGTACAGAATAAAAAGGACAAAAAGCTGCAGGTGCTGTGGTTGAGGTTTCTTTCTGAAGCAGGATGAGCAGCCTACTCTAATTTTTTTTGTGGCTAATGCAGCTATTGCGATACCAGTCTTTTTAATTTCAACAACAAAAGGATTCCCTGAATTAAAATCCTCAAGAGATATTGGATGTGGTTCAATTCTCGAGTCAATTTTTGATGCAAGCAACATCAATTGTACTTGTATATCAAACCGTTTTGAATCATCCAAATTATTGTAAATCAAGGCTAAATCAATATCACTATCATCAGTTGACTTTCCTTTGGCAAAGGAACCAAAAATGTATGCACTCTCAACTTGAGGATATTTTTCTTTTGTCAAATCAAGATATTGAGCTATTGCAATATCAATGTTTTTATCCATGGTCTCATTTCTTTTAATTTGTTAATCCATTCCACAGTAAAGTCAGGGGTACATTGATTCTTAAAACTCATTTTGTAGTCATCATATCGGGCATTGATGTTGAATGCAGTTATAGTCACAAGTTGCTCCTTCATTTCATCATAATAAAATTTGAATGTTAAGGGATGATGGAACTCGCATGTGGATAATTTTATTACTTCTGTGTTTGTGCTTGGTAAAACATGCTCGTTTTATCAGTTAATTCCAGATTAGCGTTCTCTGCTAATCTAAGCAGATTATGAATAAAAGGTGGGTAATCTGATTTTATCTTTACATAATATGCTTTCAATAATTTTTCAATCATCAAATGACCGATGAAAAGCGACCAGCTATATCTCTTGGCATCAAACATCGCTATCATTGTTTCGAAATCATCATCCGAACCACCAATCCAGTATTTAATCAATTTTTCCTTGTTCAAATCAGTCCTTTCCATAAACTCAAAATTTCAAATAATCTTATAAATCAATTTTTAATATTTCGCGGCAATGGAACTCTGCCAATTATATCTATACAATATGTCATTAAAGCTTCATTAATTAAGGAAGAAAAACTGTGCTACGAAAAGAACTGGGATCGCATAAGTTCGGAGAAAACCCTGCTTACAGAGGCTAAATCTGAAGGCATCACAGAAGGGTTGGCATTAGGAATAGAAAGAGGGAAAATTAAAGGTATTGAAGAAGGCAAAAAACATGAAAAGCTTGAAATCGCTATAAAACTCAGGCAACTTGGTATGACGGATGCCGAAATCCAGAATATTACCGGCGTAAGGTTGAAGAAATTAGATTGATTAAAGCAAAACATTTTTCTTCGGCTGTCGACCATCTTAACCATTCGAAACAAGCCAATAAGTGAATTTTTTCTCCGATTAAAAATCAACTTTATACCTGAAAGAGGGGAGAATAGGGAAAAGAGTTAGTTGTTTCCATACCTGGTTTTCCCGGAAGTAAAGGTAAGGATTGCGATGATTGGTAATCACTATTGTCCGATAAAAAAAATAGAAAAAGAAGGTAATTAAACCTCCCTTCCCTTTTCGTAGATTTGAATCGCTAAAACAA
>JBBISA010000047.1:0-31910 GCA_037441525.1 Bacteroidota bacterium
GGGAAGGGAGGTTTAATTACCTTCTTTCTCTATTTTTTTATCGGACAATAGTGTTAAAGAATGATAAACAAACAAGAAGATAACCTTCAGACTTACAACTGGCAGGCAGAAACACTGCCCGGAACTGATACTATACTGGATGTATTCCAAATTCTGCATCGAAACATTTCTCATGTGTTCTGGATTTTTGACCTTATCAAACAACAATACCTTTACATTAGCCCCTCGGTGTTTAAGCTGCGGGGCCTTACTGTAGAGGAGGCCATGAAGGAAACCATGGCCCAGTCGTTGTACAAAGACGATTATAATTTCATTATGAATCATTTGCAGCCTCGTATTTCCCATTTTGAAAATGGGGATGATTCTATGAAGTCGATGACAGGAGAATATCGGCATCCCCATAAAGACGGGCACCTGGTTTGGGTAGAAATATCATCGACCCTGATTAAAAACGACCAGGGCAAAGTTGACAGGATAATTGGCATATCAAGAGAAATTACCAGAAAAAAATCTGAACGGCAATTACAACGCGACACACAGAGCCTGTTTGAGACTGTGTTTAATTTTACGGGTATTGGTATTGCACTCATCAACGAAGATGGTTCCTTTGTAAATGTAAACAAAGGTTTTTGTAAAATGATAGGATATCCAAGAGGATATGTTATGGAGAAGAGTTTTTTCAATTTTGTTGTACCCGGCGATATTGAATGTATACATGAAATCTTTGATACCACCCACCACGCCAAAAACTTTGAAAAGCAGAGCGAAATCAGACTGATTAATATTCATGGGCAAATAATCTGGGGATTGATAAACATTACAGGGGTTAAATCGCTCAAAGAAAACCGGATGAGATGGGTAATACAAATTCAGGAAACTACTGAACGAAAAAAGGCCGAAGAAACCATAAAACTACTTAATACCGACCTTCAGTTAAAAAACAGGGAAATGGAACAACTTGTTTATGTTACAAGTCATGACCTGCGCTCTCCTCTGGTAAACATAAAAGGTTTTAGCGGCGAATTGATGGTAAGTTTTTCACAACTCACACGGATACTTGCTGAAATTGCCCCAGAAGAAAAACAAAATATCATACAGCAACTTTTCAATGAAATCAATGAATCGTTCGATTATATCTATGCAAGTGTGAAAAAGATGGACCGTCTGCTGCGTGGACTACTGGATTTCAGCAGATTGGGTAAACAAATAAAGGCACCTTCCATGCTTAATATGAATCAGATTGTTGCCGATGTTATTAAAATCAACGAATTTCAGATTAAAAACCAAGGAATATCCATAACCACGCACAAATTGCCCGATTGCTGGGGCAGCGAAGATCTTATTAATCAGGTTTTTTCAAACCTTTTGGGAAATTCTGTTAAGTATCTTGAAAAAAATCGTCCTGGAAAAATTACCATTTCAGGACGTACCGATGGCAATTATTCGGTATATTGTATTGAAGACAATGGAGTTGGTATAAACCCCAGGTTTCATGACAAGATTTTCGAACTGTTTTATCGGTTGAACCCCGAAAGGAATGAAGGTGACGGATTAGGACTTCCAACAGTAAAAAAAATCATGGAATTAAGCTCAGGCAAAATAGAATTAGATAGCTCAGAGGGAAAGGGTACCAGATTTTTTATTTATTTGCCCAACAAGGAAAAAGCAGATAGAGGTTAAACCTTATCTGCTTTTCAGTTTTGTTAATCATGAATTGATTCAACAAAACATTACAAACCCAAAAACAAAAACAAAAACAAAACAAACAAAAACAAACAAAAACAAACAAAAACAAAAACAAACAATCAAAACAAACTAATCAAACAAACCTATGATATGGTGTGTGTTATACTTCTAAATTCATTGTTACGCGTTGTATCTTCTGAAGGATGATCTCTATGTCGTCATCCAGATTTATCTGAGCAATTTTAATATCAGGAAATCTGTTGAGTAAATAGCCCATCAGTTGATGACTAAAACGGTCGGTTATCATTGGGCCTAAAACAACCAGATCGTGGGGAATCTGCTCAATAAGGCTACATAAATGGTTGTATTTGATGGCTTTACCAACAACTTGTAGTGAGGGGCTGCCTTTAAGTATTTCGATAATACCATTTAACATGATATCACTGCTTTCGGCGATTATGATTCGGGTGTCAATCATGTCCATTAAATTTTAATCAAATTTACATCCTGACAGCCAAGGAGAAAACCGTAATTTTACTCGAAATTTATTAGTGATATACTGATTTTTGACCCGTATAAATAACTGTCTTGAAATTGTAATTATATGATAATCTAATTCTTGCCTATTGCAGAATTTCGGTTATTCGTATTCAATTTTCCTTCAAAAGTCTCCTTCAAGTAAAAAAGTGCCCCCCTTATTGCCCCTACCTTAAAAATACCCAAGTCGACATTGTAACCCAGGTTGAGTATGATAATATTTGATTAATGAATGTATTATGATTCTTATCTGCTAATAAGTTGAAGGGACAAAAAAACCGGCTGTTTTGATAATCAGCCGGTCAATATTTTTGGATGTAAAACAGCTATATTTCTATAATGCGGTTTTTAATGGCAAACTTGATGAGTTCTACCGAGTTCTTCATGTTAGTTTTTTGCAGGATATGGTTTTTGTGCGATTCGATGGTTCGTACACTCAAAAACAATTTATCGGCAATTTCAGAATTATTAAACCCTTCGGCAAATAATTGTAAAACTTCGAGTTCACGACGGGTTAACTGCGGTAAAATTGTATCGTCCTGTTGCCTTTTGCTGGCATAATTCTTAACTATTTCATCGGAAATGGTTGAGTGGAAATAATTTTTACCTCTGAATACGGTTGTAATGGCTTCAACCAGTTCTTCTGATGAAACATCCTTGGGTACATACCCATCGGCGCCTGCATCAATAGCTTCAGATATATTGTTATAATCTGAATGCATTGATAAAATCAACACTTTAATTCCTTCATATTTCTTTTTAACGGCTGCAGTTAGTTGAATACCCGACATTTCGGGCATGCTAATATCAACAAGCATCACATCGGGTTTTTCTCTTTTCAATAAGGTAAGAGCATCTTTTCCGCTGTGGGCAACTCCAACAACTTCAATACTTTTGGCACCCCTTAAGAATAATCCGATGCAATCCGTAACGAGCTTATGATCGTCAACAATTATCACTTGTATAGTGTCTGCCATCTGCGTCTTGGTTTTTCTAAATACTGCCGTGGTTTTGGGTGTGTTCTGGGAAAAAATTCATCCCTATTTGCTACAAATTAACGACAAGTTTAGGAAAAATACAAAATATTTTTTCAATCTATCTAAAATGATAACTTGTCTGCCTAAGGTTTCCGGTGAATGAGCCCCACAGTTGCCTGTGCAGTTGCCTTTACCACCAACTCATCAATGTTCACATGTTCAGGCAAATTAACACAAAACTCCACACAATTTGCTATATCTAAAGCTGTTAAAGGTTCGAATCCTTTGTATATACTTTTGGCCTTGTTTTCATCCCCTTTAAACCTTACCAGCGAAAATTCGGTTTCGGCAGCACCGGGGGCAATCAATGTTACTTTTATGTTATCAGCCACCAGTTCCATCCGCATGGCCTTCGATAAACTGGCCACCGCGTGTTTTGTGGCACAGTAAACATTCCCTTTGGGATATACCTCTGCACCTGCAATGCTTCCAATGTTTATTATGTGGCCGTGCCCTCTCTGTTTCATACCTGGAATAACAGCCCGGCTCACATAGAGCAATCCCTTTACATTAGTGTCGATCATCTGGTCCCAGTCATCCATATCCCCATCGGCGAGTTCACTGAGCCCTGCTGCCAGCCCGGCATTATTAATTAAAAGATTGATGTTGCCGAAATTTTCAGGAATTGAGCCAATCGCATTTATTACCCCGGTCCGGTCTCTTACATCGAAAATTAACGGAAGACATTCGACATTAAACTCGTGTGAAAGTTTTGAACAGAGTTCTTCAATTCTTCCCGAACGACGGGCATTCAATATAAGATTAAAACCGTTTTTGGCCAGAATTTCGGCACATGCATAACCAATCCCACTACTCGCGCCTGTGACTAATGCTGTTTTCATTTGTTTGCATTTTAATTATACGAGGTTTTTTTTTCTGGCAAAGGTGTGGATTTTTAGGGTAATACAAATTTAATTTCTGCATAAACCTGTGCCAGGCTTAAAATTTATTATTTCTGGTTGATATAAAGGGCAGCCTAAGCCTGGGCAAATATGCAGTGTGTATAATAATGAACCAAAGAAACGGTAATGCAGGAATTCTATACCTTACCATTCCACCATGAGCAACGGTTACCATCCCTATCAATCCGAGCAGTAGAATTACAAACCAAAGTGCTGACCACTTAAGGTTTATATGGTTAGCATACCCTTTTTTGGCTGATAATAAGCTATATAGAATGATGGCTGCTATAAAAAAGTTTTCCAAGGCAGCCATCAGAGTAACCGGCGAATAGGCTTCGAACAGGTGTGGGCGGGTTAAAGAATGCCATAGTCCTGAAGGGAAAGCCTTTGCAAAATCCCAAAGGGTTGGTTTAAGCAGATCAGTTTGAATGAGACTACCGGCATCATAATAGATTGATTGTGCGATAAAATCATTTTGTTTGGCTGCTATTATCGTCAAAATATTATACTTCGGAAAAATTTGCCCCAATAGCAATGTAACGATAGCAATCCCTGCAAGCAGCAGAATCAATCTAAGATTGAAATACACAGCTCCGGAATTCTTCCAAAGATAAAACCCTGTTAAACAGGGCAACCACAAATAGAAAGTGTAGGGTTTAAGCAAAATTAGCAGCCATGTATATGCAAGAAGTAAAAAAATAAGCTTCGGCCATTGTTTGCGGGTAGCGTATCTTAATCCATCGAGGTAAAAATTCCAGAAACCGAAGGCCCAAATAAGCAATCCTTCTTTAAGCACCCCGGAACCCCAGAAGAGCAAGCCGGGAAACAGAAAAATACCCGGAGCAAGCCATTGTATTTTTTCAGCATGGCCATACCTTCTAAAAAAACCAAGCAATGCTATCAATCCACTGAAAGAAAGAAAATTGATAAATACACTATGAACCTGAATGTAACCCATAGAGAATAATGATACCAAAGCATTAAATCTGATTACCAAACGGTTGTCGTTGTATAATACCGATTCCCAGGGTCGTACCCAATGGCCCATTTGAGAGTAATATCTATCAAGGTGCGGAGTTGCTGCATCAATACCGGTTACCATTCTTAAATAATCGGGAACTGAGTTGGGAAGTGCCGAGAAAATAACTCTTCCATCGTTGAAATACTTATAAATATCAGCAAATTCAGTCTCGGTGTAGTAATATGTGTAGATAAAAACAAGAATGGCCCCCGAAATAACCTTGAGCACAAAAAAGAACAGAAGCCACCTTACAGATAAACCTGAAACCCTGCTAAAAAAAGGAACCTTTGCAATGATACCTGAAAATATCAGAACATAAAACAATACAACCAATAATTCCATTCCTTAAAATTTGGGCAAATATAACCTAATTCTGAACCTTTAGCCAGCCCAATGTGTTAGAGCGGAAAATTATAAACCTACATCAATGAAAGTAAAAATTGCCCTGATACAAGCCAGCATCTTTATTTTATTGCTGCAATCGTGCGGCAATGCAAAATCCAATCAATCAGAAGTTATCATGGAAAACCCCTCTCAACAGTTGGAAACCGCCACCATAGGTGGTGGCTGTTTCTGGTGCATAGAAGCCATTTTTCAGGAAGTAAAAGGGATTGAAAATGCAATAAGCGGCTATAGTGGTGGACACATAAAAAATCCGGCGTATCGCGAGGTTACCAATGGCCGCACCGGACATGCCGAAGTAGTGCAACTCACCTTTAACCCTGAGGTTATCTCCTACCGCGATATTCTAACCATTTTCTTCCACCTGCACGACCCAACTACTCTAAACCGGCAGGGTGCCGATGTGGGCACTCAGTACCGATCAGTTATTTTTTATCACAATCCGCAGCAGGAAACCATTGCACGCGATGTATTTGCCGAAATTGACAAATCAGGGCTTTGGAAAGACCCGCTGGTAACAGAAATATCGCCCCTGACAGCTTTTTACAAGTCAGAAGATTATCATCAGAACTACTTCCGCAATAACCCCAATCAGCTTTATTGCAGCTACGTTATAGGGCCCAAAATGACCAAACTCAGGCATCTGTTCAAAGAAAGACTTCACTAAACAGGGTTTCTCCTGTTGTGTAATTGAACTTTTTTGTCGCACTCATTTCCCGGTTTATCAAAACCGGCGATATTTGCGACGGAAAAGTTTTCTTTTTTATTAACACCCTTAACAACTCTGCCTACATATTTTAATAAATTTGCATCCGGTGATCAATAGACTCATATTTTGAGCGGGATTGATTTTTAGTACTTACAACCGGAAGTATCCATTCACTGCAAAAATTATTGGACATCTTCCTTAACAACAGGAATACAGGATGGACAAAACAGCAATTTTCGAAGGGTACCTGATCTTTACCCTTATTAACAAAGGATCGAAAAGCGAACGTTTTGCTCCACTATTGTTGTCGGAAGAGGGCCAGACCTTAGTACTGTATGTCGATGGTGATAACCCCATTGCATGTGAAAGCCTGCAACCTTTTCATAAGACCTATTGCAGTATTTCGGGAGAGCCAAATCCTGACAGTAAACTTTTAAAAGTTAAAAGTATCAAAACACTGCCCGACCCCTGGTATATGTCAATATCGAACATTGATGAAGATACCGGCAATTATCCGGTGAAATAGTTTTCCAACACTTATAAAACTTGGCGAATGAATAAATTTTGCGAAGAATGTGGTTCGCAACTCGATGCTGGCGATAAATTTTGCCAAAACTGCGGAAATCGGGTAGAAACCGAAATTACTTCTACCCAATACAGAGAATTTTCCATGGCCTTTTTCAGGCAAAAGAAGGAAAGCCTTCCTTTACCTTCAGGAAAATGGAACTACGGAATCTGGCTTACCAACTTCGATAAAATCAATAAAAAGTTTGGCCATGACGAAACGGCACGGCTTCGTGAAAATATGGCTGTTTATGCCGACATTATGAGAGATTACGGGGTTTATTATCTGATTCTTGATTCATCGGACAATTATATTAAGAATTGCGGAACCAAAGGTTGGAAACAACACGTGGAGTTATTACGAAAGGGAATAAAAGCAATAAAGGAAAGACAGGGAGCAGGCGTTTCATTCGTTTATCTTTTTGGGGGTGATGAAATAGTACCCATGCCGGTATTTCCCAACCCTAAACCTATAATGAGCGATAATGATGTAGATTCGGACCTCCCTTACTCATCCCTGTCGGTTGACGACCCCCTAAAAGACCATGATGCACGGATTCCAAAACTGGCCTGTGGCCGCATACCCACAGGAACCGACACATCGATTGACGATATCCTGATACTGCTTCAAAACACCGTGAATGCACTGGGAAATTTTGCTTCTCACAACACATTCGGTCTAAGTGCCTATGCCTGGCAAGGGGCATCGAGGGTGGTAAATGATGCTGTTTGCCGGTCAGACCTTTTTCTTTCGCCTGGTATGACCATTCAGAATTTACCTGAACACTATACTGCCGATATTCATATCCATTACTTCAATCTTCACGGAGGCAACACCCACCCCTACTGGCTGGGCGATGATGGCAGGGGGCTACAGAACTCGGCACCCATTGTTTTCGGCCCACAGGTTATTGCACAAAGCCAGCATAATAATATTATCGGGGTTGAGGCCTGCTATGGTGCCCGCTTCAGTTACCTGGGCAAAGATCAAAGCATTTTACTATCGGCAATGAGCAACCAGACAATTTCGTTTGCCGGCGCATCGCGCATTGCCTGGGGGCCTGCCAACCCACCTATAAATCTGGCCGATATTGTAATTCACGACTATTTAAAGCTTCTTCAGCTGGGCAAAACGGCTGGTGAAGCGCTTTTAAGGGGTAGGGCCCATGTATGGGAAAAGAACAAAGAATCGGATCCGGCCACTGGTTTGGTTTCAGTAATTGAGTTTAACCTGTTTGGCGATCCCGCTTTTGCCATTCCCACCGTGAACCAGCAGGGAAAAAGCCATGACTACACCAGGATAGGTGCGTATGTTGATGGCGACACTTTAAGTGACATCCCCGGGTACAAACTTGAAGATGAAAGCATTGCAACACCAGCTAACAGCGGGGTTTATGATGCTGTCCGAAGTGCCGTAGACACCGTTCAGCAAGCCATTGTTGAACTTATAAACAGGCAGGTTTGGGAAAAATATCCTGAATTTAAAGGAGTTAACCCTGAAAATGCATCCTATATATTCGACAATAAAACCTACAAGCAACTTCAGTATTCTTCGCAAACAGAATACATCAGCAAACATTTGTTGATTACCCTTTCCGGCGACGGAAAAATTATATCAGAAAACCTTTCAAAATCTTACTAATTCTCCTGATTTTATGGAATGTCCAAAATGTAACAACCAGCTTGCCGATACAGCAAAATTCTGTGGTAAATGTGGAACAAAAATAGAAGGGTCAACAATTACATCGCCAATACCCGTTGTAAATACGTGCCAGCATTGCGGCAAGGAGCTGAAACCAGGAGCCCGTTTCTGTGGCAAATGTGGAAAACCCAACGAAAATCAACCTGCTCAGGAAGATAATCCTACCAAAGGGTTTATAACCTGGGAAATGCAACCCGCCCAGATCGCTCTGAGGCTCACCGAAAACATTTTCTCACAGTATACCCGTGCCCAAGGAGTAGTTATCCCCGAAGGTTATATGGTAATGATCTTATGTGGTGGCAAACTGCAATCGATGATGGAAGCCGGCATCTATAAGTTTGAAAAGAAACCCACGGATATTCCCAATCCGGTAACAGGGATTGTCAGTTTTTTCGCTAATCTGTTCAGAAGCCGCAAAAAATATGACAACGAGCGCAACCAGCGCGATGCCGATGCGGTTTCACAATCGGTACACAAACGCGTTCCGGTAGAGATGATCGTTTGCCGCAGCAGCGAGTTTACACTTCCATTTAATCTTAAGCAGGTACCTACCGGCACCATCCGGGTCGATACCGCCATACTGGTATCTATGCAGGTTTCCAATCTTCTGGATTTGTATAAACGTTTTATGATAGATAAAACCGTTCTGGCTGCCGATACTTTTGCCCAGGAAATTCTACCTTATATTGAATCTGCCGTAAAACAATCATTTTCACAAGCCGACCCGGAAACAATTGCAGGCGATGACGGTTTAAAAGCGACTTTGGCAGAAAAACTCAGTTCGGAATTTGCCTCCAGGTTTCCCTATCTGCAGTTCCTCGATATCGTAAAAATTGAAACAGCCCGCGAAGAATTGCAAAGACTTCAACATCTGTCTGAGGAGATGTACCTTTCAGAACGTGAACTGGAACAACTATCAAGACGAAACGAGTTTATGAACCGCCTTTCGCAGGAACAGAGCAATGCCGAACTTCAAAATGCAACAAATGCGGCCGAATTCAATCGCAGACTAGCTGAAATAAACCGCGACAATCTTCTTACCCAAGAAGAATTCACCAACCTGCAGCGCGATATAGAGGAGCGCTCCGAAGACCATCAGTTTAACCGTGCTATGGCCATTGAACTAATGGTAGCACAACACCAGCACAATATGCAGGAAGCCAGGATAAAAGTTGAAGAAGAACTGGGAAGCAGGCTCTTTAATCTTGAACTGGAGCGTCGCCGGCAGCAGGACGATTATTCGGATCAGCGCCGCCGCAAAGAGATGGATCTGGATAAGGATGAACAACTTGGTCAGCTCGATATACTCAAACAAGCCCAGGAAATCCGGCAGCAGCGCGAGCAGGCCGAACACCAGCGCAAACTCGAAGAAAAAAGACTGGAACAAACACATGAAATGGATAAGCTACACATGTTTAAGGGTATGACCGCCGAACAGATCATGGTAGCCAATCCGTCTATCAATGCCGAAGCAGCTAAAGCAATGGCTGAAAAATTTAAGGCCGAGGCAGCCACAATGGCCAGCGATACACGGGCACGTGATGCGCAGGATCAGTTGCGTATGATGAAAGAGTTTATGGAACAGCAGATGCAGGTTGTGCGCGATATGTCGGTGGCAAACACCCAGGCAATCGGGGGCCTCATGGGCTCAAAGGAGCGGGAGATAGAACGTACCCAGCATATAATGGACAAAAACGAAGACAGATACGCCTCCCTGCTTAAAGAACAGGTTAAATCAGGCGCAAAGCAGGTGGTAGTTATTTGTAATCAATGTGGTCTTAAATCATCAGACGAAGCCTTCTGCCCCGATTGTGGCGCCAGACTACCCGAGAAATAAATACCTTACTTCCCCGAAAAATAATTTCAAATGAAAGAATGCCCCGATTGTAAGCAGGAATTTGAAAGTACAATGCAGTTTTGCATGGAATGTGGCACCCGGCTCGAGGAAAAAGCGGTTCATTGCATTTCGTGCAACGAAGCACTGAAACCCAATATGAAATTCTGTCCGTCTTGTGGCAGTCCTCAGCAAAAAGTATCCGGCACAGTTGCACCTGGTTCCAAACCAGCCGGTATAGTTCTGGGCGATAAAAATGTTATTGCAGGCGATATTATTTCCGGCAAAGAAGATTACAATATATCAGGTAATGCCACTTTTATCAAAAATGTTGATGAAAGCGGGTCGGTGGTAAAATGCGCTATTTGCGGCAAACGGATGAAAATCATCGAAAGCTTTGAATGTCCCCGTTGCCATGCCGAGGTATGCGGGTCACATTATCATGACAATACAAGCGATTGCGAAGTTTGCAATCCTCAGAAAAAAACCACTCAGCAAAACATTGCTCAGTCTGACCAACTCACCGGGCAAGGACGTAATGCATTTGACAATGGTGATTATAGCCTGGCCATAAAACTTTTTAATCAGGCCGTTGAGCTGAATCCGCAGAATCACAAAGCCTACGTTGGCCTAAGTGATGTTTACAACTCAAAACTGGAGTACGACGATGCCATGCGTTTTATAAACCGTGCCCTTCAAATCAATCCTGATTACCACGAAGCATACCTTGGCAAGGCATATATTCTGATGAACACCAATAAAATGGACGAGTCGTACCAGTGCATCTTAAAGGCTCTCGATCTGCAGCCCAACTTTGCCGATGGCCACAAAGGACTGGCCGACTATTATATAGATATTAACGAATACGATAAAGCAAGGCGGAGTTTGAAGCGTGCCATTGAAATAGACCCCGGACATTACAAGGCAGTAAACAAATTAGGCTTTATTGATATGCTGGAAGGAAATCATGAAAAAGGGATAACCATGTTCCAAAAGGCACTGGAAATAAAGCCCGGGTATTTTATAAGCCTTTGCGATATCGGAGTGGCATATTATGAACTTAACAACCTGCCAGAAGCTATTGAATACCTTAACAAGTCGGTACAATCGAAAGCAGATTACGATTTTGCCCACTGGCTCCTGGCCGAATCTTATTTTAAACTCGATGACCTTGATAAAGCGGAACACCATTTCCAACGGGGACTGGAATGTAATAATATGAACGACAACATCTGGACCGGTTACGGAATATTCGAAAACCGGCGAGGGAACACCGGCAAGGCCATTGAATATTTAAAGAAAGCATTGCAGCTTAACCCCGGAAATAATGTTGCACAATCCAATCTGGACAGCATCAATGACCCCTCCCTTGAACAACTAATGGATTTGTTTAAGATATTAATGACCGAAAGAGGCTACAATGCCTATACCAATATGAAATTTGGAAGTGAAGAAGTAGATTTTGTTTTTTACGGCCCCAACACTATTTACCTGGTATATATTTTCTGTTTTAAAAAAGAAGAATGGACAGCCAGTGAAACTGAAACAGATGATGAAGAACCCTCCTGGGAGAATGAAGATACCTACATTACCTCACCTGTATATTTCCTGAATAATTGCCGTACCATGCTCATGGAAAGCCTGATGACCCTTGGAATGGATGTAAACGATGAAGATAATAACGACCAGTTTGAAAATCCTGATGGTAAATCGCAGATTGAACTAACGGCACACAACAATTATCTGCTAAAGATTAATCCCATCGTGGTAATTGGCAAAGGAAAAATTACCAACAGCCTTGAAATGAGAGATGTTTGGAGAGAGAAAAACGTTGCAGTAGTAACCTTTGCATCAGGTGAAGCCTTTGGAGTTCCTTCAGCTGAATCGGCTATTGATTGGGTAGTAGGCAAACAACCCATCCCCGATGATGTGCTAAATACACTGGCTTTGGCACTGGTTAATTGTGAAGATGATGACGATGAGGAAGAAGAAGATTAATGAACCATAAGGCTGGCAGGAATCTTCTCCCGGTAAGGATTATCAAATACTTCAACGGGTTCCTGACCCAGGTTTTTCAGAATTGCCTGTCCCTTTTGGGGATGCAGCACAAATGCAACAAATCGTTCGGCCCATTCCCGGTTCTGGGTTTTAAGGGGGATGGTAAGCCCATAAACCATTGCCTCGCCAAATTCGGTGATCTTCGAGCCCGGCTCTGTTCCCAGAGTTTCAATACTCACCTGTCGGTACCAATGATTAAGGGAAAAATTGCCCAAGCTGAGACTATCGGGGAGCTCAAGAAATTTGAGACCATGTTGCACCGCCACACTTTTGTAAAGAAAAATAAAATCGATATGCCCGCTTTCGAGCAGGGCAATAAGATCGGTTTCCTTGGGCCTGATATTATCGGTATCCTTTGCCAGTAGTTGCACGGTCAGATCATCCTTATTGAAAAGCATACCAGCCAGTTTTATGGTAAACACGCTGCGTACACCGCAGGGATCCATATCAGGATTACTGCGGCCGAATTTCACCTCGGCCCGCATCAGTATTTCGGGCCAGTTTTGCCGGTTTATTTCGTTTCCATATCTTGATTCTGGGGTGTATATTATTGCCAGTTCATTGGTAGCGAAAGGAATATACCAGTCTGCGTGTTCGGGGATAAGCATATTTTCGATCACCATATAATCGGCCGATAGAAACACATCGGCAGGGGTGTTAATGTCGGTCACCCTACGGGCGCCTGCCTTGCTGCCCCATGCCTCCGTTAATACTTCTACCCCTGGATTCTCTGATTTAAAAGCCTTCACAATTTCGTGTACCGGCATAGTAAGGCTCCCGGCGTGGATAATATAGATTGTTGGAGATGTTTGGCGGCTACCAGTGTTCTGGCATGCAGATAACAACCAAAAGGAGAAAAGAAAGGAAGGAATCAACAAACAATTTTTCATCGAATACAATAATTAAACATTAAAATCCAAACTCAATCCCCTGGGCCAGTGGCAGATCAGTACTGTAGTTAATAGTATTGGTTTGTCGGCGCATGTAGCTTTTCCAAGAGTCGGAACCCGATTCACGCCCGCCACCGGTATCTTTTTCACCACCAAATGCCCCTCCGATTTCTGCGCCCGATGTGCCAATATTTACATTGGCAATGCCGCAATCAGAACCTGTTTCGGAAAGGAACAACTCTGCTTCGCGAATATTTTCGGTAAAGATGGATGAAGATAAACCCTGGGGTACACCGTTATTAAGGGCAATGGCTTCTTCAATGGTGCTATACCTGATAAGGTATAATATAGGGGCAAAGGTTTCTTCCTGAACAATATTAAAATGATTTTCGGCTTCTACCAGAGCGGGCACCACATAATGACAGAAATCGCGGTTATTACAATTATATGTTGTTCCGCCGAATAACACACGGCCACCTTCGGCCTTAACTTTTTCAATGGCATTAAGGAAATCATTTACGGCATCTTCACTAATAAGAGGTCCAACAAGGGTTCCGGCCTTTAGGGGATCGCCAATTTTAAGGGCAACGCTTTCATACGCTGTTTTAAGTTTTCCTATCACCATTTCATATATATTATCGTGCACAATAAGTCTACGGGTAGTAGTGCATCGCTGGCCAGCGGTGCCAACGGCCCCAAATACAACAGATTTAATGGCCATTTCAAGGTTGGCGCTGGGGGCAATGATCACTGCATTATTACCCCCCAACTCCAGTATTGTGCGGCCAAGTCGGGCCCCGATAATGGAAGCAAGTCGTCTACCCACAGATGTAGAGCCGGTTATAGAGAATAAGGGAATTCTTTTGTCGGCCACAAAGTTATCTCCCAAAACCGAAGAAGGGGCGATTACCAGGTTGAATACTCCTTCGGGAACATTGTTTTTCTTAAGAACTTCTGCAATAACATTATGAACTGCAATGGCGGTAAGCGAAGTGCGTGAGCTGGGCTTCCAAATTACCACATCGCCGCAAACGGCAGCCAACATAGCATTCCAGGCCCAAACCGCCACCGGAAAATTAAAGGAAGTGATCAACCCAACAATACCCAGAGGATGGTACTGATCATACATCCGGTGCTGCTTACGCTCCGAATGCATGGTAAACCCGTTGAGCAATCGGCTCTGGCCAACGGCAAAGTCGCAAATATCAATCATCTCCTGAACTTCGCCCAATCCTTCTTGATAAATTTTACCCATTTCAAGGGTAACAAGATAGCCAAGTTTATCCTTGTTTTCGCGCAAACCATTACCGATTTGCCTGACCACTTCGCCCCGTTTGGGAGCGGGAAGTTCGCGCCATTGCAAGAAAGCACGGCTTGCCTTTTCAACAATCTGCTCATAATCAGCAAGTGTTGCGCATTGGATTTTTGCGATGGGTTGATTGTTGACGGGCGAAACCGAAACCAATTCATTACCGGAGGTTGAAAGCCATTGTGCACCAGTACATGCGCCCATATTAACCGGGTTAACCCCTAAACTATTGAGAATATTTTCCATTCTGCATATCAATAAAATGTGATTATTTTAACGTTAAACAATTAATGGTGTTCTTTTATTAACATTGCAAAATTACATAAAAAAACCCGCCGATAGTGGCGGGCATTTGCAAGGGTAATGAAGTATTTCTAATAATCGCCAAATGGCACTGTTATTCCCAGGAATGGTGCAGCATAAAGCCCATCAATGTCAGTGCCCAGAGGGATGTATAGCGCAAAATCGAGTCCTACGTTTTTAATCATTCTTCGCCCCCCCAACGATAAAAGCATGAACCAGACATCTTTGCCAAAATAGGCATAATTTTCAGAAATAAAATATCCCTTTGGACCAGTACGACGCATAAAACTGGCATTCAAGATAGGGCTTTTGGTCCATTGACCTTCACCATAACCATAGCCAAGCCCGAAATTTGAGTTACGGTCGCGGTTACCAAATGTTGCTGTACCAAACACAATCCCAAACCCCGAACTATCGGCATTTCGGCCAATAACAGTACCCATGAAAGCACCGGCAGAAAGGTTAACTTTTTCAGACTCAACGGGTATGGAAAATTTAGGTACTACCCAAATAGGTGTGAATCCGGCATCGAAAAGAAATGATGGTATCATGCCTGCACTCATGGAAAAGTATTTTGTAAAACCATAGCTCACCTGGTTGTAAAGCACCCAGATATTCTGGTAATAACCTTCTCCCTGCTTTAACCCATACCCATTGGGAGTCCAGAAATAACGAGTGGCCTGGGGATTTTCACCCCAATAAACACCTCCGATAAATTTGGTATTATCAATAGGTTGGAGTAAGGTTATATCCTTTTTCAAAATGCGGATTTCGCCCAGTGATTCGGTCTTAAGAACAAGTAAATCAGCATCTTCACTCACAATGGTTCCGATAAACTCGTTGCCTTGTGCGGTTTTAACACGCACAAGAGTAGTATCGGCAGAGGACTGGGAGTATACATATTGCGAAATCAGAGTGATCGCAAACAAAAATGTGAAAATTGTTAATTGTCGCTTCATAAATTAGTTTTAAAAGTTAAATCAAATAATATTGTCTATAAAACAATCAGAATGCCATACGAAATTAAAATATATATTAATCTGATTATCATTAACTAAGTGAACTGAGATTAAACAATTGTTAAATTTTCTTTGGGATTATTTGCCCTATTATCCTTTACCACTATTGTCAAATTGCAATTTTTGCAATGATGTAAAAAACATGTTGTAATTTTCGCAATTCTTATAAAACCACCCCTTTAAAAGAGAACCAATCCATGAGTCATTCGAGCAGAAAAGCAACCGACATACAATCTGTTTTCTTAACAGTATAAAGGCTGTTCTACCCCCAAATACGTCTCTGGCAAATGAACTGGCAGATGTTCCTGAAATAATACAGATAGCGCTCAAAGGCGTGCTCGAGGAAAGACGTTACTTACCATCAACGAAATTGATTTCCTTTGCGAGCATTTTCATCTATCTTCTTATTCACTTGCCAATGTAAAGGCGGGCATGGTAAGTTTTGCCTATCTTCCCCTAGAACCACTGGCCGCGAATTTTGCCCTTTACCACAAGAACCTGCTCCACGAAATATAGAAAATAGCTCAGGTAAAGGAAAGCCAGATCATTAATGCCTGCCATGACCTGCCCCTGTTTCATCATTATAGTTTCCCGGAGATAGCCAATTTCAAGGTGTTTTACCGGAAACCTGTCAGACTATTGTTAAGGCCTATTCAAGGGTACCCTTTGCTGAAATGTGGACCGACAACACCCAACAGAGAGCCATAAAACAGATAGGGTTTTTATGATGCTGGGGCAGGCAGTAGCACTAGGCAAAGTGCAGGCATTACCACATAATAAATCCCTGCACCATGACTCGATGCAGGGATGGTTTCAGAAGTTAGGAAAACCCGAACGTACTGTTCAATATCTTATTAGCCGTGCAGTAAATCCGTTCTGGGCAAGCCTTACAAAATAGAGCCCGGCGGGCAATTCACTAAGATCAATAATGGTATGATCGCCATTTATAACTCCTGTAGCTACCACAGCTCCCTGGTTATTAATAAGCTGGTAATGGCTGCCTGATAAAATGGTTTCGGCCACCAGTGTAACCTGATTGCGGGCCGGGTTGGGATAGAGAGCAATGCGTGCCTGCGCAAAACCTGGTACATCAACCGTAGTAATTGCAACACAATCGCTCACCAGGGTGCAACCATTACCGGTAACCACTACGGCATAATTACCGATGGTAGTTGGGGTGAATGATCTGTTGATAGCACCATCAATGGGTTTACCCTCCCCATCGCACCTTATCCATTGGTAAGAAGCCCCTGTGGCGTTGGAAGTAATGGTAATACCCTCCAAAGTGGTGCTGATATCTAGTGTGTTTATAGTCAGATCCACAGTTACCACACTATCGCATCCAAACTGGTTCTGGCCGGCAAGCCGGTCAGTATACTTTCCGGTCTGGTACCAGGTATTACCGCCAGCCGATACATATTCATTACAGGCAAACACGTCAAGAAAACCAAAGGTTTCACCTATCACAACCAATCCGGTGCCGGTTTCCGATTGCTGTTGCGATTGGGAATCGGCAACCCGCAACGAAATATCAAAATTTCCCGGGCCTGAAAAAGTATGCACAGGTTCAAGTTCATTGCTGGTATTTCCATCACCAAAATTCCAGGCGAACTCATTGGCATCAACACTATTATTAATGAACTGGATCATGGTTGAAGTACAATCTTCGCTAATCACTTCATAATTAAAAGATGCGTTGGCATACTGAAGTTTTTCGGCATTAGCGGAGGCTACAGCGCTCCATAGGTTGCTGGTTTCCCTGAACTGAAAATGAACAGTGTGTACCCCTTTGGGTAGAAACCTCATGCTTATCATATCATCCAGCACAAGGTGCTTTACGGGTTGGTTTAGTTCAATATAGGTAATGTTTTTTGTGTCATTATTAAACCAATATCGAAAAGCATAAATCATCCTTTCGTTTCCCGGGTCTGAAAGGGGCGCTTTAAAAAAAAGATGGCTTGTTACAGCACTCCACAACCCTGAATTATCGCGAAATCGAATATTAAAGGTGTGCAAACCTGGGCCGGCGTCTTTCATGCTGATGAGTTCATTCAGAACAATACCTGCAGTAAAATTACCTTCGGTAATCACAGCCTGATCAAACCGATCTCCAATCCAGTATTGCCAGGCAGTTAATTTGGGGGTTGTTGAGGGGGTTTGCAGCGATTTATAAAAGAAACTGGTGGATGTACCGCTCCATAATCCTGAGCTGTCCCTGAAACGGATATTCAGGGTATGTATCCCACTGGTAAGTTGATTAGTCTGAAGTAGTTGATCGATGTTTACAGAAGCAGAAGCAGCAATATTTTGACGAACAGCGTCACTGTATTTGCCATTAAACCAGTATTCCATGGTAATGATCTCTCTGTTGGTGGCCAGGCTCTTGGGCAATTTATAAAAGAAGCTGCTTGTGGTTCCACTCCACAATCCCTGGTTATCCCTGAACCGGAAATTCAAAATATGTATCCCCTGCTGAAGTCCGATGACAGAAAGAACCTTATCAATATCAACATTGGATGAAGGGATTATGATTTCGCGGGTAACCTGGCTGTAATCGTTATTGAACCAGTATTCCCAGGCGTTCAATTCCCGTGTTCCCGGTGTTGTTTCGGGCATTTTATAAAAAAAGCTGGATGATGTGCTGCTTCGAACCCCCTGATTATCGTAGGTGCGGAAGTTAAAGGTGTGGATTCCGGGACCAAGACCTGCCGTGGAAATCTGATCAGCAAAGGTGGCGTGGGTTGATGGAGAAACGGGAACTACAACGCGTGATGCGGACAGATGGTTAAACCAGTATTCGTATCCCGCGATGGTTCTTTGTCCGTTCACCCAGAGTGCCCCAAAGCATATAAGTAAAAAAATGAGTCGTTTCATTCCATAACAATTAAGTGAATTGATCTGAGAATAACCAAATAATTTCCTGTAAAAGCCCTATTCATTCTGCGTTCTTACCTTAATCTGAAACTGAAGCTCGCCATTGGAGTTGGTTTGCGGCGAAATGGTTTTCGACATAATATGAGGAATGGCAGGCACTGCACCATCAATATAACCCCAGGTTCCTCCATAAATACTTACCTGAGTTCCATCATCACCCAAAAAACCACCGGGGTGAAGCAAGCGGTAATTGTGGTCATAACTAAAACCATTGCCGGTTTGGTTTACAAAAAATGTGGCCAGATTAACCGAAAGGTAATTGCCTGAGGCAATATTATTACCCACATCCCAGCCTACCCGGAATACATTGTTTCTTACGATATTCCCGGTACCTGATATGGAATTTGGATAAGTTGAAAATATTACATTATTCTTAATGGTAGAATTGTTCATATTAATGAATGGGGTGAAACTATAATAAGGCCAGGCAGTGTAAAACTCAGCCATTATAATGTTATTCTGAATAACATTGGTATTCATATTTGCAATTTTACCTGCAATTATATTATTGGTTACCACCAACGATTGTGCATTTTCTCCATGCACCCAGCCATTTATTACACACTGAATAATCAGATTATTTTTACAAGGGTTAGAATAATTGCCCTGGTAATTAATGGTATTAAACTGGCATCTTTTAATTACAACATTGTTAACAGAGTGGCCATGAGCAAAATTGATATCGCCCATAATATGCAATCCTTCCAAATGTAAATTGTCAGCATTATCATAAATACCAATTCCACTGATAATAACTGTTTTTTCTGTGGCAAGTGTTGAATCAGGATAATGGCCTACACCAAAAATTACAAGACGTTTATCGATATTGCCAGGTGAGCTAAAGAAACCACCCGGCAGGTAAATAGTATCGCCTGATTGAGCAGCGGTGTAGGCATTAATAAGACCGTTTACTCCATTAAAGAATTTGTGTTCACCGCTGCTGTGGAGGGCTACGAGCGATTGAGCGTTTACTGTGCTTTTGGCAGCCAGTATAAGAACCAGAATGGCGACAATTTTAAGATAATTCTTCATTGCAAAGATTTTTTAGGTTACAATTGGGTAGATTGGACTTTTTCAAACCGAAAGATGGTAGGTTGTTTGGTTGAATTATTTGACTATTAAAGGCCATACAAAACAATAAAACTGCCAACAAATTTAAATAAATACCTAACTATTTTAAGGGTATCCCAAAATTATTTCCCGACAAAACGTCTGATTTTTTCTATGCAATGCAACTGAAAACCACTATCAATATGTTATTGCATGATTATCTGCATATTGCATAAAAAAAGCCGAAATTACTCCGGCTTTTGCAGAATTGATTAGTTTTCAACAGTTGAAATAAGTTTCATTAAAGTCACCTCTTCACTTCCACCCACATCCCTTTGTTGCGCGCATACACAGATGCATCGTACATGGCTTCGATGTTGAAAGCAGGCAGATAGAACCGGCCCTGATAGGTGGCAGTAATTAAAACCTTAAAGGTTTTTGTTTCACCGGCTCTCAGGTCGAAATAGGTCAGCACCCTGTCGTCGCGCACATCTTCGTAGGTTGGTGTGTCCTGCTGAAGGGCTGCCGCTGCCGCATCCATACGGGCGTTGGAAATCTCCCACCCCGATGGAAAAACCCGTGTAAGCGCAAGTTCCTGGTAATTACCACGGGCACCCGGATTAAACACCGTTACATCGGCAACAACCGATGTGCCTTGTGTAAGTGAACGCACATCAACCGGAGCACCTGCCAGGTTGATAAACCTCACCTGCATGGTAAGATTTTCGTTTCCAGCTTCTTCTCTTCCTGCCTCCGGAATCCCTGAATGAATTACCCTGACAAACAACGTATTGCCCGATTTATTGGAAATTTTCACCCTTCTGGTGCGAGCATCATCCTGAACCTGTAATGCCTGATTTACCACCAATGCCCTGGAGTTTACATTGATTTCGCGGCCACCATCTAAAGCAAATCTTGCCTGTATTTCCGAATCGCGCGTATTGCCGCGGTAAAAATCAGACAAAGCCATGAGGGCAAAGGCAGTGGAATGGGTACTTATCCATTGCGAAGAACCGAGTTCCTGGGCAATTTGTTGCACCAAAAGGGCTGCTTTTTCGCGTTGTTTCAGCAGATTCAGCACCATTACGATAACAGCTTTATCGCGCAGGTGATCGCCAAAGGTGTAATAGAATATGCGATAAGGCGGAATTTCGACCGGAGCTTCTACAGCCAGCTTCAGAGCGGCCTCCGTTTGGCCGCTGAGAGCATATGCTGCAGCCAGATGCCACTGTGCCTGTGCTGTAAGCTGTGCACGCTGTCTCAACCGGTTCATGGAACCCAGGTCGGGATTGCCTGACAATGCCATGGTAAACAACCTGTAGGCTTGTACCTGGTCGCCTCCAAAGCTTTCAACATCAGCAACCCAGCGGTTGGCCATGTCGCGCTGGAAACGCAACCAGTTGTCCATAAATCCGGCGGGTGGAGAGTATCCCTTCTTCTGTGCTTCAATCACAAAATGTCCCGTATAACTGGTAATCCAGTCGTTGGCCATTGTTGAGCCTGGCCATGTTGATATGCCTCCATTACCCAACTGGCGCGACGGCAAACGACCTACCACCGATTCTATGTTGGTTTGTATACGTTGTTTTTCCTGGTCGGAAAGTTCGGTAAACACATCAAGGAATAGTTGGGGGAACGCCCCGGAAATAAGTTGCTCGGTGCAACCATGAGGGTAGGTAGTAAGGAATTTTAACCTTTTATCCAGATTGATAGGCGGAATGGAGGAAAATTCAATTGATGCCTGATTATTCCCTGTCATTCCTGTAAAATCGAATGACAACTCACCTTCCCTGTTTCCATCAAGTACCAGCGATTCACCCGATGTTAAACGGGTATTGGCATTACGCACCTGCAATTCAATATCGAAAGAAACGGTTTCTGAGCCGCCTTTGACCGTAGCAGTAACTTTGGCTACCCCTTCCCTGCCGGCAGTTTGCAGATCGAACCACAACAACTGGTCGCCTGGTGCTGTAAAGTTGATGGTTTTTGACCTTTCGCCTGCAACTGTCAGCAAATCGTTGGTTTGAATGTTAACCTGTACTTGCTTAATTGACGCATCGGTAACGAAAACATTTACAGGCAGGCTTACTTTTTCGCCCGGGCCCAGCACCCGCGGCAAGGTACCCAGGGCCATAAGCGATTGTTTTACTGCCACAGTTTTTTGGGCATTGCCATAGGCACTCTGATTTCCGGCTACTACCATAACCCTTACACTACCGACATATTGCGGCATGGTGAAGGTGTGTGTGCGGGATTTGTTCCGGTCAAGTGAAAATGGCCCGAAAAACCTCACCACTGGCCGGAAACGATTTGCCCGTTCGGCTTCACTCGGAGGTTGAATAAAATCATCACCCCCAATACCCAATAGTCTGGAAAATTCAGAGCCAAATGCTCCCATTACATAATCGTACATATCCCAGGTTTTAACTCCTAAAGCTTCCCTTGCATAGAAATGCCCCCAGGGATCAGGAGTTTTAAACCGGGTAAGATCGAGCAAACCTTCATCCACCATGGCCAGGGTATAGGTCATTGCTTTACCCCGTTGTTCTTTTATGGTAATGCTAACATCCTGCTGTGGTTTTAGCACATCGGGCATTGTAATGACCGGTTCAAGACGTGTTTCGGGGTCTTCTACCAAAAATGGCATAATCCCATAGAGCCTTATAGGAAGGTCGTTGATGGTTTGGGCATGGGGTTGAAGCAGTGTTAGGTGTGTATATGCGTTGGGGGCCATTTCAGGGGTAACTTTTATTTTGAAGGAAGTATTTCCGTCGCGGGTTTCCACCCAACGGCGAAGGATTACTCCGCTGCCATTTTCGATACTCACCATGGCGCGCCCACCCGATGATGAGGGGAAGGATATTACGAGGTCGTCGCCTGGCTTATATTTTTCCTTATCGGTGGTAAAAGTGAGCATGGCGGCAGCCTGTTGGCGCCCTTCGCGGTCGGAACCGTACCATGCCGGCCAGTCGAGACGAATCATTTCGCCGGCACGATGCCCGCTTTCAAGGTCGGTAACAAGGATCAGGTAGCGCCCCCACTCGGGATAATCGATCCTGAAGTTGAAGTTAGCTCTTCCGTTGGCAGTATTTACTACCTGAGTTTTTACGGGCTGATGCCACGAGCCGGCTGAGAAATCGCCAAGGTATTCATCGCTGGCATCCCACCACCATCGCCAGGATACTTTATAAACATCGACCCGGAGTTTACCCCCCGATACCGAATTCCCTTCCCTGTCAACATTGGCAAGCTCAATGGTGTGCAATGAATCGGTGAGCAACATTCCACCCCATCCGCTTCCGCGCGGAACTTTTAAACCGGCATAGGTTTTATAGGAATGGAAAGGGAGCGTATGCCGGTCGATACTGAATGAACCCCCTTCTTCAAACACCTTGGTTTCGATGGCCACAGTGAGCATACCGGGTGCTCTGGATTTCAGATTTATATCAGCCCGCAAAGTAGCCTGACCATTGGCATCAATCCGTCCCTGGAAAACCGGGAAGGTTTCGGACTGGAACTTGCGCGAGGGATCATCGAATACATAGTCGCGCCAGGTGGTAAACACGGTTTTTGCCGGGTTAAGTGTTGCCGTTACCTCAGCCCGAAGATTACGGGCGGTTCCACCATGGAGCCATTGAGCCTTCAACGACCCTGATGTTGGGGCAAACCCAAACATTACATCGCCGGCAAACATAGTATTGATGCGGAGTCGGTTGGGCATAACTGTTTCAATCCTTATGGTTCTTGAGAATTCAATACCGCCCAGTTTAACCACAGCTGAATAGTTTCCGGTGGGTGCATCGGGCTGTGTCAGGGTTCTGAAAGGATAAAATCCATTGACCCCCTGAGTGCTTACCTGGCTGTTTACCAGCTGGCCCAAGGGGTTGAAAAGCCTGAAAACTAACGGAAACCCTGACGGCAGGGTACGCAGACGATCGTCGAGAACAAAATTGAGGAACAAAGTATCGCCAGGACGCCAAACCCCTCTTTCTCCGTAGATAAAACCTTTAACTCCCTTCTGCACTTTTGCCCCGTCAACATCGAACATACTGAGAGAAAGCGATGAGCCATCATCAACCCGCAGATAGGCTTTCTGGTTGTCTTTGGCAGCTATGGCAATGAATGGAATTCCGCGGGGCTTAATGGTGGCAAACCCATCGCGGTCGGTAGTGATGGTTTCGAGCAATTGCTGCTGAAAATTATACAGGGTTATGGTTGCGCCCTGCACTTGATTGGTATTAAGTAAACTGGTTACTGCAAAATGGAAAGTTCCGTCGTCGTCTCTTTTGGCCAGCAACCCAAGGTTTGACGCCAGAATGTTCCGGCTTACCGTTTTATTGGCATAGTAACTTTCATGACAGGGATTGTCTCTCTGCTGCCAGTCATAGTCGTAATAGTATTCCCATTCATTGTACGATCCCCAATATCGTACCTCATCAGACACAGTTTCCCAATCGCGGCCAGGGCTGTTGAGCACAGTTGTCGGCATTGTCACAGGTGTTTCACCACACTGATAAACCGAATACTCTTTTCTGAAGGCCAGATAAACCCTGTATATTGCCCCGGGCTCCGGATTGATAACTTCAGAAAGGTCGATGGCAAATCGGTTCCATTTGTTCAGGTTTGTGCTATTGCCTGTATTCAGAGCCATGGTACGTTTGGCAATAAGTCTTCCCACGCGGCGCAGCTGGTCGTCGCCATCGAGCCGGTTGGTCTGAAGGAACTGAATTACATTTTGTTCCAGTATCCTTACAATTTCCACATCAACGGCAGCCAGGTTTACTGCTTCAAAAGGGAACAACAGATCACCAGAGGCTGGAAGAATCATTCCCCTTCCCACAAGCCTTACGGCAGGTTTTAAGTCCTGGAACACAAATTCGCGTACCACCCGTTCGCCCAACCTTTTTCCGTTTGCATCGGCAATGCTTCCTTCAATGGTAAGTACTTGCTGGCCTGAATGATCGAGGGTAGTGAATACTGTAATCTCATTGCCCGAAATGCGTGTACTCAGATTTTTTCTATCAGCAAAATAGATCAAACCGTTTAGGTTTTGTTGCTGGATCGGTTCGGAGAATTGAAGTGATATCCGGGGCTCGGGCAATTGAACCAGGTGGGTATTTACCAGCTGGAGTTTCCCAACCGGGGGTAAGGTAATTGTTTGACTTCCTTTTGCGGATGCTTCAATTTCGCGGCCATCCCATGCAATTACAAGCTCCTGGCCGTTATTTTCACGGGTAATATTATCAATGGTAAATTCGTGCCGGCGATTGCGGCCGGAGTGGGTCCAAGTTATCTCATAACCCGAACCGAATCCTTTCTGTAAATTCAATATTCTCCTCAACTTTTTAGAGTCGGCAGCATCAGCAGTTTCAGCAACTCCCTTCAGTCTAACCCGTGGCTGCTGGTTCTGATAAAATACTTCAACATTTTCTATAACAACATCAACCGCCTGGGGCATGGTAACAAAGCCAAATTCAAATGTTTTAAGTTTGGAATCTACGTTAATAAGATTGCCCAGTTGAAATGTTGCCTTGAAAACCTTATCGTGCGGAAGTTTTTCAAGGGGTCTGAATTCAATGGTGCGCAGGTCGCTCCATTGAGCTGTACCCTTTACTGCCGGTCTTATTGAAAAAAGGTTTGCAGGCAGCTCCTTGCCAATGCTCGCCGAATCGATCATTTCGAAAGCAAACTGAATACGCACTGGTTCGTCGGTTGGAACAATCCCTCCGGTAAACCCGCTGATATACCTGCTAAACTCAATTGGCGGAGGTTCGGGCAATTTGTGGGTTTCCCTTTTTCGTCCACATTGGGTAAGGGTAAGAATTATCGCAACAGAAATCAGTATGGTTACAAAAGCAGCCAAAAAATTAAATTTCTTCATATCCATAGGGTTTTCCGGGTTTCATTAAAGAAGAGATTAATTGGTTAAAAGTATAGAAAAATACTGCAATACATATAACCAAAGTATTTTATTTTTTTGTGAAATAATAAATTGCATTGATTCAGATTGTTTACGAAACAATCACCTATTATTGATTTATTCCATCCCCCTAAATTCTTACCTTTGCAAATAATTGGTGCAACCTGCCCGTTAATAATTAAACCCCAAAATAAGGCTGCCATGGCACTTACATTTTTCAAGTTACCAAAACACAAGAATTTCAATTACAAACCCGTTTACTGGGATAAGGCAAAGGAAGAGCGGGAGAAAAGATACAAATCGGCTCTTGATGAGTCTGAATCGGGAAAAGATTACTCGGAAGCCTTGCGTGAAAGGATGGAAATGCGCTGGAAACGCTCTGCAGGCGCCCACTCCAGGGCTAACTCCAATCTAAGACTGATCGGGGTGCTCCTAATTATTGGATTTATCCTCTGGTATATTTTTATGTGATAATCAATAGGAGGAAATCCGTTCCATGTCTGATATCATCAAACTTCTTCCAGACTCGGTAGCTAATCAGATAGCCGCCGGGGAAGTGGTGCAGCGGCCCGCTTCGGTGGTAAAGGAATTGCTCGAAAATTCAGTAGATGCCGGAGCTACCGATATAAAACTGATCGTGAAAGATGCAGGCCGCACCCTGATACAGGTTACCGATAATGGTAAGGGGATGTCGGAGAACGATGCACGGATGTGTTTTGAACGCCATGCCACCAGTAAAATAACCACAGCTCAGGACCTTTTTGCCCTGCGTACCATGGGTTTCAGGGGAGAAGCACTCGCATCCATTGCATCAGTTGCCAGAGTAGAACTAAAAACCCGGATGGCCGATAACACCCTTGGGACAGAAATCGTAATTGAGGGTTCGCGGATAGAATCGCTTCAGCAGTGCCAGGCCCCTATGGGTACCACCATTGCTGTAAAGAATCTCTTCTTCAATACCCCTGCCCGTAGGAATTTCCTTAAAAGCGATACGGCAGAAAAGGGACATTTATTCAATGAATTTATCAGGATAGCACTGGCCAATCCCAAAGCAACATTCAGCTATTATCATAATAATCAGCTAATTACACAGGCTGCATCGAGCAATCTAGGCAACCGGATTTTGAATTTGTTTGGAAACCATTACAAATCGAGGCTTATACCTGTTGAAGAGTCAACCATGGCAGTTTCACTTCAGGGATATGTTCTTAAACCCGAGTATGCCCGTAAAAGCAAGTCGGAACAGTTTTTTTTTGTAAATAACCGCTATATCCGTTCATCCTACCTCAACCATGCCATCGAAAGCGGTTTCGAGGAGCTTATCCCGGCCAATTCATACCCGTCGTTTTTCCTTTTTCTCGAAATAGACTCTGCTCAGATAGATGTAAATGTGCATCCTACCAAAACCGAGATCAAATTCCAGGATGAAAAAACCATCTATCACATTATAAAAGCTGCCATAAAACGAAGCCTGGGAAAATTCAACATTGTCCCATCACTCGATTTTGAAAGAGAAACAGCCTTCGACCATCTGATTTTCGACAAAAATAAACCGGTGGTTATCCCCACCATCGATATTGACCCTACCTATAATCCGTTCAAAGTTTCGGCATCACCTCAGTCAGGGCGTAACCTTACCGCCAGGGTAAACCCTGCCAACTGGGAAAAGTTGTTTCCCGACGCTGCTAAAGCAAAAACCAGGGAAGAGATCATCGCCTCGCGGCATGAAACAGAATCTGCACCCACACTCTTCGGCAGCGACCAGGACGAACAGCCTCGTCTGCTGCAACCACAAAAGTTTATACAATTTAATGGTCGATATATTGTTTCAACCCTAAAGTCAGGAATACTGGTTGTTGACCAGCACAGGGCCCATGAAAGGGTGCTCTTCGAAAAACAAATACAACGGCTCGATAACCACAAAATAACATCGCAAACCCTGTTGTTCCCCGAAAAGCTTAACCTGTCTGAATCGGATATGATGGTAATGAGCGAACTGGCCGACCATCTTACCGGAATGGGTTTCGACCTGAGCCCTTTCGGAAACAATGCATTTATGGTGAATGCCGTTCCAGCCGAAATTCCTGAGCATGAAAATATTACCGGCCTTATTACAGATATCCTTGATAATTATAAAAAAAACAGTGCCGACATTAAACTTGATACGGCGGTGAACCTTGCCAAATCGATGGCCAAAAGTCTTGCCCTTAAACCGGGGAAAACCCTTTCGCCTGAAGAAATGAATGCCCTAACCGATGAATTATTTTCTTGCCAAATGCCCCAACATACCCCGTCAGGCAAGCCGGTTTTCCAGATTTTCACTCTCGATGAAATCGCGGATAAATTCAAGTGATTGCTATAAAAATTGTAATTTTGCCCGACTACAATAATCATTCATATAAACATAGTGCCCTTTGACTTGTTAAAATCACTGGTTTATTAAAAATTTTTCCTTATGCAGCAATTCAGGCCCGGAGGCTTTTCCATATTACCGCCCGTTGTAAAAAACCTGCTCATCATCAATGGATTGTTTTTTCTGGCAACCATTGCGCTGGGCAGTTCGATGAATATTGACCTTTACAAAATTTTTGGGCTACATTTCCCCGGAGCAAAGGATTTTGCTCCCTATCAGTTTATAAGCTACATGTTTATGCACGGTGGTTTTACCCATTTGTTTTTCAATATGTTTGCGCTATGGATGTTTGGCAATGTACTCGAAAACGTATGGGGACCCAAAAGATTCATTCTATATTACATAATTACGGGGTTAGGGGCAGCGTTGCTGCACTATGCCATTGTTTACTGGCAAATGCTCCCCACCTTACAGGGTGTTAGTGCTGCGCTGAGCAACCCCGAACATGAAAATATCCGTGCTTTTCTCGAATCAGACGCCTTCCGGATTACCTCACAGGAAATCAACAACAACTATAGGGCATTTATCCGTGAATACAACAACCTGATTTCCATAGCTCCCAACCAGGCAAGAGTGGCTGCAGTAAATTTTCTCAATCAGTACCGCCTTGATTTTCTAAATGCCCCGGTGGTGGTGGGTGCCTCGGGTGCTGTGTTCGGTATCCTGCTGGCTTTCGGTATGCTTTTCCCAAATTCCCTGATTTATGTCTTTTTCGCCATTCCCGTAAAGGCTAAATATTTTGTTATGATTTATGGAGCCCTCGAACTCTATTTTGGTATTTCACAACCCGGTAGTAATGTGGCTCACTTTGCACACCTGGGGGGAATGATCTTCGGTTTCTTTCTTATCAGGTATTGGAAAAGTAAAGGACGGATGTATTTATAATTGGGTGTTGGGTATTCGGTGTCGGGAAAAATATGGGATACAATTTGCTTTTAAAGAAAAAAAAACATTATGCGCTCAAATCTGCTGAATGAAATAATTGGTTTCTTTCGCAATGGCTCGGTATTATCGAGACTGATGGGAATTAATGTGGCAATTTTTGTATTGCTTGGAATCATCAGACTGGTTTTTTTTCTGATGAACTCACCGGCTTATGAAACAATTATTGGCTATACGGTCGTGCCAACAAACGGCGACATGTTGTTGAGCCGCCCCTGGACCCTGCTCACCTACATGTTCATTCATTTCGACTTTTTTCATATTCTGTTCAATATGATTATGCTGTATGTTGGTGGGCGATTATTCAGCGAATTTCTGGGGAAGGAAAGACTAAGCGGAACATATATTCTGGGGGGGCTTTCCGGTGCCCTATTCTTCATACTGGCCTATAATATTTTTCCGGTTTTTGATCAGGCCAGATTCAATGCAGTGGCCATTGGAGCATCAGCATCGGTATTGGCCATTTTTATTGCAATAGCCACTTACATGCCCAACTATAATCTTCCGCTTATACTTTTCGGCAATATCCGGCTAAAATACTTAGCGCTTATTTTTATTGTAATAGACCTTTTGAGCATCCCAAGCAGTAATGCCGGAGGGCATCTCGCCCATTTGGGCGGTGCTCTCTGGGGTTTTATATACATAATCCTGCTTAAAAAAGGTAATGATCCCGGCAAATTTGTCAGCATCTGGATAAAAGCCCTTGGCAGTGTATTTAAACCCCGTCCTAAAATGCGGGTAGAATATCGGGCCGGCCGACCGGTAACCGATGATGAATACAACCGTCGGCGTGCCGAAAATCAGAAACGGATGGATCAAATCCTTGATAAGATTTCAAAACACGGCTACGACAGCCTTACCTCTGAAGAAAAAGAGATACTTTTCAGAATGAGTAATAAAAACTAAATTTTCCGTGGCAGCGCAAGAGAATCGTCGTAAAAAAACAATTTTCACTTATTTGCTTCTCCTTTTTAATCTGGCTGCCATTGCCGGACTTGTACTCGTTTATATTGCAGCCCGGATAAAGCCAACCGATTTCTGGCCAATAGCATTTGTTGGGCTAACCTACCCTTTAATGCTGGTCATTAACCTGTTTTTTGTAGTTTGGTGGTTGGTTCGCCGCAGATGGTATTTTATGTTTTCAGTAATTATTATACTGCTCGGCTGGGGACACCTTACAGGTTTTGTTTCCTGGCGGTCAGCATCGCGGAAACTGCCTGAAAACGGGAATGTTCTCTCAATAGCTTCATACAATGTAAAGGTTTTCGACCTTTATAGTTATGGCCCCCGGTGGGAATTTAACTTCACCAACAGGAATAATATTTTCAGGTTTCTGCAGGCCCGGGATTATGATATTATTTGTTTTCAGGAGTATTTTTATGACAAGCAGAAACTATTCAGAACTACCGATACCCTAAAAACCCTTCTTAGGGCTAAATACGTGCACCAGGAATTTTCAAGGGAAAATAAAGGAATCAACTTTTTTGGTGTTGCAACCTTTTCTGCCTACCCTATTATAAAAACCGGCAGGGTGCCTTTTCCCCGAGCAAGTGGAAATCTTTGCATATACACTGATATTAAAGTGAACGATGATACCATCAGGGTTTACAATGCACATTTCGAATCCATTGGCCTGGGTTCGGAAGATTATGTATTTTTAAGCAAGATTGCAGAAACTGATAACATTATGGATAGGGATTACCTCTCCAAAAATACTAAACGTATTCTGAGGCGAATGAAACGGGCATTTATTGAACGAACAGCACAGATTGAAAACGTAAAGGAGCACATTCGCAATTCACCTTATCCGGTAATACTGGCCGGGGATTTTAACGACACCCCATCATCATGGTCATACCAGTATCTAACTCGTGATCTTAAAGACTCTTTCAGAAGCGGTAAGGGCATTGGGCAAACCTACAATGGTACCATCCCGGGCTTTCGTATCGATTACATTCTGCATTCGAAGGATTTCAAAGCCTATAATTTTCATACCGGAAGGCAGCCTTACTCTGACCATTTCCCTGTATGGACATGGCTTCATCTTCCCAAAAAAAATGGAAAACCCAATGACTAACAAAAATCATTATCACATATACACTTATTTTGATTACTTTCACAGTAATTTTTTAATAACCTACAAACTTCAAATTATTCATTAACAAACAAAAATTAATATGAAAAAGGTAGTTATTGTTTTAATTGCAGCAGTATTGAGCATTGGCAGTCTGGCAGCTCAGGACTATAAAACCGCTTTTGGTGTGCGGGGTGGTTTCTACAACGGATTGTCACTAAAGCATTTCATTTCTCAAACCGGCGCCATTGAAGGTGTTGTTTCAACACATTACAGAGGGCTTCTGATCGCGGGAATGTATCAGATGCATACTCAGGCATTTGATGTTGATGGCTTGAACTGGTATTATGGTGGTGGCGCTCATCTTGGCTTCTACAGTTACAGATACAGCCCATGGTACACAAATCAAACTGGGAACTTCTCAACCCTCGGAATTATGGGTGTTGTGGGATTGGAATACAAAATAGAAGAGATACCTGTTACAATTGGTGTAGATATTACTCCAGCCTTCAACCTGATTGGACATACAGGATTCTGGTTTAATTCAGGAGTTACATTACGCTACACCTTCAAATAGAACATAGTAAATGCTTCTTTAAAAAAA
>JBBISA010000048.1:0-31074 GCA_037441525.1 Bacteroidota bacterium
GATACTTCATGAACACAAAGATACAAATAAGTGGCAAGAAGTAAATACCCTAGAATAAAAATAAAGAATGCCTGTTTTTCAGAGACTTAAAAAATAAAATCAAGCAATTTTAATTTTTACCGGACATTAGTGATTTATAATCAACAACTAGTGTTAGAAAAAATGAATTGCAAATTCAATGATGTTCAAAGCGGCATTGCAAATGCCGCTGAGCCGAGTGCTCGGTGGATTAAAGGCGCCATTTCAACCGGAATAATGGCCATAACAGGGATACGTTAAGCCTTTAACCTGGCAGGATCATATTTTTTATTGAATTTCAAATTCAATGATAATCGAAGCGGCATGGCAAATGCTGCTGAGCGGGGTGGGCTTATAATTCATTTTTCAACTTTTTTGAACAAAATTTAACACCCTGTGTTTTCCAACTAAAATTATCAATACATTTGCCCCGTTCAAAAAAACAGAATGAAACGTTACATCCACCATCATCATCATTACAGACTCGTTCCCACGGAATAGTGTCGTATTGATGTGTTGGCATGTCATCATATAACTGACCGTGGGAAATTTCCCGCGGTTTTTTTTTGTACCGACGAAAAAAATAAATCAAATCATATTTAATCAATCTTTAAAATGACAAAACTTAGAATTGCAATTCAGAAATCAGGACGGTTGAGCGAAAAAAGCCTTCAGTTGCTTACCGATTGCGGCATAAGCCTTAATAACGGCAACCGCACCCTGCTTGCTTCGGGCAAAAACTTCCCTGTTGAAATACTTTACCTGCGCGATGATGATATCCCTGGCTACATTGAAGATGGAGTGGCCGATGTGGGCATTCTTGGTGAAAATGTGGTGCTCGAAAAAAGCGACGACCTTAAAATTATAAGCCGTCTGGGCTTTGCTCGCTGCCGCATGTCGGTGGCTGTTCCCCGTAATGAAGACTATTCAGGGCCTCAATATCTGCAGGGAAAACGCATAGCGACCTCCTATCCGCGGATACTTCAGCAATTTCTTGATCAGAACAACATCACTGCCGACATCCACGAAATTCTTGGTTCGGTCGAAATAGCCCCCTCTATTGGGCTCGCGGGGGCCATTTTCGATATTGTGAGTACAGGCAGCACACTCCTGAGCAATGGACTAAAGGAAGTGGAAATAGTATTAAAATCTGAAGCTGTACTGGTGGGTAGTGAAACTTTGGAAGCAGAAAAGCAGGAAATCCTCGACAAACTCCTTTTCCGTATCAATGCTGTAATGAAAGCCCGGACCAACCGCTATGTTCTGTTAAATGCCCCCAATGACAGCCTGGATAAGATATGCGGAATACTTCCCGGCATGAAAAGTCCCACCATTGTTCCCCTCGCCGAGGAAGGCTGGAGCGCTGTACACTCAGTGATTGGTGAGGAGCGCTTCTGGGAGATCATTGATGAGTTGAAGGATGCCGGTGCCCAGGGTATCCTGGTAATCCCCATCGAAAAAATGGTTATTTAATTTTTGAAGGATGGGTATTACCTATTCTAAGATGTTAACTTTACTTATGTTGAAAATCAGGAATCAAGCACTTAAATAATTGATTTATGCAAACAAAAATTCAACTTACCGAAAATGCACCCCGTAAAAGCTGGGAAGAGTTGCTTAAACGGCCCACTATGGACTCTGAATATCTTGATCAGGCAATAGACGAGATATTCTTTTCAGTAAAAAGAAAGGGAGATCAGGCATTACTTGATTTTACCCGAATATTTGATGGGGTAAAACTGGAAACCCTTAAAGTAAGTAATCAGGAGATTGAAGAGTCAGAACAACTCATTTCGCCGGGATTGTGCAGAGCCATTGAACATGCTGCCGGCAATATAAGGAAGTTTCATGCTGCACAAAGAGGCAACTTCGTGAAACTGGAAACAAGCCCCGGGGTGGTTTGCTGGCAAAAAGCAGTACCCTTGCAGCGGGTGGGGTTGTATATACCGGGAGGCAGCGCACCCCTTTTCTCCTCTGTGTTAATGCTTGCCATTCCGGCTCAGATTGCAGGTTGCCGCGAAACTATCCTTTGTACTCCTCCCTCCCATAGCGGCAAAGTAAATCCGGCCATTTTGTATGCTGCAAAAACGGCAGGAATTACATCTGTTTTTACCATTGGCGGAGCTCAGGCTATTGCAGCTATGGCATTTGGTACCGAAAGCGTACCAGCAGTAAATAAAATATTTGGGCCAGGCAACCAGTTTGTAACAGCAGCTAAACAGGCTGTTCAGAAACTCGGCATAGCCATTGACCTTCCGGCAGGCCCCTCGGAAGTACTGGTTATGGCCGACGAAACTGCCAGGCCCGACTTTATTGCCTCTGATCTGCTTTCGCAGGCCGAACATGGAACTGACAGCCAGGTGATACTGATTACCACAAGCCATGAACTGGCCCGGCAAACCATTGAAGCAATGGAAGAACAATTGAAACTTTTGCCCAGACGCGAGCTAATCGAAAAAAGCCTTGAGTCATCAAAGGTAATTGTTATGGATTCGGTTGACCAAATAATTGAAATGGTAAATGAATATGCCCCCGAGCATTTAATTATTGCCATGAAGGATGCAGTTTCAATAGCGGATTCAATCATTAATGCCGGTTCTGTATTTCTGGGTAATTATTCCCCCGAAAGTGCCGGTGATTATGCCTCGGGTACCAACCATACACTTCCTACCAACGGTTTTGCCAAAGCTTACAGCGGTGTAAACCTTGATAGTTTTGTTAAAAAAATAACTTTCCAGCAAATATCCCCAGAAGGGTTGGAAGGTTTGGGAGACACCCTGCAACAGATGGCTGAGGCCGAAAACCTGCATGCCCATAAATTGGCAGTAACCATTCGCCTCGAGAGCCTGAAATAATTTCTCCCACCCAAAACCATCATCAAAAAATGACTCAGAATATAGCCCAAAAACTTGTACGCGAAAGCATCCTTAAACTAAAACCCTATAGCTCAGCCCGTGAAGAATTTACTGGCAACGAAGCAATTTTTCTCGATGCCAACGAAAGTCCCTTCAACAAACCCTGGAACCGCTATCCTGATCCGTTTCAACAGCGGCTCAGACAACGTATTGCCGAGATTAAAGGGGTACGCAAGGAACAATTGATTCTGGGCAATGGCTCCGATGAAACCATCGATATGCTATTGCGGACTTTTTGTGAACCGGGCAAAGACAGAGTGTTATCCATCAATCCCACCTACGGCATGTATAAGGTGAGCGCCGGTATAAATGGAGTTGACTACGAAACGGTAACACTAAACCCCGATTTCAGTTTGCCGATGCGAAAGATTCTGGAAAAGGCAGGTGCAAAGACCAAACTTCTTTTTCTGTGTTCGCCCAATAATCCTACAGCCAATAGTTTCGCAAAGGGTGATATGGAGTCTCTTATCCGACAGTTTCCGGGGTTGGTGGTGGTAGATGAGGCGTATATTGATTTCAGCAGCGAACCATCGTGGGTAACCAGCCTCGATCAGTACCCGAATTTGGTGGTATTGCAAACTTTATCGAAGGCCTGGGGGCTCGCCGCCATAAGGCTTGGAATGGCATTCGCTGCTCCGGAAATCATTGAGCTGTTAATGAAGGTAAAACCGCCCTACAACATAAATGCCCTTACCCAGGAAAAGGCTTTGCAAGCTTTGTCGGATACCGGCCCCAAGGAAACAAGGGTAAAAGAGCTTATCAATAATCGCAACCTTCTTATTGACCAGCTATCGAAGGTGCCATCTATAAAAAAAGTATTCCCGACCGATGCAAATTTTTTCCTTGTCAGGGTTGACGATCCTGATGGAATGTACGATTACCTTGTGCAACGTGGGGTAATATTGCGCAACCGGTCGAAAGAAGCCCTTTGCGAAGGGTGTTTGCGCATAAGCCTGGGAAGTAAGGAGCAAAACGATTACCTGTTAAAAGTCATAAAATCTTATCCTGACAACCAGAACGATGATTTGCTTCGCGCAGAATGGAGCAAGGTTTCTGACTGGCTGGTGACCCCGCTCAGACAGGCCACCCGCGAGCGGAAAACCAAGGAAACCCACATAAAGGTTATTATCAATCTCGAAGGAACCGCAAAGGCAGACATAAGCACAGGCCTGGGTTTCTATGACCATATGCTCGAGCAGATAGCCCGCCACAGTGGCTGCGATTTAACCGTGAAGGTTGATGGCGATCTCCATATAGACGAACATCATACCCTGGAAGATACCGCCATTGCGCTGGGTGAAGCATTTGCGGAAGCCCTGGGCGATAAAAGGGGTATCGAACGTTATGGTTTTGCTTTGCCCATGGACGATTGTGCCGCAATGGTTTTACTCGATTTCGGCGGAAGACCTGAATTGGTATGGAAGGCCAAATTTAAACGGGAAAAAGTGGGTGAGCTTCCCACCGAAATGTTTGAGCACATCTTTAAATCTTTCGCGGTTGGGGCAAAATGTAATCTCTACATAAAGGCGAAAGGCGAAAATGAACATCATAAGATCGAAGCCATCTTCAAAGCTCTTGCCCGTGCCATACGCATGGCAATAAAACGCGAAGCCGGAGCAACAATGTTACCAAGCACAAAAGGTGTTTTGTAGAGAAAATCAGAGCTAAGATTTTAGAGTTAAGAGATTAGAGAAAAGTGTTTTGCGTTTATTTAGTGCTTAAGTTAATCTGAAATTATTAAATCCAGAATAGGCATCATCAAAAACCTGACACTCCAACCCTGAACCCAAAACAATCCGAAAATCCACATACATAAATCCACAATCCAAAAATCCACAATTCGAAAATCAATAATCAATAATCACAATGAACAGAGGACTACAATTGCCCACCGGATACCGCAGTATCCTAAACTTAAAAGAAACAGAACATGCCATTAAGAAGGTAAAAGATTCATTTCAGGTAAGCCTTGCTTCCGAATTGCGCCTTCGCAGGGTTACAGCGCCCATTTTTGTTTTGAAAGGTACAGGAATCAATGACGACCTGAATGGTGTTGAACGCCCGGTTGCCTTTCCCATAAAAAACCTCAACGATCAGGTGGCCGAGGTGGTACATTCACTGGCCAAATGGAAAAGAATGAAACTGGCCGATTATAGCATTGAGATGGGGTATGGCATTTATACCGATATGAATGCTTTGCGTCCTGATGAAGAAATGGACAACACCCATTCTCTGTATGTCGACCAATGGGACTGGGAAAGAGTTATTTCTGAAGATCAGCGAAATGTGGCCTTCCTGAAAGAAATTGTAATACGAATCTATGAAGCTTTGAAGCGCACGGAATTTTTAATTTTTGAAACCTGGCCCGAACTGAAGCCCGAACTCCCTGAAAAGATCCATTTTATCCATGCCCAGGAGTTGTTAGATATGTATCCCGAATTGAGTCCTAAAGACCGGGAAGACCGCATAACCGAAAAGTACGGTGCTGTATTCGTTATCGGTATCGGCGGAAATCTTTCCAATGGCCAAAGTCATGATGGCCGTGCCCCCGACTACGACGACTGGACCACCCCCAACGAAGAGGGCTTTTCCGGCCTCAATGGCGATATATTACTGTGGAATCCCATACTGCAATGTGCTTTCGAAATATCATCGATGGGAATAAGGGTTGATAAAGAAGCCCTGTTGAAACAGCTTGAACTTACAGGTACCCAAAACAGGGTCGATCTATTATTTCACCGACGGTTGCTCAATAGCGAACTGCCGCTTTCCATTGGTGGTGGAATAGGGCAATCGCGCCTGTGTATGTTCCTTCTTAAGAAGGCTCACATTGGCGAAATACAGTGCAGTGTGTGGCCCGAGGCTATGGTAAAGGAATGTAAAAAGAATAATATATTTCTGGTGTAAAGTGGTTTACTGCAAAATATGATTTGAATTCATTATTGACAGATAAATAAAATATTCCATGATTGAACCCCTCGCTAATCCTGATTTATTTAATGTTACCGCCCCGCTGGGGCTTGGTTTGGTCTTTTGCTATAATTTCTACAAATATTAATGCGACTCTGTCGCTCACTCTAAGCTGCAGCGCAGCGTAGATATTTGTAGTCAGCAGATTAACACGTCAACAACAGAGCTGCAGCGCAGCGATAATATTAGCGATATATATTTACAGAATCCCTGGATAATCTAAAGCCAATAAATTTGAAGGCGTTGTCTGCAATTTTAACCAAGCCATTTCTATTATAATTGTCACATTATCAATTGTATTTCCATCAAAAGAGGAATTAAAAAGTCTGATAACAAGGAAGAATATTTAAAATAAAAAATCTGATATTAAATGAAAGTAGCAATCATAAAATACAACGCCGGAAACATAAAATCGGTAAGCAATGCCCTGGGCAGGCTGGGAGTTGAGCATGCCATCACCGACAATCATGATGAGATCCGAAAAGCCGGAAAGGTTATATTTCCCGGTGTGGGCGAAGCATCTACCACCATGGAGTATCTCAAGGAACGTGGCCTGGATGAGTTGATCAGCAGTCTAAAGCAACCCGTGCTGGGCATTTGCCTTGGCATGCAGCTTATGTGCAGTCATTCAGAGGAAGGCAATACCCCATGTCTGGGAATTTTCGACCTGCCTGTTGTACGCTTCCAGGTGCCCTATAAAATTCCCCACATGGGCTGGAACAGTCTGCACGATGTGAGGACACCCCTTTTTGATGCAACAGTTGAAGGGCAGTTTGTATACTTTGTGCACAGCTATTATGTTCCTGCCGCTCCCCAAACCGCGGCAGTATGCCACTATGGTATTCCCTATAGCGCTGCTTTGGTAATGAATAACTTCTTTGCTACCCAGTTCCACCCCGAAAAAAGCGGAACCGTCGGCAAAACCATCCTTAAAAACTTCCTGCAACTTTAAAAAACGGTCAATCCTATTCAGGCATGATCAATGATCAAATCTTCAATCCCTAATCCCCAATTCCCCAATCCCCAATCCCTGAAAATATGATCCTCATCCCCGCCATCGACCTCATGAACAACCAGTGTGTGCGCCTGTCGCAGGGCGATTTCCACACCCAGACCATCTATAGCAACGATCCGGTGAAAACTGCACAAAACTTCCAATCCACCGGCTTTACCCATTTGCACATGGTTGACCTGGATGGGGCCCGTGCCCGGGAAACAAAACACCTTCATATTCTTAAGGCAATAAGTTCGGCAACCAGGCTGTTTATCGATTTTAGCGGCGGTATTCGCACTCCTGAGCAGGCCAGCATAGCCTTTAATAATGGCGCTTCGGCCATTACCATTGGCAGCATGGCTGTAAACGACCCCCAAACCACCCAATTCATCATCGAAAAATTTGGCCCTGAAAAGGTGATATTGGGTGCCGATGTGAAAAACGAAAGCATAGCCACAGCAGGCTGGCTCGAAGAGAGTGGGCGTGATGTGTTTACTTTCCTTGAATTCTGGCTGGGAAAGGGTTTTAGCAAAGTGATGATCACCGATGTATCAAAAGATGGCATGATGCAGGGACCCTCGATTCAGCTATACAGGAAAGTGCTGGAAAAATTCCCTGGCATCAGACTCATTGCCAGTGGCGGCATTGCTTCCATGGACGATATTTACGAACTTCGCAACCTGGGCTGCTACGGTGCCATTACAGGCAAAGCACTTTACGAAAATTCACTTGACCCTGCTAAGATCAAAGATTATCTTAGCCAATAAGAACGTATTCCTGACAAAAAAATACACTGCCAAAATGAGCAACCCATCTGAAAATGAATATGAATCCGTTTCTCAACCCATGAAAAACAACCTTGCAAAGCGCATCATTCCCTGTCTGGATATACGCAATGGGCGAACCGTAAAAGGGGTAAACTTTGTGGATATCCGCGATGCGGGAGACCCTGTGGAACTGGCTCAACGATATTCTTATCAGGGTGCCGATGAGTTGGTTTTTCTCGATATTACCGCCTCGCACGAAAAGCGCAAATACCTGAAATACCTTGTTGAGAAGGTTGCCGCTGCCATAAGCATACCGTTTACGGTGGGTGGCGGAGTGTCGGAAGTAGCCGATGCGGAGGTGCTGCTTGCCGCAGGAACCGATAAGGTTTCGGTAAACTCGGCGGCCATCATGAACCCCGGGCTTATTGATGAGCTTGCACAGCAGTTTGGAAGCCAGTTTGTTGTGGTGGCTATTGATGCAAAACTCGAAAATAACGGCCAGTGGCAGGTGTACCGCAATGGTGGCCGCATTCCCATGGGTTTGGAACTTTTTGCCTGGGCCCGCGAAATGCAGGAACGGGGTGCAGGCGAAATCCTCTGGACATCAATGAACCATGATGGTACCCAAAACGGCTTTGCCAATTATACTATGCAGAAGCTAAGCACGATGTTGAACATTCCACTCATTGCATCAGGAGGTGCCGGAAAACCCGAACACTTTGCCGATGTTTTCAACCTTGGGCAGGCCGATGCAGCCCTGGCAGCAAGTGTATTTCATTACGATACCATTCCCATTCCCATTCTAAAGAATTACCTGAAGGAACAGGGGATAAGTGTGAGGTTGTAGGCAGCCTTTTTTGCCAATGAAATATACTGCTGGCTTATTAATCTTTGTAATTTTAGAAAATAATAAATTCATCTAATGACTACCACTGATTTAAAAAGGGATTCTGATTCAGAGTATCTCCGAAATTGATGATCACGCATTTCTGGAAACTATCAAAACAATTCTTGATGCCAGTAAAACCAAAGAAGCTATCATAAAGCAAAGTCCTGAATTGAAACAGGAGATAATATCGTCGAGATAAGAAATTGCTTCTGGAAAAATTTTTCCAAATGATGAGATCATTAATGATTTTAATGAATGGCAAAAAAAAGGGTAATTCTTGAAAATTAAACAAAGAGCACCTGTAACAATTATTTTTAATCTGTTCTACATCAGATAAATCCTATCCCATGAACTTCGACAAATTAAACGGCCTGATACCCGCCATAATACAGGAGCCCTGTACGGGAAAGGTGTTAATGACAGGCTTTATGAACCCTGAAGCCCTTGAAATTACTAAGGCATCGGGTAAGGTAACCTTTTACAGCCGCACCCGCAAAGCCATCTGGACCAAAGGCGAAACAAGCGGTAATTTCCTGCTTGTAAAACAAATACTTGAAGACTGCGACAACGATACAGTGCTTATATACGCCGAACCCACAGGGCCGGTTTGCCATACCGGCGATACCACCTGTTTTCACAGCGACCCAGGACCCAGCCTGGGATTTTTGGCATACCTCGAAAAAGTGATTCAGGGACGCAAGGGTCAGTCGCCGGAGTCGTCATATACCGCCCGCCTGTTTGAAAAAGGGTTGCCACGCATAGCCCAAAAAGTGGGCGAAGAAGCCGTTGAAAGCATTATTGAGGCCATGAAAGGCGACAGGGAAAAATTCAAGGAAGAGGCCGCCGACTTGTTGTATCACCTGATAGTACTGCTCGCACATCAGGAACTGGAGTTGAAAGATGTGGTGAAAGTGCTGGAAGGCCGACACAAATAAAAGGTTGGCAGTCAGCCTGATTTGTTCCACAATACACGATGTATTTCATCGGCGCTTTGAGCCAGACTGCCCGCTCATAAGGTATATTGACGATATAGTTGCCCAATTATACTATTCCTGAATCATTATGAAGTTCAGTAAAGAATGTTAGCCCTAAACGTTACAAAATCATTGTTATATCAATCATAACCGGCCTGGGGTCCTGGTCGAGTTGGTCGAATATTGAAATATCGCGGGCAAAGGCATACATTTCGCTATTCACTGAAATCCCCCTGAACCGATGCATTGCCTTAAAGGCAGGGTCGTTGTTTTGGGCATAAAGAGTAATAAGAGTATATTTTGAGCCCCTGTATTTGTTGTTTACATATCCAAAGAGAGTTTGGAGTGCTTCCGGACATTGATTGTGTGCGTAATAAACCAATGATAATTGTTTTAGGGGCTCATTAATCTTTATCGGGCCTGGCAGGATGTCAAACGGAGAACAAACTTTCAAAACTGTATTAACTGCGGTTATTGATGGATTGAGCTTAAGAACCTGATAACTTTTGTAAGGGTGCTCATCCCAACAGGCAACCATAGCTTTGATCTCACCATTTTGGCGGGCTACCAGAAAATTCTCAAGCGACAATCCTTTTATATTGGTAATATAATCTCGTAAGCGCTGTTCCGAAAAATCAGGCGCAATTTTAAACTGTTTGCCATAATTTGAATACATTTCTGCAAGAGCAGGAATATCATCATCGGTGGGAGAGTCAATGATAAATTGATTATTGAGCTTGACCCTAAACAGTGAAAGCAGATTAAATATCTTATTTTCGCCCAGAAACCTTGCTGCGGGTAGTCCTCCCCTGCCACTGGTAAAAACCATGGGCCGCTGGTTGTTTTTCAGGAAGTTAACAATCACCATATCCACATTGGTTTGTTGAAGATAATCCACGGCAGTTTTTACCAGTTTAAATGCTGCCAAACCGCTACGGTAGGCTTCGTCTACCCGTAAATCAAGCATGTAGCCAATTTTCATGGGCTTACCCAGTACAACCCCATTAAAATGGACAACGCCCACCAAACCAATAATCTCATCGTCTTTGCAGGCTACCATGTGCCATGCTGAACCATCGAGCAAACCGTGCAGGGTATTGAACCGGGAGGTGCGATTTACAAACAGGGTAATCATCCCCTGTTGATAACAGCGCCTGGAAAGGGCCTGAATCTTATCGTTATCAGAATACTCGGCAAGTCTTACTGTGATAGAGCTCATGGGTTTTAAAAGCATTTATGATATGCACATGGTTTCTGAGTCAACCATCAAATTTTAACCTAATCAGACAAAATTAACAATTAATTAATATTTCAAATTGCTGACCAATAAAACCATTAAAAATGAATCGTTTGTATTAAACTTTTGTATGCATTTCGCTCTCTGGATTTCATTATTTGTACCAATCCATAGGGGTATTTAAGCCACTCAGTTTGCATAAATGCAAAATGTATCTTTTCTTTGCACTATTATTCATAATTTCATAGCAAAACTAATGACTACCCCGATAACTTTTTATGCAAGCCCGACTGTTCTCAGGTCTCACAGGCTGAAGGGGAATATGGCAGCTATGCCATTTTCATCTGGTTTTTCTTGTAAGATGTGTTGTTGCATGCAACCTGGCAACTGTTAGACACATCGAATAATCTCCACATTTTCTTTAGGGTATTCTGGTTTGATGTGCTTTCCTGCAAGGTTCCGCAGGTTATTTATGTCAAACCATGACCATATAATCCATTCAATTACATAATAATCAAAACATTAAAACTATGAGTTTACTTAATTTTTCAATTGCAGGAAAAAACAAAACTGCGACCTTGCTCGAAACTAAGGCACGGCACTTTGCAATTTTTGTAGATGAACCCGAAGCATTGGGCGGACAAGATAGCGCTCCAAACCCCGTAGAATACATACTGGCAGGATATGCCGGCTGTTTGAATGTAGTATTTCATCTGGTTGCAAAAGAACTGGAAATAAAAATCAACAAATTGCAACTCGATATCTCAGGAGATATTCATCCCGGAAAGTTCCTGGGCATCTCGCAGGAAGAAAGGGCAGGATTCATATCGTTGCAGGTGAATATTGATATTGATTCTGATGCGCCTGCGGAAAAGATAGGCCAGCTTTTCAGCCTGGTTAAGGAAAGATGCCCGGTAAATGACAATCTGGCAAATCCTACGCCGATAAATTATTCCCTAAAAACTTCAGATAAATTGGCTTTTGAAACCAGGTTATACTAATCAAAATCGCATTATTTGCCATTTTCAACACAGAAGACCTCCAATTCAATTAAGGAGGTCTTTTTTTAATTCAATTATTTGGTTTAGTTTCGGTGCCATGCATTGTGGCAAAATAGAAGCCACATAATCAATAACTTAAACCTTTAGATTTTAATGACGGTCATTAGAAAAAACGGCTAAAGACAAATTTGAGTTAATCTAATCACCGTAGTTTAATCAGAAATCTTGATATTGGAATTATTTAGTCTTTTCGTTGTTTAAAATCCCAGCGGTTTCATCATTGCATCCAAATCTCTCCATTTTTTGCCAATGCTATACTTTGCAGCAACGTGTGCAGGCATTTTTAATATTAAAACCTGGTACATGCCCAATCGTTTTACTCTTTTCTTCAGGATTGCATTTTCTTTGTTTTCTTCGGATATCATGCCTGCATAAATCACCGTAAACCACTGCTCAACAATTATTTTATCTTCGTTATGGTAAGTTGCCACAAGGTTATCAATCATTGCCAGCACATCCTGGTCAATCGTTCGGGTAGTATTCTCATAAATCATTACAAAGTCGTTATATACTTTATCGTTGGGGTATTTATGTGAAATAAGGTATAAGTCGTTAAAATAGGTTTCATCAAATGGCGCTTTCTTTGAGCCATTACTTTCAACAACATATACACACCAGTTATCGAATTTTCCATTGTCGAAAACTACTAATCTGTTATTCTGTAAATGCTTTATTAGTCGTGTTGCCATTTAAAAATTCAGGATTGCTTCCGACTCAGATTTCTGATAAAATTTTTTGGTATTGCAAATTAACATACCATTCCGTTGCCTTTTGCTTACTCACTATAACGTTTGGTTGATGAAAAAAAGGATTTAGACATTACTATATCACCTTTGCAAATACGGCTTTGGTGTTTCTTATTTTTGCCAAGTCCACCCGGAATAACCAAACACATTAAAAACATCAGGATTTTTGGCAGGTCGCCATTAAATCGCTTCTTTTACTTCTCATTGCCAAAATGGCAATATGATTGATTGCGTTCTATTCCGATTTTGTCAGTATTTCCCTTTACTATCTCAAAGGTGGCCAGAAGGCTATAGCATCGGTTTTTTCGCATCGTTATTAACTGTTTTAAATCAGACTGCTCTGGCACAATCATTCCCCCTTCTTTGATTTGTAATCAGGAGCTCATTAAGTGCTCCTCTTTTTTCAGCATTTGAGTTTATGCTTCTTCTTGCACTAACCCTTTGAATGATGAAATCCGAATATAAGTTGTCAAAAAAGTTATCGTTTTCATCGCTGCCCTTTACGTCTGAATTACTTAAAATCCAGGTGTGATTCAAAAAGTCCAGTTTGCGACAAAAATCTCTTAACCGGATTTGCTCCTGGTCATTAAACTCCTCTTTTGCGTAGGAGTTGAAGCTCGAAGTTTGGCTTAACGGCTTGTAAGGAGGATCGAAGTAGAACAGTGAATTTTCTTCAGCCCATTGCAGCGTTTCCTGATAATCTCCGCAAAGAATTTCAACCTTTTGTATTGCCCGACTAACCGCAACAATATTTTCTTTGTCGCAGATGGTGGGTCGCTTATAACTTCCCATTGGAACGTTGTATTCATTTTTGCGGTTAACCCTGTAAAGCCCGTTGAAACAGGCCCGGTTAAGGAAAATAAATAAGGCGGCTTGCCCGCTTTGCTCTTCTTTTCTTTTATTGAACAGGTCTCTTTTTTGATAATAATACTCTTTTTTGTCTTCTTCTTTTCCTTCGAGATCGTGAAACTCGTTTTGTAGAGTTTCAAGTATCGAAATAAGTTCTTTAGGGTGCGAAGCAATTGTCCTGTAGGTATTAATCAAGTCCTGGTTAATGTCGTTAATTACAGCCTTCTGAAGGTTTGGAAAGTTGTTAAGCATCCAAAAAAGAACAGCGCCACTACCTACAAATGGTTCAATATAAGTGAAATTTTTTGAATGGATGTTTGCAGGCAATGCCTTTTCAATTTGGCTGATAAGCTGTGTTTTACCACCAGCCCACTTTAAAAAAGGTTTTGCGTTGTTATCAGACATTTTTTATTTTTATACCCTAATCGACGAAGGCAAATTTATAACTTTCATTTTTCTTATTTTTTTTTACCATTAATATATTATCAACCAATTTTAGGGATTGAATTACTTTTGGGGCGACCGCAAACCCGCTGGGATAAGAGATTGCGAATCACTGATTTTTAATTTATCGGTATGCTTGTTTAATTTAATATTAACAACTTATAAACAATCTCGTTTAACGTCTGTTTGGTTAATATTAAAATGTTAACTACAGGAAAACATGACATCGAAAACACAGGAAAAATCGCCAACCCCTTTTCAGCACAAGGTTTCTTTCAGTGAATTGCTGGAAAACTATTATTCCCTATACCAAAAAGTTATTGCTGGCGGTTCAGAAAAAGCAGTAGCACTCCATCGAAGCCGGGGCAAACTAACTGCCCGCGAACGTATTGAAGTTTTGTTGGACAAAGACTCTCCCTTTCTCGAACTATCGGCACTGGCTGCCAATGGGCAGTACAACGATCAGTTTCCTGGTGCCGGCATTGTAACCGGATTGGGAAAGGTGCATGGGCGGTGGATTATGGTTGTGGCCAATGATGCTACCGTAAAGGGCGGGACCTATATCCGCGAAACTATCCGTAAGCATATACGCGCCCAGGAAATTGCCACGGATAATCACTTACCCTGTGTTTACCTGGTAGATAGCGGTGGGATTTTTCTCCCGGAACAGGCGCGGGTCTTTCCTGACAAGGAAGACTTTGGGCGTATTTTCAGTAACCAGGCACGCATGTCGGCCATGAGAATACCACAAATTGCTGTTGTAATGGGCTCCTGTACTGCGGGAGGAGCTTATATTCCTGCCATGAGCGACGAAAGCATCATTGTAAAAAACCAGGGTACCATTTTTATTGGTGGCCCGCCATTAGTTAAAGCCGCCACCGGCGAAGAAGTTACCGATGAAGAGCTGGGTGGTGGTGAAGTTCACGCCCGTATTTCGGGAGTTGTTGACCATTTGGCCGATGATGATATGCATGCACTCAATATTTGCCGCAATATTATCTCAACCCTTCCTGGCGTAGCTCCACAATTGACAAACCGCATTGAACCACGCCAACCGCATTTGCCATCCGAAGGGCTTCACCAGCTGGCCCTCACTGACACAACACTTCTAATTGACCATCTGAAAGTAATTGAACATATTACCGACGACGGTGAATTCACCCCCTTCAAACCCGAATATGCCAAAACAATCATTACCGGGTTTGCCCGAATTGAGGGCTATCAGGTGGGTATTCTGGCCAACAACGGAGTGGTTTTTGGCGAAACCGCGCGCAAGGCAGCACATTTTGTTGAATTGTGCAATTTCAGGCAAATTCCTATGATATTCCTGCAGAATATAACCGGATTTGTAGTGGGTAAAAAGTATGAACACGATGGTATTGCCCGCGATGGCGCCAAATGGATACATGCTGTTTCAACCAGCTCAGTGCCCATCATTTCCATTATTACAGGCGGGTCTTATGGTGCTGGCAATTATGCCATGGCCGGACGCGCTTTCGACCCGCGGTTCCTGTTCATGTGGCCCAATGCACGCATTGGGGTTATGGGGGGCGACCAGGCTGCCAGGGTTTTATTGCAACTTAAGAAACCTAAAGGTATTAATGGCACCGATCATGCCGCTATATCTGAAGAAGAGCTTTACAATCAGATAAAATCGCGATACGACAGCGAAAGTTCTGCACTATACTCCACCAGCCGCATCTGGGATGATGGAATCATAGACCCGGCAAATACAAGGAAAATTCTTTCTCTTGTCCTTGAGATCGTTTCAAATCGTAAATGGCCCGAATTTAAATCTGGTATTTATCGTATGTAGATTTATGATGATGGAAAGATACGCCAATATTGCAGCAAGGATTGACGGACCAGTTTTAACCATAACACTGGTACGCGAAAAAAAACGCAATGCCATTGATGAACAAACCATGGACGAGCTGATTGCGATTTTAAATTCCTTTACTTCAGATGGTGCAATTAAAATGGCAGTGCTCAGGGCAAAGGGGAAAGACTTTTGCGCTGGTGCCGACCTTGACTGGATGCGAAATACCCAACAAATGGATGTGGAATCGTTGCAACAACAGAATATGAAACTGCAGCAGGTTTTTCAACTCTGGTTCAACCTGCCGGTGTTTACCATTTCAATAGTGCATGGCAATGTGGTAGGGGGTGGTATAGGTCTGGTAGCTGCTTCCGATTATGTGGCTGCCCGAAACGATACACGATTCCGTTTTTCGGAAGTTACCCTTGGACTGATTCCTGCCACCATTGCACCATTTGTGTTGAACCGGACTAAAAGCCGGTATATACGTAATGCTATGCTTACAGCTCAGCCCTTTACCCATGATGAAGCTCTTACCCACGGACTAATTGATACTATAATAGATGAAAACCAGGAAGACGTTTTGTTGAATTATTTTAAATCAATGTTGAACAATACAGAAACACTTGCTGTTGCTAAAATCAAAAATCTTGTCAACGATCTTGCTCTCAACCTTATCCATGAGCCTATTGAGCAATATACCACAAGGTTGCTGGCACAGGTAAGAAAATCAGAAGCAGCATCGAGAAGGATCGACGCATTTTTTAAATCAATTGAAAAGCACGCATGAAAATCAAAAAAGTACTAATTGCCAACCGGGGCGAGATTGCTCTCAGGATTATAAGAACCCTCAGGGAAATGAACATAAAAAGCATTGCCCTTTATACTGCCATGGAAACAGACGACCTGCATGTGAAAAAAGCAGACCAGGCTGTTTTGCTTGGCAATGGCACCCTTAACGAAACCTGGCTCAATATTCCTTTGATTATTAAAATTGCCTGCGATTTTGGTGCTGACGCTATTCATCCCGGTTATGGCTTCCTTTCTGAGAATGATGCCTTTGCAAAGGCATGTGAGCAGGAAGGAATTATATTTATAGGCCCTTCGTCGGAGGTAATAGAGATGATGGGGAGTAAAATTACCGCTTCTATGCATGCAAGCAATGCCGACATACCTTTGTTGCCCAGGCTCGAGGGTTCAACCGCTGAGCTTCTGCAAAATGGGCCCCGGCTTGGATTTCCTTTGCTGGTTAAGGCTGCTGCCGGAGGTGGCGGTAAGGGAATGATCCGTATTGAAAGCGCCGAAATGCTTCAGCAAGCCGTATTCTCAGCAGCAGAACAAGCGAAGAGATATTTTGCCGACGATAAAGTATATCTCGAAAAGTATGTGCAAAACCCCCGGCATATTGAAGTTCAAATCCTTGCTGATAGCCATGGCAATGTAGTTCACCTGTTCGAAAGGGAATGTACATTGCAACGAAATCATCAGAAAGTGGTTGAGGAAGCCCCGTCTCCATCTCTAAACCCTGATAATCGCAAGAACCTTCTGAATTCCGCTGTTACCCTTGCCAAAAGAGTTGGTTACAGGAGTGCCGGAACAATAGAGTTTATTCTTGATGAAGATGGCAATTTCTTCTTTCTGGAAATGAATACCCGTATTCAGGTAGAACATCCTGTTACAGAAGCCATAACGGGGATTGATATTGTAAAGGAGCAGATTCTCGTGGCAATGGGTCATCCCCTTTCTTTTAGCCAGGAACAAATTCACCAGAACGGTCACGCCATTGAAGTGCGGCTGTATGCCGAAGACCCTGCCAACCATTTCAGGCCATCGGCAGGAATTGTTCGTAGTTTGGTCGTACCCGAGTCAAAAAATGTCAGAGTCGACTCAGCTATCGAAAATTCAGGGAAAGTACACCCTAGTTTTGATGCTATGATTTCAAAGATTATTACCCACAGAAAAAACAGGCAACAGGCCATTGAAGAGATGGACAATGCCCTTGCCGAAATACTGGTACACGGCATCACTACCAACATCAACCTACTTTCCAATATTATCAAAGATGAAATTTATCGTGAAAACCGGGTAAGCACCCACAGTATTGCCGATAATATTACCCGATGGTCAATCAAATCAGACAATGAGGAAAAAAGGCATGTAGTTGCAGGTTTGTTTTTCTGGCTCGAAAGATTTTGTCAAACACCCGGACAAAATGCCTGGCGGATGGCTTCGGCTGAAAAGGTAACGGTAAACGGACACGAATTAACTATGTTTATTTACCCTTACGGAGCAAAAGGAGTCACTTTAATCAAAGAGGGAAATATCTTTCGAATAGAAAACATTTCGATATCAAACCATAAATTACATTTCACCTGGAACAATATGCCATCGTCGGTTGTTTTTAGTTATGCAGGCCGCAACGCCATGTTCCTTGACGAGGGGATTCATTATCATGTTATTTTGCCCGATCCTTTGCTCCTTCCAAAAGCCGCCTTTAACGGAAAAAACCACTTTTTTCCTGAGTTACGGGCATCGCTTTTTGGCAGGGTACTAAGGGTAAATGTTTCTGAGAAGCAACAGGTAAAAGCAGGAGAGCCTTTGCTGATACTGGAATCGATGAAGATGGAAAACCAGATACTTGCCCCTAACGACCAGATTGTTTCCCGCATTAATGTAAAAGATGGCGACCAGGTAAGCGACGGACAAGTACTAATTAGTTTTGAACCCGTAAATGATTGAATACTAAATCCCAAAACAAAAGCACAGAAAAAATGAAAAGTCCTTATTTTTCACAAACCCACGAAGACTTCAGAAAGAAGGTACGAAAATTTGCCGAAGAATTTGTTAGACCTGTTGCAGCAGAGCTCGACCGCGAGGAGAAATTTTCAGAAGAGCTTACCCGCGCCATGGGTCGCAATGGCCTGTTTGGTGTTAACATTCCTCAAAAATATGGTGGTCTTGGTCTCGATTATCGGGCCCTTGTAATTGCCGTTGAAGAGATTGCCCGTGTTGATGGTAGTCAGGCTGCTACCCTGGCTGCCCACAACTCATTAGGCATAGGGCCCATTTATATGTTTGGCACCGAAGAACAGAAAATGAGCCTTTTGCCGCGCCTTACATCAGGAGACCATACCTGGGCATTTGCTCTTACCGAGCCCAATGCCGGCAGCGATGCCATGGGCACTGAAACAAATGCTGTTAACGAAAACGGGCATTGGGTAATCAACGGACAGAAAATATTTATCTCAAATGCCGCGGCTTCAATGTCTTTAGGCGCTACGGTACAAGCCATTACCGGCAATAAAGATGGTAAAAAACTCTTATCGACCATTATTGTAGAAAGCTCAACCCCCGGCTATTCCAGCGAACGCATTACCAATAAAATGATGTGGCGGGCTGCCGATACAGGAAAACTACACTTTGATAACGTTAAAGTTCCAAAAGAAAATCTCCTGGGCGAGGAGGGAAAAGGAGGGCGGCAAATGCTGCAAACCCTCGACAGCGGACGCCTTACCATAGGAGCCATGGGCCTGGGCCTGGCTCGTGGCGCCTTCGAAATGGCAATGGCCTACGCCAACAAAAGACAACAGTTTGGTAAACCCATCAAAGAATTTCAGGCAATTTCCTTTAAGCTGGCCGATATGGCATTGAAAATTGAGCTGGCTGCCAACACTTTGTATAATGCAGTTTGGCTCAAAGACAACGGATTACCCTTTGGTAAGGAAGCAGCCATGGCAAAACTCTATACATCTGAAATTGCCCGCGAAGTGGCCGATGAAGCCGTGCAGGTGCATGGCGCCTATGGTCTTGTCAGAGATAACGACATTGAAAGGTTTTACCGCGACCAGCGCATCCTTCAAATTGGTGAAGGTACAAGCGAAATATTGCGCCTTGTTATTTCGCGGCACATTGACCAGGAGAGCCACTAAACACAACTAAACATGGAAGACCGTAAAAAAGACCATATCAACCTTGCTCTTACAAACCGCACCCAAACCATTGAAAAGGACAACAGGTTTGTTTACGAGCCCCTGTTATCAGGCCATTTGGTGCCTGAGCTTCCCCAGGTTTCACTACACAGAAAGGTAATGCGCGCACCTGTTTGGATATCGAGTATGACAGGCGGTAGCGGCATTGCCCGCCACATCAATACAAATCTGGCAATGGCTGCCAACGAATTTGGTTTGGGCATGGGACTGGGTTCTTGCCGCATTCTTTTCGATTCAGAAAAACACCTCCCCGATTTCGATATGCGCGACTATATTGGCAACGACCTCCCCTTTTGGGCCAACCTGGGCATTGCACAGCTTGAACAAATGGTAGAAAAAGGAACCCTTGCCGAGGCAACTGACCTTGTAAACCTCTTACGCTGCGACGGACTCATTATCCATGTAAACCCCTTGCAGGAGTGGTTTCAACCCGAGGGCGACAGGCTTAAACACCCTCCCCTGGCAATTATTGAAGAAGTATTGCGCCAGTTGAAAATGCCGGTAATTGTGAAGGAAGTCGGACAGGGAATGGGACGCCAAAGCCTTGAAGCACTTATGAAACTGCCCCTGGCAGCCATTGAATTTGCTGCCTTTGGCGGTACCAATTTTGCCCGGGTTGAAATGATGCGCAGACCACTTACAGACCAGGAGCTCTTTGAACCTTTGGTTTATGTCGGGCAAACTGCCGATGATATGATTGATGACATCAAATCACTCATCAAGGAAGGTGTTGAATGTAAATCGCCGATGTTGATTATCAGCGGAGGGATTAAAAACTACCTCGATGGCTATTATTACATTTCTACCAGCCCCGTACCTGCTGTTTATGGAATGGCTTCTGGCTTTCTTAAACATGCCCGCGACAGCTATTCATCACTTAGGGATTGGGCCGGCGCTCATATAGACGGGCTGAAAATGGCTTATGCCTACCTGAGAGTAAGAAATCAGTGATGCGTGGACTTGAATTTAAGCAATCTTAAACTTTAATCAGATAGCCAACCAAATGATGAAACAGGAATTAGTGAAAGGTTTTTCAAAAATGAGCCGCGATGAAAAGATAAGCTGGCTCTCAGGAATTACGGGTGATGGGCAACTTGACGCATTTCTCAGAAAATTCCATATCCCCGATGCCGCACAACAACAAATTTTCGAAAGTTTTTCAGAAAATACATTGTCCAATTACCATCTGCCATGGGGCATTGTTCCCAATGTAATGATAGATGGATTGATTTATCATGTACCGGTAGTTATTGAGGAGAGTTCGGTGGTAGCAGCAGCATCAAAAGCTGCTTCATTCTGGGCCGAAAGAGGGGGCTTTGAAACCCTTTTTGTTACCGCCGTTAAAAAGGGTCAGATACATTTCCTGTTTAAGGGAGACACTGAAAGGCTCAGATTAAACTTTCCGAAGGTGGCTGAAAAACTTAAAGATTCGGTAGAATACCTCTCGGCCAATATGAAAAAAAGGGGCGGCGGAGTTACTTCCCTTCGCATGAGAAAAATAAATGGACTGAGGAAAGATTATCACCAGATTGACCTTGAAGCCAAAACTGCCGACAGTATGGGGGCAAACTTCATCAATACGGTGCTTGAAGAGATGGCAAGAATTCTTCCTCAAACTATCAGAGAGTTTTGCGGTCCGGGCGATGTGGATGTTCTTATGGCTATTTTATCCAACTATACGCCCGAATGTATTGTTAAGGTGCAGGCACAAGCGCCCATATCAAGCCTTACATGGCAGCGCGAAATGGAGCCTAAGGAATTTGCCCGGCGCATGAAATGGGCATCTGACATTGCCCAGCAAGATAAACACAGAGCCGTTACCCACAACAAGGGGATATTTAACGGAGTAGATGCCGTTGTGTTGGCTACCGGTAACGATTTCAGGGCTGTTGAAGCTGCCGGGCACGCCTTTGCCAATAAAAGTACTCCAAAATACAAGGCTTTAAGTAGCATTACCCTTTACGATGACACCTTCACTATCGAAATGGAAATTCCTTTGGCGCTTGGAACTGTGGGCGGGTTGACGCGATTACACCCAATGGCAGAAAAATCCTTGCAGATTCTGGGGAACCCTAATGCCAAAACCCTTATGAAAATTGTTGCCTGCGTGGGACTGGCCAACAATTTTGCTGCCATGGCATCTTTGGTAACCACAGGAATCCAGAAGGGACACATGAAAATGCACCTGCAAAATATTCTGAACTCACTCCAGGTCGACCCTTCGCTTCACCCTGCCATCATTGAGTATTTCGGCGACAGAACCGTAAGTGTGTCTTCGGTAAAAGAATACCTGGCATCAAGGATTTAATTCATGGGAAATCAGTCTTTTTTTTCAAGGGGGAAATTAATTCTGATGGGTGAATATGCAGTTTTGCATGGCGTAGATGCCCTTTGCTTGCCACTAAAAACAGGGCAAGAACTTACTATCACTCCTTCAGAAAATGGCCAAATAAACTGGGAATGGTATTACAGAGATTATCTCGTTGCCGGTTTTAGCTTTCATCCGGCAACACTTTCAATATTAAACATAAACAAGGGGGAACCGGCATGGGTTTTACGGTTGCTGGAATTGGTCAGGGAAAAAAAACCCGATTTTCTGAGCAATGGCGCAACCCTTACATTTCACAACAGATTTCCTGTAAATTGGGGACTGGGAACAAGCTCTGCCACAGTATCTTCTGTATGCCGGCTGGCGGGTATCGAACCATACACCATCAACGAAAAATTAACCGGTGGCTCGGGAGCAGATATCGCAACAACTACAGCCAACAACTGGATTCTTTACCGGAAAACACTCACCATTCCCCAGCGGTGGGAAATTCCCCTTTCATACAGATTCGCTGAAAACACATGGTTTATTTACTCAGGGAAAAAGCAGGAAACAGCCCGGCACATCAATAAGGTAACTTCGCAATACCAAAAGAATTTTGGTTCGTGGGCACCGGTAAACGAGTTTGTTTACCGTTTCGTGGCAGCCACTACTCTGCCCGAACTCATGAAAATAGTTAACGACCATGAATTGTTTATTGCCGAGGCAACAGGGTTAAATACCATCAGGGATAAATTCCCCGATTTCCCGGGTACTCTTAAATCGCTGGGGGCCTGGGGCGGTGATTTTTTTATGGCACTTAGTCATCAGAAAGATGATTTTGTAAGGGACTATTTTTCCAGTCGGGGATACACTGATATATTCAGCTGGAAACAACTTACTGAAACCCCAGATTTTTAAACACCAAAATTTAAAGGTCAATTGGCTGATTAAACCCAACCCAATATATTTTTTTGTAAGTTTACTGCACTTTGTTCCTATAAGCTAAGGCCAAAAACAAAAACAGACATTTATGTGTATTTCCGGAAAAATAAGTTACAGCAGCCCATCCAATATTGCCATTGTAAAATACTGGGGAAAGGAACCCGGTGACCAGATTCCCATGAACCCTTCCCTATCGATGACCCTTGATAAGTGCCGGAGTTTTACAACAGTTGAATATGAAATACAAAAGGGTTCGGAACCCTATATTGAAGTGGTATTTGAAGGAAAACGGGCAATAGACATCGAAGCCAAGCTGCAGCGGTGGTTTACCAAAATATCCTATTTCTTTTCATGGCTCAACTATGCCACCCTGAAGGTGGATAGTCACAACAATTTTCCACATTCATCGGGTATCGCCTCTTCGGCAAGTGGAATGAGCACCATGGCCATGTGCCTTGCCATGATTGATGCCCATCTGAACGAAGGCAAAATGCCCGGTATTACTGTTCAAAGCAACGTATCGCGGCTTGGGTCAGGTAGCGCAAGCCGGTCGGTAATGGGCCCATGGGTTTTGTGGGGCAAAACGCCTCTTGTTCCCGATGCCTGCAACGAATATGCAGTGCTGGTGCCCAATGTTCATGACACTTTCCTTAATCTTCACGACACAATTATTGTTGTTGATAAAGAACCTAAACGCGTTAGCAGTCGCGACGGCCATTCACTTATGGATTTGCATCCCTGGAGGGCAGGACGTATTGAGCAGGTAAAAACGAACATTGCTACCTTACTTGATGCCCTTAAAAGCGGTGACTGGAACGCTTTTCAGAAGGTTGCCGAAAACGAAGCCCTGAGCTTGCATGCACTTATGTTCGCCTCTGAAGGGGGAATAATGCTCTGGAAAGGAAGCACCATCGACTGGATGCACTACATTCGCGACCAGCGTCGCAAAACAGGGGTACCCATGACCTTCACCCTCGACGCAGGTGCCAATCTGCATCTCCTTTACCCCGAAAACGCTGCTGGCGATGTTTTGAAAATCATTGAAAGCTCACCAGTCCCCCGGCTGGAATTTATTCATGATAAAACCGGTTATGGACCCGAAAAACTCCTTGATGAATACCATCTTTGCTGACAGAAAAACATTTTCGGCAAAAATCCTCCTGTTTGGTGAATACAGTATTATTTCGGGAGGTGCTGCATTAACCATCCCGTTTCACCAATATTATGGTCAATTTGCTTTCCAGGGAAAAATGGCCCATGAAACAAGTATTGCAAAAGAAAGCAACCTTGCTCTAAGGGAATTTTCATCGTTTCTGCAAGAACTTGAAAGCCACAAAAAAATTCCTTTTTCTATTGATGTTGGGCAACTCAAATCAGACCTTGAAAATGGAATGTATTTTCACAGCAATATTCCTCAGGGTTACGGTGCCGGTAGTAGTGGCGCGGTAGTGGCTGCTATCTTCGCAAAGTATTCTGATTTAAGCAAAATCTCTAACACCAATATTTCAGACACAATCCCGGCCATCCGTGCACAGTTTTCGCTGATGGAATCGTGGTTTCATGGCAGTTCATCAGGACTCGACCCCTTGAGCTGTTTGTTAGCGCAACCTCTTTTGGTTAACCCCGGCGGAAGTGTGTTATATCCCTTTGGAGAGCAACTTCCCATGAACAGACTTTTATCGGTTTTTCTTATCGATACCGGGGCAATTGGAAAAACAAGGCCCCTGGTTGACTGGTTTAAGAACCAGGTTGCATCCCGAAAAATAAACGATGCCCTTTTGCGCGACTTAAGCAACGAAACCATAAGGTCTTTCATTGACTGCAATCTGGCACATTTCAACAATTACCTTCCCCAACTATCTCTGTTTCAGCTCGAAAACATGCCCCCCATGATTCCACCACCGGCAAGGAAAATCTGGGAGGATGGGCTTCAAAACCAATTGTATACACTTAAACTTTGCGGTTCAGGAGGGGGCGGTTTTCTGCTTGGGTTCACTCATGATCTGGACCTGGCTATTGAACATATAACACAAACAGGGTTCAGGGTAATTAAGGTATAGTTCTTTCTGCCAGTATGGTGCAGCCAAAGAACCATTTATACCGCTTATTTTTTGGATAACATTGGGTTATAAATCAAAATAGAAGTCACATAATCAATAACTTAAAACTTTGAATTATCAATGACGGTCATTAGAAAAAACGGCTAAAGACAAATTTGGGATAAAAAGCTTAGCAGCCCTACTGGTCTCTACTTTTTAAATATTTAATCCAGCAACACCCCGTGAAGTACTATTTTTTACTTAAGGCAACCGGCAACAGTTTACCTGCCTGCAATTAATCAGAACAAAAAGCCCTTGGGGAGAACACAGGAAAGGCAAAAAATCTAAATATTGGTAACGAAAAAAGGCCCCCGAAATGGGAGCCTTTGAAGATATATAGGGTTGATGCAGGATTTTTTACATCATACCACCCATACCGCCCATACCTGGGTTCATGGGCATATCCGGTTTGTCTTCTTTGATTTCGGCAAGAACGCACTCGGTGGTGAGCAGCATACCTGCAATAGAAGAAGCATTTTCGAGCGCTACGCGGGTTACTTTAGTGGGGTCGATAACACCGCTTTGATAGAGGTTTTCGTATTTTTCGGTGCGGGCATTGAAACCAAAGTCGCCTTTGCCTTCTTTTACCTTCTGAACAACGATAGAGCCTTCAATACCAGCGTTTTCAACAATCATGCGCAGGGGTTCTTCGAGAGCTCTTTTTACGATTTCTACACCAGTGTCTTCATCAGCATTGTCACCGTTGAAAGACTGGAGAGCATCCAAAGCCCTGATATAAGCAATACCACCACCAGGAACAATACCTTCCTCAACGGCAGCTCGGGTTGCATGCAGAGCATCGTCGAAGCGGTCTTTTTTCTCCTTCATTTCAACTTCGCTGGCAGCACCAACATAAAGAACTGCTACACCGCCTGCCAGTTTGGCAAGACGTTCCTGCAGTTTTTCGCGATCGTAATCGCTGGTGGTGTTTTCAATTTGCGATTTAATTTGGTTAACGCGCGATTTGATAAGGCTGGCATCACCTTTACCGTTGATAATGGTTGTGTTGTCTTTGTCGATGGTGATTTTTTCGGCCATACCAAGGTGTGAAAGGTCAGCCTGCTCAAGTTTGTAGCCTTGTTCTTCGCTAATTACAGTACCACCGGTTAGGATTGCGATATCTTCAAGCATTGCTTTGCGGCGGTCGCCAAAACCGGGGGCTTTAACGGCGGCAATCTTCAACGATCCGCGCAGTTTGTTAACCACAAGAGTTGCAAGGGCTTCACCATCAACATCTTCAGCAATAATCAGAAGCGGACGGCCAGTTTGAACTACTTTTTCCAGAATAGGAAGAAAATCCTTCATGGTGCTGATTTTCTTGTCGTGGATCAGGATAAAAGGATTTTCGAAAACAGTTTCCATTTTTTCGGTATCGGTTACAAAGTAAGGGGAGATATAACCACGGTCGAACTGCATACCTTCAACTACTTTCACTTCAGTTTCGGTTCCTTTTGCCTCTTCGATGGTGATAACACCTTCTTTTTTCACTTTGCCCATAGCTTCGGCAATCAGTTTACCAATGCTGCTGTCGTTATTGGCAGAAATAGTAGCAACCTGCTCAATTTTTTCGATGCTGTCGCCTACTTCCTGTGATTGAGCCCTGAGATTTTCAATAACCTTTTCAACGGCTTTGTCGATACCGCGCTTCAAATCCATAGGATTGGCGCCGGCGGTTACGTTCTTCAATCCGGCAGTAATAATTGCCTGAGCCAGAACAGTTGCGGTGGTAGTACCATCGCCGGCAACATCGGCGGTTTTGCTGGCCACTTCTTTTACCATCTGAGCACCCATATTCTCAATGGGGTCTTTCAATTCAATTTCTTTGGCAACAGTAACACCATCCTTGGTAATGGAGGGAGAACCAAATTTCTTGTCAATAATAACATTGCGCCCTTTAGGCCCCAGGGTTACTTTTACTGCATTGGAGAGTTTATCAACACCCACTTTAAGGGCGTTTCTTGCTTCCAGGTTAAAAACTATATCTTTTGCCATGATTAAAAAATTTTTTGTTTTAAAAATTAATGTATAACACCTAAATTAGCCTATAACAGCATAAATGTCAGATTCGCGCATGATCAGGTAATCCTTACCATCGACAGAGATTTCGGTTCCTGCATATTTTCCGTAAAGAACCAGGTTTCCAACTTTTACAGTAAGGGGTTCGTCTTTTTTTCCTTCACCTACTGCTACTACAGTTCCTTTCATGGGTTTTTCCTTTGCTGTATCCGGAATAATAATGCCACCAGCGGTTTTTTCTTCAGCGGCAGCGGGCTCTACCAGTACACGGTCTGCTAAGGGTTTGATGTTTATATTTGCCATGTTTGCAATTTTTGATTGTTAAACAATTAGTAATTATCATTAATAAAAATTTCTGCAGTTTCAATGCAGCACAGCCGTTGTCATTTTTTGTGCCAAATGGAATTACACGCTTTGGGCTTGCCAATTTTTCACACCATGGGCATGACATAAAAAAAAAGGTGTCAGAATTATGACATTCTGACACCTTTCTGGTTGTATTTTTTACACCTAATTCACATCCTGATCAGGGGCTGGTTGTAAGGGTTGTGTTGAGAAATCGGGGGTAGTTACCGGAATCCTGTTGATAATCTCGCTCTGGCGGGTTTCAACCGCTCTGCCGCGTGGTATTACAAAGGTAGAGGTAAGGGTAAGAACCAAAAGTACAATGGCGAGAGTCCAGGTAGATTTTTCCAGAAAGTCGGTGGTTTTTCTTACACCCATGATTTGGTTATTGGAAGCGAAATTTGATGCCAGTCCGCCGCCTTTTGAGTTTTGAACCAGTACAATCAGGATGAGTAAAACGCATGTTAACAGAACCAGAACTGAAATTAAAATGTATGCACCCATTACTTAATTGAATTAAAGATTGATATCGTTTTTAAGAGTTAAAATTTTTTCTGCAAAGTAACTGCTTTTTTCCGGATATTTCAAACACAATTTTTCGAAGATAATCAGGGCTTTATCCTTCTTTCCCTGCTTCAGGTATACGGTAGCTAATGTTTCTGACACCAGCAGGGAATCATCGGTTGTGCTTTTTGCCGAAAGGTCTTCCTGCTTTTCGGGTAAGTCTTTCTTTACCTGAATGCGGGGATCTTCTTTAAGAAACTTGTCTATCAGTTCGCTTATGTTTGTGTTTTTTACTTTTCGCTCCCTGCGTGTAAAAACTGGTTGTTGCAAAGCCTTTTCAATTGCAGGCATTTCTTTTTCCGGTGCAATGGTTATCGGCTCGTTTTTATCAGTTGATGTAACTTCATGTGAAGTAATCTCCAAGGGAGGGCTTTCTTCTTTGGAAAATTCTCCCTGGTCATTTGGCTCGGCAGATTCAACAATTTGAATTTCTGTCGGTTCCAAAACATCCAGAATAATCTCTTCCTCTTTTTCATTTGTTAACGGCACATCGACTGTTTCGCTGATAATTTGTTGTGAAAGATTCAGGCTGGGTTCAACGTCCTGAGTATTTTTCAATCTTTCAGCTTCCGCTTCTGATTTTTTTTTGTTTCTTATCTCTTCCAGCCTTCGTTTTACTAATTCAATCAGCTTTTCAGCCTTCTCGCCGGTGTATGCCTTTTTTTCAACAGGTTCATTTCCTTCAATTGTTTCAGGCAGGGGGATATGGATGTGCTGTGGTTGGGTGGTGGCAGGTAAAACATTATCTGCAACAGGAGCATCGGCCAAAGGTTTTTCATCTGCAATGGGCTCACTATCAACATTTATCAATAACTCATCATTGATTTCGGCTTCCTGGGATGGTTCAATCACTTTTTGTTCCTCAACAATTTCCGGAGCAACTGTTTGCGAAACAGTTTGGGTGGGTGCCAAACGATCGCGATCAGATAAATATCGTTGAAATTTTCGCCGGTCAATGGCATACGCTGAGGCTTTATTTACCTGTTTCTCAAATTCCAGCTTATCGCCATCCTGAAGGTTCTTGGCAAGCAAAATCTGCAAACTCTGGCACCAGGGATAATCATCACAAAGCTTGCGAAGCATCTGCAACGATGTTTCGTTCAGGGTGTATGGATTAGCCAGCAGGTATTGTAATTTTTGCTGAAATTGCATAATAATGATTTATTACCAGTTTACTACCGCCTTGTTGAATATATCTTCTACCAGTGCTTCAGTTATGATGTCGATAGCAGTTGATTCAACCTGCGACAGGCTAAGGGTACTTTCAAAATCATAAAAGCGAGAAAAGGTCTGTTCAAAATCATTCTCTGGTTGAAACTCATTGATAAATTTTACTCTTACAGAAATTGTGAGGCGATTTCGTGCTGCCTGATCATTTGCGCCGATACCCTGTGGCATAATGCTGTAGCCAACTATTGAACCTTCAAAATGAAGGTCTCCTATTCCATTGGTAAGCTTCAGGTTGGTTTGTTTCGAAAACTTATCCTTGAGGGCATCAGTAAAAACCTGGCTAAGGGTTGGATGAACAATAGGTGCCATATTTTGGAAAAAAGAAACTGAAAAAGTTGTAGCCTGCGGAGGAATAGATGCTCCGGTAAAGGAATAAATATGGCAGGACACAATGGCTGCGGAAATTATAACCATCAAGGCGAATAGTTTTACTTTGACCATGTAAATGCGATTGTGATTCTGTTGCTTACTATCAGCGGTGCTGTGATTAAAGTCAGGCATTAATATCGTATTCTTTTATTTTGCGATAAAGGGTTCGTTCGCTGATTCCGAGTTCATCGGCAGCCCTCTTTCTTTTTCCGTCATATTTAACAAGAGCCTTCATAATCAGGTCTTTTTCTTTTTTCTGAATGCTAAGGCTTTCTTCAAGGTAATCGGTTGATTCTTCTTCGTAGTTTTCTACAATTTGATCATGTGAGTTGGCAGATGCAATGGTTTCCTTATCGCCAATGAACGATGGTGTGTCCATTTCACGATAGAGATTTTTCATCAGGTGGGGATTTTCTTCGTTAAAACTCCCTGAAACCTGTCCGTTTCGTACCAGCTCAAAAACAATTTTTTTCAAATCGGTTACATCCTTTCTCATATCAAAAAGCAACCGGTAGAGAATGTCTCTTTCGCTCATGGCCATTTCGGCGTTCTTGATATCGTTTACCAAAACGGGTAAGTTAGATGTCTGGGTTTGAGGTAAATATTTATGAATGATTTCAGGAGTAATTATTCTGCTGGATTCGATTACTGATATTTGCTCAGCCATGTTTTTGAGTTGCCTGATGTTGCCCGGCCAACGGTAGCTCAAAAGAACATGTTCAGCTTCGGGGTTTAGTTGCAAAGGGGGCATCCGGTAACGTTCGGCAAAATCGGCAGAGAACTTTTTGAAAAGAATTATTATATCGCCCTGCCTGTCGCGGAGTGGAGGAACATAAATAGGTACAGTATTTAAACGGTAATACAGATCTTCCCTAAACCTGCCATGAGATATTGCTTCAGGAAGGTTTACATTGGTTGCTGCCACAATTCTCACATTGGTTTTTAGCACTTTAGATGATCCCACTTTAATAAACTCCCCGCTTTCAAGCACCCGCAACAATCTTACCTGGGTGAGCAAAGGCAGCTCAGCTACCTCATCAAGAAAAATAGTACCATTATTAACCACTTCGAAATATCCCCTTCGAGCCTCATGAGCACCGGTAAACGAACCTTTCTCATGTCCAAACAATTCCGAATCGATGGTCCCTTCGGGGATTGCACCACAATTTACGGCAATAAAAGGCCCATGTTTGCGGGCACTAAGCTGATGGATGATTTTGGGAAAGGACTCTTTTCCCACACCACTTTCTCCGGTTATCAGTACACTAATATCGGTAGGTGCTACCTGTACTGCCACATCTATGGCCCGGTCTAAAGCTGGCGAATGGCCGATTATTCCAAATCTTTGTTTTATGTTCTGAATTTCCATTCTAATTTTATTGATGCAATTATGCCATAATGGCAGCCACAAAGTTAGTGGTTTATTTCCAGACTAAATTTATTTTTCTGAACAGCGAAAAACAGGTTTAAATATCACTATTGTCCGATAAAAAAATAGAGAAAGAAGGTAATTAAACCTCCCTTCC
>JBBISA010000049.1:0-30828 GCA_037441525.1 Bacteroidota bacterium
ACTGCTTTTCGCCCTTCACTTAATACACCCACGGAACGAATGCCTGTTAGTTTATATCCGGAAGCCCGTAAAGAAAACCCAGATATTATTTCAAAAAACGGCTTTGTTGTAAAATATACACACCTGGCTAAGGGGGCAAAAGAACATTTGAAAGATGTTATTTCAATTCGTTATACGAATAAAGAACATATAAAAAGAATTGCCCTAAATGATGATTTACAGTTTGATTTAACTAATTACTTAAGAGAGTATGAGAAAGATGAAGAATTACATTGGAAGTGGATAAAAAACGCCCACTAAATGCGGGCGGGGAGTGCTAAAACACGGCGGCTAAAGCCTTATTGTGATTTGCTGGTACAAATATATAACTAATTTTTCAATTATGCAAATCATTAGCCACGAAGTACTCTTTGTATTGCGCCAAAACGGCCCCGCATACCTGCACGTATTGCTCTATGCAAAGCTGTCACCCAGCACTGCCCGTTGTGGGCAATATTGCCAGGGATGCAATGTTATGGCCCGTTTTTGTATAAGTTAAATATACAAGAAAATGTGTAAATAATTGTATTCGTATTTGGTGGTTACAAAATAACGTTGTATATTTGTATCAGTTAAACAATTCAACAACTTTAAATCTTACGACAATGAAAAATCAAGTAACATTCCCCAGGACAATCACCCTTATCGACGCTGACATTGAACTTTTCACTAAAGAAGTAAACAGCCTGGAAGCTATCAGCAATGAAATTAAGTGGGCCGGTGATTTCAACAAAGAGCGCACCGATGTATGGGCTACTGATAGCGAATTTAATTTCTTCGTAAACGGCGAAAACTTAACCTTTAAAAAACACTAATCATGTACTGGCTGCTTAATGAAAATGATAACACTCCCCACATTGCCGGGAGTGTTATCGCTGTCGAAATGATAACAGGTATTCCGAAAGATACGCTGTACGATAATTTTGGCAGACGCAAGCAAACTGAGTACAACCGAGACAATTGGCGAATTGTTAAATGTCAGGTTGTGAAAAGCAGCACCTGGAAATAAAATGGGCTATAACGCTTTGCAGCCTTATTTAGTGCGGGCTTAATTGCACTGAACAACATTAAAGAACAAAATTATGAGTACTGAAAAAATGTCAAACGACGCCGAACTCCTCGCATTGTATAAGGGTGTTATTAGTGGTAGTATTTCTCTTCCAAAAGACAGACCAAAATGCTGTGGACAAGAAATGTCTGCTGCTGGCGGTGTATTAGGTATGCGACCAGATGGGAGGATTGTAGCTATTGAGCATTTATGGCGATGTGCTGTATGTAAGAGCGAAGTTGCTGGCTTGCTGTCTTAACATTACCGCTAACAGTTCGGGGCTTGGTGTCTGTTATTTTGCCTTGCAGACACCAAGCTTTAACTTCTCAGGCATTCGTCGGCCACATCGCTGCTAGAAGCAGGAACCGATCTGCGGGTTATACAAAAAATACTTGGTCACCGCTCATCAAAAACAACCGAAATTTATACTCACGTATCAACTGCCATACTCAATAAGGTTCAACTACCTATATAAGAAGCAATTACACTACTTTACAGGGGGCCGCAGGCCCTTTTTTTTTGCACAAAAAAAAAAATCGCTTTTTACTTCTATGGGGGGGTAATTTTTTTTCACTACATTTTACTGTTTTTGTAGTTATTTTTCTGGATATCAAATAATTAAAATGTAGTAAAATGTAGTGAAATGTAGTGAAATGTAGTGGGTTTTTGTTAATACAATCATAACGTTTAAATGTTCACTACATTTCACTACAAATTTTCTCTCTTGTAGTGAGCCTTATCTTGTTGATATACTTATAGTTATACCCCTATTTTGCAAAATGTAGTCATGTAGTGAAAATTTATAATAGGGTCGGGTTTGCAGAAATTTTTTTTTCGCATTTTACCCGGGTGAAAACCGCAATTATTTTTTTTGTTTTCGCCATTATTTTGCTGTTATTACGTAAATTAGCCCAAAAAAACGAATGAAAGGGGTAGTATATCTTTACGTATCTGAGGCTCTTTACGAGTTTCTTATTGCCGAGTATAATAGTCCTGATGGCATTATAGAAATTAACCGCCAGGATAAATTCTTCGAAGACATTAAGTTTATTCTCCAGGTTAACCCGCGCAAAACACCCACTGTCGATAAACAAAAGTACCCGCGCAGGTTAACGTTGCTCATTCCAGCTTTTCAGCTCGACAAATCAATTCGCCTTAATGTACTTTACCGCAATTACCTTCCACCCAACATGCAGCGGCTAATTCGCAATCACTTTAACCGTCTCTTTAAATTGCGGGCACATACCTTTATTTTGGGGTGTTGCCATAGAGGCAGCCGCCAAAGCGATGCCATACGCGATTTTTTTCGTTTGTTTAATATACCAGAAAACAGCATCAATTACGAAATGATAAAGAAGAGCTGGGATCGTAGCAATGAAAAGTTCATTTTGTATAAAAATTTTCAAAAATCTGCATAAAAACTCGTTACGATCATGTCCTTTTTTTCAAACCTTCCAAAACAAGTAAACGGCAATATTTGCCTGGTGCAAATACTGCCACTTTCGCACGCATTGGCGTTCGATTTTTCACCCGGACGCCTTACCGGAAATGTTACTCCCAAACCTGGTTTCACCTTCCAGGATATTATCACATCGGCCCGATCTGTAAAACTGGCCGACAACTCTGAAGAAACTCCTTCGGGTAATATTTACCGTTTCGAATTATCGGCTCAGCTTTCCGGGTTATCGCCCACTGTTGAGTCTGTTCTTTTAAAATATAATGGGGCACTCTTTTATGTTAAAGTAAATACCGGCACCGATGTGTTGTTGTTCGAAAGCATGAAACTCTCTTACAAGCCTTCTCACCCTGGTAAGCTCGCCGCTTTTTCGGGTTACCAGGTTACTTTTTCAGGAGACACTCCAAACCACCCTGTATTTGTTGTGTAATTTTTAAGTCCTTTTGCCCGCCATTCCACATGTATAACATTGCGCTGCTTTAAAATGCAGTGCATGAATAACAACACCCTTTTTTCAATCTTCAGGCAGATAATTGGTAAACCCTGGGCAATAGATGTCAGGGAAGCTTACTTTCAGGCGCCGCTTATTCTTCAAATGCTCGCCGATCACTCCCTGGCAACTGCTTTCTTCTCTCAGCTTAACGAAAGGTTTATTCTCGACCAGTCGGCACTTTCGGCAAAAATTTCTGCCGCTCAGCCCGATTCTTTTGTGAACTACCCGCAAATACTGCGCGATGAAAACCCTGTTGAGAGTACTCCTGAAAATTCAACTGCAGTTATTCCTGTTTCGGGTCCGCTTACAAAATATGGCGGGCTTTGTTCTTATGGAATGAACGATATGGCTGCATGGGTAAACCATGCCGCTGGTAACCCAAAAATCAAGAACATTCTTATCGTTCTCGATACTCCCGGGGGTACTGTTGATGGAACAATGAAACTTGCCGACACCATTAAAAAAGTTCAGAAACCCACTGTTGCCCTGGTCGATGGCCTTTGCGCCAGTGCCGGTTACTGGATCGCTTCTGCCTGCGATTCTATTGTTGCCCTTAATAAAATGTGCGAAATCGGTAGTATTGGTGTTGCCAGCTACTTTTCTGATGTAAGAAAAAAACTTATTGCCGATGGCTGGACCTTCCATGATATAAATTCTACGCTTTCTCCAGATAAGAGCAGAACCTTTCTGGAAGCACTTAAAGGTAATTATGAGCCAATACAAACTGAAGCGCTCGATCCTGCAGCCCGCAAATTCATCTACACAATTAAAAAGAACCGTCCCAAAACTGCAGCTTCGGTTAAGGCATGGAGTACCGGCAAAGTTTTCTATGCTGCCGATGCACTTAACCTGGGTCTTATTGACCGCATTGGTGGTATTGATGCCTGCATTAACGAACTCAATAAAAACTCTTCTCTAACTAAAACTTCGTTCACAATGAAAAACCTGAGCCACTTAACGTTGCTTATGGCTGCTATTGGTGTTGAAGCTCTTGAAAGTACTGACGATGGTATATTCCTGATGGAAGAACAGCTCGACCAGATCGAATCGGCCCTGCTTGAAAACCAGAATACCATTAATGAACTTCATGCGCACATAGCTAACGCCAATACCCAGGCCGAACAAACAGCTTCTGCTCTTGCAGAGACTACCAGGCAACTCGAAGCAGTGCAGCAAACCTGCAATAAAAATGCACTCGCACTTTCACAGGCAACAGAAAATATTGCATCTGTAAATGCTGAGCTTGAAAAATCACGGCAGGAATATGCTGCTGCTTTAACCGAAATAGATGTTCTGAAAGAACGCCTGCCTGCTGCCGATAATGGTAACAATCACACATCTACCGATTTTGATGATGCGCCTGAAAATGCATCGGTCGATCCTGATGCTAAGAAAATCTTTTCTGCTCGCCCCAAATAATTCCCATAGTAAATAACCACAAAAATTCTTTTTTACAATGTCAGCTGTAAACATTACCCAAATCCAGCAATACGCCGAAAAACATCGTAACGGCCTTATTCAGCTGGCGGTTAGCAATAACGAGCTTACCGAAAATTGCCAGGTTCTTGCCGGTGTTACCGACAAAGAAACCATGACCGAGCTTGAATTCAAATCGCTCGTGAAACCTTATGCCAAAGCTTGGGATCCCGATTCCGATAAGGCTGATCTTACTCCTCGTACACTGCAGGTTGAAATAGGCCAGGTGGAACTTGAAGAAGAACCTTTGCGCTACCGCAAAACCTACCTGGGTAACATCCTTAAAAAAGGTGTTAATCCTGAAGAACACCCGTTCGAAAAAGAATTTCTTGAAGGTATTATGAAGCGTATCAATAACGATATCGTTTTTGATGCTGCTTTCTGGGGCGACAAAGCACTTCGCCAGAGTGGAACCACAGAACAGAAAAAATCTGTAGCTGCTGTTAACGATGGCTGGATGACCATTCTCAACAAGGAAATTACCGCTGGTAATGTTTCTGTTGCAAAGAAAAACCTTATCGCCACTGGCGTTATCGACAAAACCAATGCTGTACAAAAGTTGAAATACTTTTACCGCAAAGCCGCAGAGTATAACCCCGCCGTGAGGGCGAAAGATACTAACCTGTATGTGTCTTATGCTATTTATGACGCTTACTGCGACAACTACCAGGCTTTGAATGAAGCGCTGCCTTACAATACCGAGTACGAAAAAATCAATCTGGAAGGTTCGGCCGGTCGTTGCAAGATTGTGCCAATGGCTGGTATGCGCGACAGTAAGCGTATCATTCTTACCGAAGAATGGAACATGGCCTACGGTGTTGATACTCTTTCTGACCAGGAGCGTGTCACCGTTTTTAACCCTGGCAACCCCAAAGTAATGGGCTTCCTCGGACTGTTTGCCTTCGGATTCGAGTTTGTTTCTCTCAAAGCTCTCTGGACCAACGAAAAAACTGTTGACGATGACAGCGGATCTCCTGCTTCTGGTCCACAGGCTTAGGGTAGTCCTTCTGGCAGCGTAAACTAAGCTAAGAATACACAAAATAATTCTCTCTCCTGAAATATGGGGAGAGTTTTTTCAAACCTGTTAAACGTTAAAAACCCATGTTCTCAACCATAAGAATACTTTTCGTTTCATTGCTTGCCATTGTTTTTGGCAACATTGTGGCCGATGTGGCTCAGATCCCCATCATGGCCGGTATAGCTTCCATTGCCATTCCAGCTTTCCTGGTGAATGAATCGGGAGCGCTGTTTTTTGGCGTTTCTCTCAAATCAATCCTTAAGCCTACTACTCATTCGCCAGGTGCCGGTGGGGGCATAAACAATTACATCCTTGCTGTTCTAAGAGACGACATACAAACCTTTCCCACACGCGGTGAAGATGGTGTTACCATAGCCGGCAATATTGTTCTTAAGGCGGGTAAATATATGCACACCATTTATGCTACTGACAAAAAGGTTAAACCATTAAGTACTAAGGCCGAAAGCGATAACCCCGATATTACTGCCTATGATGTTGGCGTAGAATTTTGGCACCCGGGCCTGTCAAAAGCTATCCTGGAGTTTCAGGCACTGCATGGCAACAGCCCTTTCATAATTATACTGCGCGAATGTGCAACCAACACTAAGTATCTGCTCGGCGAAATGTGTAACCCGTTGTACATGAACCAGGCAGAACTGCAGTGGGAAGCAACTACCACCGGTGGCCGTGGCACCCAGTTCGGCATTAAGGGCCAGCAAAGCATGCCTATTGCCATTTACGAAGGAACGCTAACCCTGGCACCTAAAGATTCTTCCGGATCTCCTTCGGCTTCTAATGCATAACTAACAGAGCACCGTTATGAACGATCAGCTCATTAACACTACTGAACAGGAACCTGCCATTGAGCCGGTTCCTGTTTTTTTCGATATAGTGATCCCATACGTGTTCACTACGGCAATATGGGATGAACTGAAATTTGCCCTGCGTTCTATCGAACGCAACGCTAAGTTCAATTACCGCGTTTTCCTTGTTGCCGACAAACTCCCTGATTGGGCTAACCCTGAAAAGGTTCACCTTATCAAATCATCCCAGATACATGGGATGAAATTCTCCAAAGCTTTCGATCAGTGGAATAAACTGGTTACTGTTTGCAACGATGAAATAGTCTCTGATAATTTCATCTATGCATACGACGATCAGCTTTGGATGAAACCGGTTTCAGAATCTACTTTCGAAAGACCGTTCTCTCATGCCCTGGTTAAATCTGTTGCTGATCTCGATCAGCAGATCCCTAATGCCGGTGCCAACTGGCGCACTCTTTTTATCAATACCATTGACATTCTTAAAAAAATGGGTCTCCCCTGTTTCAACTTCGAAACTCATATGCCCAGGCTCATTAATAAACAACTAATGCTGTCAATGATTGATAAACTCAATCTTAACAAACAATCCCCAACCCTGGCGTCAACCTTATACTACAATATTAACTTTCCCGATGTTGAGCCTGTTTTGGTTGATACCACATCATTAAAAGGTAAAGTGCGTTCTGCAATTCCTAAAAAAGAAATTGCAGCAATTCTTAAAGAACACACCTTTATTGATTATAACAACGATGGACTTACGGCCGATTTTAAAAAAATAGTTCAGGAACGATTCAGGCAGAAAAGCTCCTTCGAAATTTAAACTCCATTTCCCTTCCCCCATTTTTTTCCCGCATCAGCAATGGTGCGGGTTTTTTGTCCTTGCCCATGCAATTGCACCCACATAGCTTTGTTAAAAATTTTCAGCATGGACGATCAAAAAACTCATAATGCAATTATACTCTGGGTAAAAAAAGGCCAACCATGGAAAGAAGGTATTGACATCTTTTCTAAATTCTCCTTTAAAAAGAAATTACTTAAACGCTTCATTAAAAGCGGACCCACCGAATGGAACAAAGGAATGCTTCATTTCGAACTTACCGAACATGCCCGTTATATTGAGCAATCGTTTAGAAAAAGCGCTCCAAAAGCCACCGCCTTCGATCCCACATCTATCGACTTTGCTTTAAAGCCGGCCGAAATACAAACTATCGAAACGCGCAAGTACCAGGCATACATGAAAGCGCACGAATTGCGTTTTTTTCATTTGCCAGCCGCGAAAACCGATGCCCAACGTGCCAATATTACAGCCGAAATCGTTTCGCTCATGAAAGAGAACCAGACATACTGGGATAAGCTAAAAGCTTTCGAAAAAAACGGTACACTGCCCGAAAAAGAAAAACCAATACCACCGCCACAGCCCGACTCAGAAGAATTAACCCATTTGCAAATGCATAAAAAACTGCAGTACCGCCGCAGTAATATAAGCACATACAAACGATTTATTGCCGATAACCCAGGGCACCATACCATTCCATCCAAAGAATCAAAAATCGTAGAGTGGCTTGCTGAAATCGCTTTCTACGAAGAAAAACTTAACCAGGCAAGCACATAAAACCATGCTTTTTAATACTTCCGAAATATCATCAGTACCATCTTCTGCCGAAATGGCGCCTGTGCGTAAGCGCGAAAAACGCCCTTACCAGATGCTTAATTTCGAAAGTTACTCACAGTTCTCTAAAAATTTTACTGCCATTGAGCCCGGCTTCGACTATCATATTATAAACTTCGGAACATGGTCAATGCACGAATTTCTCCTTTTTCTCATTAAAAAATTTACCGGAACCGCCGAACTATGGGTAACTACATGGTCTATAAACGAAAACGTGGTTCAAACACTGGTTGCCGCACGCAACGAAGGGTTTATTAAACAAATACATTTTCTTTTCGACTACAGGGTTAAAAAATACCGTCCGGCAGCATGGTTTCTTGCCAATGCAAACTTTAACTGTTTACTCACTAGCTGCCATGCTAAAGTTACTGTTATAAGAGGCGAAAAAATGGACATTACCATAGTAGGCTCAGCTAATTACAACCGAAACAACCGTATTGAAGCAATGATATTAATACCAGGCAAACATGAAGCAGAACAACACCAAAACTGGATCAGCAACCGTATTGCTGCAACTAAGCAAAGAGCAGTTTAAGCTTATCGAAGAGATGGCAGGCTGTTGTTTCACGCCCGAAGAAATTGCCATTGCCATTGAAGTTGATTACGACATTATTAAACGCGAATATAAAAACCGTAACTCTCAATTTTTTAAAACATACAAAAAAGGCGCATTGCTTAATATGCTCGAAGTACGCAAAAGCATTTTCGAACTTGCAAAAGGTGGCAGTTCTGCCAGTCAGACCGAGTACCTGCGCTTACGCAAAGAATGCGACATAACAATTAACAAGTACAATTTATGAAACAGGACGATAAAACTTTCCTGCAACTGGTTGAGCGCTTCAAGTCAGATCAGAAACTTACCGAAGCCGACCTTAATATTATGGAACGATGGAAATTTGTGCACGACAGCCAGATAAACAGCTTTCTTGTTGGTAAAGATCTGGAGCAGGCACTCATAGATAAATTCGATATTTCTATCAGAACTGCCCGTTACGATATAGCAAATTCAAAAAAATTCTTCATTACCGAAGAAATGATCGATAAAGACTACTGGCGCGGATTGCTGCTGCGCTGGCAGCTTAAAGGTCTTAAATTGAGCTTCGACAACAACAACTTTAAAGAATTCAACACCGGCATTCGTAACCTTTACATGATACTCGGCCTGGGTAAAGGCGATAAAAATGTAAACCCAAAAATGCTGCGTCAAAACGTGTTCAACTTCTACAGCGACCCCAAGCGCATAGGCCTTGAAGAAATTACAGAAGCCGAAATTATTGAACTTGTCGATGAAATTACAGCCGAAGAAAAGCTAACCCCCGAACAAAAAGCCAAAATACTTCGCGATGCAGGAGTTCAACCCAACAGCTGAAAATACCGAAGACCTCTATCTGAACTTACCTCAGATGCGCGTTTTGCTCATCGACCCTACCGAATTGTATTTTCATGCCGGCAGGCGCCTTGGTAAATCTACCGAAATTATAGCCCACCTGTCTTATAATCGTATTCACGATATGCCCAGGGCAGGCTTTCTTATGCTGGGCCGTACCTATAAACAAGTTCTTACCAGAACTCTACCCGGTACCGTAAAAGGTTGGGAAAAACGCGGCTTTATCGAAAACGTTCACTATGTAGTAGGCAAACGTCCACCTTCCGACTGGCCTAAAACTTACAATGCACCCGTTAAAGATTATACCCACTTCATTTCTACGTATACAGGTGCCGGATTTCATATAGGTAGCCAGGACCGTGAGGGGTTGGTAAACTCACTTACCGTATGGGGTATATTTGGCGACGAAAGCAAGCTGCTGCTCGAAGATCGGTTTAAAGAAGACGCGATGCCTACCAACTCTGGCGAACGGCACCTGTTTAAAGACAATCCGCATTGCCGCACAGTTGTGCTTACCAGTTCAATGCCATCAATGCCCGAAGGGAAATGGCTTTTCGACATGGAGAAGCGAATGGACCGCAAACAAATAGAAGATATCCTTAAACTTTCAATCTTTTGTGAACAACTTAAGCAGGATCTTCTCGATGATAAAAACGAACCATTTTTCGATCGAATTACCAAGAAACTTATTCACTACTCAGCCATTCTTAACAAACGCCGGTTTAACAGCGTACTGTATGAAGAAGCCAGCACTATATCAAACATCCATGTTCTCGGTCCCGACTATATACGCCAGCAAAAGCATGTGCTTAAAACATTTTTCCGCCCCGAAATACTCTCCATCAAATCCGAAACCACCCACAATAGCTTCTACCATCAGTTATCAGAAAAAAACTACTATACCGATTTCGATAATACTTATTTCGACCGGTTTAACCATAGAAACGTAGTTGTTAACTCGCTTGCCGACCGCGATTGCGTTAAAACAATGCCCCTGATTATTGGCATGGACTTCGGCCCCAGTTTTAACTGTATAGTTACGGCTCAGCGCTTCGACTCTATAAACACCATAAAATTTCTAAACGTTCACTATACTTCAAGGGAAAAAATAATCGACGATGTTGTTAAAGACTGGTGCGAGTATTACGAATACCACCCAAACAAAGAAATTACATTCCACCACGATAAAACCGGCAACAACCGAACAGGACTCGATAAAGACACCTATGCTCAACGGGTAATGAAAATACTGAGATATAAAGGCTGGACCGTTTACCAGCGCACAATAGGAGGCAGTAACCCGCGACATCAGCACAAATTCCTGTTATGGAACCTTTCCCTTCCCGGTAAAGAACCACGCTACCCTTTTATACTAATAAATGCCGAAAACTGCGAACAGTTAAAAATATCAATGCAGGCAGCCAAAGCACTCGATAAAGATGGCTTTATATCAAAAGATAAATCTTCCGAAAAGAAAGTGAGTATAGCACCAGAAGATTCAACTCACATAAGCGATGCAGCCGATAGTATAATGCTTGGAGAATACGAAAATCTACTGCCAGAAGATGAACTAAACGCCGACTATTACGGAATCATAATCCGCAAATAAATTTATTGGGCGCCCGGGCGGGCTTTCCGTTACAAGTCCTCGCTGCGCTGTGGGCTTTCCACTGCAATCCCTGGCGCTTGCCGCATGTGCTGCTATTTCCCTTTTAACCCACAAACCCACTCCTTCCCTTTTTGCGCTTAATGTGCTCATCTTCTGTAAACGGCAGTGTTGCGCCGCTGCCGACTAACATTAACCGGCGTGCCAGATGCCATTAAAAAGACCCAAAGGCATGGGCACTTACCTATGTTTACAAATACCGCCGATCTTTTTACAATTGCAGAACTTAAGCCAATATGGCCAGTAAAGCCATTACCTTACCGATCACGCATCAAGATTACATCTTCACGCGACATTCATTCTATTTTCTTCGATCATTACCCTGAACTCGATCTTTACGAATCATTCTGGGTTATGCTTCTCTCCCGTTCTAATACATTCCTTGGTATTCGTCACATATCAACAGGAAGCGTAGCCGGTACGGTTGCCGATCCTAAAAAGATATTCCAGTCTGCCCTTCTTGCTAATGCATCATCTATAGTGCTTATACACAATCATCCAAGCGGAAACCAGCAGCCGTCATCAATGGACCGGGAAATTACCAATAAATGCAAACTTGCAGGCCAGTGCCTGGGTCTTCCGGTATTAGACCACGTCATTTTCTGTCCTGATGGCAATTATTTTAGCTTTGCCGATGAAGGTTTGCTCTAATCATTTAATTTTACACCCATCCCTAACCGGGATGGGTGTAATTTTTTGTTGGTGCGCCCGAGACCCAAATAAATCCCAAAGGCATGGGTACAACTCAATGGATATCTTTTCCCTTTCCAAAATAGCCATACAGCATTACGAAGATCACAAGCCCCGCCGATCATTACCCCATGGTTGGATAAAGAATGTTTGCACTGATGGTGTGCAATCCGTTTTTGTTCATTCAAAATATGAGCCCCTTCCAGGTGAGTACGTTTTTAAACTTGAGACCCGTAATTTTACTACTCACTGCGAACTATACAAGTACACCCCTGAGACCCCCGCAAACTGAGACCCTAAACAAACTTAAATCCTTTCCATATTTCACTTTTCAAAACCAATGCAATTGCATCGGCTCCGAAGGGCGTTGCGTGGATTCTTTCTGAAGAAAGTCTTGGAAATTTTGCAATTTCCGCTTTTAAAAGTTTTAACCTTACCTTATTGTGGTTTTTACGTACTGCATACTAAGTGTTATTTAGAATGCTGAAAAATTTCAAAATTTGGCCTTTTTTTTTTAAAATTTTTCGCCCGCTCAGGCGGGCTGTTTTGTCCTTTTTCATACTAGGGATGCTGTTTAATATTGCTTAAAATATTTAGCATGTCTGGTACAATTTCTCTCAAAGAAGTATTAACAGAAATCGAGCTTTCTGTTTCTAAAGCCGGTGATGAAAAGCCTTTTGATATCTCTTTTTACAAGTTCAGCACTTCTGATAAGGCCGAAAATGGCAAGCTGGTTTCTTATTCGAAGTGTGTAAAGGCAGGTTTACCTCCAAACATAAAGGATAAACAACGTAAGTCAATAAGACTTGTATCAACCGGTCAACGAAAAAACTTCAATATTTTTCTAATTGATTCATTTAACGGGAAAAAAGTAAAATGGTAAGAAACAAACCAGAAGCATCTCTTTCGAGTATGGGAGTGCTCAAAAAATCAAACATTTCTGTAATGGTTGAGCCAAATACAGGGGCTTTTGATAAGAATTCATCTGCAGGTAAAAATTATGGCAGCATTGACATTAACAGTGTTAATGATGAAACAGGTCTTAATATTAAAGGTAAAAAGCTTTCACAATGGGGTAACAATAATTTGCTGCCCAATGATCTGAAAGAACTGTTCAAGAATAACATTATTCCTGGTCTTTTCGACTTTAAGCAGGATATGTTTTTTGGACTTGGACCATCTCTTTACACCAGGGATAGCGAAGGTAAAGCCATTCCTTTTTACGACCAGGAAATTATTGAATGGCTGGAATCGTGGAATTATATTGAGTTTCTTATTGCTATGTTTGCCGATGCGGCCATGTATGAAAACATGTTTGTGAAGGTAATACCAAATGAAAAAGGCAATAAAATTCACAGTTTAAAGCATGTTGATGCTGATGAGTGCCGTATTTCTGTTAAAAATAAAAATGGGATCAGTGATACTATTTTTGTAAATAACTGGAAAGACAAAAAAATCTCAGATGCCGATGTTTATCCTGCTTATAATATTGCCGATAAAACAAGCAAGGTTAGCATGTTGCACCTGATGAAAAAATCAGCATCATTCAGGTATTATGCTATGCCTGTTTATATAGGCGTAATTGATTTCTGGCTACCACTTGCCAATGAAATACCCAAATTTCACCTGGCCAGGATGCAGCAAAGCTTAAATATTAAGTATCACATAAAAGTGCCATTGCGCACCCTGGAGCAAGTAAGAAATATAAACAAGTGGAGCAAAGATGAACTGGATAAATGGTTCCAGGATAAGCTCGATGAAATTGACAATATGCTTGCCGGTGCTGAAAATGCAGGCAAAACATTCTACACATTCATTGAGAATGATAGCAACGGAAAAGAAATGACGGGTTGGCAAATTGAAGAAGTAAAAAACAATGAGAAAGAAATGTCGGAAGCCAATCTGCAGCTATACAATGAAACCAATCAGGCAATCACTTCTGCTATGCAGGTTCAACCATCTCTGGCATGTATACAACTCGGCCAGAAAATGTCTAGTGGTTCTGAAATTCTTAATGCCTATAATCTTCATGTAAAAACCCGAACTCCAATTATTCGGTACCTTTCTTTAAAAGCCATTAATATGGCAATTAAAATTAACTGGCCCGATAAAAAAGCTTTCCTGGCTATAAATGACCCATTGCTGGTTAAGCAGGAAGTTGATAAATCGGGTGTTATTGACTCTCAAATCTAACGATATGTCGGAAACAATTATTAAAACAGCCGAGCAGGTAGCTGTAATTATACCAGAAATTACCGATGAAAAAGAATTTTCAACAATCAAACCACACATCGAATTTGCCGAAGAAAGCATTTTACTTCCGCTTATTGGTGAAGAGTTGCTGCAATATCTACGCAATTATACTCCTGATGCCTCCGGCTCTGCTTCACCGGGCAGTGCAATTACTCATGATATTGCCCAGAAATTAATAAAGCTGTGCAGCGCTGTTACTGCCTATAGTTTTGCTTTCGAATATTCTAAAACCGGTGATGTTAACTTCACCAGCATGGGTATGCAAGGTATTGAAACTGGAAATTTCAAAGGAGTTTTCGAATACCAGAAAAGGGATGTTATGAATGCATACGCCCAAAAGCTCGACCAGGCAACCGACTCTATGCTGTTGTATCTGGAAAAGGTTAAACCTGCCATGTGGCCTGCATATCTCCGCACCGACAATAATTCGCTTTTCATTAATAATGCTGCCGATTTCTCCAGGATATGTAACATTTTCAACAGCCGCCGTACATTTCTGGCTATTAAGCCAATTATTGAAGATGTTGAAATATCGATCATTCTTCCCATAACAGGTAAAGTTTTATTCGATATTCTGAAACAACCTTCACCGCAGGACAGCTCAGCAAGATCCACAACTATTAAAACCCTTAAGGCATATGCCATAAGGGCTATTGCAAACAGGGTTATTGCCGATGCGCTTGATAAGGTTAGCTTGCGCCTTTTTTCTGATGGCGTTTCTTTTGCTTCATTCCTGGGTATTCAGTCAAAAGACCGAAACATAATGGTTTCCGAAAAAGACAACCGCAAAAAAGCACACCTTACAACTTCAGAAAGCTACCTTACTCTTATAAGGAAAATACTCGAAGATAATGCTCCGCAATTCCCTGAGTACACTCCTTTAGACAGCGGATCTGTTGGTCATGATAATACCGGACGAAAACATTTCCTATTCTCATAACCATGAAATATTTTGCAGCTTTAATACTTGCAGTTTTATTTTTACCGGCCTGCAATCCGTGCAGCAGGCTTTCACGCAAATGCCCGCCAAATGTTATTATACGCGATAGCATTATAGAAAAAACGGTTACTTCACTGCGCGATACATTGATTTTTGTACCTATACCTGGCCAAACCATTATAGACAGCATTCTGGTTCCCTGGCCGCCATCTGGCAAAACGCACAGCAATAATAATCAGCAGCGATTAACCGTTACCGGCAAACTTGCAAAAGCATCAAGCTGGATCAATAGAGATAAACTGTATCTCGAGTTAACAGAGGGAGATACTCTCCTGCCTGTAAAGTTAGATAATGCAATAAGGGAAACAACATACTGGAAACACCGCTATCACAACAAGGAAACCGTTACCGTTATTCCCTGGCGATGGTGGGAAAAGGCTTTTTTCTGGGCAGGTGTATTCTCTCTGATTTTTGCTGTTGCATTGCTCGTATATAAACTTTTAAAATGAATACTGTTCAATACCTTAACCGTACCTTCTCTGTACCTTCGTCGTGGGATGAATTCACCAACGACCAGCTTATTCTTATTACACAGCTGATACTCTCAGGCATGGATCCGGTTAGGATTAAAACAATACTTGCCACCCATGTTATTGGGCTTAGCGGCCACCTTCGCCCTTTTGCCGGAAACACATACTTTGTTCCCGGCAAAATAAGTAAATTCCAGTTGCTTGCATTCAGGGCCATTACCCGTAAAAAAGCTTACCTGGTTAGCCCCGAAGATATATTCTTTATTTCAGAGCTTTTCAACTTTATGTTTATACCCGCTAAGTATATCGAAGATGATGAAAAGCCACTTGTGCGAAACGTGTTACTTAAGCGTAATTTCCTGCCAGTAATAAAATCGGGGAAAACACTGCTTTACGGTACTTCAGAATATTATGGTAATTGTACTACTGCCGAGTACATTGCTGCCGAAAACCATTACACCGAATTTATTAATTCGGCAAGCGTTGAAAACCTTGATAACCTCTGTGCGGCACTTTACAGGCCAATTGTGCATTTAAGCCCCGTTAAAAAACTTTTCATACATTCCGGGGCCGACATACGTCAGCCATTCGACGATAATTATCTCGATAATGCTTCATGCTTTTCAAAAATACCGCTTTGGCAGAAATTTGCTGTATTGCTTATGTTCGAAGGAGTGAGAAACTATTTCATGTTAGATTATCCTGAAATATACACCAGTTCAGATGAAGCAACCGATACAGAAAACAACAACCAGTCGGCATGGCCCATGGTGGTCAGATCTGTTGCCGGCCATGTTACCAACATCGAAAAGGTGCTTAGCTTAAACATCCATTCATTTATGTTCGAGCTAAACCAGTCTATTATCGATGCACGAAAAGTTAAATCAATCACTCCGAAACAATGATATCATACTCCGATTACATAAACTACTTTCAGAAACTATCATCTGAACACGCACAAATAAAGCATTCTGATAGCGAGAAGCATTTCTTTCGCACCACACTCGAAGAAGTGCTGGCTGCAATACCCAACCGAACAATACGCTACCCTGCAGTTATGCTGCTGCCGCTCGAAATACGCACACTTGGCAACAGCGACAATGCCTATGAAAGAATTTACGGAGGCTTTCTTATTCTCGAAGCATTACGTAAACCAGAAGATCATGCCCGCCGCGAAGAGATACTTAAAAACACACGCATTATTGGCGATGATTTTATTTGCCGCATAAGGCACGATGTTTACAATTGCCAGGTGCCATTCGCGCAAAAACTCTTTGTTCAGTTCGACGATACTGCCGTAATAAAAAAAGAATGGGGGCCCGTTTGGGATAATGCATTTGGCTGGTCGTATGAATTTTCATTGTTTGCCCCCTACAACCACAAGTATAATGCTGGCGTATGGATAACATCCTGATAAAAATTCTGCTTACTGGCGACACCTGCACCGGCAAAACAACCCTTGCCACCGAAATCTGCAATACAATTACCAGGTTCGGAGAATTCAAACATGTTGCCATAGATACATTCAGGCAGCCACACAGCAACATTCACCAGGAGTATAGCGCCAAAATGAACTTTGTTAAAGCCGCATGCCAGCAAATAAACACCGTTGTAGAGTGTGCCGGTGTTGGACTCACAGCAAATCTTCTCCTTAGCTCAATGCGCGATCTTATTGAAATAAGACCCGTTAAAATTTTTGCCTTTAACCTGCAACCACGCGATTACACACCCCCAGCAAAAACAAACTTCGACCCAATGCTTGCAGTATACAACTTTCGCGAGTTTAACCCTGTTATTATTACTCATTACGAAATAGAGAAAAAAATGCGGGTAGTAAACCGTATTTTAAACCAAAACATATAACTTCATTTATATTCCTTCGTACAAGCAACAGCGCGCCAATATTCCCGAGGATTCTTCTTACTAATTGTTAAACATTTTTTTAAAATCTATTTATGGAAAAAGCAAAAGAAAGCACCGATTATGTAAAAGATGCCCTTATACAGGCCGAGCTGCAAAACCCCGTTCAGAATATAGTTGATATTACTGACCATCTTTTCGAAATAATTGATGGGTTTAATACCGAACTGGCCGTTTTCGACCTGCAAAACAGCATTGGCAAACTCAAAAAATACTACGAATTCAACAAAATACTTTTGGCTCACCTGCAAAAAAAGCAGTAAATATTATATCTTTGTGCCGCCTACATCCTACAGTAGCATGCATTAGGCAAGGCAAAACCCCTGTCGTATTAACGGTGGGGTTTTTTGTTATCTGTTTTTATGCAAGTTATTCGCGCAAAAATAACCTTGCTAAGGCCAGGCCCTTCGGGTGCCGTCATCTCGTTGAAAAAAACACTCATGCTTCAAGTTTTTTTCAACGAGATCGGGGATAATTCATAATTATATTTTGGTCGAATTATCCCTTTGACAGGCAGCCTTGCCGGTTATTTTTTCACCATCACGCCACCCACCCTTATACATCCAATATAATAAGTGCTACCATTACGGCAGCTGATCCTTATCATACTTGCTTTGGGCGTGATTACGAATTGCCGTGCATTAAAAACATCTAACCGGCGCGCCGGATGCCTAGATAATTCCTAAGGGCATGGGTAAACGATATGGATATTTTCGCTTTAGCTTAAATTGCTAAAACCTTTTATGAAGAAAACAAACCTAAAAAAGTTCTCCATCATGGCTGGGCTAAGCAGGTTTGTACTAATGGCACAAATTCATTGTTTGTGCATTCATCTTATGATCATCAGGAAGGTGAATATATTTTCAAATTAGAAACTCGCAATGATAAAACATTTTGTGAGCTCTATAAATTTCCAATACCAAAGGAATAAAAGATACTGCGCCAGGGATAAGTCTTTACTCATTCCGCTCCTTTGTCGCTTCATTCATTTCAGACACATCCCTGAAACCACGGGGAAACACTGTTTCGTCGTTCCTCCTTACAGAGTTTCTTTCTCTGTAGAATTACCATTTTAAATATGGTATCCCGCGATAGCACTCATTAAGTAAATCTGTAACGCGGGATACTTATATAGTACCTTGCTGCTATTTGGTATCCCGCTATACAAATGCTTACAAGAAATCGTATCGCGGGATGCTTATATAGTGCGGCCCCCGTTTACCCCTAACCAACACAAATATATATTAGCAGCATATAACGCAAATAAAAACGCTTGCAACTGCGGTTTGATGAAAGGGCGGTGCGGGCATCATAGTGGTAGTTTCGGACGGAGTCCATAAATATGAAGGGTTAAGTGATTATTTGTCCGTTTTTTATGTTTTTATTTACAGGAAAATCATTTATAGTGATATAGGGGTATATAATTCCCCTTGCATAAGGGTATTTACTTGCTTATGCTGTGATTTGTGATATGTATTAATAATGCATTTGATTTCTTTTCTTTTCGGAAAGGAAAGAAACAAAAGAAAATGTTGTTAACCGGCCAAAGGAATTGCCGGAAAGCATTGAAACCCGTTTCCTGTGTCTTTTTTGGCGTGAAGCTTTTCAGGGGATTATATTCCTTCAATACATTAAATTATTCTGTTGGTTCCCTTTTATTAGCACCACTTCATTAAAGTCAATTTGATTCTAATTGACATCTATATTATTACTGATAAATCCATTTACCCACGGCTGCATTATAATTCCTACGTTCAATTTCTGATTTCTGCGCTGTCAGGAAAAAATTATAAGCAAACCTATGATAAATGCTCAGAGAAAAACTGCCGCAAGTAAAGGATTTTCCCGGCATATCCTTGGTCGTGCCTCCCGGCGGTATTCCAGTTCCTCCTTGACATGCGGACGCATTTATCACTTAACGGGCTTAAATTTTAATCCTTACAGCTATGAAAAAAATTGAGAAATTGTACGTAGGAAAAGGCTCAATGCCACAGTCAGGAATGGACATCATCAGGATAAGCCTGAAGATGGAATTATTGAATCAACTGGTTTATGAATTTGAAGGTGTAAGCTTCGTAACTCTGGAAGTGTCCAGGTTAAAAGAACCAGATCAGTTTAACAGAACACATACGGTGTATGGTTCGGTATTGAAGGAAGAAGATCCACCTGCCCCGAAAAAAAGGGCACGCAACTAAAAAAAGACCCCGGAAACGGGGTTTTTTTATTTTTAACAAAATAATTTTGCACGTATCAAAAAAGATACGTATACTTACACAGTATTTAATCATAACCCTGGCGGCAACAGGACAACAATACGGCTCACGATTATGAAAATTTCATTAGAAAACAATCAACTGATCATTGAAGAAGCAAGCTTTATTCCCGTTGACAATTCTGAATTTGGCAAAAAAAGGGCTGCCAAAGATTGCGACAAAATGCCCGATATCCAATCACTTGTAAGTATCGCCAGGGAAAACGGCTATGATCTGCCTTCTCAGTCGTTTATCCATTGCTTCGAATCATGGGCTCTTGATCTTAAAAGCAACTACCACCACAACGGAATAAACGTATTTACCCCTTGCGGTTGCAATCCTTTAAGATTTACAATTTATAAGGGAGATGGTAAAACTTATTTTGCATGAAGAAAGTTAAATGCCACTCCGTTCGCCTGCAAAGCCTGGTCAGTATATCTGATCAGGCTTACAAGGCCACCGGCTTCGATGGGTCTTCTGATATAATCCCTAAAAGCCAGGTATATGGACCCGATTATGAAGTATTAAAATCAGAGGCCTACTGGATAGCAGCCTGGATACTCGAAAAGAAAAACATCCAGCACTCAACAAAAAAAACAATGTGGTTTAACTCTTAAAAATCAATACAATGGAAAAGAAAAACACATACCAAAACATTAGGATGGGGACCAGTTGATATAGGAAAACAAATCGGAATGGACGCCGATGAAGTTCTGCGCATGACACAATTTGCCGGATTACCCGACCTTTTCAAAAACCATAAATTCACTAAATCCTGGGAATAAAATGAAAATACAACACATAACTCTCAAAGGCTCCGATGTAGCCCGCGACACAGTAGATATCCTGCCCGAAACCATTGAATTCTTTAAAGAATTTCAAATAAAACAGGGTTCGAAAATCATACCTGTTGCCAAAACCAAATTCCATGTAAAAGTTACCGTTACCACCGAAGGCGCAATGTTCGACATCATGAAAGATGGCCCGATTGCATACACCAATGCATGCAGCTTTTCAAAAAATCATCCCGACACAATTTTTGATCTATGCAAACAGTTAGGGGCCACTATTGCCCCTACACAGATAATTAAATACCCGGCAAATAATCTGTTTATTTACACTTTCCCTGTAAATCCCATGGTGCTTAATATAAACGAAAACATCATTGCCGGAGAGATAGCCCTTTACATATACTACTCACTTTACCTTGCACATCATGCCAAACTCTAATCCACACCCACAATCATGGGCCGTTATGGTCCAGCTGCTTCGCGAAATTGCCGAGCAAAAAGGAATAACACAAGATCATATTGCCGAGCAAACAGGCATTACCCGAAACAATATAAGCCGAATATTCAGCCTAAAATACAGGCCACGGCTCGACATATTCCTTGCAATTGCAAAAGCAATTGAGGTAAATGTATTTTTCGAAGACCGCGAAAGCAAAACCGACCTGTCTAAAGCATTCGAAAAAGCTATGACAGCAATAGGCCGAAGGCCAGATAACCTGCCAGGCAACTAAACCCCCACCACATTTTCCCCTGCAAATTGCCATAATATTATATTTTTTTTGTATTATTGCAATTCACCAAAAAAAAAGACATGGAAGGAATTACATTATTTCAGGCAATTCTTATTGCAGCTTACGTAGTTGCATTTATAATCGCAGTTGCCGGGGCGCAATCTAAAGAGATCGGCCCACTCTGGGCATTCACAGTATCATTATTTGCATCTCCTGTAATCGGCATTGTTTGCGTAGCAATGTCAAAAACAGTTAAAGAATCACATGATGATTACATAAGTCTCGATTACAGAGTAAAGGCAGCAGAAAAACTATCTCAACTATCATTATCACCATTTTGGCAAGCAATAGAAAATGAAGAAACCATTCAGCAACTCGTGAAACAAATAAACGAGCCACCCGAAAATATTTTCACGCACATGGTTTTCCGGCATCCTGACTCATCGCAAAAAACAATTACATTTAAACGCTACGATGAAGTAAAAAACTCTGAATACTATAAACAAACCAAGCTAATTGGTTACAAAACTGAAAACGATTAATTTATTGAAAGTTTTGTTGGTAATGTCATTACATTGTGTGCTTTTGGAGTGCTAAACTATTGTAATGAGTAAACAGAATTCCTTAACGAGACATTTTTTAAGCCATAAGGCCAGCATACGGGTGCAAGTCCCCAGTCTTTCCTTTGTTTACTCATCGGATGGTTTAGCAGTGACCGGCCTTCTTTTTTCAATTCAAAAATTTACCTATTATGCTAAATCAGAAAGACGAAATCCTGACAACCCAATGTCAGTGCTGCGGGCAAAGCCGCACTCTTACATCCAGCGAAGTAATTAAAGATTTTTCGAATTACGAAACCCCGAAACCGTTAATAAAAAACTGTGGGAATGGTTTTTTATGTCGGTCGAAAGCCAGGAAATGGATGGTTGGTCTGGCGCCGACAGGTCTAACTTTACGCTGTTTTATAAAGACCTTGCCGATTTTTTCCAGAAACTTGCATTATTAACCCAAAACCCCTGCAGCCATGAAAAGCAACACCAAAACAGTTGCTAAAATCATAATACAGCAATTATGCTGGTAGAGAATGGACAAAAATTAATTCCAATTAAGCCAATTTGTGAAGCTTTGGGAATCGATACCGAGAGTCAAAGAAAGAAGATCAAAACCGATGAAATTTTAAATTCAGTTGCGGTGCTAAACACCGCAACTGGAACAGACGGAAAGTCGTATGATATGTTTTGTATTCCATTCAAATATGTCTTTGGTTGGCTCTTTACCATTAACCCTAAAAATGTAGCCCCCGAAGCGCAGGAGTCGGTTTTGCGTTACCGAATGGAATGCTACGAAGCACTTTTTAGCCATTTTGCCGATCAAAGCGAATACCTTGAGCAAAAACAAGCTGCCATAGAAGCTGCCATGGATGAAACAGAACGCATTCGCCGCGATTTTAAAGAAGCCAAAGCCCGGCTCGACGAGGCAACCGCCAAACTTAGCAAGGTGCGTACTTTTACATTTGAACAGTGGAAGGCTGATCGCTCGCAATTACACATCTTATTCCCAGAAGAAACAGAATAAAATCCATCCCAACTCGCCCCGGATCATCCGGGGCTTTTTTTACCCCACTTTGTCCTTTTCAACCACGCGGGTGCTGTATATTTTCGCCTAAAATACAGCACCATGTCGGCAAATCAATTCATAGAAGAAACAATAAGCAACTACAAAAGCCATCTCGAAAAAAACTTCAGGGCCGATGTGGTTAAAATGAACCTGATTAACACCACCGACCTGTTAAAATTAATAACAGGCCGCTATTCAGCCACCGGCGACCAGGCAAACCTATCATTTCAGTTCCCATTCTACGGCATTTACCAGGATATAAAAAAACGTAACCAGGCCGGTGCCGAAACACTCCTTTACCCAAGGCGCAAGGCAAACCACCGACCCGGTGGAGCATACCCATGGTATAACAAAAACCTGTGGTCAACCATAGGCTTCGTTATTCGCGAGCTATTGCTTGGTTATTCTGCCGATTCGGTAAGCACCGTAAAAAAACACTTCCCTTCTAAAACCATATAAACATGTCTGCAACCCGCACCGACGATAAGGTAAAACTCGAATTCGTAATTAATGGCGAACCTGCCCGTAAAGCACTAAACGATCTCGATACAGAAGTAATTAAACTGAAGCAGGACATTAAGGGGATGAAAAAAGGATCGGAAGAATACATTGCTGCCAACAAAAGGCTGGCAGAAGTAACCAACGAGCAGGCAAAACTACGAAAAGAGATTGGCCTTACCGACCTTTCGCTGCGCGAACTTAACTCCGAATCGCGCCGCCTGCGTGCCATACGCGATAACCTTACCCCTGGCACAGCAAAGTTTGAGGAAGTTGACAACCAGCTTAAACTCGTAAACGCCCGCATGAGAGAGCTACGCAACGGAAGCCAGCAGGCCGGTGTTTCGCTCAGCGCAATGGCCAACGGGTTCAATAAATACATTGGTGTGGTGGCCGGTGTTACCGCTTCGTTTGCCGGCATTATTATGGGCGCACGAAAAGCGGTTGACGAATTCAACAATTTCGAGCAACGCCTGGCAAACCTTTCGGCCCTTACGGGTTTGGTGGGCGAAGATATGCAGTGGCTCGGGCAGGAAGCCGCCACCATGGCCACAAGCACCATAGAAGGCAATGTGCGCATTCGCCAAAGTGCCGATGCAATTCTCGATGCATACACAAAGGTTGGTTCGCAACGCCCCGAACTGCTCAAAAACAAAGAACTGCTTGCCGCAGTAACACAAGATGCTCTTATACTGGCCGAAGCAGGTAACATGGAACTGGCCCCTGCTGTATCTGCAGTAACAACTACACTTAACCAGATGAACCTGCAGGCAACCGAAAGCCGCAGGGTTATTAATGCCATTGCTGCCGGTTCAAAAGCAGGTGCCGCCGATATACCTTACCTTACCCAGGCAATGGAAAAAGCAGGTACCACGGCAAACTTTATGGGTATGTCGGTCGAGCAGGTGGTTGGCGCAATAGAAACCGTTGCCCCATATTACAGCCGCGCCGAAATGGCCGGTAACTCACTCGATAAGGTGATGCTTAAAATGCGCGCAACCAATATTGGCTTTGTTAATGGAGTGTTTAGTCTCGATGCCGCCATGGCCGAATTAGAGCAGCGTTTCAAAAATGGCGAAACATCTGTTGATCTTTTCGGTATAGAACACGCCAAGATGGCCGAAATACTTGCAGCAAACCGCCACGAGTATAACCGCTACACCGCAGCCGTTACCAATAGCAATGTTGCCATTGAACAGGCCACAACCAATACCGATACCAACGCGGCTAAACTAGAGCAGGCACGCAATAAATACAAACAAAACCTTCGCGAGCTGGGCGGGTTGCTGGCCCCGGTTATGACCTTCAGCACCAATTTCTTTTCATACCTTATGAAAACGATTCTGGAAATTACCCGCAACTGGGATAAATCCCGCGATATTCTCATTGCCCTTATTGCCACTTATGTGGCATACAATGCACAGGCACTTATTGCCTACGCAAACACCATTCGCCTAAACGCAGCCCAGATTCTGAATTACACCATTACCGCAGCCACTACCATTGCCAAAAAAGCAGCCACAGCTGCAACCCTGCTATTTGCGGCGGCACAGGCATCACTTGCAGGTAATACCACCAGGGCCGCTGCAGCAATGCGCATGCTTCGCGCTACCATGGCAACAACGCCATGGGGTGCAATACTCGCAGGCGTTACAGCGGTTGCCGGTGCACTGGTAGTTTATTTCCGCAACCAGAACCGCGCTACCGAAACCCAAAAGGCAATGAACCGGGTAATGGATGAAACCAATACAGAATATACAAAGCAGGCTGCCGAAATAATGAAGCTTTCAAGAATCATTGAAAATGGCAACATTCCCGTTGAACGCCGCAAAAAAGCCATTGAAGAACTTAAACAGATAATGCCTGAGTATAACGGCTATCTCGACCAGGAAGGGAAATTGCATCAGCACTCAACAAAGCAGATCGAAAAACACCTTGAAGCGCTCAAGAAAAAAATGTACTACAATGCGCTCGAGAAAGAGCTACAATCGCTTATCGAGAAAAAAGTACAAATCACAATTGAAATAACAAAAGCCCAGGAAGCTCTTAATGCAGCACTCGATCAGGAAGCCGATTACCACAGGCGGGCAAACCAGATGGCAATATTTGCAGGCGAAACTGCTTCGCAATACCGCGACAGGGTAGATGCTAACCGAAAAGCACTGGAAAATAAAGAAAAGGCTGCAAAGCAAGTTGAAGAAGCTATAAAAACTGTAGAAAATGCCTATGCATCTTTTATTGAAACGATTGATGCGTCCATAACTTCAGTAAATAACAACACCGATGCTTTCGACGAAAACAACCTTGTTATTGAAAAAGCAGCCGAACTGCAGGATATTCTCAAAGTAAAAATAGCCGACACCGAAAAGGCAATGAACCAGCTTACCATTGCCGCTCGCAATGCAACACTCGAAGCATTCCAGACAGGCGACTGGTCGGGTGTTGAAGATCTGCAGAAAAAAATTGTTGCCCTTAAAGTTCAACTCGACAACCTTAAGGCCGACGATATTATTGTTTCGGGTATTGTTAACGCCGGTGGGCTCGATAATTTTCTCGACTCGTTCGACGATGTTGATGCTACCGCTTTAATGGAAGATACCGCCGAACGCAACAAACAATTCTTCGAAAACTGGAAAGAGCAGCGCCTTGAAACTGAATCGGAAACCAATGCCCGTATTGCCCAGATGGAGATTGACAAAAACTCGCAGATTGCCGAAGAAAAACGCAAAACCGATGACGATTTCAATAAGTGGAAAACCAACAAGGAAAAAGAACGCCTTAAAAACATAAAGCAATTTACCATAGATTCTTTCCGCGAAATAACCCGCGCTGTTGCCGATATATGGTTTATGCACGAAGCCGATAAAACTGAAAAGGCTCTCACCCAGCTAAGCACTCAAAAAGAACAGGTGCTCAGCAACACAAAGCTTACCGAACAGCAACGCGAGCAAATTGAAATGCAGTTCCGCATGCGCGAAGCTCAAATCAAAAAACAATCGTTCATTCGCCAGCGCAACGCTAAACTTATCGAGGCAGCTATTAATACTGCCCTGGCTGTTACCGAAGCAATGCCCGATCCTTTCCGCATGGCTCTTGCCGGTATTGTAGGCGCTGCACAGTCGGCTGTTATTGCTGCTCAGCCTGTGCCCCAGTTCCGCAAAGGGAAATACCGGGTAAAAGGTCGCGATGATGGCCGCACCTACGAAGCCCCTTTTATTGGCAACCCAAAAACAGGCTATTACCCAAGGCCTGCCCTGTTTGCAGAAACCGGAGGCGAAATAATTATCGATCCCAAAACTACCCGCAACATCATGGTTAATTACCCTGGCATTCTTTCGGCAATTAACGCTGTTCGGGTTCCGCAATATAACACTGGCAAAAAAATGCCTGCCGATTCAGGTAATCAGATTTCAACCGATTACCTGGTAAATGCAATCAATGCTCTTAACGATACAGTGAACAGGCAAAATGCAGTTTTATCTAGGTTAGAAGCCAATGGCGTGCGCACACAGTTTGTAATGACCGAGTTTTCGCGCTCTTTCGAAGAGTATAAAACCACTCGCGATGTTGCACGCCGCAAATGATTTTGTCCTTTTTTCATTATAATCCCAAAGCTAATATTGCAGCATGTTACATATAGTTTCTGAACCGCCCCAACTCGATGTTTTGCACAACTCTTTGCCCTTCGTGGTGAAGCACCAGGGTGCACTTGGTCGGTCACGATCTGCAGCACAGGCTGTAATTACCCTGCAAAATGCATGGCAATATACCGGCTCTGTTGTTCCGGTTTTTTCTGCTCAGCTGGGATCGGCTCAATCTGTAATTTTCTACCTGGTGCCATGGGATACAGTTCCAGTTGATGGCATCAGCATACGTGCAGTTGCCCCCGGGCAAACGCTCACCGGTTATGTTGCCCAGGTTATTACCGATTTGCGTAAAAACCCACACCTTACTTATTTCTGCAATGTTTCTGCCGACACTGTAAATCCGCGCAATATCCTTTTGTTTGGTCGCTATGCCGGTTCTGCATATACTATTTTGCTCAGCAAAATCGACGCAGGCCTTTCTGGCACCTTTACTGTTTTCCATCCGGCACAGGCAACCGATAATCTTTTGCCTGCCGCCGATTACCACACCAAACTAACAATGGAAACCCTGGGTAAAAGCTTCACTGTAACTGCCCGCCCTTCATTGTTCGATGCTGATTCGTGCTTTACAAAGCTGAGCCCCGAAACAGCGCTTAGCCGTTTCATGGTGAAACAGAAAAAAATACCGGTTACCTTTCCGGCACCCGGACAAAACCCGGTTATTACCCATCTCGATAAGGTTATTGCCTACACTCCGCGCATATCGGTTCATTACAACAACAACGTTATTTTCAACACGGGCAATCTGCCTGTTAAATATGTACTGGCTGGTGGCGTTTCCGAAACTATAAAAGCCAGTCTTACCACAAAAGGTCAATTAGAACGCAACGGCTTCAGGTTCCTTACCAACAGGCCATCGCATTCGCTTATTCATCCCAACGAACCGCTCAGGCTCTACTTTGTTACCCGTGGTGCCGGTCAACAACCTGGCAGAGCTACAGCCGGCCAGGGAGGGTCAGCACAACAGGTATATGCTTCGCGTCACAGGGTTAGAGTTGTTGTTTATCCCTTTTCTGGAGAACCAACCCCTTGGCTCTCTCAATTCTTCGAGATCCCTGCCTGGAGCATTGCCGAAATATGTTGTGGCTTCAACGAGCTACGCCTGCAATCGCTATTCCCCAACTTAAACATTAGCCATTATTCTGTTGAAGTAGTAAATAACCAGGGCATTATTATAGCACAACCGCTATTCTTCTACCCCCAAATGCCCGAAGATAAAGTTATTTCTACCTTCCTTTTTTACAACTCTTTTGGCGTGCCCGAATTCGTAAGCTTTGCAGGCTTGTCTGAAACAGACGCTGCACCTGCTTACGAAACTATTCTTAACAATGGTTATTTCTCGCGCCCCAATGCGCTCAATATTTCTGGCAATTTAGTAAGCCACAACTTCACATTCCGCTACGATCGTTACTTTACCTGTAAAAACTGGCTGGCCGATTTTGCTGCTTCATGCCAGACCTGGCACTACTTAAATGGTGCATTCATTCCGGTTCAAACACAAGACTTTGCTTCGTCAATGCTGCAGCAGTATTATCTTAATTTCTCATTTAGTTTCAGCGCTAAACTCGAAAATTATACTCCTGGAAGCACCAACGCTTTTATTATACCGCCCGATCCGCCCGAATACCAACCCAGGGTTCTTATCCTGGAAGATGGTACAGGTGGTGTGCTGCTCGAAAATGCTGACGCTATTATTCTCGAAAACAATATTTAACTATGGATGGACTTAAAATATCGCAATTAGCCCCGGGTGCTCCGCTTCAAAACGCCGATAAATTCCCTGTTGCACGCGAAGGCGAAAATTACAGCATTACTGCTGCCGAAATTGTGGCAAAAATGCTTGAAGAGTTCGATAATAAAGCTATTACCGACCTTTTCTCTGTTAATGAAACCGGCGCATTGCTCTTTAACGGTAACCCGGTTAATGCAGGCAGCTTTCCTGTTATGGAACAGATTAACGCTTCGCGTGTACTTACCGCTGCCGACCTGGGGAAAATATATATTGTAAATCCTTCAACGGCTAACATCATCGTTACGCTTCCGCGGCTTACTGGTGATCTGCTCAACAAATCCGGTCTGAATACCGTATTCATACGCACAGTAAAAAATGACTATTCCGTTCAGGTTAAACCTTCCGGATCAAATACCATCAACTCGCTCAACTGGGTATATCTCGATTTCCCGGGCGATTGCATTGCCACCACAGTAGCCGCCTTTTCGCCTGCTTCCTATGTCCTGCAATACTCCAGGGGGTTCGACCGCTCAATAATACGTGTATCAACACAGGCCGAACTCGTTAAGGCTATGAACCGTTTCAAGGATTTCGGCCCGGGATACATTTTCCTCCAAAATTCAATTACCCTTACCAGTAACCTTACCCTGCAGGGAACTTCGGTGTTTATAATGGGAACTGGTGCCAACCGCCCATCTCTCAACCTTTCTACGTTCCGCATTATTACACAATCGCCCGATACTACTTTTGCCGACCTGATAATTAACGGCAATAAGGCCGATATTAATGGCGATACCCAGCGCATGCTCACCGTTTCTATTATGAGCGACGTGGCTCACCGGGTTAACTTTATGAATCTTGGTTTCACCAATATTCTTGGCGAAACCGATAATGCCAAAGGGTTTATTGAATATACCTCCGGATACGGTCCGCCGCCGGTTCCGCTTAAAGCTCTCACGCTTCACTTCGACAACTGCTATGCTTATACTCCGGGTGATCCTGGTACCGATTCTGCAGGTATGCACATTAAAATAAGCCTGCAAACTGCTGCGCTAAATGTTACCGCCTTCCGTATTACCCGCCAGGATATGCTATTTAATAAAATTTTCCACGAATCGGTAAATACAGCACTTACCACCATAATTCATGATGGTACAGCTTCTGTTGATTCTGCTGAATGGGATGATGCAGTGAACATTGCTGCCGATGCTGCCGGTACCGGTGATATTACTCTCACCGTGCTCAACGCAGCAACCCTTAAAGAAACCCCTGCCGATGCCGATAAGTTTACTTATATTGACACCCAAAATGGCAACATTCTTAAATTTCTCACCTGGGCAAACATCAAGGCAAGGCTTAAGGCTTACTTCGATACCATCTACTCTACATTCAACGGCACCTGGGCTTCACTCTCGGGTAAACCAGCAACCTTTGCCCCGGCAACACACAACAATACCGCCCACAGTGAGCAATATCTTACACAGGCCGATCTTAATAATCTTCAGGTAATAGCCGAAGGTCCTGTACAGGTATTCAGTCTGAACGAAGTGAACGTTTCGCTCGATGTGCAAAACTATCACGCCGATTGCAATGCCAATCACGTTGGCTTTATCCTGCCTACAGCTGCGCAGTTTGCAGGCATCACTTTTCACTTCAGGCATATTCGCGGCACCTATGCAATGACTGTATATCGCAGCAACACCGCACTGATTATGTTCAACAACACCCCGGCAACAGAAATAACTACCGATGTTCCTGGCACCTGGTTGAGCCTGAAGTACGATGGAACTAATTACCATGTTTGTGCCGACTCTGGTTTAACCCTTGCTAACATTGTAGAACCATCATAACCGCACATGGCCGATACCAATCCATATAAAGTTACACAGTACGATCTGCTGCGCACGCTACGCGAACGCGCAGATATTACCGTTGAAACAATTGAACAACGCAACGCTATAAAAACATTTGTACGTAAATGGGGTATGCTTGTAGCGGTTTTCAACGATGGGGAAAATACCGGCCTGTATGAATTGGCTTATAATCTCAATTCAACAACTATCGGCGATAACGCCAACTGGCAAAAAATTGAATTTGGCTCAACCTTCGACCTGCCAGCCACCATCCACTCCGCAACCGAAAAGGAAGAAC
>JBBISA010000050.1:0-30777 GCA_037441525.1 Bacteroidota bacterium
AACCCCTGGTGGAAAAGCTTAAACTCATAACCTTCCAACTCCCTTATTTTCTCGCTAATGATCCGGTTATATTCAATTTGCCTGGAATGCTTTATTACCTTTCTTTCATCAGAGTTCCATTGGTTTTCATCAACACTTAATCCGGTATGGATATACTTTCGTATTTCTTTTGGTTAATACACCTCAATGTGTATAGGTGCGGTGCCATTTTTAGCCAACCTGTTTTTGGCATTGAAAACTGCCCTGAAAATAGTTTTTGAAGTCATGGGGTATGGATTTATGGGACAAAAACCGGAACAAAGCGGAACAAATTCCGGAACAAATTCGGAACAAAAATAAGTAAAAAGGAGCAAAACGGAGCATAAACCAGGCGGTCAGCAATAAACGAAAAAGCCCGCCAAAACTTTGTTTGACGGGCCTTGCGTAAAAACAAGGTGATATTAATGTTTTTTCTTAGTCGGGGTGAGAAGACTCGAACTTCCGACCCCTTGCACCCCATGCAAGTGCGCTAGCCAACTGCGCCACACCCCGATTTGGAGATGCAAAAGTAATCCTTTTTCATAAACAGCAAAAAATTGTTTTAAAAAATTGTTTTGGCCCGTATTACAGGGTGTTTCCCTTGTTATTTGTTACAATTCAACTTCATTTTCGATACATTAGTGAATTCCATCAGTCAATTGATAAGCGACTGATTGCTCCAATTATTAAAGGTATTTAAGTGAAACCCTTATTGATTGTTCCGTTGTGATTATTTAATTTTGGGGCCCACGAATAAACTGAAATAGTCGACAAACCTCCCCAGTGAGATTTCATGGTTTTCCAAAATGGTTATTCGGGTTATGATAAGGAGTAAAACATTTTGAAGCTGTTTCCGTTTATTCATGTTGTTAATATCCTGTTTATGAAAAAATTACTTTTGTTTATTCTGTCAGTATCACTGTTAACCTGCGTTTCATTAAGTGCACAGGAAGTTCAACCACCCATGACGGGTAAAACGGGTACCCAACTTAATTATAGAGGTTTTTCCATGAGGTATACCCGCTGGGAAGCAGGTTTATTAGTTGCAGCGGCCAATAGCATGACTGATATTGCGGCAAAGCAGGCCGAAAAACAAGCATCCATTACTGACGTATATGCAAGAGGATTTTCTCCTGCCATTTCATTAACCTCTCGTTACCGGTTTAATCAGATGTTTGCCTTCTGCTGGACAGCGGGCGCCATCATGTTGAGAGCCAACGACAAATGGTCATCCGACATTGACATTATCAACCGCGGAAAATCATACTCCAATACTTTATTTGAAGGCGCATGGCTGGCTGAATATTATCTTCCGGAAGGAGAAATCAGAACCAAAGCTGATTTTAGTCTCGATAGCCGCGATTTTCTATTTTTTACAGGTCTTGCAGTATTTTACCATTCCCCCAAGGTAAAAGGTCCTATCATTGATGACTTTGATCGAAATCTGCTTGCTGCTGATTATCTGTACAACAATTATCAACTTGCCATTCCAGTGGGCGCCGGCATTAAATGGACTCTTGACAACAGGTGGATACTTGGCCTGGAAGCCAATTTCAGGTATACTTTCTTCGATTATCTTGATGGTTTTAAACGGCCATTCAGCAACAGAAATGATTTTTATTTTACAGCAGGAGTTAACCTGGGGCTGATTGTTCACTCAAAAGCCAATAAAACGAATCCATCAGAGATAAAGCACACCAAAAGAAGAAACCCCTATTAAACCCGGATTAGTCATTAGGAATGTAGTGAACTAATGACTTAGCCGGGATTAACCCCGCCTTAGAAAAACATAAATTGTAAGCATTTCTGATTACAATCTATAGTTTTCCTTATTCGATTTGTCGTTCTAATAATGTTATTATCAATAACTTATGCTAATATTTTTCTAATGACGGTCATTAGAAAAATCGGCTAAAGACAAATCTGGGTTAAAATTTACAGGCTGATTTTTCGGTATATCAATACCCCTTATTTTTGTAAGCATGTTTCAACAGAAAATTGCGTATTGGCACGAAAACGTTTAGTGAGCTTAATCCTCACATTTTCTGGCATGCCAGATTATGTCTCCAATTCCTTTGTCAAAAGCAATTTTTCGGGCTAAAACAAAAAGATAATCCGATAGGCGGTTAATGTATCTGATTATTATTGATGGAACAGTTGCCTGGTGTGACAGGAGAATAATTATCCGTTCGGCACGTCGGCAAACACAACGTGCTACATGTGCATAAGATACTGTTGTTTCACCTCCTGGCAGGATAAAGTTTTGCAGCTCAGGAAGAAAACAGTTCATTTCATTGATCTCGCTCTCAAGAAGTGTAATGTCTTTTTCTTTAAGGCAGGGCATTCTGTGGTTGGTTGCATCATTGTCGACAGCGAGGAGCGACTCGGCAATAAATATATTTTCCTGAACCTGAAGCAAAACATCTTTGTAATGAGGATGAATATCCTGGTCCCGAATCAGACCGATAAAAGAGTTTAATTCATCAAGTGTGCCATAGGCTTCTATCCTGATATGGTATTTAGGTACTCTTGATCCCCCAATAAGCGATGTTTCTCCCTTGTCTCCTGTTTTAGTATATATTTTCCAATTTTCCATGACTGTTATCGGGGTGAATGTTTTATGCAATATCAACGGGTTGATTTCGAACTACTACTCTGGGATTCGAATTTTTCTCATCTGATTCGATTTCACCATCGCGCAGCCTTATAATTCGGTGTGCATGCCGGGCAATGTCCTCTTCGTGGGTAACCACAATAATAGTGTTGCCGGCCTGGTGTATATCTTCGAAAAGTCCCATAATTTCTATGGATGTCTTGGAGTCAAGATTACCTGTTGGTTCGTCGGCCAGTATAATTGAAGGACTGTTAACCAAAGCCCTGGCAACAGCAACCCGCTGGCGTTGTCCGCCCGAAAGCTCATTAGGTTTATGGTCAACCCGGTCAGAAAGTCCAACCTGGTCAAGTACTTCCAGGGCTCTTTCATTGCGGTTAGCCTTGCCGATACCAGAATATATGAGCGGAAGAGCAACATTATCGAGTGCGGTCGATCTGGGCAGCAAGTTAAAGGTCTGGAAAACAAACCCAATTTCCTTGTTGCGTATTTCTGCCAGCTGGTTGTCCTCCATTTTACTCACATCTTGTCCGTTAAGGTAATATTGTCCCGATGTGGGGCTGTCGAGGCAACCCAAAATATTCATTAATGTCGATTTTCCAGAACCAGAGGGCCCCATCAGGGCAACATATTCGTTTTTATAAATATAGAGTGATATGGAACGCAAAGCTTTTACAATTTCAGTCCCCACTTTATAGTGTTTGGTAAGGTTTTCAATTTTTATAAGGGCTTCCTGCATGGTAAACGTTTTTTAGTTGGTTATTAGTTCTATAGGTGTAAGAATTAGAATCTGATATAAAAAGTTTCTTTGCTCAAGGATGGGTTCATAAACACTATACCCAACGTGAATAAATCGGCCACCGCTGTCACTGCTTCATGTTTAGTTATTTGTTTCCAGGCTTTCAGCATCGAATGTGTCCATCTGATATCGTCAATGACAATAACACCATTGGTATGAGTATGTTTAACTAATTCGTTGAAATAGTTTAACAGGTGGTCTCCATGATGATCGCCATCAATAAAAACCATTTCATATTGGCTATTATTGTTCAGAAGTCGTGGTAAAACATCAGAAAATTTTCCGTGATGAAGGTTAATATTTTGAATACCTATTCTTTGAAAAACTTCCCTTGCAATTGCTGCAACTGGTTCTGCTCCTTCAATTGTATCAATTATACATTTTTCGTCGCACAAACTCAGATAGCTGCTTGTAATGCCCAGGCTGGTGCCAAGTTCAAGTATTTTGCCTGATTTGAAATAATTAGCCAGCCTGAATAACATTCTACTGTATTTTGGTTTTTGAAGTGATGTTTTTGCAATGGACTTCACTTTTCTGCAAATGGGTTCATTCTCAGAGTTTCTCTTTCCTGTCCTGCTGCCTGCTCCAGGGTCGTTATATGCTACTACTGAGGTGTCCGACAGAAGTCTTTTTCGCTCATTTTCAATAGCTTCAAATTCTTTTAGGACAACATTCCTATATAGGCAATCCTTCATGAATGAATACATAAATGGACTATGAATGCCATGAAGATTTTTTGATTTTAGCCGCCATTCCAGGTATTCGCCAGCTAAAAAGGGGACATTCATTTTGGATGTATTTATTAATGGGTTGAACTTATTTTTGATGGCTTTTTTTTCGAAATTTTTTCAGTAAGAGGTAATTTGGAGCAAACCCTTGCAAATGTAATATTCTTTGGTAAGAACCATTAACCAATTCATCTTTTTGATTATACCACACACTTATTTTTATTAAACATAAAATAACGCTATGGTTCATGATTTTTTTATTAATTTGCACTCAATATATTGCCGTTGATTGCACCAGGTCTTTTGCAAGCAGTTATCAACCATACTGCAACCTTTTTCCATTGATAATTTACCTGGCAGAATTGATGGTAATAAATTAATATTTTTCTCAACTTAAAAACCAGGAAGATGAAAAGAAACCTTCTGATATTGATTGGATTAACCTTTTGTTCCTTTTTTACTTACTCGCAAACAACTGATACTGTGGTAATAGGGCAGCGAAGAGTAATGATTGCTGAAAGGCTTTATAATGAAGGAGTTGTAAGTTTCGAGAGAGGTAATCATGCCGAAGCATTGCAGAAGTTCAATGATGCCATAAGAGAACGTGGCGATTTCTATCAGGCCTTTTATAACAGGGGAGTGGTTAAAGCTGCTATGGGTAATCATACCTCTGCTATTGACGATTATAATGTGGCAATCAAACAATTGCCCGACCTCAATATGGCCTGGTTTGCCAGAGGGAGGTCGTTCCATCAGCTGGGAAGAGTTTCTGAAGCTATCAGCGATTATTCGAAGGGTGTATTGAACGACAACCGGATGTACCTTGCGTTCTATTACCGGGGTGTGTTATATCTGGGGCAAGATGAATACTCAAAAGCCATTGAAGATTTTACCACTGCCATTAATATAAAGGGCGACTTCGCCTATGCCTACAATGACCGTGGTAGTGCACAATGGCAAAACGGAAACATGGCAGCCGCACTGGCGGATTATCAGCAAGCTGTATTTTTTGATAATACAATGCATTTTGCCTTCAATAATCTTGGCTCCCTGCGCATGGAAATGGGTCTTTACAACGATGCTGTTGAGTTTTTTACTACCGCTATCCGCCTGTCGGCAGGCTATCTCAAAGCCTTGTCGAACCGTGCCATCGCCCTTGAAAAATTAGGCCGGATAAATGAAGCCTTGACCGACATAAACCGGGTTATTGAAGCTGAGCCCGACAATTTTCAGGCCTATACTATAAGAGGCAATCTTAAGTATCGCAATAAGAACTTTGCAGGTGCTGCCGAAGACCACTCCAAGGCTATTTCTCTGAATCCGCAATTTGCCCAGGCATACTTAAATCGTGGCATTGCACGCGAGATGCTTCGCGATCAGAATGGGGCAATTGCCGATTGGAAAAAGGCAGTCGAATTAGGGTTGACCAGGGCAGGGCAATTTATCGAATAGTTTACGCAGGCCAAATTGTAAAACGGAGCTCAGTGTGATCATTGATGGCGCATTGAAAATGAGCCCCAAAGCATTAATTACCAATAACAAGTTACAGAGAAGATACATAAACTCAAAAAAAATGAACATGACTGTGGAATTTCTGATAAGAAGAACCGGGATTTTAACATCCATCCTTTGGCTGGTATTATCCGCAAGCTCGATACAGGCTCAGAATAAGGAATTTACCAGGGCATTTTTCCCTTCAGATTCAAGAGGACTCAAGGAAGCAAGGAAAAATCTTCGATCTGGTGATAAACTCTATGAGCAGGGGTGGGGCAATTTCGAAAAAGCGCTTGAATTCTATCTGAAGGCTCATGAGTTCAATCCTGATAATGCCTTATTGAACATGCGCATCGGAGAGTGTTACCTGTATACACCTTTCAAAGACAGATCGGTAAAATTTCTTGAACGGGCAGTAGAATTAAATGTTGGCTCACTTGAAGTTTACTATCTGTTAGGATTGGCATACCAGCAAAATTACAGATTCGACGAAGCTATCAACCAGTTTAATTTTTTCAGACAATCATTAACGCCACAGGAGGCCATCCAGGAAAGAAGCCGTATTGATCGCCGGATTGTTGAGTGCCAGAATGCAAAAAGCCTGGTTCAGTCACCGGTAAGGGTTTTCATCGATAACCTTGGCGATAAAATTAATAGTGAGTTTGATGATTACAGCCCTGTATTATCAACTGATGGCACAGCAATGTATTTTACCAGTCGCAGGCCCATTGGCCGAAAAGCTAAAGTGGATAAAATTGATTTTAAGTATTTTGAGAATGTTTTCTTCTCAACCAAAAGTGGGGGGCAATGGCTTGCTGCACAGCCCATCCCCGGAAGGATAAATACAAAAACCCATGTGGCAACTGCAGGAATTGCCCCCGATGGCCGCACCCTTTATGTTTATCGGGGCCATAAAGGCGGTGATCTTTTCGAAAGCAAGCGTAGCAATGGCGAATGGGGCAAGCCCCGCAGCTTACCTAAGGGTATGAATACCAAAAGTAGCCAGGAAACCAGTATTGTGTTTTCATCAGATGGAAGACGGGCCTATTTTATCAGCGACCGGCCCGGCGGGTTTGGAGGTAAGGATATTTGGACGGTTCAGCGCGATGAACGTGGCAGGTGGAACGAGCCTGTTAATATGGGTGCTTCTATGAATACTCCTTACGATGAGGAGAGCCTGTTTCTTGCTTATGACAACAATACCCTTTATTTCAGTTCGCAGGGGCATAACAGTATGGGTGGATTCGATATTTTAAGAACCCAGTTCCGCAATGGCAGATGGTCACAGCCTGAGAACATCGGACATCCGGTAAATACCCCTGGCGACGATATGTTTTTGGTAATGTCACCAGACCCGAAATTTGCCTTTTATTCAACCATGCGTACTGATGGGTTTGGCGGCAGCGATATTTATTTGGTAACTTTCCTTGGGCCTGAAAAAGAGATGGAATTTCCCATTCAGAAAGATATTATTGCAAGTCAGGTGCGCCCACTTGGGCACAACTTAATGGGGCAGCAGGTAGAAGTAATCACAATCCCCATGACTATTCTGAGGGGACGTGTACTCGACGATAAGGAGAACAAACCTCTTTTCGCAACCATTGAGCTATATGACAACGAAACCGAACAGTTGCTCGCTCAGTTTAACTCTAATCCCGAAACAGGCGAATTTGTCATATCGTTGCCTGGTGGCAAGAACTACGGAATCTCAGTAAAAGCTGATGAATACCTTTTTTACAGCGAAAACATCAATATCAGCCAATCGGCAGTTTCACGAGAAATCATCAACGATATCAGGATGAAGAAAGTTGAAGTAGGGCAAAGCATTGTTCTGAACAACATTTTCTTCGACAGCGGGGCAGCCACCCTTCGCCCCGAATCGTTTGCTGAACTTGGAGTTCTTTACAAACTGATGATAGATAATCCATCACTAAAAATTGAAATCTCCGGGCATACTGATAACGTAGGTTCGGCAGCAATTAACAAGCGGCTTTCCGAACAACGCGCAAGGGCAGTGGTTGAATTTCTTATCGGACGGGGCATTCGTAATGACAGGCTTACCTTTAAAGGCTACGGCTTCGAAAAACCCATAGCATCGAACAATACGGCAGAAGGCAGGCAATTAAACCGACGCACCGAATTTGAAATTATTGAAAAATAATACTACTTTGCACATAACTCCGGTTGTTGAAACGAAATGAAATTAAGGCATAACTTGTAAAAAGTTGTGCCTTTTTTGCAGGGGTTACAACACATATTCTCTGACTTAGGGCTGTTTACAGGTTTTTTAGAAAAAATTATCTGTGGGTATTATATTTTTGCCTTAACATTTTTCGGGGTAAACAGAAAACATTTCTACCCCGGTTGGTGTTTCAAAAGTACCGTTCTGTCTAAGGTTTTAAAAATAATCTTACAGGGAAACAAAAGAAAGATTGCCCGGTTTAACCGGTTTTTTTATGCAAAATTTTTGACTTAAACAACGATATGACCACAGGTTTGTTTTTGCTTGTTCTGCTAATTATTGCCACAATTGCCCCTTTCACAAGGAGGTTTCTTGGAAATATGGCAGGCTGGATTTATGCTATCTGGCCGTTTATCGGCCTGCTGTATTACCTAAGCAAATTGCCCGTCATACATCAGGGATTTGTAATCAGGGAAAGCTATGAATGGCTTCCATCAATGGGTATCAATTTTTCTTTTTATGTTGATGGATTTAGTTTGCTTTTTAGCCTCCTTGTGCTTGGTATTGGCTCATTTATTATGGTGTATGCAGGTTATTATATGCGGTCATATCCTATGAAAGGAAGGTTTCTGGGGTATTTGTTGCTGTTTATGACAGCCATGCAAGGAATTGTGGTTTCAGGTAACCTGCTTACATTGTTTGTTTTTTGGGAATTAACCAGCGTTAGTTCCTACCTGCTGATAGGATATTACCATGAGAAACCTGAAGCCCGAAGTTCTGCTCTTCAGGCTCTTCTCATTACTGGGTTTGGTGGCCTTGCCTTGCTGGGCGGGTTTGTTCTTTTATCCATTCCTTATGGAAGTTACGAAATCGCCGATCTTCTTGCCAACCCCGGGCTTATCAAAAACAGCAATCTTTATCTTCCGGCATTACTGCTTATATTGGTTGGTGCATTTACCAAGTCGGCACAGTTTCCTTTTCATTTCTGGTTGCCCGGGGCAATGACTGCCCCCTCGCCGGTTTCGGCGTTTTTGCACTCAGCTACCATGGTTAAAGCCGGAGTATTTTTATTGGCAAGGCTCAATCCGGTTTTGGGCGGAACAGAATACTGGACCTACATTCTCACTATTACAGGGGTAACCACAATGTTCGTTGGGGCCTGGATTAGTGTTACACAAACCGACCTGAAGCGGATATTGGCCTACACAACGGTTAGCGCATTGGGTACTCTTGTCCTGCTAATTGGTACAGGTACCGAATACGCCGTAAATGCCGCCATTATTTTCCTTCTTGTGCACGCCCTTTACAAAGGTACGTTGTTCATGATGGCAGGTAATATTGAAAAGAAAACCGGCACACGGGATATACGTTATTTGGGGGGGCTTTTTAAATATATGCCTTTTGCGGGTGTAATAATGATAATGGCCCTGGTATCAATGGCCGGGATACCGCCCATGCTCGGCTTTTTAGGTAAGGAATTAATTTATGAAGCCAGTGTTGCTGCACCCAAAGCTCACCTGTTCATTCTTGCACTTGGTTTCATAACTAATATGATCCTGGTGTACCTCTCACTCAGGCTTACTTTTGATATTTTCTGGGGGCGTGAACCTGCCTACTCCAAAATTCCCAAAGAACCATCCCTTTCACTTATAATAGGACCTTTTTTCCTGGTTTTAATAAGTTTATTGATGGGTTTATTTCCATCGTACATGGCAAACCCACTTACAACCAAGGCCATTACTGCCATAAGTCCAACCCACGATGCCATCGTTCTGAAAATATGGCATGGATTCAATCTTGTATTGGGGTTGTCAGTTCTTACCATGGTTGCCGGATTCTTCGCTTTCCGATACAGACATTCGATTTTACCGATCATTGACCGTATTAATATCAAATTGTTCAGAAAAGAGTTTACCCGAATATTTTTCAATATGCTCGATGGCTTCCTCTATTTTACCAAGCGAAAAACCAAAACCCTTCAGCATGGTTATCATCGATTCTACCTGATGACCATTTTTGTTGTTGCATCAATACTTGTTTGGGTAATGATCTGGAAAGCCGATCCGCTGGTTATTGAACTCGACTTTTCGGCAATGCCACTTAATCTGGTTGCCATAGTGGTACTGATTATTGCAGCTACATTTTCGGCAGTGGCATCGCGCTCAAGGGTAGTATCACTTATATCAATGGGTGTTATCGGATTTGGCATTACTATTATATTTATTGTCTACAGTGGTGTTGACCTTGCAATAACCATGATAATGGTTGAAACTCTGATGGTTATCCTGGCTATGGCAGTAGTCTACCATTTACCCAGATACAAAGACCTCTCGACCACGGGTGCCCGAATGCGCGATGCACTGGTAGCAACAGTTGTGGGTACTTTTTTTATGGTTCTGGTTCTACAGGCAGGCACTTCATCCCTCGAAACCCCAATCTCGGAATACTTTAAGCAGGTAAGCTATACAATGGCTTACGGGCAGAATATTGTTAATGTTATACTTGTTGATTTCAGGGCGCTTGATACGCTTGGGGAAATTACTGTTCTGGCAGTAGCAGCCCTGGGTATTTTCGCAATTATTAAACTGGGTAAAAAGGACTAAACACTATGGAATCAATTATTTTGAAAATAGCAGCCCGTCATTTGAAACCCCTTCTGATATTGGTATCGCTTGTGGTACTTTATCGCGGACACAATGAGCCGGGAGGCGGATTTATTGGAGGATTGATACTTGGTTCTGCATATATATTATATGCTATGGCGTTTGGTGTGGCCTACACCACCCAAAACCTTAGATTTAGTCCCCTAGTCATTACCGTTACAGGTTTATTGATAGCTGCTTTGAGTGGTTTACCCGCTGTATGGAAATCAAACCCATACATGACAGGTCAATGGGCCACTTTGCTAAAGGGTACAATGCTTGAGCTCAAGCTCGGCACCCCCTTGCTTTTCGATGTTGGTGTTTATTTTACGGTAGCCGGTATGCTTACACTGGTTACTTTTTCAATAATGGAGGAAGAGTGAAATGTTGTTTCTACTGGCAATTTTAATAGGAGTATTGTATGGAGCGGCTGTTTATATGCTACTGCGTCGCAATATATTTAAGCTGATACTTGGATTGATCTTTCTGGGGCATGCCACCAATTTGCTGATTTTTGTAGCAGGTGGTCTTACCAGTTCTAAACCTGCTTTTTTGCGGGGAGTGGCAGGGGAAACCATCGGAATGTCCGATCCTTTGCCTCAGGCGCTGATTCTTACAGCAATAGTGATCGGGCTGGGTGTAACTGCTTTTGCCCTTACGCTGGTTTATCGTTTTTATAAAGTAACCAAAACAGTTGATTTTGATCAGCTTTCAGACCACGAATAGCAATATGATACTAATACTTCCTATTATTCTGCCGCTTTTATTTATGGTGGTACTCATATTTACCCGCCGGTATCTTATTTTTCAGCAGGGGTTCAGTATTTTTTCCAGTATTATCCTTACCATCATCAGTCTTGTTATTCTGATTGACGTAAACCGAAATGGAATATTGGTAATGCAGGCAGGAAGCTGGGTAGCACCTTATGGAATAACTCTTGTGGTCGATATTTTCTCCGCGGTTCTTATGCTCACCACAAGTTTCGTATCGGTGGTTATAATGATTTACTCGCCTGGTTTTATCGACCGCGAGCGGCAAACTACCGGTTACTATCCGCTTGCTTTCAGTTTGCTTATGGGGGTGAATGGCGCATTTATTACAGGCGACTTGTTTAATATGTACGTTTGGTACGAAGTAATGCTAACATCTTCGTTTGTACTGATTGCCCTTGGCGGTAGCCCTGAGCAATTGCGTGGTTCCATCAAGTATATTTCCATCAACTTTGTTGCTTCAATATTCTTTGTATCAGCCATAGGGGTGCTTTACGGGCAAACAGGTACCCTCAACATGGCCGATTTGGCCAGTAAGATGCGCCATTGGGAAAACGATACCTATATAAACAGTGCGCTTATGTTGTTTTTTATTGCTTTCAGTATAAAATCGGCACTTGTTCCCTTCTTTTTCTGGCTGCCTGCCTCTTACCACACTCCGCCAATTGCCGTAACTGCCCTGTTTGCCGGTACCCTCACCAAAGTGGGTGTTTATACCATTTTTAGGTTTTATAGCTTGTTTGTTGTGTTCGATGTAATCTTCTGGAAAATATTTATACTCACACTGGCTGGGTTTACAATGCTTATTGGGGTTCTCATGGCCGCATCGCAATACGATATCAGGAAAATTCTTTCCTTTCATATCATCAGTCAGGTGGGCTACATGGTGATGGGGATTGCCATTTTTACCGTTGCAGGTATTGCCGGAGCACTTTATTTTACAGTACACAATATGCTTTCCAAAACTGCCACATTCCTGGCGGGAGGGCTGGTATTTCAGCGGGCAGGCAGGTACGATCTGAAGTGTCTGGGTGGTTTATACAAAACCAGTCCTTTGCTTGCCGTGCTGTTTTTTGTTCCGGCACTTTCTTTGGCAGGCATACCCCCAACTCCAGGTTTTTTTGGGAAATTCTTTCTGGTAAAAGGTGGTTTTGAAGCCGGAGATTACCTTATCACTGCCGTGGCAATTATTACCGGCTTGTTCACCCTCTTTTCCATGGTGAAAATTTGGAATGAAGCATATTGGAAAAAACAACCTGAGAATATTGATATCAATGGGAGGGTTCATCCACTAACAACCATTGCCACCGGCCTACTGGTTGTAGCCATTCTTGCACTCGGCATATTTGCCGGACCTGCCATCGAAATTGCCACAGAAGCTGGTATTCAAATGACCAATCCTGCCTTGTATATTGATGCTGTTTTAGGTAGATGAATATTTTAAACCCATAAAAAGAATTTTTCAAATGAGAAAATTTATACAATTCTGGGTAAGGTTTTTCAGAGCAATTCTGTTTGTGTTTTATTACCTGAATGAACTTGTGCTTTCGAGCCTTTATGTTGCCTGGGATATTATTACTCCTACCGATCTTATGAAACCGGGTATTGTTGAAGTCCCTGTTGACCTGAACACCGATACGGCCATAATTGCCTTTGCCAATCTTATTTCAATGACTCCCGGAAGCCTTACCATGGATATGAGCCCCGACAAAAAGAAAATATATGTGCATGCAATGTATCTGCACGACAAGAAAAAGTTTATTGATAAAATGAAAAACGAACTTGAACATAAAATCAGACAGATTTTTGAGTAGTATTTAGTACTTTTTATTGCATGATTGCAATACATAAACAAACGATTTAGTTATGGAAATGATAACATCGCCGGTTTTGACCGTGGCAGTTTATATAAGTTTTTTCAGCATTACCATAAGTATGTTCCTGGGCTTGTACAGGTTGCTTCTTGGCCCTACACTGCCCGACAGGATTGTGGTAATGGATCTCATAGCATCGCTTGTGATTGGTTTAACAGTTACCTACACCATGGCTACCGGGCAAACCGTTTTTCTTAATGTTGCCGTGGCAGTTGCCCTGCTGGTGTTTATGGGTAATATTGCTTTTGCTAAATTTTTAATCAGGAGGATAAGAAAATGGTAGAATGGATTGCTGCTTTTTTACTGATTACCGGTTCACTGTTCATGCTTGTGGCAGCAATAGGGGTGGTAAAGCTTCCTGATGTTTATATGCGAATGCATGCCATAACAAAGGCTGCATCGCTTGGCGCATTGCTTATGCTTGCCGCCGTTTCCTTAGTTTATGTGCAATGGATCGTTATTGTGGAAGCCCTAATGGTGATCGTATTTATTATTCTAACGGCACCTGTTGCATCGCATATGATAGCAAAAGCGGCCCATCAGGCTAAGATGCCCAAGGGTGAAGGATATGTTATGGATGAACTTGAAGATGCTGAAAAAAAATCATCGGAAGGTAAACAGGAATCTTCACCTGAAAAGTCTTAGGATAGTTTTACCCAGCTAACTGAGCGGTCGAATACCAATCCAAGTTTTTCGAGAAGGCTTATGGATTGCTTGTTCTGTGGCTCAACATTTACAAATACGGGCATTCCTTTCTCACGTTTTGCATTGATAAGGGTTCTGAAAACTGCCTCTCCAATCCCTTTGCCCCTGTATTCTGAAAGGACATTTAAAAAACCCAATGAGCCATCATCATGGGTCAAGCCCCAGCCGGCAAGTTTATCGTCAATCCAGATACCGGCGCTTATGTCGCGTTCCAGACGCTCTACAATATATTCTTCCGAGGTAAAATCCTTGTATGAAGAATTGTGGAATATGAATTTCGCCTGCGATTTATCCAGAAATGTTGAACTTTTTTCCGATAGGGCAACTTCAATTTCATCGGGAAGGTAGTAGCGATTTGTAAATAGTTTCCATTCAATTCTATGCCTGACTTTTAATTGAGGTATCATCCACTCCTCAACATTGGCAAAATAAAGAGTTTCAAAATTCAGCTTCTCGAGCAAAACGGCCAAATCATCAGACGAATGAACCGACATATAAGCCCATTTGAAATCACTTGTACCTGTAATAATAAGTGAGTCGTTTTCAATTAAGTACTTCTCAGCACGATAATTCTGGAAAAAACCCAAAACGGGCAGGTTGGCTATGGGATTCTTCTTCAGTATTTCAATCACTTCCTTTTGCATAACTTCCTGTATTTAGTTCTTAAAAGTAAATTATCTGCCCAATCCGGGCAATAAATTGCTTTATTATCTTAATGATTTTTATCAATTGCAATCCGGATTGCCTCGCAGGCATCCAAAAGCTGTTTTTCACTTATGATCAGTGGAGGTGCAATTCGCAGGCAGTTGGGCGCAAAAAGGAACCAGTCGGTAATTACGCCAAGTTCAACAAGGCTATCAATAACAGCCTTGTTTGTTTCAAAGCTCCCAAACTCAACAGCAAGCATTAATCCCTTTCCTCTGATAGATAAAATGGCAGGATGGGTAAGGTTTTTCCTGAACACCTTTTCAAGTTCTGAAGCGTTTTCCCACAATTTTTCCCTGATAATTATGCTGAAATTTGCATGGGCAGCAGCGGCACAAACTGCATTGCCTCCAAAAGTGGTAATATGGCCCAACACCGGGCTGTGGGTAAGACATTCCATTATTTCGGCAGAGGAGACAAAGGCCCCCAACGGCATCCCTCCACCAAATCCTTTGGCCAGTAACAAAACATCGGGGACTATACCGAAATGCTCAAATCCCCATAATTTTCCTGTTCTGCCACAGCCGGCCTGTATTTCATCAAGGATCAGCAATGTGCCTGTTTCAGTACACCGTTGCCTGAGTTGTTGCATATAATCACGCGAAGGGACAATAGCACCGGCTTCTCCCTGTATTGTTTCAGCAATAACAGCCGCCGTTTGGGTTGTGATAAAACTAAGATGTAATGGGTTATTGAAATCGATAAACCTGATGCCAGGCAACAATGGCCTGAAGGCCTTTTTCATTGTTTCATCGCCCATTATGCTGAGCGAACCCTGGGTGCTGCCATGGTAGGCATTGCAAAAGGCAACAATCTCATGCCGGCCTGTATAGCGTTTGGCAAGTTTCATGGCTCCTTCGGTGGCTTCGGTGCCCGAGTTTACAAGGTAAACACTGTTTAGGTGGGTTGGCAAATTATTGCATAAAAGTTTGGCCAGCTGCACCTGTGGCCCTTGCACAAATTCGCCATACACCATAAGGTGGGCATAGGTTTCGGCTTGTTTTTTTATGGCTTCAACAACTTCGGGATTGCAATGACCAGTATTGCTTACCGATATACCTGAGATAAGATCCAAATATTTCTTGCCATCAGGGCCATACATATAAACTCCTGAAGCTCTTTCTATTTCCACCGCCATTGGGGCAGGCGATGTTTGGGCCAGATTTTGGAAGAATATTTGCCGGTTGTTCATACTCCATCAAATTACATGCACCGTAAAGTTAGACATATTAACCGAAATTGAAATCTGCCGAAAGTAAGTTGTTTACCTTCTGTTTTTTCACCTGAGATTTACAGAAATATTTACTTTTGGGCAAGATGAAAAGAATATTTGGCCGGAAAAAAAATAATTTAATCGAAGATAAAGGGGTTTGGTAAAGTGCAGATATTTTTAAGTGTTGTTAAGTGATTAACATCCCCAATTTTTTTTATTTTTGCACCGCGTAAAAAATAACAGGCACAAAATTGCTCTTTTTAATTGGCTTTGTAAAAATCTGCTCCATGTATTTTTCTTAAATTAGCAGGCTGTTGGCCTTTGAGTATAAAGCTTTGTTGGTCATGATGTTATGTTTCTGGTGATGAGATTTAAATAGAAAATAATAAGAGTTGGAAAACTCATAAACTATAAAATATAGTAAACCCTAATAATACTAAACGCTTTAAGTTATGCAAACAAAACTTCAGGAATTAACCGAAAAGATTTATCAGGAAGGTGTTTCAAAGGCCAGGGAGGAAGGCGATAAACTTTTAAACACTGCACGTACCGAAGCCGACCATATTCTTGCTCAGGCTAACAAAAGGGCCGATGAAATCGTAAAAAATGCTGAAAAACAAGCAGGGGAATTAAAACAAAATTCTCTTAATGAACTTCAGCTTTCTGCCCGTCAGTTCATTTCCGATACACGTCAGAAAATTGTGGGCATGCTCGAAACAAAGGCCATTTCTCCTGAAGTTAAAGGGGCTTTCAAATCAGAAGATTTTACCCGCGAGCTTATTCAGACACTGGTTAAGAACTGGAATCCTAAGGGCGATGCTGCTGTTGATGTGAAAGTATTGCTGCCTGCCGAAAAGCAACAGGAATTGGAAGCCTTCTTCAAGGGAAAAGTTTCGCAGGTTTTAGGTGCTGGGGTTGAAGTAGCCTATAGCGATAAAATTGCAGGTGGGTTTAAAATCGGGCCTAAAGATGGTGGATACCTGATCAGCTTTTCTGACGACGATTTCGATAATCTTTTCCGCGGCTATCTCAGACCCCGACTCGTTGAAATGCTTTTCGGAAAAGAATAAAGAATGGGGATACCTTATTTAATCTTCAATGATAACTGGTTGAACCGTATATACTAATAAAGGTATGAATACAAATTCCCATAGCATTTTATCTGAAAAGCCATCTAATTTAAAACCCTGAAAAGTGAAACGAAACTATTATTGCCTGGTAGCAGGCCTGCAGGATTTGACCCTGGATGCGCATAAGCTTACACGCACGCAAAATGATTTCAGGATCGACCTGCAAACAGACCTACATCCACAGGATTATAAACTGGTGGCGTATCTGTTTTACCCAATCGACAATGCAAACCTTCTGAATCTGCTCGAAAAGGGTGACAAGGAATTCGATCCACGAGGATGTTTCACCCGCGAGGAGATGGAAGACAGTATCAAAGAGCCATCCGGTATTCTTCCCCATTACATGGACCGTTTTATTAATGCTTTCAAAAACAATGAACCCGTTGTTGCGGGTATGAGTTTCGAAAACCAGCTTACAACCCTTTTCTATTCGTTCACCGGAACACTGACTGATGGTTTTCTGGCACCATGGTACCGTTTTAACCGCGACCTGAACAACCTGCTCACAGCAATTATATGCCGTAAGTATGATATTCCCCATGAAAACCAGGTTATTGGCGACGATGAGATAACGGAAGCCATCCGGCGCAGCCATACCCGCGATTTTGGCTTAAGTGCCGAAATTTCATGGATGGAAGACGTAATGAATATCGCCAAAACCGACAATGTGCAGGAAAAAGAAAAGGCTATCGATAAGTTGAAATGGAGCTACCTTGAAGAGGTTACTTTCTTTGAGTACTTTACCATTGACCGTGTGTTGGCTTTTATCCTTAAGCTTGGAATTGTGGAAAGATGGCTTGCTCTTGACCGGGAATATGGTACCGAACTATTTATGCAACTGCTTAAAGAGCTGAAATCGAGTTATAAATTACCCGAAACATTTACAGAAAAATAGATATATATGAATTCAATTGGTAAGGTAACTGGAATTATTGCCAACCTTGTGATCGTAGAAACGCGCGACCGCGTGGCCCAGAACGAGATATGTTTTATTAAACACGACAACACCCGCCTTATGGCTGAGGTGATCAAAATCATGGGGCACAAAGTTTACGTGCAGGTGTTTGAAAGCACCCGCGGACTTAAGGTTGGTTCGGAAGTGGAATTTGCAGGACACATGCTCGAGGTAACCCTTGGCCCTGGCCTGCTTTCAAAAAACTTCGACGGTCTGCAGAACGACCTTGATAAAATGACCGGTGTATTCCTGAAAAGGGGCGAATATACCGATCCTCTTGACAATGAAAAGGAATTTGAGTTTACACCCATGGCAAAACCTGGCGATAAGGTATCTTCAGGCGATTGGCTGGGTGAAGTAAAGGAAAACTGGATCGGACATAAGATCATGGTTCCATTTACTTTTAAAGGCGAATACACCGTGAAAAGTGTTACCGCAGCCGGCACTTATAAAATGCACGATACCATGGCAGTTCTTACCGACACATCGGGCAAGGAACTGAAGGTTACCATGGTACAGAAATGGCCAGTGAAGGTTCCAATCAGGGCATTTCGCGAAAAACCAAGACCATTTAAGGTGCTCGAAACAGGCGTTCGCGTATTTGATACCCTTAACCCCATTGCAGAAGGAGGCACAGGCTTTATCCCCGGGCCGTTCGGTTCTGGTAAAACAGTATTACAACACGCCCTGTCAAAGCAGGCCGAAGCCGACCTGGTTATCATTGCTGCCTGCGGCGAACGTGCCAACGAGGTAGTGGAGATTTTTACCGAATTCCCCGAACTGGAAGACCCGCGTACAGGCCGCAAACTGATGGAGCGTACCACCATCATCGCAAACACATCCAACATGCCCGTAGCTGCCCGCGAAGCTTCGGTTTATACTGCAATGACCATTGCCGAATATTACCGCACAATGGGTCTGAAAGTTCTCCTTCTGGCCGACTCTACATCGCGTTGGGCACAGGCGCTGCGCGAAATGTCGAACCGTATGGAAGAGCTCCCCGGCCCCGACGGTTTCCCAATGGATCTGCCGGCAATTATCTCAAACTTCTATTCAAGAGCAGGCTTTGTTTTTCTTAACAATGGACAAACCGGTTCAATTACCTTTATCGGTACTGTATCGCCTGCCGGTGGTAACCTTAAAGAACCCGTTACTGAATCTACCAAAAAGGCCGCCCGCTGTTTTTACGCTCTTTCTCAGCAAAGAGCCGACAGCAAAAGGTATCCGGCAATTGATCCCATAGAAAGTTATTCAAAATACCTCGAATATCCCGAAATCATCGAATATCTCAATAAAAACAATGGAGAGCAATGGGTGCCCAATGTTCTGTTTGCAAAAGATGCATTGCTGCGCAGTAAGGAATCTTATGAGCAGATTAACATCCTTGGCGACGACGGCGTTCCCCTCGAGTATCATATTACTTACTGGAAAGGTGAAGTAGTCGACTTTGTGATCTCACAACAGGATGCTTTCGATAAGATCGATTCCAGCTCCGATTTCAAACGTCAGCGATACATGCTCGATAAGGTTGTGGGAGTGCTTAAAACCGATTTCAAATTCAATTCCTTCGACGAAGTCAACCCCTTTTTCAAAAGGGTTATTAACCAGTTCAAGCAAATGAACTATTCGGTTTTCCTGAGCGAAAATTTCCACAAAAATGAAAAAGAACTTGAAACTATAATCCACGAAAGGAAGGTTGCATAATGGAAAAGGACACTAAAGCATTTCAACGCGTATATACCAAGCTGTTTCAGCTAACCAAGGCCACTGTGTCGTTGCGTGCCAGCGGCATTGGCAACGAAGAACTTGCCATTGTTGATGGCCGTCTTGCACAGGTGGTTAAGATCATGGAAGATGTGGTTACCCTTCAGGTGTTTGCCGGTACCGAAGGTATCGCCACCGACGCTGAAGTTATTTTCACCGGCAAATCGCCCACCCTCAAAGTGGGAGAAGACCTGGCAGGCCGTTTCTTCAATGCCTATGGCGAACCCATCGATGGTGGCGAGATCATGGGCCAGGAGCGCGAAATCGGAGGTCCGTCAGTTAATCCTGTTCGCCGTAAACAACCATCAGAATTTATCGCTACCGGTATTGCCGGTATCGACCTCAACAACGCACTGGTAACCGGCCAGAAAATCCCATTCTTTGCCGACCCCGACCAGCCTTTTAACCAGGTAATGGCAATGGTAGCATTGCGTGCTCAGGCCGACAAAATCATCCTGGGTGGAGTTGGGCTTACCAACGACGACTATCTCTACTTTAAAAGGGTTTTCGACGATGCCGGAGCACTCGACCGTATTGTAGGGTTTATCAACACTACTGAAAATCCACCCGTTGAGCGTTTGCTGGTGCCCGATATGGCCCTTACTGCTGCCGAATACTTTGCCGTTGAAAAACAACAAAAGGTGCTTGTACTGCTTACAGACCTTACCTTGTATGCCGATGCCCTCAGTATCGTTTCCAACCGTATGGACCAAATCCCGTCAAAGGATAGTATGCCTGGTTCGCTCTATTCTGACCTTGCCCGTTTGTACGAAAAAGCAGTGCAATTCCCCGATGGCGGTTCCATAACAATTATTGCGGTGACCAGTTTGTCGAGCGGCGATATCACGCACGCTATCCCCGATAATACCGGTTATATTACCGAAGGGCAGCTCTTTCTGCGCAAAGACTCTGACATTGGTAAAGTTATCGTGGATCCGTTCCGCTCACTTTCACGTTTGAAACAGCTGGTTATTGGAAAGCGTACCCGCGAAGACCATCCACAGGTAATGAATGCTGCTGTTCGTCTTTATGCCGATGCCGCAAATGCCAAAACAAAACTTGAGAACGGTTTCGACCTTACAAATTACGACGAGCGTACCCTCGAGTTTGCAAGGGCCTACTCAGAAAAACTACTGGCAATCGACGTAAATATTGAAGTGAATACCATGCTTGATACTGCTTACGAACTGTTCGCCAAAAACTTCTCGCCCGTAGAAGTGGGCCTGAAACAGGTGTTTGTAGATAAATACTGGAAAAAAAATTGATGGGAAACGAAAAACCGATCATAGTTTAAAACGGTTTTTAGTTCCCTTAAACAAAACATATTATGGCAATTAAATTTCAGTATAACAAAACATCTCTGCAACAGCTCGACAAGCAGCTCAAGGTAAGGGTAAAGGCATTGCCTACCCTTAAGAACAAGGAGTCTGCACTGCGGGTTGAGGTAAAGAAAGCCAAAATGGAAGCTGAAAAACTGGAACAGAAACTGGAAAACAAACTGCTGGCCTACCAACACGCACTTGATATCTGGGGCGAATTTGACAACTCCCTGGTTTCTATTGATGATGTTGACCTGTCGGTAAAAAAGATCGCCGGAGTAAAAACTCCCGTTCTTGATAGTATCAGTTTCCACGTGAAAGAGTTCAGTGTGTTCAACAAGCCTCCGTGGTATCTCGATGGTATAGCCATCTCTAAAGAGCTGGCCGGAATTGCCATCGAAAGTGAAGTTTTCAACCAGAAAATGAAACTGTTGGATCATGCCCGCCGCAAAACTACCCAAAAGGTGAATCTCTACGAAAAGGTACAAATCCCCGGATTCCAGGACGCCATTCGCAAAATAAAGCGTTTTATGGAAGATGAGGAAAACCTTTCCAAAGCAGCTCAGAAAATCGTTAAATCACGTATTCAGGAAATGGAGGAAAGCGTATGATACAACCTATGATGAAATATTCCTTCCTCGTGTATCACAAGGACTATCGCAAGTTTTTGATGGATTTGCGCCGTATGGGAATGGTGCATATTATTGAAAAGGAGAAGGAAATAACAACTGAGATAAGGGATAGATACGAACACATCAGGGATATTGAGAATGTGATCAGGTTCCTTGTCAAAAGGGAAGTTGAACGCAAAGATGCCGACTGCACAGTTTCGGGCGCCGAAGCTTTCGATATCGTAAAGAATGCCATGTTGACCATCGACCTTAAACATCAACATCTAAATGTCCTAAAGAAAGAGATTCAGCAGGCAGAGCCATGGGGCGATTTTTCAACTGAAACCATTGACAAACTCAGGGAAAGCCGAATCAGGTTCCGCTACTATGTTACCGAGGTCAAGAAATTCGATGAAAACTGGATGCAGGAATATCCCATTGAAGTGGTTTCACGACAAACAGGACAGGTATTTTTTGTCTGTATGGAGCGCGGAATGATTACGTTCGATGTTCCTGCAGAAGAAGTAAGAGCCCCTGAAAAGCCACTAAGCCAGTTGCTTGCCGAAAAGGAAACCTGTGAGCAGGAAATCGAAGACCTTCAGAATCTGTTTGATAAGCATGCTTCGCAAAGCCGCGATGCTATCGATAAGTACTGGAAGCAGATGACCGAATCGGTTCATTTCGATACTGCCATTATGCATACCCGCGCCGAAGCTGAAGAAAAAGTTATGCTGCTCGAGGGTTGGGTGCCTGAGAACATAAAAGGCGAGCTCAATGCTTTTCTCGACGAACATCATATCGTACACATTGAGCAAAAACCTGAGTTGGATGAGAAAGTGCCCATTAAGCTCAGAAACAATCGTTTTGCAAAGCTGTTTGAGCCTATTGGCGAATTCTACGAACTGCCCAATCACCGAGAGTTGGACCTGGTGCCTTTCTTTGCTCCGTTTTATATGATGTTCTTTGGGTTCTGCCTTGGCGATGCCGGTTATGGTCTGCTCATCATTCTGGCGGCTGCCATTGCCAAACTTAAAGTGCCGGCATACAAACCAATTCTTACGCTTGCCCAGTACCTTGGTCTTGCAACTGTGGTTTTTGGAATCCTTACCGGAACAATTTTCGGCATCAACCTTATCGAGGCTGAAATTCCATGGCTCGAACAATATAAGAAATTCATGCTCGAACCATCGCAACTGTTCAACCTTGCCATTATCATGGGGGTGGTGCAGATACTCTTCGGGATGGTGGTAAAGGTTATGAATATTACCCGCACTTTCGGGTTCATTTATTCTCTTTCAACCATAGGGTGGCTGCTACTGCTCATTGGAGGTGGTGCACTGTATGGCCTCAATAGCCAGGAAATGATTGCCGAAGGTACATATAAGATTGCCCTTTACAGTTTACTTGCCGTTTCCGGACTTCTTATATTCATCATCAACCACCCTAAGCGAAATATACTTATGAACTTTGGGCTGGGAATATGGGATACCTATGGAATGCTCACCGGATTGCTGGGCGACCTGCTTTCATACCTGCGATTGTTTGCACTTGGAGTTTCGAGCGCTATTCTGGGCATGGTCTTCAACAGTATGGCTGTGAGCATGGCACCCGATAATATTATTCTCGGACCATTGGTTATGATCCTTATCCTGGTGTTCGGCCATGGCATTACATTGTTCATGTCGGCCCTGGGGGCATTTGTACACCCCATTCGTCTTACCTTTGTAGAGTTTTACAAAAACGCCGGCTTCACTGGTGGCGGCAAAAAATATCAACCTTTCAAGAAATTAATTTAATTGTTTTACTTAAAATAAATAAAAATTATGGAACCTATTGTTTTAGCTTATATTGGTGTGGGTTTAATGGTTGGACTTGCCGGTGTTGGTAGCGCCTTTGGTACTACTATAGCGGGTAATGCTGCTGTTGGAGCTATGAAAAAGAATGCAGATGCTTTTGGTAATTATATTCTTCTTACAGCTCTTCCCGGTAGCCAGGGTCTGTATGGTTTTGCCGGCTATTTCCTTCTCAATGGTTTTGGTTTGCTCAACGACGGAATTGGCTGGGCACAGGCAGGTGCAGTGTTCGGTTCAGGTATCATTTTAGGGCTGGCTGGTTTGCTTTCAGCTATCCGTCAGGGACAGGTTTGTGCCAATGGTATCGCAGCTGTAGGCTCTGGTTACGATGTGGGTACCAAAACCCTTATCCTTGCCGTATTCCCAGAGCTCTATGCTATTATCGCTCTTGCAGCTACATTCTTTATTGGCAACGCATTCGCCGTATAATTGTTATTATTGTAAGAAGTAAATAAACTCAGGTGACAACCACCCTCGTTTAAGCGGGGGTGGTTTTTTTTTGCTTCTATCAGATGATTTGAAGGGTATTGAATAAGAAACTATGGTTTTACTTTTACATTTGAATTCGGTTCCAGAATTATATGACAGCTATTTACCCATGATTTTCAAGACTCCTGAAGCGTGTATGCAACTTTCTGAATGAAACAGGTATTCCCTGTATGATATCAGGAAGTATTGCCATGAATATGTATGCTATTCCCCGGATGACCAGGGATATGAATATTGTAATAGAACTGCCGGATGAGCAGGTTGATTCATTGCTTTCTGAATTCAGCAATTCCTATTTTTCGAGAGAGAGTGTTTTTGCCGAGGTGAGAAAAAGGGAGATGTTTAACATTATTGATAATGATACAGGTTTTAAGTTAGATTTCATTCTCCGGAAAGATACAGAATATGGTAGGGTTGCATTTGGCTAAAGACGATCAGTAAAGGAATCCTACGTTTGATTATCTCTTATCTCTCTTGAAGATCTTATCATTGCAAAGCTTATATGGATACAGCAATTGCAAAGCGAAAAACAGATGGATGATATTCGCAATCTGCTTCAAAATCCCGATTGGTTCTGAGTGCTCAGCCGAGCTGGGAGTCGTCCGACAACTCTATGGCCATTATGGTTAAATTTGAATACAAGCAAAATAAACATCTATGATTTTTGAAAAGAACCACATTTACCATGTTTTTAATCAGGGGAATAAGCGGGGAAAGGTATTTTTTTCAAGAGACAACCACCTTTTTTTTCTCAAAAAGATAAAAACTCACATCTCTCCATTTGCCGATATTCTTGCCTGGTGTCTCATGCCAAATTATTTTCATCTGATGATATATGTAAATGATTTGGAAATTCCGGTTAATGAAATATCTGCCAAAAACGAAAGTAAGGCTAATCCTGCCGTTAAATATACATCACTCAATAAATCCATAGACATATTGCTTTCATCATATACGAGGGCAGTTAACCTTCAAAATGGTTCTTCCGGGTCTGTATTCAGGCAGAAATCCAAAGCATTGTGCCTGAATAGCAATGATAAACTTTCAAAAGCCTGGTATTACTCTCAGGGGGTTGCAAGGATAAACCTGCAAGTGCCCAAATATCAATACCCCAATGTTTGCTATAACTATATACTGAATAATCCTGTAAAATCATGGTTAGTTGCCACCCCTGAAGATTGGGAGTTCTCATCCTACCTTGATATTTGCGGAACCCGAAAAGGTAAGCTTTTGGCATACGAAAGAATAAAGGAACTGGGGTTGGTGTTTTTGGAGAATAAAGGGTAAAGAGACTGCTAAAGTTGTCGGACGAACCTAAAGTCGTCCGACAACTCTGCTTCCGTGAACCAGATGTCGTCCAGCACATCTACGGTACAAGGTTATTGCTATTATGGTTACTTTTGCTCTCTTTATTTGATATTTCATCCACTGGTTTTTTTAGAGAATTTTGCCAGATGTTTTTTTCAAGATTAATTCTTGCAATGGCTTAAATCCAATCTCAATATGGAAATACAACCCGGAAAATACAACACCATGCGCGTGGTGAAACAGCTCGACTTTGGGATTTATCTCGACGGGGGCGAAATGGGCGAAATCCTCATGCCCACCAAGTGGGTACCCCAGGGCACACTACCCGAAGATATGCTGGAAGTTTTTATTTACTTCGACTCGTCAGACCGGCCCATTGCCACCACCATAAAACCCAGAGCCCAGGTGGGTGAGTTTGCCTGGCTTAAGGTAAAGGTGGTAGATCGCATTGGCGCTTTTCTTGACTGGGGGCTCGATAAAGACCTGCTTGTACCGTTTAAGGAGCAGAATGCAAAAATGGAAGAGGGAAGATCGTATTTGGTTTATCTCTATGTTGATCCGAGAAGCAAGCGAATTGCCGCCTCAGCGCGTCTGGAGAAATTTCTCGATGTGGAACCTGCAACCTATTCACAGGGCCAGGAAGTGGAACTGCTTATCTGGACTCGTACTGAAATGGGGTACAAAGCCATCATTAACCAGAAACACCAGGGTTTGCTCTACTCAAACCAGTTGTTTCAAAATATAAAACCGGGGCAAACTGTGAAGGGATATGTTTTGCAGGTGCGCCCAGATGGCAAAATTGACCTTGGTTTACAACCTACCGGTTACGAAAACAAAATGGACGATATGGTGCAGAGGATTCTTGACGCCCTGCATGAGCAGGACGGATTTTTACCCATTACCGATAAAACCGACGCCGAAGAAGTATACAAGGCCCTGAAAATGAGCAAGAAAAACTTCAAGAAAGCAGTAGGAGCATTGTACAAACAAAGACGCATACTATTGAACAATGCCGGAATCAGCCTCATTGAAAAAGAATAACATGATCAGTTCAATCAAAATCCATCTGCGTATGTTAATCCTGAAAATAAAAACGTTATGATTAAAATAGCACTCAGAAAAATGGCCAAAATTATCATCAGTAATTCTCTCTGGCTATTATTTTTGCTTCCATCAATGGTTTACGCTCAAACTCCATCGAACCTGCCACGCCATCAGCCCGAACCGGTCAATTTCTTCGAAAGCACTGAAAATATTGTCTTTTACATTGTTATCCCGGCAGTAATTATGGTTTTATATATTTTGTGGAAGCGCGATGTTGCCAGAAGGAACCGGGAAAAGAACAACCAGGGAAATGATTGATGTTGTCTCCAAAACCTGAAAATGACCCGACGCTGTGCCTTTTGGCAGCGTATGATTCTTTCAGATAAAGATGTCGTTTCCAAATGCTCAATGCCCGGAATAGAGTTCTGATGCAGCCACTATAAAACCCCCTGGGTTTTGGCTACATTCCTTTCAGGAACTCAGCACTCTCCTTAAAAGTGGACGGGTCCATTTCTACATAGAAGTTTTTCACACCCCCGGTTTTGGCTGCTTCAAAAAAGTCATGCCAGTCTATATCACCCTGGCCGACAGGTACTTGTTTATTTAGTTCTTTTGACCAGTCGGCAAGATGGGCAGAGATAAACCTTCCGGGATGTTTGCGGAAATAATCGGCTGCATGATACTCGATATTCACCACCGCCACCTGAAACTGCATTTTCACCAGGCCGGGGTCGAGCTGGTCGAGCAAAGCATTATAGATCAGCACGTCGCCCCGCTTTTCAAATTCCATATGGTGGTTGTGGAAACCACACTGAATACCGGCAGCTTTGGTTTTCAGCCCTATTTCGTTGAGTTCATCGCAAGCCCGGCGGTAATCATCAACCGAGGCATCGCGCGGCAGCCAGAAACTGGAAGCAATGATCTGGGTAATGCCCATCTGGTGCGACCATTCGATGCGGTTGTTCAGATGATCGTGCAGTTCGCCCATATTGTAGTGAGAGCTTTCGCAAATAAGTCCTGCGTCTTCAATGATCTTTCTAAGTTCCGTTCCGGTCATAGAGTTGAATTTTTCGAATGGGGTACCTGTATATCCCAGCGGTGAGCACATCTCAACTTCCCGGTAGCCCATTTCGGCCATCATTTTCAATGTGCCGGGCAGGTCGTTGCCCAGCTGGTCGCGAAGGGTCCAGGTCTGGAAGCCGAACGATAGTTTTTGCGGGCTGGCATTTACACAACCTATTAGTCCCGCCGGCATCGAGCCTGCCAGTGCTGCAGCACCCAAAGCGGCACCGGTTTTTTTGATAAATTCTCTGCGTGTGGTCATGGTTTTGATTTTTGAGTTATTGTATTGTTTTCAGAGATGATCTTTGGCTCATCCGAAGTTATAATTGGGCTAAAACCCGGTTTCCATATTCACCTTGTCCGTTCCGTAAACAGAACGGCATTAGATAAAGCATTAGAATTAAAAACGTTTCCAGATCCTGCAGACAATGGAAAATCCTTCACTTTTTACTGTTCACTTCTCACTTTACACTCTATCAATCTCCCATCCGGTGCGATAACTCCTTGTAAGGTATTCATTGGCTTTGGCATCATTGGTCACTTTCATTTCTGCGGCATTGTACCTGAGTGTTTTGCCGGCACGCAGGGCCACACCATACAGGTTCACTGCTTCGGTAATGGGCCATGCTTCGCGGAAACTGCCTTCTACCTGTGTTTTGTTTTTCACCCCATCAATAAACTTTCTGATGCCGGGCTGGCGAACAGCACCTGATGCCGGGGGAACAATTACAGTATCCCTAACTTCGCCTGAAAGTAAATAGGGTTCGCGCACAAGAAACTGCGACGACATGATGATGCCTTTGTCGCCCACAAACATCATCCCCTCCGATGGGAAATCGATATTGCGGTCGTAAAACTCCCTGGGAGTAGGGGGCTTCATGCCTCCATCGTACCAGATCAGATCAACGGGTGGGCGGTTTCCTTTGGTAGGGTACTTAAATCTAACCGTACAGGCAAACGGGTAGGTAAAATCATTGTTGATTTTATAGGCCGAAGTATTGTTCTGAAGGTCGCATACGTGGCTCAGGTTGGGCTCGATAATGGTGGGTCCTTCCAGTTGCAGCGCATTGAAAACACACCACAGACTGTAGTGTCCCATATCGGCCATGGAACCACCGCCGAAGTCGTACCACCCTCGATAGGTCATGTTGGTATAATGGGGATGATAACGACGGTCGGCTTCCGGTCCCAGCCAAAGGTCCCAGTTGAAGCCTTGGGGCAGAGGGGGCCGGTCGGTGGGCAATTTGGCATATTGCGGCCACACCGGGCGGTACGACCAGTTATGCACTTCCCTCAATGTACCTATACTCCCCCCATTGATCCATGCCATGATTTGATCCATATTGCCATTGCTGTCCCAGGCAATCAGGTGGGTAGGCACATTTGACCTATTGGCAAAGTCGCACACCATTTTCCCTTCCACCAGCCTGTTGGCAATGGGTTTGTGCATGGTAACGGCAATATTACGGCGCATAGCCGCCATGGCAATTACTCCGTGGGCATGGTCGGTAGCCATCACCTTCACGGCATCTAATCCCGTTTCCCTCACCAACAATTCACGAAAATCGGCATATGCGCGACACCCTGAAAGTCTTTCACCGGGCCGTTGATGGGCATAATAACCATCCACCAACTCTTTGCCATTGTCGAGTCCACCAGGAATGGTATTGTTACCTCCCGTATTCCAGTTGGGCTTGCCAATGGTGTTCCTTATCATGTCGCGAAGTGCGGTAGGTCCCCAGTCATAAAAGTTGATGGCTATTTTCTGAGGGTCGCAAACGGCGGTTACCTGCACATCGGGCAGTGCAAGCAGAGCAGGCAGTTCCCTTAGCCCCTGGGTACCGCAGCCAATATAGGCCACGTTGATCTTGTCGCTGGGGGCAATAAAACCTGTTCCGCCCAATACATGCCGGGGTACAATGGTGGCCCCGAAAGTGGCCGTGGCTATGGTGCCGATAAATTTTCTGCGGCCCATTTTACCTGATCCATCTCCTGGGGCAGATTGTAAAGTGTTTCTGGTATTTTCCATGATTTTTGGATTTGGTTTGGATAGGTTAAATTTAAGTTTATTGTTTTAAATTGGAATACTTAAATTTGATTAGAATAGCGATGCTTTGCTCTGACTGGGCATTAGGCATCAGAAAACTTCTGGATGTGTAAAACTGAATAAAAATGCCAGATTCGATTGCTAAAATCAAATCCGGCAATCCAATTATCTTAATTTCATTTAATCAAACAACTCATTCAGCCAATGTTTTTTCTTATAATATTTTTGGTGGCCGTAAGGTGGTTGTTGACCATATTGTGGCTGATTACCAAATTGGGGCGGATTACCAAAACCCTTCTGGCTCGAAGAAGCCTGTGCTTCATTGGCTGAACGCTCAATGATTTTATCGAGTTCGCCCCGGTCGAGCCAGATACCACGACATTGCGGACAATAATCAATTTCAATTCCCTGCCTTTCAGACATTACAAGGGAAATATTGCATGTTGGACATTTCATTTGTATTCATTTAAATATTTAACAAAGTATCATTGGGTCTTGTTTTATTCTGCTCCATGCCATAACTTGTTCGTATGATCCATTATCAGTTCTAATACTCCTGATATTCCATGTTGATAAATATAATTGATAATGTTTATTATCAGGGGAAGTAACAAAAGTATTATACCAATAATGATAACCAGAAAAATAGCAAGAGTGGCAAGGATGAGTATCTTGAGCTTTTTGTTTCTTCTGATACTTTCCAGAAGTTGGAAAGGGTTAAATTTTTCCTGTTTTCCATACAAGGAGTAATTGTTTTCATTATTAAACTGGTATGGTGTATAATATTGAGGACGTTGCCTGTGTTGAGTTGCAAAAATTTCTTTGAAGTCCATGTTATTTTATTTTGAATGTGATATTATGATAGTAAAATGCATTTGGGGCAACAACTATTTTGTTAATGCATTAAAATGAGAAAAGTGTAATTCTGCTAACCGATTTTTGGCGGTTGCCAGTGGGGTGAAAAAGGTGGAAATAACCGGACACAAGGAGGAGAGAAGATTTCTTCCTTTTCTTCTACAGATGATGTAATCTCCAGATTTTTATCTATCTGGTCATCTTCAAGTATTTCTGAGTTGGAATCGTAACAGATGGAAATAGAATTATTTGCAGCAATAAAATCGTGTGCCAGGGAAACATCACTAAACTGAAAGAAAAGACAACAGCTTAAAAAAAGGCTCATCATAATTATGAACCCTGTAGTTGCATTTTCTTTACTGATTCTCATGATTATAATCAACGTAAAAATTATATATTCAGGCAATTTGGTTTTTGCACTTTACTAATAGAAATACTATAATGCCAAATTTATTAATATTGTTTGGTAAACACCATCGGGAGATGAAAGTTTTGAAACAATCTTAATATTGCTTTACATGAAAAGGACGGGTTCGTTGCACTTTGGTTATTCCGGTGATACTGACCCCCTAATCCGGTCATATTGACCCCCCTGATG
>JBBISA010000051.1:0-29039 GCA_037441525.1 Bacteroidota bacterium
CAGGCTTTTAATAGCAGCGTCAACAGTTCACTGGCAAGATTGCGGATAATCATAATAAAAAGCATATTCTGCGTAAAAAATGTTTCGATTGTTTGTGTTTTCTTCATGTTTTTTTTGGTTAGATGATTGGTAGCCCCGGAAATAATCTCCGGGGTTTTTTTATGCTCTTTTTGTACATTCGCACCTTTAAAGGTTGTTTCGCTTAGTTCTGTTTATCGCCTTCCAATGAATAAGTTGCTCTCAGTTGAAAATCTTTCAATCGGATTTTCTACCGATTCCGGGACTCTTAATGCAGTTAAGGGTGTAAGTTTCTCTATAGCCCCCGGCGAAACTCTTGGTCTCGTTGGTGAATCAGGCAGCGGTAAATCTGTTAGTTCACTGGCAGTTATGCGACTTCTTCCACGTAAATCCACTATTATTTCATCGGGTAGTATTTTGTTCGAATGTCAGGGCACCGCAAGCACTGATATTTTAAATCTTAGTGAGATAGAAATGCAGGGTATAAGGGGAAACAATATCGGAATGATCTTTCAGGAACCGATGACTTCTTTGAATCCGGTAAAAAGATGCGGTTCGCAAGTGATTGAAGGACTGCTATGGCATAAAAAGGCAGGTTTGAAGGAGGCCCGTGAAAAAGTGCTTCATCTTTTCAATGAGGTAAAATTACCCGATCCTGCCCGTACATTTGCCAAATATCCGCATGAATTGTCGGGCGGACAAAGACAGCGGGTTATGATTGCCATGGCGATAGCCTGCGACCCCCTTTTACTCATTGCCGATGAGCCTACCACAGCCCTTGATGTTACTGTGCAGAAAAGTATTCTTGAGCTGCTTGGCGAATTACAGGTAAAACATGGGATGAGCATACTTTTTATTTCGCACGACCTGGGAGTGGTTTCGAGGGTGGCAAAAAGGGTAGCCATAATGCGACAGGGTGAAATAGTTGAACAAGGGGAAGTGAACCAGATTTTTTCCCAACCACGGCATCCTTATACCATGGGTCTAATAGCCTGTCGTCCGTCACTCAGTGCACGACCACTAAAATTGCCTACCGTGTCGGACTTTGAGACCGGCAATGATTCATCAATGTCAGGTATAGTAAACGAATCAATTGAAGCCAGAAAGATAAGGCATGAGGGTATTTATTCTGCGCCTCCCGTGCTTGAAATCAAGAATCTTATGGCTGGGTTTGCAGTTAAAAAAAACCTCCTGGGCAAACCTATTGAATGGTTTCACGCTGTTAATAATGTATCATTTGGAGTATATAAAGGAGAAACTCTGGGATTGGTGGGTGAGTCAGGATGTGGCAAAACAACCCTTGGCCGCAGTTTGCTTCGTCTGTTCAGGTTTAATAGTGGACAGGTAGTTTACAAAGGAGTTGACCTTGCCGGGTTAAAATCTGAAGAACTGAGAAAAATGCGCCCCCGGCTACAGATTATATTTCAGGACCCTTATTCATCGCTGACCCCGGGCATACAAGTGGGCAACGCCATAATGGAGCCGATGAAAGTGCATGGTATTGGCAATAATGATAAGGAAAGAAAAACCAGGGTAATCTCACTGCTGGAAAGAGTGGGTTTACAACCAGCGCATTTTTACCGCTATCCCCATGAGTTTTCTGGGGGCCAGCGTCAAAGGGTATGTATTGCAAGAGCTTTGGCTCTTAACCCGGAGTTTATTATTTGCGATGAGTCGGTATCGGCGCTGGATGTTTCTGTTCAGGCCCAGGTTTTAAACCTGCTCAACGAACTCAAGCGCGAGTTTGGTCTTACCTATATTTTTATCTCGCACGATCTTTCAGTAGTTAAGTTCATGGCCGATCGCATTATGGTAATGCAGGCAGGAAATATTGCGGAATTGGCAGAAGCAGACCAGCTTTACAATAATCCGGAAAATGAATATACCCGGAAGTTGATAAGTTCGGTTTTTTAAATTGCCTGCATATTCATATCAGTGTTGGAAGTGCTTTTTGAAACACTTTCGGCACAAGGGTTCATAAGAGTCTTTTTCTCCCAGCATAACCAGTTTTTCATTCACAACAATGCGGTGTGAGAAATGGGCAAGATTGCCACATTTTACACAAATAGCATGCACTTTGGTTATATATTCGGCCACTGCGAGCAGTTGGGGCATGGGGCCGAAGGGATTTCCCTTGTAATCCATGTCGAGACCAGCCACAATTACCCTGATTCCTGAATCGGCAAGTTGGGTGCATACTTCGGGTAGACCTGCATCGAAAAACTGAGCTTCGTCGATTCCCACAACATCCACATCCCCAGTAAGGAGTAAAATATTTTGAGATGCAGGCACCGGTGTCGACATGATTTCACGGGCATCATGCGAAACTACTTTTTCTTCATCATACCTAACATCCACAGCAGGCTTGAAAATTTCTACCCTTTGCCGTGCAATTCTGGCTCGTTTCAGTCGTCGTATAAGCTCTTCGGTTTTCCCCGAAAACATACTCCCGCAGATTACTTCAATCCAGCCGCGGCCGTGCCGGGAGTCGATATCTTTTTCAAGAAACATTTAAAAATAGTGGGTTTTCTTTATTAATTTTGTTTCCCGTGGCCACAGAAAACGATTGTTGGCAAAGCCCTAAAACATATGCAAATTTAATTTTTGTATTACAACAGAGCAGGGTTGCAGGACATTTTATTTTTTAAACCTAATCCATCGAGCTTTATGAGTATTGCTGAAGTAAAGGAAAACATTGTAAATCTGCTTGAAAACATTGTTAAACGCTCTCAAATTATTGAAAAACAGTCGGGAGATCGCAACCTGATAGAGATAGACCTGGCCATGGACGATACCCGGTTGCTATACAGGGAGTTAGACCTGCTTCGCAAAATTACTGAAACCCAAAATGTACAGGGCGTTTCAAACCAGCGCGAGAGAATCACCCAAACATCCAGAGTAATAAAACAGGTTGATGAGGTTAATTCTCCGCCATCCAATGATAAACCGGCGAATATAGAACCCATTGAGGCAGTTAAACCGCAACCTGTTGTAAAAGAGAAACCAGTTATTGCCCCGGTTGTGCAGGAGGTTACAGAAGTTGTTGTGCCTGATGAAAAACCACCCATTCAGAAAATTCAGGAGAAACCAACCATTGCAACGGCACCGGTTAGTGAACCCAACCCTGTTTTTTCTAAAACGCCTGCCCCTGAGCCTGCAGCAGTAAGAAGCCAGGTGCCCGTGCAGCCAGTGGTTCCAGTTAAAGAGCCGGTTGCAGAAAAGAAAGAAAAATCCGTAACCCTGGTAGGAGAAAAATTTGCCCAGGAAAAAGGTTCGATTTACGAAAGGCTGGCATCCATCAGAGATGATAAAAGCATAGGAACCAAAATGCAGCAAAAGCCAGTGGGCAGCATCAAGGATGCTATCGGAATCAATGAAAAGTTTCTGTTTATTAATGAATTGTTTGGGGGTGATCTAAATGCTTACAACGACGCGGTGAGTAAATTGAACTCCTGCCAGTCAATTCATGAAGCATTTGACCTTCTCAATAAGTACACCGTTGATTTTAACTGGGACGGACAACGATCAGGCGAAACTATTGACCGGTTTGCCAATCTGGTTCAACGCAGGTATATGTAGGAAAAGTGCGGAGAATCTTCCTCCCCTGAAAAATTTAAATATAACAATCTGAGATGCGGCTTTACATCATCCCTACCCCCGTTGGAAATCTCGATGATATTACCCTTAGGGCCATAAATGTTTTGGGAAGTGTAGATGTTCTTCTTGCTGAAGATACCCGTAAAACCGGGATTCTTCTGGCTCATCTTGGCATAAAAGCCAGAATGATGTCACATCACCTTTTTAATGAGCATAAAACCTTGCAATCAGTAATTGAAAAAATGCTTGCAGGTGCAGTTGTGGGCCTGGTAAGCGATGCTGGAACACCCTCCATTTCCGATCCTGGCTATTTGCTGGTGCGTGAATGTATTCGCAACAACATACCCGTTGAATGTCTGCCTGGCGCTAACGCATTTGTGCCTGCTCTGGTAAATAGTGGGTTACCATCCGACAGGTTTTGTTTCGAAGGCTTTCTTCCTGTAAAAAAGGGCCGTCAAACAAGGCTTGAAGCTTTGCGCGATGAAACTCGTACCATGATTTTTTATGAATCGCCCCATAAATTGCTGAAAACCCTGGGTGACCTTGCCCGAACCTTTGAACCAGAGCGGCAGGCAAGTGTTTGTCGCGAATTATCAAAGCTCCATGAGGAAAATATCAGGGGAACCCTTCAGGAACTGAGCAAGTACTATGAAAAAAATATCCTGAAAGGGGAAATTACCCTGGTTGTAGCCGGCAAAGGTGAATCTTAATCATCAAGTTTCAACACAGCCATAAAAGCTGACTGTGGTACCTCCACATTACCTACCTGACGCATACGTTTTTTACCCTTTTTCTGCTTTTCAAGCAACTTTCGCTTACGGGTAATATCACCTCCATAACATTTTGCTGTAACGTCCTTACGTAAGGCTTTTATTGTTTCGCGGGCAATTATTTTTGACCCTATACCTGCCTGTATGGCAATATCGTATTGTTGACGCGGTATAAGTTTGCGAAGCTTTTCACATATCTTTTTGCCAAATTCGTAGGCATTATCACGGTGGATAAGGGCTGAAAGAGCATCTACATGATCGCCATTGAGCAAAATATCGAGCTTAACCAGTTCTGACTGGCGGTAACCTATGGGGTGATAGTCGAATGAGGCATAACCCCTCGAAATGGTTTTTAACCGGTCGTAAAAATCGAAAACTATTTCTGCCAGGGGCATTTCGAAGGTAAGTTCCACCCGGTCGGTTGAAAGGTAAACCTGGTTTTTGATGATTCCCCGTTTATCCATACACAGCGACATAATAGCCCCGATGAATTCTGATTTGGTAATGATCTGGGCACGAATGTAGGGTTCTTCAATATAGTCGAGAACGTTGGGCCCTGGCATATCCGAGGGGTTGTTTACAACAATCATATCGCCTTTGGTGGTAAAAGCATGGTAGGAAACGTTGGGTACGGTGGTAATTACCGTCATTTCAAATTCTCTTTCGAGGCGTTCCTGTACAATTTCCATGTGAAGCATACCCAGGAAGCCGCACCGGAAACCAAAACCAAGTGCTGCAGACGATTCGGGCTCAAAAGTAAGAGATGCATCATTAAGCTGGAGTTTTTCCATTGAAGAGCGCAACTCTTCAAAATCGTCGTTCTCAACAGGGTAAATACCCGCAAAAACCATGGGCTTAACGTTTTCGAACCCAACAATAGCTTCCGATGTACCCCCACTCACATGGGTAATGGTATCGCCAACTTTTACTTCGCGGGCTTCTTTAATGCCGGAAATAATATAACCCACATCGCCTGCAGATATTGACTTGCGTGGTATTTGCTGCATTTTTAGCACCCCTACTTCATCGGCATCGTATTCTTTTTTGGTGGCCATGAATTTAACATGATCGCCTTGCGAAATGGTGCCATTAAAAACCCTGAAATAAGCAATTACACCTCTGAAGGAGTTGAATACCGAGTCGAAAATAAGTGCCTGCAAAGGGGCATTGGGGTCACCTTTTGGGGGCGGTATGCGTTCAACAATGGCCTCCAGAATTTTATCCACTCCATACCCAGTTTTTCCGCTGGCAGGAATAATCTCTTCAAGATCGCAACCTATCAAATCCATGATCTGGTCCGAAACTTCATCGGGCATAGCGCTATCAAGGTCCATTTTGTTGAGAACCGGGATTATGATCAGGTCGTGCTCAAGGGCAAGGTAGAGGTTAGATATGGTTTGAGCCTCAATTCCCTGGGTAGCATCTACAATAAGCAAAGCCCCCTCGCAGGCGGCAATGCTTCGCGATACTTCATAGCTGAAATCCACATGCCCCGGGGTGTCGATCAGGTTCAGGACATATTTCTGCCCGTCCTGTTCGTATTCCATTTGTATGGCGTGGCTCTTAATGGTAATACCCCTTTCGCGTTCCAGGTCCATGTTGTCGAGCAACTGATCCTGAAACTGGCGTACATTTATGGTGTCGGTAAATTGAATAAGACGGTCGGCAAGGGTGCTTTTGCCATGATCAATATGAGCAATGATGCAGAAATTTCGGATGTGGTTCATGTAAAATCGTAATTTAAAGATCGTGACACAGAACTTAAAATGAATTATATCAGTTGATTATTCCACTTGTTTAACGCCTGTTCACCGAGTGCAAAAGTACAACTAAAAACAATATCTTTTTTTAACCCGGATTAGTCATTAGGAATGCAATGACCTAATGACTTAGCTGGGTTTAATCCCGCTTTAGAAAAACTTTATTTGTAAGAATTTCTGATTACCAATAATTAGTTTTTCTTATGCGATTTGTCATTTTAGAAGATACATAATCAATAACTTAAGACTGTAAATTTCTAATGACGGTCATTAGAATAATCGGCTAAAGACAAATTTGGGTTTAAATCGCAGTGATTGAAAACAATACCATTTAAGGGGTGCAGCATTTTTTAGATGCAAGCCAGAACCTTTTGGTTATATGGTTGGATAAAGAAAAAATTAACGTTATTCTGTTGGAAAAGCGTTTTAAATTTGCTGCAATTATTTACTTAACCCCAAAATTGTTTCCTATGTTTACTATAACTGATAAAGCTGTTACTGAACTGAAAAGTATTTTGAATGGTCCCGATATGCCTTCTGAACCGGCAATCAGAGTTTTTGCCCAAAGCGCCGGTGGTGGTTGCTGTTCGGGAAATCAACTGGGAATTGAAGTGGCTGATCTTGCCAAAACAGAAACCACATCTGAAGACTTTAACGGCCTTAAAGTGGTTATGGATGACAATGCCCGCGAGATAGCCGAAAACGCCACCATCGACTTCTACGACCATGCCGATAATCCTGGTTTCAGGGTATTATGGCAAAAAAGCCATCACCACAGCCATGAAGGTGGTGGGTGTGGTTGTCATTAATATTTGCATGATGTATTAAAAAAAAAGCATCCCGCCAATATCGGCGGGATGCTTTTTTTGTGCAATTAAAAATTGTTTTTAGTTGAACATATATCTCAACCCGAGCATCATACTCCAGCGAGAACTTAAACCGGCAATATTGAACCTGTCAAGGTCTGTTTTGTTACCACCTCTGTAAGTAAACCTTGGGGTAGTATTATTGGGAGCAGCTTCATACCCTTCAAACTGGTATAGGAAATAGTTGTTGAAGTTTCCAGGGATAGTGTAATTGGTTCCCCATGAAGGATTGATCAGGTTGGCAACGTTGGCAACATCAAGCGAAACCTGGAATCTGTGACGCTGGCCATTGATGTTGAGACCAAAATCATGACGAACTGCAACATCGAACCTATGGCTGAAAGGAGCCCATGCACCATTCTTTTCGGCATATTTACCTCTGTTTGCGCTCAGATATTTGTCGCTTTCGATCAATTTGTTGAGGTTTTCCCACTGTTCGTCAGCAGTTACTGTAACTCCACCAGCGGTATAGTTGATCAGATTAATATCGCTGCGTTGAGCTGGAATGTATACAAGACTCCTGTTGGCATTGGTGCTTCCCTGTTCAGCATTGATGTTCTGTGCGGTTGCACCACCGGCAATCACATAAGAGAATGGCATGCCTGACTGACCGTTGTAATAAATAGAAACGGTAGTTTTATTATTGCCATCGCGTGTCCATTTGTAGCCATAAGAAAGAGTTGAAATAACCCTGTGACCAACAGCAAAGTCAGAACGCCCGAAAACAGGAGCATTTCTGCCATCGATATTTACCTGACCTCTCCATTGAGATGAGTTTTGTGAGGAAGTTCCTTCGCTCAGGGCATAAGCATCGCCATAAGAATAGGCAACGGTGGCACCAAGTCCGAAATCGAAATTCTTGGCAAGTGAACCCGCTAAATTGTAAGTATAACCTTTCGATGTGTTTGATGCAAGATAAACTGCTGAATAGGTCGCATCAAGGTTGCGGTTAAAGTATACTTTCCTGTTGTCAGGACTTCCTGTCCACTTGAATCTTTCGGTGGGGTCGTTGTTAATGTTGGTGTAGAGAATATTATTGAGGGTTTTTGTATAAAGCCCTTCTAAAGTTGCAACAATGCCGTAAGGAAGTGTTACGTCATAAGCGAGGTTAGTGCGGAACACCTGTGGGTATTTGAAATCTTTTGTAAAAATATCAATCTGGCCTGCCGGAATGGTTGGGTTGGGATGCTTGTACTGGTTCTCAACATCGGCTCTGAATGAAACTCCACCGGTAATATTAGCCTGGGTAACACGGCCAATAGTGATACCATTATTGGTATACATAGCACCTGGCCAAACAAAGGGAATACGGCTGGTGAAAATACCTGCACCACCGCGAACCACATGACGGCCATCGCCGATAATGTCATAGGTAAATCCAAAACGTGGAGACCACATCAGTTGACCTTCGGGAGCTTTGCCGGCTTCAATACCTTTAGCAACAGGATATGCGGCAACAAATCTGGGTAAGGCAGTTGCATTAAAATATGCATTCCCCTCTGCAGATGGATCATCGAGAATAATCGGAACATCGAGTCTCAAACCTCCTGTAATAGTAATGTTTCTGTTAATCCTCCATTCGTCCTGTGCATAAAATCCAAGTTGCATTGCGCTAAAATCTGCTGCGGCACCTGTAACATCACCGGTGGTATTGTCAACTAATGAATAAGAGCGGTCGTAACGAATTGCATTGACACCGGTCAGGAATGCGTTAAGGTTGGCATAACGGTAAGTACCGAAGTTCTGGCCAATGAAAACATTATACAGGTTGTAATATTCATTGTGTGTGCCAACAGTAATTTTGTGGGCACCACGGTAAATGTTGAAGTTGTTGGTAAGGGTGAGAACATCCTGGTCGAGTCTGTTTGCTGTTGAGAACTCTTCAGAACCAAAACGGATTAAACCACTGCTTACATCTTCAATATAAACGTATGGGAACCTGTCACCAATCGGGTCGCGGTCATCACGAACAGAGGTAAAGCCCACGATAAGGTTATTTGAAAACTGGGTTCCAAACCTTGAGTTCAATTCAAGAGCTGAAGAATTGGTTGTGGAAGGAAAATACTGGCCATTGTTAGAGAAGTTAATAGTGTTGGCACTTCCGGCGAATCTTTCATAAAGTTCTGCTTTTGTAAACTGGTGACGAAGTGTTAGGCGGTGGCTTGGGGCAAGGTTATAATCGAGTTTGGCAAAAATCTTCAACCCATCGAGATTGTTGGCCGTTGGACCAAAAGTACCGGGGTCATAGCTATACTGATTTATCAGATGGTTACGAAGGGTAGTAAGGTTAGCTTCGGTTACACGACCAGTCACTGAAGTATACTGAGAAAGTTCGAAGGGTTTGGGTGTTTCATCGGCCTGAACCTCAACGTTGGCGAAAACAAAAAGCTTGTCCTTAATAATGGGTCCGCCAAGAGATAAGCCGTAAACATTCTGTACAAATTCGTCAACCCTGGTTCTTTCAGTCAGGGCAAGGCGATCGGCTAATACCTGGTTGGTTTTACCCACCATTGTTTCGTTTTTGAAGTAATTGTAGGCTGTTCCCTGGAAAGTGTTTGTACCTGATTTTGTAACTGCGTTAACACCGCCGCCGGCAAAACCGCCAAGGGTTACATCGTAGGGAGATAGAACAATCTGGAACTGATCGATAATGTCAAGGCTGAAGGGTGAGATACCTGTTTGTCCGCCATTGGTACCTGAACCTGCAAGACCGTAAACATCATTATTAACGGCACCGTCAATATAGATAGCATTGTAGCGGTTGTTTGTACCTGCAAATGAAAAACCACCGTCGCCATAAGCACTACCTTGCGGGGTAAGGCGTAAAAAGTCGTTAAGATTACGGTTAATTGCAGGCAAGGATGTTATTGCATCGGAGTTGATGCGTGTGCTGGTACCTGTAGTCTGGCCAACGGAACCAGCTTTGGCCACTACAAATACCTCCTGCAATTCAACACCTGCTTCTGCAAGAGTAACATTAATGGTTGTAACTGAACCAAGGTTAACGTTGATGTCGTCCTGCTGCCAGCCTGCATAACCAATATAGCTTACAGTTACTCTGTATGGCCCACCAACCCGCATACCGGGAATGATAAAACGGCCATCGGTGCCGGTTGAAGTACCATAGGTAGTACCTGATGGGGTGTGAACTGCCATTAGAGTAGCACCTGGTAGGCTGGTTCCGGAAGCATCTAGTACCAAACCTGCCATTGAACCTGTGGTTACACCTTGCGCAAAGGTATTATTGCTAATACCAAATGCTAAAAGCAACCCAAAGGCTAAAACGATCATAGTTGTTTTTTTCATTTTTGTTGATTTTCGTTAGTAATTGTTTTTGTTTGCTTTAGTTTTGGAAGATAGGATTGTGATAAAACTCGAAATTGAAAGTAGTAATGATAAATCAGGTGCAAAATTAATATTTGAACCACACGTTGTATCTGTTAGGACTGTCATCTTTTCTTGTTCTAATATTAAGAAATTGTTAACCAATTGCCTTTTCTGATGTGTATTAAATATTGCGCCAAGTCATCTTAAGGAATTTTAATATATTATCAGCGACGTTCTGTTTAATTAAAAAAGGATCGCAGGTTTCTTTAATGCCGAAGGGATTTTACCCTTTTTTAGGGTAAAGGCAAATGTGGTTCCAACTCCTAGCGTGCTTCGTACATTAATAGTTTGATTGTGAGCTTCAATAATGTGTTTTACAATGGCGAGTCCAAGGCCCGAGCCCCCCTCGCCCGATTTGCGTGTACGGCTGCGGTCGCCCCGGAAAAAGCGCTCAAAAACCCGGGGAAGTTCTTCCCTGGGTATGCCAGTTCCACTATCAGTTACTTCCACAAGTATGTTTTCATCCATATCGAAGAAACTGACTTTTGTGCGGCCGTTCTCAGTTCCGTACTTAATGGAGTTAACAATAAGGTTGGTAAGTACTTGCTGAATCCGCTGCCGGTCGCCAATAACCAGAATGGGGTTGTCGTAGTTTTCGGCAAGATACAATCTGATATTCTTTTTTTCTGCTTTAATTTCCAAAAGATCAATAACCTCAGTGGTTAATGATACAATATCAAAGAATTCGGTTTTGAGTTTCATCTCTCCGGCCTCAAACTTTGATATTGCCTCCAGGTCTTCGATTATCGAGATCATCCGGTCAATACTTTTTTCGGTTCTTTCCAGGTATTTCCTGTTAATATCCGGGTCGTCCATTCCCCCGTCAAGCAATGTCAGCACATAACCCTGTATGTTAAAAATCGGTGTCTTCAATTCATGCGATACGTTGCCAAGAAACTCCCTTCTGTATGCTTCAAGTTTTTTAAGGTCATCCACCTCGCGCGCCTTGTTTTCGGCCCATTCAACAACATCGAAATTGGCCTGCTCAATTATGTCCCTGCGGCTAAGTATCTCTTCTTTCTGCTGTTTTCGCGGTGCCTTAAGGTTGTGGATAGTTTTATAAACCAGCCTTATCTTTTCATAAATAAATTTATCGAGTACAAATTTGTAAATGATGAACGAAACCGGGAAAATCAGAATATTGGTAATGAAAAAAACCCCTGCATTCCAGTAAGATTGGGAGAAAAAAGTTGCAACCGTGTATATTATCGAAAAGGCAACCATTACCACCAGTGATGCCAATAACGACAAACGCTGGGAAGTTGTAAGATTCATGAGAAGATATTTTTCAGAGTTCAAACTTATAACCGACCCCTTTTACGGTTTTGATGTATTCTTCGCCAATTTTTTCCCTAAGTTTGCGTATATGCACATCAATAGTGCGGTCGCCCACCACAACGTTATTGCCCCAAACTTTGGTAAAAATCTCTTCCCTCGAGAAAACCTTGTTGGGCTTTGATCCAAGAAGGGTAAGCAATTCAAACTCCTTTTTGGGCAAAACTATCTCTTTTTGGTTAACCATTACCACATAGCGCTCCTTATCAATGGTCATAGAACCCAATTCGATGGTTTCATTGATGGCAGATTCGCTCAGGGATGATGAATGTCTTCTTAATAATGCCTTTACTCGACTTATCAACAAGGCGGGTTTAATGGGTTTGGTAATATAGTCATCAGCACCTGCATCAAAACCAGCCATCTGGGAGTAGTCTTCACTTCGGGCTGTAAGGAAAACAATAATCGCATTGTCAAGTGCGGGTATTTTCTTAAGCTCTCGACAAGTTTCCATTCCATCCATTTCGGGCATCATAACATCCAGAATAATCAAGTGGGGATTAATGTTTGCAGCTGTTTCAATGGCATTTTTCCCGTTGTTTTCTGTAAACACCTGATAACCCTCTCTGCGCAGGTTGTAGCTTATAAATTCAAGTATATCAGGTTCATCGTCAACGAGAAGAATTTTGTATTCGTTGTTGCCCATATAGAAATTATTAGTTTGGTTTGGCGGGTTAGTTTTTGCGGCAAAGGTATAAATAATTCAAAAGGTTCAAACCCCGTCGTGGGTATAAGAGGCTATAAATCATTAAATTTAAAAAGTGATTAATGATTTTTTAATATTAAATTAATTTACCTGTATAAGTCTTGGTTCGCGGGTCGATTTTTAACCTGTTTTCACATGCAATTAATTTGTTATTTTTGATTATCAAAAACTTAAACATAGTTCACAGTGAAGAAGAGATACAAAGGTTTGCTGATTCTGGGTGCAATAGTTTTTGGCATTCCTCTGATATTATGGCTTTCGTGGTTATTTACTCCCCCTAAGCCATTGTCCATTTTTATTATGGATAAATCATCCTATACCAATGAGATGATAAACAAGAGGGCAATAAATTGGTTGTTAAGACATTACAGGTTTGTTAAGCCAAATGGTAAAGATTACGACCCTAAACTTGACTATTTTGGATTTTTTCCATCGGGCGACAGCGATTATGTAACAATGGATCTCTCTGAAATGTCATCGTCCGAAATTCAACAGCTGGCTTTGCAGCATGATGTAGCTTATTTTGCTGATAATTACGGTGTTTTCTCTAATATGTGGCCCATAAATGACCCAGACACCGCCGCTGTAATAAAACTTTATGGAGGGCTCGATGATCAAGATATCCAGTTTATTGATTACATGCTTCGATTAAAAAAACTTGTTGTAGCTGAGTTTATCTTTCTTGCGCCTCCCACTGCAAAGGATGTTCGCAGGAAAGCTGAAGAACTTCTGGGCATTGAGTGGCAGGGCTGGACAGGCAGGTATTTTCAAACACTTGATGTGAACCATCCCGACGAAATACTGCCAGGATGGATACCAGTTCTATTTGAAAAACAATACCGCCGCCCCTGGAATTTCAAAGAACCCGGAATAGTTCTTGTAAATGAAGACGAAAAACTTGTGATACTCGAAAAAGGCTACCATCTTGGCAACAATGCCGTACCGGTTGTAAAAATGCAACCTGAAGACCGCAAACACTTCGGTGTAACTGACGGTATCGGATATCCGGGATGGTTCGATATCACCTTGCCCGGTAATTCTTCGGCAAAAGTATTGTCATGGTTTGAACTCGATTTGACCGACCAAGGGAAGGAAATCCTCATTAAAAATAATATCCCTTTGAATTTCCCATCAATAATTCAGGACACAGGAGTGAATAATTTCTATTATTTTGCAGGTGACTTTGGACAAAGTCCTGTGAGCAGAAGATTTGTCAGATTTAAAGGTGCCCGGTTTGCGGAGTTGTTTCTGACCGATCTTGATGATCCAACAGATAAAAAAGGATTTTTCCTTACCTTTTACCTTCCGTTAACACGAAAAATATTATTGGATTACTACCAGGATAAGGGCTCAGAATAGAATTTATAATTTTTCACTTTTATTTCTGATAAAATAAAGGTAAAAAATGTGAATTTGAGTCTCTTCCCTGTTATTAGCCGAGAAGATATAATTTTTACAGAGAAGCCTTGTTAATTAGATGATTGCTCAGGAGTAATACAAGACAGTGAATAGATTATCTTTTCCTCGGTAAATTTTTCAAAAGGACTGGCTGCAATAATTTTTCTGAGATGTTCTTCAACAGTGCTAACTGAGGCAGTGGTATTGTTGAGAATAACCAACAGAGTGTTTTCGGGGAGCCTTATGTAAGCAGTGCGGTACCCTCTCCACCATCCGTGATGATAAACAATTTGCTGACCCTGTTCATGCCTGATACGATAGCCAAACCCGTAACCAATCTGATGGCCGCTGCGCAACTTGCCACATTCGAAAGTCATTTGCCGGGTTTGTGCAGATATAAGCAGATTGTTTTCAAGGGCGTTGTCCCATTTAAGCAGGTCAGTGGTTGTCGAAAATATCCCCTTGTCGCCGGTAATACCATCAAGCATTTCTACTCCTATCTCGCGCATCCCGTTGCGGGTGGGTTCATGGCCTACAGTAAGATTCATATCAGTTGCCAGCTGGTTCAAATCCATTGATGGATGGAAAACGAAGGAGTGATTCATTTCCAGTGGCTGAAAAATATTGGTTGCTACAAAGTCATAAAAAGGCTGTCCTGAAACCTTTTCGACCAGCATGGCCAGAAATGCATAACCAGTGTTGGAATAGGTAAACCTTCGGCCAGGGCTGAAATTAAGGGGTACTTTGCGCGAAATAAAAATATCGAGCATGTCCTGGTGCAGGGGCAATTCGGGTTTTTTCCAAAAATTTTCTACCAGATAGAAGTAATTCTGCAACCCCGATGTGTGTTTTAACAGATGCCTTATGGTAACTTCGGTATAGGGAAACCCTTTAATATGCTGGCAAACAGGGTCGTCAAGATTAATCAACCCCCTTTCGAAAAGAATAAGAGTGGCTACGGCTGTAAATTGCTTACCGGCCGATGCAAGCTGAAAAATGTTGTTTTCGGGAGTCAGGTTTGTTTTGGCAGTTAATTTTGAAAAACCAAAACTCTTATTGTATACTTCATGCCCATTATGGGCAATTAATACGCTGCCATTGAAACGAAGTCGCTTCAGCAGGCTGTCGGTTTTAGTGACAATATAATCCGAATACTCTGAATTTACTGTTGTTATGGTGGCTTCAAGGAAACTCAGGTCGGCATCGGCAGCCTTGTTCGAAACATTTTTTTCAACAGCCTGATGATAGTTGCCTGTGAGAAGAAACATTCCGATAAAAAACGTATTGCGGAAAAATGAAAAAATAGATGAGGCGTTTTGTAGAAATTTCTTCATGTTTTTAAATTGGCAAATATTACAACCTGTTTTCAGTTTTTGTGAGTTGAATACAGAATAATTCTTCAACTGCAAACAAAATTAGAGAAAACCTAAACCATATATAGTTCGGAAATTACCCTAGTTGAACCCGGAAAAACTACCGGATTTTCCGGCTGTTTTCCGGGGTTTACGAAGGAGTCGGGAAAAAGTTATGCTTTAAAGATTAATTTGACTAATTAATCTGTCTTTTAATATTGGCTATTGGTAGATGTTTGGGCGCTTTTCAGGATTAAATCGCATTGAAATTTATATATATTTATGAAGCTGGGATAAATGTATAATGCCCCAAATGCTTTTCAGGCTAAGAAACGATTGAATTTATCAGAAATTGTAAGCCACCCCGAAAGTCCAGACAGTATTGTACTGGCCGCGGTTGTACCAGGTGCTGCCCCCTCCCCTGTGTGGCCTGATAGGCGTAAGTGAATTGGAAAATGAAAAGGTAAAATCAAATTTTTTATACAATGGATTGGACAGACCTGCCAGAAAATTCAGCTCGGCCTTGTTAAAGTCCTGTTCTTCATTTCTAACAACCCCCGTTCCCAAATCTGTTTCATCATAACCTACCAGAAACGAGACTGAAAGAGCAGCATTAACTTTTAATTTTTTCACAATGTCTAGTTGAGAGTACCTTGAAATATCAACCCGGTACCACACCGGGATTTCAACATATTGAAGAAAAAAACTATAATTGCGAAAATCGTTTTTTTCGTTGGGTACCGATCGGCTTCCTTTCTGAATGTACATTATCTCAAGCACAACCTCAGATGATTCACTTATGCTGCGCGATGTAAATGCAGTTGCAAACCATCCGAGCCTTGTCGGGCCCGATAAGTTATCGCCCGAAACTTCTGACGTGGTTAACCCGCCCCGAAAACCACCCTTAAAACTTTGACCCTGTGAAGGCACAACAAGAATTAGAAATCCTAAAATTGTTAATAAAAATATTTTTGCACTCATCCTATATCCTTTTGGGGTTTTTACCGTAGAAAAGATAGTTCGTCGTGGTAATTATCCGGTTTATATTATTTTTATAACTTTAAATAAAATCGCAGCAAATTTAAAAAATTATGATTTAGTATCAATAATCAAACTCATTAGCCTGAATGTCAGGTTTTTTAATAATAATTTATAATTTAGCACCTGCTCAGGCAACGTGCTATATTTTCATGATGGTAAAACACCCCTAATTACACTTACCAAACCAAATAGGAGCAATGAAACAACACCTTCACGATTTTATTCCGGTAAATTCACTCAAAGAGCTTGGTATATATCAACAAATTCTAGATAATACAGCAATTATAGTACTTGCCGATTTTGACAAACACATTACCTATGTCAATCATAAGTTTTGCGAAAAGTCAGGTTTTTCGCGGGAAGATGTTTTAGGCAAGCCCGTCGATTTTCTGAGGGCAGAAGACCCGGCAGGAGAAAATATTTCCAATCAATGGAAAACTTTGGATGATGGGCAGGTTTGGAATGGCGAATTGCTCAACAAAAAAAAGGACAATGAAACCTATTGGGAAGAAGCCGTAATATACCCTTTTAAGGAAAACGGAAGATTACCCTATCAATACATCTCCATTGGGTCAGATATCACTCAATTCAAAAACGCAATGCAGATCAAAGATCAGTTTCTGGCCAACATGAGTCACGAACTCAGAACCCCTTTGCATAGCATTTTCAGCCTTAGCCACTTGCTCGAAGAAACATCGCTAACCGACGAACAAAGTAGCTACGTGGAAAACATACTTAATGCAACCGATATTTTGATGCGGATGGTTGAAGATATGTTGGACCTGAATAAGATTGAGAACGGACAGATAAAATTCCAGAACAAGATATTCAACCCGCATATCATTGTTAATTCATTGGCGAAAATGTTCAGGGAAAAAACCCGGGAGAAGAAACTGGCTTTCAATCTTCATTATGATCAAACTATTCCAGAATTTGTTCTCGGAGACCCTTTCCGATTAAAACAAATACTGGTTCACCTTCTCGAAAATGCAGTGAAATACACCCCCAAAGGCAGCGTTGAGTTGGTCTGCCGGTTTGCCGGGAAAGGCCCCGACAGCTATATTCTCGACTTCCAGATAAGAGACACAGGTATCGGCATTGCCAGGGAGAATCTGAGCCTGATACTCGAAAAATTCCAACAGGAAAAAACGGATGACCGCCGGATTTATGGGGGACAAGGTTTGGGATTATCGATTGTAAAACAACTTATTGAACTTCAGCAGGGGGAGTTTACCATTACCAGTAAAGAAAAACAGGGAACCGAAGTGCAGTTTCTTATCCCATATCATTTCCCGGTGGGTAATGTTCTTGCCGAGGAGCCAGCAGAATCCAAAATTAATGGCCAACATATTAATAGTCTTAAAGTGCTCATTGCCGAAGATGTTGACATTAATCAGCTGGTTATCAGAAAGCACATGCAGAAGTTTGGCTTTTTGGCCGATTTTGCTGAAAACGGAAAAGTTGCCCTGGAAAAACTAAAAAAAGGGTCGTATGATATAGTACTAATGGATATGCAAATGCCCATTATGGACGGCTATGAAGCCATAAGAATCATCCGAAACGATTTTCCTGAAACCATAAGGAACATTCCCATTATTTCAATAACAGCAAGTGTAATGGGTGAGGCACCCAAAAAATGTATCGATGCCGGCGCAAACGATTATGTGCCAAAACCATACGATATTAAAGACCTCAGACTGAAAATGGAAAAATGGGTAACCGGCAACAATAGTTTACCAAACACAATGGAGGAAGCCATGGGAGAGAAAAAACAAAACAGGAACCAACCCCTGATTGATCTTGAATACCTCAATCAGCTGAGCGAAGGTGATGATGACTTTACTATTAGCATGTTGTCATATTTTCTCGATAATACACCAACAGTATTTAGAGAAATGAAGCAGTTCTTTGAAGAAAAAGATTGGAAAAATCTTAGAAATGTTGCCCACAAATTCAAGCCCCAGCTTACATTTATGGGCATCAAGTCGATATTTAATGAAGTAGAAACAATTGAGCAGTCAGCTGCTTCAGTTACCAATACAGAAATTATTCCTGAATTGATTGAAAAGTCTGAACAGATATGTGTATTAGCAATGGATGAAATAAAAAATGAACTCGAAAAATTGCTTGATAAAAGTCAGGAGTAAGTTGCATTTTCCTTACCCTGGAATAGCTAAAAATAAGCAGAGGTATTCGGTTCAGAATAGTTTTTTCATTCGCGAGTCAGTTCATATTCCTATTAAAAACATTTATTTGATGGTTTTTTTGCTTACAGGGCTCAATTTTTTCTTATTTTTGGGTATTGTTTAATCTGGCAAGAGTTATTATTGCTATTGATTAACAGCCTAATCCTGATATTTAAAATAATTGGTGAGCCAATTAAGGAAAATGAATCAGACATGTTTGCAAAAATACACAACGAAACTCGCGCACTTAACCAAAGTAGACACCAATGAAATCAGCAAACATGGAGTTTTCTCGTATTGACGGGATAAACTATCCCACCTTGAACTAAAAAATATTTACGGATGAAACGAACATGTTTGCGAAAAAACACAAACACCAATGAACCGAGTTTACGAGCTCGGCGAAGCCAAAATAGCAAACATGGAGTTCTCCCGTATTTACGGGATAAACTGTCCGACATCTTAAAAACAAATTATTTACGGATGAAATTAACAACTAAAAACACTTGAAATGAAAATTCTGGTTTGTGAAGACGATTTTATGATGATCAAGGCTATTGAGCATAAGCTTCAACGCGATGGCTATGCAGTTGAAGTGGCCAACGACGGACGTATTGCCGTCGAAAAAATCAAAAGCACCGACTTCGATCTTATTATTACCGACCTGCTGATGCCCTTTACAGGTGGATTAGAGCTTATTAACATGACCCGCAATGAAATTGGAAAAACGACCCCAATCATTGTGTTGTCGAAAGTTGGTAATGAAGAAACCATTATCGAAGCCTTCAAGCTTGGAGCCGACGACTATCTTACCAAGCCATTCAGCCCCAATGAGTTATCTATTAGGGTGAAAAGATTCTTGTTAAAACGATAATTCCAATTTGTTAAGAGTTTTTGCAATATTTTCTGCTGAAAGCCCCGCATGTGGGTTGAGTTTATTTAACCGAAACCAAAAAATATGAAGCCACAAAACCGGGACAAATCAATCATATTCCGTTTTCCCCTCCTTTTCTTTGTTTTATTTCTATCCCTGATAAATTTGCCCGCTTTCGGTCAGCCACCAGTTTCCCAGGACCCCGATGGATGGTTCTTTAGAGCAAGAGACCTGGCACAAGAAGGAAAATATGAAGAAGCCCGCCAGATTTGCACAGAAATACTGAAACAATTTCCCAATTACAACGATGTAAAAATCCTTAAGGCTCGCACCTTCTCCTGGGAAGGCCAATTTGTAAGGGCCAACGACCTTTTGCGCGAAGTACTTCAAGCCGAACCGGGTAACAAGGATGCCCTTTTCGCAATTATTGACCTGCTAATGTGGTACGAGGATTATGCCGAAGCAATAAAGTTTCTGGATATGGCTCTTTATGCCGACCCCCATAATACCCATTTATTATACCGAAAGGCTGTGGCATTGAAAGAAACCGGCGATGACCTGGCCGCTGTCGTATTATTAAATCAGATACTTGGCCTCGACCCTACCTATACCGATGCAAAAGACCTACTCGCAACAATTGAAGTAAACAGGCTTGTAAATCACATTGGCCTTGGCTACCGCGGTTTGTATTTCTTCCAGAGCCCTTTAAATAATAAGCCCTGGCACCTGTTTTATGCTGAATATGGCAGACGTACACGTCGTCTTGGTCCTTTGGCCATCAGAGCCAATTATGCCTGGAGGGCAGACCTTGACGTTACCAGTCTGCAAATCGAAGCCGATGCTTATCCAACTGTAAGACAAGGAACATATTTATACCTGAACTTTGGATATTCGCAAGACAGAAAGTTATTCCCCATTACCCGCTTTGGTTTCGAAGTGTATCAGGCCCTTCCAAGGTCATGGGAAATCTCGGCCGGCTTCAGGTTGCTCAATTTCGATGAAACCGAAACCAGAATTGTTACCAAAGACATTTTAATTCTAACGGGGTCAATCAGTAAGTACATCAAAAAATATTATTTTTCTTTCAGACCTTATTTCACATTTTCATCAGTAGCTGCCGATGCGGCAACTCAATCCTATTTCTTTACTGCCAGAAGGTTTTTCAAAACCACCGAGAATTACCTGTCGCTTACTGTTGGACGAGGTTTCTCGGCTGATTACGACAGGCTTTCGGGTGGTCAGGTTTATGATCTTAGCGGAACTCTTCTCGAAGGCATGTTGCATTATCAGCATCGCATCTCCACCAGATTCCTCGGCCGGGTAGGGGCAGGTTATAAATGGTACAACGATAATGTTTTATATGGAAATCCGGTTGTTTTTGAAGGGGCGCTGATTTACCGCTTCTGATTATACAGTAAAACTTGAACCAAATAACATTCAAATAATGAAGCATATAAGCAAATATCTTTTACTAACTGTAGCGGCAATATTGCTGGTTTTTACAGCTGGAATAAAAGAAACAATGGCGTGGACAGGGGGCGAACCGAATGTGGCAAACCGGAAAACTGTATTTCAGAATATTTCTTATGCCAGGCATATTCTTCTCGGAATTACTGCGCAGGTTGCAGTAAACCAGCAAAGCGACCGTGCATCAAGTTCCATTTCCATTGCTAATTTTCGCCAAAGTTTTGCCAGGGCACCTTTGAAAGTTAAAATTTTAATTTTAATACTGGTTTACCTTCTGCTCAGTCTGATAATACTTTTTCTCAGTATCCTTATCAACAGGCAAATTAAAACATCCCAACGCAACAGAGCCCTGGAACTTAAAAACGAATTTCAAAATAAGCTGGCAGTCTTTTTGTTTGATGATGTAGTGGAAAGGATTGAATTCAGGGGCATGAATAGATCAAGCAATCGCCAGATTTTCATTGATGAATTGGTAGAGTTGCATTCTAACCTGCACGGAGAGGCGGCATCGAAGCTACGCGACCTCTACTTCAAACTTAATCTGCACAAAGATTCTCTGAGAAAAGTTGAAAAGGGAGCCTGGTTTTTAAAATCGAAAGGATTTGCCGAACTTGCCCAAATGGACGTAAAAGATGCCAGCCAGAAAATTCAGAAATACGCAAATTCGAAGAATCCAATCTTAAGGATGCAGGCGCAGGTGGCGCTGGTTAAGCTCTCAGAAGATAACCCCCTGGGATTCCTTGATAATCTCGATTATCAATTGTCGTACTGGGAGCAGGTAAATATTTATGATACCCTTGTTTATCACCAAATTTTTATTGAATCATTTGAACCGTGGTTAACGAGCCAAAACTCTTCAGTAGTTATTTTCGCTTTACGAATGATTGGTCTTTTCAAACATACCCAATCGGGACACAAGGTTAGGGAATTATTATTTAGCGATAACCCGGAAATTGCTCTGACATCTGTTCAGGCAATGAAATCGCTCGAACTTGCCGAATACTCCGTAGACCTGAAGGTTCTCTACAGAAGTGAAACGCTGAAACTGATGGATATTCTTCAATCTCAACGCAAAAAGAAAACCGACCGGGATATAGAAAGCCTCGACGATGTATTACCCCGCAAAATACGCTACGAAATTATACAATCTCTTCAACCCCTTGCCACACCAGCCGATATTCCTTTTCTCGAGCAGGTAATGAAAGATGATGAAAACACTTTCAGGTTAAGGATTCTGGCCATTAAAGTTATGCTTGGCATACGCCCGGAAGGCGAAACATATATTAATGAACTTGTTGCCTCGGGCGACGAGTTGCTCAGAAAAATGATTAATAACGTAAAACAAAATCAGGAGTCATGATAGAATTTTTCAGAGCATTGCAATTCATTGTTGAAAATGGTATTATCCTTATCACAATATTCATTTTCGGGTCATACGTGACCCTTGCTATGTTTTCGGCTTTTTCTATGTTGAAATATATACGCAAGAATTCATTTGTTGACTACAAGGTATTACTTTCATCACCCCTCGCACCGTCCATTTCAGTAATTGCTCCCGCATACAACGAAGGCAAGACAATTATTGATAATATTCGCAGTTTGTTGTCACTTCATTACAACGATTTCGAAGTAATCATCATCAACGACGGTAGCACCGATGATTCCATGGAAAAGATCATCAAGGCTTATGACCTTGAATTGGTAGATTTCGTTTATGAAGAAAAAATTCCTACCCAACCTATCAGGGGTATCTACAAGTCGCGCAACAAGGCATTTTCTAAGCTAATAGTAATTGATAAGAAAAACGGCGGTAAATCTGATGCCATGAATGCCGGGATTAACTTTTCGCAGAAAGAGTATATTTCGGTGGTAGATGTTGACTCAGTATTGGTTGAAGATGCCTTGCTGATAATGGCCAAACCATTCCTGGAAGAAACGGAAAGTAAAATTATTGCTTCAGGAGGGGTTATTCGCATTGCTAACTCTTGCAAAATTGAAGACGGTAAGATTACAGAGATAAAATTACCCCGAAAGTTCCTACCCAGAATTCAGGTACTAGAATACACCCGTTCTTTCCTTATGGGCCGTATGGCATGGAGCAAACTCAATGGTTTATTGCTGGTTTCGGGGGCATTCGGAATGTTTAACCGCGATATTGTGGTTAAAGTAGGGGGCTACAATACAAACCTTGTGGGTGAAGACATGGAACTTATTGTTCGCATGCGCCGCTATATGGCAGACCACAAGCAGAAGTATCGGGTAATTTACATTCCCGACCCGCTATGCTGGACCGAAGTGCCTGCCACCCTTAAAGTTCTGGGCCGTCAGCGCGACCGATGGACCCGCGGAACCATGGAGAGTTTGTTTATTCACTTCAAGTTGTTTTTCAATCCAAGGTACGGATCGTTGGGGTTGCTTGGTCATCCTTACTGGTTCTTTTTCGAATGGCTTGCCCCAATATTCGAGTTCGTAGGCCTTATTTACTTCATTATTATTGCCATACTCGGAATTCCAAACTGGCCGTTCTTCTTCCTTTTACTGGGTGTGGTATATTTCTTTGCCGTTACTATGTCGCACTGGGCCATCTTATTCGAAGAGCTTTCATTCCACCGCTACCAAAGAAAGAGAGAAGTAATAAAAATGCTCTTTACCTCAATGCTCGAACCCATCTTTTATCACCCGTTTATACTTATTTTCAGCATAAGAGGTAATTTCAAATACTTTATTGGCGAAAAATCATGGGGGGCAATGGAAAGGGTTGGTTTTTCCGATGACCAGAAACCCAAAAAGTAATCATAACCCTTTTGGATTGCAGATAATTTTTTTAAATATAACGGGGGCTGCATTTCCGGCCCCTTTTTTTGTAAGAATTTTTATTTATCACTGCTGAATTATGATTCTTTCAATGACAGGGTTTGGAAAATCTGCCATTACGGTTGATAACCTTACCATTAAAACTGAAATAAGAACGCTGAACAGTAAAAATCTCGATCTAACGGTAAAGCTGCCGTTGGCATACAGGGAAAAGGAAAACCAGGTTCGTAATCTTGTGGGGAACAAACTCGAGAGAGGCAAGGTTGAAGTAATAGTTACAGTAGAAACTGGTAGTTCAAACACAAGCCAGACCATCAACACTGAATTGCTGGCCTTTTATTATACCGAGATTAAAAAGGTTACCGAAAAACTGAATGTACAGGTGTCTGACAATTTTATTCCCGACCTTATAAGACTTCCAGATGTGTTGAAACCTGTAAATGATGAGCCCGATCCCGAACAATGGCAGCATATTGAAGCATCAATTAAGGATGCCATTCATCAGGTTGTCATTTTCAGACAATCGGAGGGGAAGCATCATTATGAAGACATAACCGCCCGGGAAAAGAAAATCCGCCACCTTTTGGAAACAATAGCACCCCTCGAAACAGCCCGCATTGTTAGTATCAGAGACAAAATAAACCGCTCGCTGCGCGAACTTGCCGAAGATATTAAAGTGGATCAGAATCGTTTTGAGCAGGAGGTAATTTTTTATCTCGAAAAACTCGATATTACCGAAGAAAAGGTAAGGCTAAAAAAACACCTGGATTATTTTGACGAAACGCTTGCATCATGCGAGGCCGAAGGGAAAAAGCTGGGTTTTATCGCCCAGGAAATTGGCCGCGAAATAAACACCATAGGCAGCAAAGCCAATGATGCCGAAATACAAAAGATAGTGGTGCAGATGAAAGATGAACTCGAAAAAATAAAGGAACAACTAATGAATATTGTATAAACCGTGAGCGATTTTACAGGCAAAGTTATTATCATTTGCGCACCCTCAGGCTCAGGGAAAACTACCATTTTGCAGGCAATACTGCCCCAGATGTCCTGGCTCGGATTTTCGGTATCGGCAACCAGTCGCAGCCCGCGGCCAGGCGAGGCGCATGGTAAAGACTATTATTTCCTTTCTGAAACAGAGTTCAGGCAAAAGATTGAACTAGGAGAATTTCTGGAATGGGAAGAGGTATACAAAGGAAGTTTTTATGGCACTCTCAAGTCGGAAGTATATCGGATATGGTCTATGCAAAAGCATGTTATTTTTGATGTGGATGTGCTGGGAGGGGTGAATATCAAAAATCAGTTTGGTGATAAAGCTCTTTCGGTTTTCATTATGCCTCCCTCGGTGGATGAATTGGCAAAACGTCTTTCTGCCCGTGGTACCGAAACCCCTCAATCGCTTGCCAGTCGGATACAACGGGCGGAATATGAACTTAGTTTTGCCGCACAATTTGATGTTAGGGTAATCAACGACCAACTCGAAAAAGCCATTGAAGAGACTGCCACAGCCATAAAATCTTTTCTTGCAACCCAAACCAAACATCATGAATCTGAATAAAACCAACCATACTGCACTGTTCTTTGGCTCCTTCGATCCGGTGCACATGGGGCATTTAATAATTGCCGAATGGTTTCTCAATCAGGGAAATATAGAGGATGTTTGGTTTGTTGTTACGCCTGTTAATCCTTTAAAGAACGGCACAGTGCAAACCCCTGCCGATGTAAGGGTTAAAATGCTGCAACTCGCCACCGAAAACATCAGAGGTTTCAGAATATGCGATATTGAATTAAACATGCCGCCGCCTCATTACACCATCAATACCCTAAATGTCCTAATAAAAAAATTTCCTGAAAAGGATTTCCTGTTGGTAATAGGGGGTGATAACCTAACACTTTTCAGGAAATGGAAAAACTACAGCCAAATCCTCGATTTGGTGCCTGTTTATGTATACCCTCGGCCAGGGATTGATTTCCGTGGGCAGAAATTGCTGCGCAATATGTTTGTTGCCGATGCTCCTCTTCTTGATATTTCTTCTACCCGCATAAGAAAAATTCTTGCTGACGGGCTGTCAGCAAGATTTATGGTGTTGCCCAAAGTCTATGACTTTATTATTGAGCAAAGGGTTTATGCCAGGCCGAACTCTTTCTTTAATGCATCTACGTAATCGAGTTTTTCCCAAGCAAAGAACTCAACATTTTTGAAATATTTCTTTTTGCCTACTACTTCGCGGGTTATGGTATTGCTATCCTTGTATTGAACCTCAATTTCTTTGGAATAGGGAGTTCTTCCAAAATGTCCATAGGTAGCAGTAGGAATATAAATAGGATTTTTTAGTCCGAATCTATTAATGATCGCATAAGGTCTAAGGTCGAATACCTTATTTACTTTTTCGGCTATTTCGGCATCAGATAGTTTCACTTTTGATGTGCCATAAGTATTGATATACAAACCAACCGGTTGTGCAACACCAATGGCATACGCAACCTGTACCAGCACCTCATCGGCAATACCTGCAGCCACCATATTTTTGGCTATATGACGGGTAGCATAGGCTGCCGACCGGTCTACTTTGCTGGGGTCTTTCCCGGAAAATGCTCCACCGCCATGGGCTCCTTTTCCTCCATAAGTATCCACAATAATTTTGCGGCCTGTGAGCCCGCTATCTCCGTGTGGGCCTCCAATAACAAATTTTCCGGTAGGATTTACCAGGAGTTTGAATCCGTTTTCGAAAAGGGGCTTGTACTTATCGGGCAACATAGCTGCCGATCTTGGGATAAGATACTTTCGGATGTCTTCGGTTATCTGCTTCTGCATCGCTTCTTCGGCCATTTTGCGATCGGCTGGTGCATCGCTCTGGGGAAGTACAAATTCATCGTGCTGTGTTGAAACCACTATGGTGTCTATCCGCACAGGGCGGTTATCCTTGTCATATTCAACAGTTACCTGCGATTTGGAGTCGGGGCGGAGATAGGTCATTACTTCACCTGCTTTGCGTATTTCGGCAAGCTGGTGCAAAAGAATATGAGATAGGCCTAAGGTTAGCGGCATGTAATCGTCGGTTTCGCGACTGGCATATCCAAACATCATCCCTTGATCGCCGGCGCCTTGTTCTTCAGCTTTTTCACGCACAACTCCCTGGTTTATATCAGATGATTGCTCATGAATTGCCGAAATAACACCACACGATTCTGCCTCGAATTTATACAATGAATTGGTATAGCCAATAGTTTTCAACACATCTCGTACAACACCCTGTATGTCGACCCATGCATTGGTTTTAACCTCGCCGCTGCACACTACCAACCCAGTGGTTACCATGGTCTCGCATGCAACTTTCGACTCGGGGTCTTGTCTTAAAAACTCATCAAGCAAGGCGTCTGAAATCTGGTCTGCTACCTTGTCGGGATGTCCTTCTGAAACGGATTCAGATGTAAATAAATAGCCCATTATTTAGTAATTCTTTATGTTAAACCTATTATTTTAGAAACGGCAAAGGTAAATAATTATCATTTTAATTATAATATTAAATTTCTGAAGTAAGCTGTCTGAATACCTGCTCAATGGACTGGTCTTCTATAACCATGGATAGTATTACCCAATTGTGGTGCACCGCAAACCTGAAAACATCTCCTCGCAAATCATATTCGCTCTGCGTGAATATCCTGATGGAATTATCTCCCGCCTTTTGCACTTCTATTACTCCCTTGATGTTTTTTAATATGCTGTAATCGTGTTTAGTCTCTGTCTCGATAGAAATAATACGGCGCGACTGGTTTAAAAGCTGCAATTCGCGGGTTGGTGCGTCGGCCACTATTTTCCCATGGTTTATGATGATTACCCTGTCGCAAACCGCTTCCACCTCCTGCATTATATGGGTGGACAGCAAAACCGTCTTTTCTTTTCCGGCTTCTTTTACCAATTGGCGAATCTCAACCAGTTGATTAGGGTCGAGCCCCGAAGTTGGCTCATCGAGTATTAGCACACGGGGGTCATGAATCAATGCCTGCGCAATACCCACCCTTTGCCGGTAGCCTTTTGAAAGTGCACCAATCTTTTTATGCCTTTCGCGTTGCAAACCTGTCTGTTCTATCATCAGTTCCACCCTGTTGCGGGTATTTTTTCCCAGCTTGTGCAATCCGGCAACAAACTTAAGATACTCGCCTACATACATATCGAGATAAAGAGGGTTGTTCTCAGGGAGGTATCCCACAAGTTCTTTTATTCTGAGGGATTCATTTGCAACATTGTGCCCGCACACCCACACTTCGCCTTCGGTTTGTGGCAAAAAGCAGGTAATTATTTTCATCATTGTGCTTTTGCCGGCACCATTGGGGCCCAGCAGTGCAACCACCTCACCCTGTTTTAGTTCAAGTGAAACATCGTCCAGCGCCTTTTGGGTTTCATATCTCTTAACTACATTCTCTGCCTTTAAACTCATGTTATTCTGTTCAGGTTTTAGTGGGAAATTTTTGATAAAATCAAAATGGGATGAATGATAGTGCCCATTTCACTCATCGGGTGATCAATATTGACACCTGACGCGTGAACCAGGTCAGGCTGCAAAAGTAAGAATATTAACCGTTACATTGAATTTCAGTATCTTTATGCGACATTATTAATGAATTTAGTTGGTCAAATCTAAAATCAAAAAACTAATTGTGGTATTATGTGAAAATATAGTAACAATATTTTTTCAATAAGTGATAAGTCCATTTTGGTAAATTAAAACAAATGAAATTACATGCAATTCTTATTTTTCTTTTAATTGTTGATGCACATTATGCTCAGGAGATAATTCCACAAACCTACTGCAACCCTTTGGATATAGATTACACCTGCATGGTTTATAATTCTGCCAAAAACATTTCATATTGTTCAGGGGCGGATCCTGCAGTAGTTGAATTTCGGGGAGAGTATTATATGTTTGTAACACGCTCTTTTGGTTACTGGCATTTATATGATTTGGTAAACTGGAACTTTATAAAACCAGTCCAATGGTTTTTTGAGGGGAGTAATGCACCTACGGCTTTTAATTATAAAGATTCCGTAATTTATTTTGCCGGCAATCCGGCTGGCTATGGCAGCATCCTTTATACCGATGACCCAAAAGGTGGAAAATGGACACCAATGGCATCAATTACCAACAATATCCAGGACTCAAAATTGTTCATTGATGACGACGGAAAGACATATTTATACTGGGGATCATCCAATGTTTATCCCATACGCGTAAAAATGCTCAACAAAAATGACCGGATGCTGGAAACCGGAGTGAAAATGGATTTGATAAACCTGGTTGAGGAAGAACACGGCTGGGAGCGGTTTGGGGAAAATAATTTTCATCCAATATTGAAGGAAGGCTATATGGAAGGTGCTTCCATGACTAAATACAATGGTAAATACTACCTGCAGTATACAGGAATATGAGCGGTCTGCAAGCCTGTCCCGTTCAAACGGGGAGCCAGCG
>JBBISA010000052.1:0-27883 GCA_037441525.1 Bacteroidota bacterium
ATGTTTTAGGCTTGATTAGGGGGTCAGCATAGGCCGGAATATCCAGCTGCTAGTCATATTTGCGCATGAAGCGATATGCATACAAATAATAAATATAATTATCAGTCAGTTTTTCATGTTGTTATGTTTTTAATTTCCGAATGCACCAACAATATCACCTAAATGTTTTAACTATAGGAATTCTATAATTCAGTAATCTTTCACTTAATTTTAAATCTGGAGATTGAGAAATAACAGCATTGCTCTGACTGGGAGCTGTTTGCATACTATTATTTTGTAATGTCTGAACATCGGAATTTAGAATAAATAGCCCTACTTCCCTTGAACCAAAAGCCTGTGCTAAGGTCATTTCTCCATTTGTTTTACCAACATTGAATACATTAACGACATTCTCCTGTCTCTGTCCTGAATAGGTTAATGTTTCACCAGGTGCAACAACAGCAACATGACCACTCCCACTAGAGCTTAATGAACTCGCAATAATAGTAACACCTTGATTTGCATAATCTAACGCTTCTTGCTGAGTGAGTGGTGTTGCAAACTCAGTGTCTCGTAATTTTTGCCCCATTTCATTGGCGGTTCCCTTTAAACTCTCATCTCCCGAGGCCTTCATAATTGCCTGTGTACCATAATTACAATAGGTTTGCCATTTACCTGTTGAAGCAATATAAGTGCGTTGATATTGTGAACTATTTGTAACCTGTTGCCCAGCTTTTCTAAGTTCTTCCTGGGAAGGAAATATCCCCCTACCATCTGGGTCAATTAAGTAAATGGGGTTATTTGCCACATAGTTATAAGGGCTGAGTGAATAGTATTTCTCGGCCCAAGGGTCCACACTATGCCAGCGTGCAATCTGCGCATCATAAAACCGTGCGCCGTAATCCCCGCTTTGCGCGGGACAGGCATGCCAATTCAGCCCCATGCGGTCGTTGAACTCTCCCGCTAAGGTGGGATTTCCGCTGCGCTTCAGTTTGCTGTTGTAAGTGTAGCGGTTCTTGTCCCGCTTCAGGCGGGGGTTGCTGGTGCCCAGGTGGCATATTGTGCTGGTATAATGATAATACATCACATTGGCATCATTATTCATAAAACGCAGGCTATAAGCGTTTCAAATGTAAACAAAAACATTTGCCTGCATGTAATTAGCCGGATTTATTTCATTTTATCGTAAATCCTTCTATAGCCGAATATTTTAAAAACAACCCATTGAATTGGAATAAAGAACATTTCCATAGTAATGATCAATGGGTCTAAGCTGTGTTGGCCGGGCTTGACCGGCTTCGAGTTGAATTACAATCCTGTACCCGCAGGGACAGGGCTCGACCTGTCCCTGGTGTGGCAAGGCAGGGTGTTTTTTTGAATCGAAAACTCAATGTTGTTCGAAGCGTCGGTACAAATGACGCTTAGTGGAGAAATAATTTCCAGCAGAAGTTCAAAAGAATGTCGCGCTAACAATGTGGCATTTTTTTGTTTTTGATATTTAAAAAACCACTACGTTTGATGGTTAATTCCATCAAACCATTATCAAACCCAAAGTCTTAATTCCATGGAAAATAAGGTAACAGAAATACTAAAGCAGGCCATAATAATGGAAAATAGAGGCAGAAGCCTTTACCAGATGGTTGCAAACCAAACCCCCAGCGCCGATGTAAAGAATATTTTTAAAACCATGGCTGATGAGGAACAGGTTCATATTGAATTTCTGAGCAAGCAGTTTGCCTTTTACAAAAAGAACCAAACCTTCGATACCAACCAACTGGAAAAAATGGCTGCCGAAGATGCCATTGCCAACGCCATCCTTACTGAAAAAATAAAAAACGATATTTCGGGTGCCGGCTTCGAAGCAGCAGCCATTTCGGCTGCCATCGACATGGAAAACAAGTCTATTGAAGTTTACCAGCAAAGGGCAGGCGAATCAACCGACCCCAATGAGAAAGAACTCTATCAGTGGCTTGCCGACTGGGAAAAAGGGCACCATAAACTATTGCTTGAACTCAACAGGCAGCTTACCGAAAAAATCTGGTACGACAATAACTTCTGGCCTTTTTAAAACGAATAGAACCCGATGAAAACCACGCAGTTTCCACGAATCACCACCCGTGTTTTGCAAGAGATGAAACAAAAGGGTGAGAAAATTGCCATGCTCACTGCCTACGATTACTCCATGGCCAAAATACTCGACCATGCTGGTATTGATGTTATTTTGGTTGGCGACAGTGCATCCAATGTTATGGCAGGGCATAAAACCACCTTGCCCATTACCCTTAATGAAATGATTTATCATGGCAGCTCAGTGGTAAGAGCGGTTGAACGGGCGCTGGTTGTGGTTGACCTTCCCTTTGGAAGCTATCAGGGGAGCAGTCGCGAAGCACTCAACTCGTCAATCCGTATTATGAAAGAATCGAATGCCCATGCTGTAAAGCTGGAAGGTGGCCGTGAAGTGAAGGAATCCATCGAAAGAATTCTTTCAGCCGGGATTCCTGTGATGGGGCATCTTGGACTTACACCCCAGTCAATCAATAAATTTGGCACCTATGTGGTGCGTGCCCGCGAAGAAGAAGAGGCTGAGAGACTGCGTGAAGACGCCCGTTTGCTTGCCGAAACAGGTTGCTTTGCACTTGTGCTGGAAAAAATACCGGCCAGGCTGGCAGCCGAAGTAACCCAAAGCATCACAATACCAACCATAGGCATAGGTGCAGGCCCTATGGTTGACGGGCAGGTTCTCGTAATCCATGACATGCTCGGGATAAACCACGACTTTTCGCCCCGCTTCCTGAGGCGTTACCACAATCTTTATGACCAAATGAAAGGCGCTGTGGAACTGTATATTAAGGATGTGAAGAGCCTTGATTTTCCCAATGAAAAAGAACAGTACTGATCGAGGGGCTTACTCAGTAAACCTGAATTTTTCTGACTACGAAACCTTCATCTCCTGATATCTTCAGCAAATAAAATCCTGGCGGGATTCCCCGTAGTAATATCTGGGTATTTCGGGTGCGACCTGTCCTGAAAGTAGATATAACCCTTCCGGCATCATCAAGAAGTTCTATGCTTCTGATATTGAATCCTGATTCAATATAGAATCTGTCCCGTCCCGGATTGGGATATACCTTTACAGTGTAACTCCCTCTTAAAGCTGATGTTATGCTTACAGGAGTAAATTCCACCAAAATTTCAACGTTATCCTGCAGATTTTCTACAATATAAGTATTATCTGTATTCCCTGGAAATGCAGTATTGTTTATGGTCCACTTTCTGACTGCATAACCATTGGCTGGCCAAGCCTCAAAAATAATATTGCTGCCAGCCGTTACCTGGGCCCCACTGTCGATCAATTTTCCCCCAACACTGGCAGTTATGATTCCATTTTCGCCACCAACGCCAAAATTCACTGTAAACCTTTCATCCTGGGGAGCAAACACTGCAGTAAGAGAAACCGTATGAGCTGGCATTTCAAAAGAATAACCCCGCTGGTAGCTTACAACTTCTTCATCGGTGTTTTGCCAATGGCTAAATTCATAACCAGGCAATGGGGTCGCTGTTACGGTTGCTACTCTTTGGGCTTTATAAACCCCGGTGCCAGCCACTGTGCCTGTTTTGGTATCTGAAGAAAAAACATAAAGCGGGAAAGTATTATCACCCATATTTATGGTAAGCTCAACTCTCTGATGGTTCCCGGCTTTAATATCGTTAAGGATTACCGGATCGTACCCGTCGGAAGTGAAGGTAAAATTATAGTTTCCGGCAAATACCGGCCGCGTAAAATTTCCAAACCCTGTACTGGTTTTTACTTCTGAATTGAAGCTATCATGGCCGGTGAGGGCAACCTTAGCCTGAAGCGGCTCACCGCTATCGGCATCCTTAACGATACCATGGAATCCGTATGTTGCCTGCCTGAGGAAATTGATAAGCGACCGGTGAATATAATTCCAGTGGGCTGGCAAAAGAGAGGGGTTTAAAAGTTTTTGATTGCTCATTTCAAGAGTAAATTCCCTTATGCTGTGAAAGTAATTCATGTAGTCCTGCCTGCTTCCGTAAACCACATACCAATCGCCGCCATGGGTTACCCCGGTGCCTAATCCTCTCATATAGGTAGATGTGGAATAATAATGAACAGTGTCAACAAATTCATCCATTGTAAACCCCCACCAGTCATGATCGGCATGCGTTTGCTGTGTCGATTTCCAGGCATCCCAGGGATAATTTACCAGCTCTATACCACCATGAATGTTGGCCGATAACACGAAATTCCTGTCCCTAACAAAATCCATCATGGCAAGGGTTTCTGGTTGCAAAGGCATCTCGGGCGGATTGGGGTAGGACGGATGGGGGCCCGGATAATTGCGATTCAGGTCTTTACCGTTCGCATTGAACCGGATAGCACCACTTATGGTGGAATTATCCTTGGTATAAGTACCGTCAGGATTCTCGTTGGGACATATCCATATATCCAACTGATTCATTAAATCCGTTAGTTCATTATTATTACCATAGGATGAAGCCAGAAAATGTATTAAACGGAGCAGAGTAACAAATCCGGCAGTTTCATCGCCATGCATAGTAGATGTATACATTACCTGGGGCAGCGGAGCCGGTTTGTCAATTTCAGGCTTAATTTGCGCAAATAAAAGCAATCTGCCATCGACCGTGGTACCTATTTTATGTATCTTGACCAAGTCGGGATAATCTTCTTCAAAACGATACATCAGCGCCACATAAGCATCGTAGGTAGGATAAAAATTCCAGGCAAGGGTAAGGTCTTTCTGAAAAATCTGGTCAACATCAACCATATTAAGGTTATAAGCAACTTCGCCCGGGCTTTTTTCAATGCGAAACTCAATTTCTCTGAGTGTAATAAATGAAAAAGCTTCCTTGTTAACGTAAAGATAGGCTCTTGACCGGTCAATAAAGTCGATGGAGACCCTTTCGGCAAGTTCGGCCGTAAGTAATTTGGCCGGGATGCTTAAATATATTTGAGGGTATTGTCCTGAAAGGGAAACCGGGTATGGTGGTTCCTGATTTTTTCCCTGTCCGCTGACACTATAAGCCAACCCCAATAAAATCAACCCCATGAAAAAAACACACGAATTGAAATAGTACCTGAAGGAAAAGCTTGAAATGTTGCCCTGATCAGATTCCATGGGTGAAGTGCGGAGTATTAAGTCGTAAGTTTGCTGGCAAAACAAATTATCCAGGGCAATCCCTGGCCAGTTTTTATTTTGGCAAAGGTACAAAGGATTCGCCTATGAAGACACCTGGCAATTGCTCAATTGTGAAATTTGCATCCTTTTAAGCCTGGAAATTCCTTAAATTTATGGCTTCTTAGAACGAACAAAGAAATTAACAATGGGCAACTAAAGCATACTAAGAAGACGACGGGTATTTTTGGCACAATAATATATTATACAATCCCACTTTTCAATACTGTTTCTCAAAAAAAAATAAAGCGATGAACATAAGAACCATTCAATTCCAGACTTTGATAGGTGCACTGCTTTTTACTTTACTAAATATTTTAACCACCGAAGTCATATCTCAATCGCGACTCTACAATGCAGTAACCCGAGACAATATGTCGCAGGCACAACGATATATTAAACGAGGCGATAATCCCAATGGCGATGGCAACCCGCAATTCATACCCCTGGTTGGCGCAGCAGAAACCAATCTGTATCACATGGTAGTTTTTCTGGTAAACAACAATGCCAATATCAACATACAGAACCATATTGGTTTTACCCCGCTTATGGAGGCTACCATTCAGCGAAACAACCGTATTATGGGATTTCTAATTAATAAGAAAGCAAATCTTGAAATAAGAGCCAATAATGGCGCCACTGCCCTTATGGTTGCTGTTAATGCAGGCAATACCAGGGGAGCAAGGCTCCTGCTCGAGGCAGGTGCAAACCCTAATGTTTCTGATGCCAATGGAGCTACACCGTTGATGAAAGCTTTGGAATTGGGAGATAATATTGAACTGGTAAAGCTCCTTGTTGAATTCAAAGCCGATATGAATGCCCGCAACCCAGCCGGAAAACCGGTACTGATGGTTCACCCTTATCGCAACAGAATTCCGGCACACCGTGAATTAATTAACCTGGGTGCCGATGTTAATATTCGCGACAGGGAAGGAAAAACACCCCTGATAAAGGCAGTTATGGAAGGGAACCTGGAAATGGTAAAACTGCTCGTTAGCAAGGGTGCCGACAGATTCATAACCGACAATACAGGAACATCGGCAAATGATTATGGCTATGCCCAAATGGAAATTAGGCAGTTTTTTGAAACACTTAACAGGTAATATTAATTGGTTTCGGGCATCCATAAGGTACTCATCCGATACGTAAGGAAGGAATTTTTCATACCTTTGCGCAAATTTTGGCAGCAACCTAATTGCCGCTTAATGAGTACATTAATTTATCAAATCTTTTGGAAACCACCTCATTACCCCAGTCAATAAAGCGAACCCCGCTGGTAAAAGAAATTGAACGACGCAGAACCTTTGGAATTATAAGTCACCCCGATGCAGGGAAAACAACCCTTACTGAAAAATTGCTTCTTTTTGGTGGTGCCATTCAAACCGCAGGTGCCGTAAAATCGAATAAAATAAAGCAGGGTGCAACTTCCGACTTCATGGAAATTGAGCGGCAACGTGGTATTTCGGTTGCAACATCGGTTATGGGATTCGAATATGGCGGTGTAAAAATAAACCTGCTCGACACACCCGGACACCAGGATTTTGCCGAAGACACCTATCGCACCCTTACTGCAGTGGATAGTGTTATTCTGGTTATTGACTGTGCCAAGGGCGTTGAAACCCAAACCGAAAAACTGATGCAGGTATGCCGCATGCGCAACACACCGGTTATTATTTTTGTAAACAAACTTGACCGCGACGGACAAAGCCCCTTTGAAATTCTTGATGAAATTGAGGAGAAACTTAATATTAAAGTGCGGCCTCTCACCTGGCCTATTGGTATGGGAAAAGAGTTTCAGGGGGTTTATCACCTTATTAACAAAAAGATATACTTCTTTAAGCCCAACAAACAAAAGTTAGAAGAGGAAGTAACCGAAATCAATTCTCTCGCCGACCCGCTGCTCGACCAGCTTATACACAAACACGCCAACAATCTGAGAGAAGAAACCGACCTGATTGAAGGCGTATATGACCCGTTTCATGTTCAGGATTATTTGTCGGGAAGTGTAGCTCCCGTATTTTTCGGCAGTGCTTTAAACAACTTCGGGGTAAAGGAATTGCTCGATACATTTATACAGATTGCACCCTACCCAAGGCCACGGCATACCGACATCCGCGACGTGCAGCCGCACGAAGAAAATTTCAGCGGCTTTGTTTTTAAAATCCATGCAAACCTCGACCCCCGCCACCGCGACCGGATAGCTTTTGTAAGGATTTGTTCAGGAAAATTTGAACGCAATAAAAACTATTTGCATGTAAAGCAGGGGAAAACATTCAAATTCAGTAATCCCACCAGTTTTATGGCCAACGACAAATCGGTGATTGATGAAGCCTTTCCTGGCGATATTGTCGGGCTTTACGATACCGGCAACTTTCGTATTGGCGATACCCTAACCGAGGGCGAAAAGATTGTTTTTAAGGGCATCCCTACCTTTTCACCTGAAATTTTTAAGGAGCTTATAAATACTGACCCCATGAAATCGAAGCAATTAGAGAAGGGGATCAAGCAACTTACCGATGAGGGGGTGGCACAGCTATTCACACAGCAGCCGGGCAACCGTCGTATTGTGGGTACAGTGGGCGAGCTTCAGTTTGAAGTTATTCAGTTCAGGTTGCTGCATGAGTATGGTGCCTCATGCCGGTTTGATTTCATTAACTATTACAAGGCGGTTTGGATCACTTCGGAAAACAACCGACAGCTGGATGAATTTATCACACAGAAATACAGAAACATGGCCATTGACAAATACGGCAATCATGTTTTTCTGGCCGAATCAGAATGGCTATTAAAACGCTCAATGGAAAATTTCCCCGACCTTAAGTTCCATTTTTCGTGGGAAATTGTTTAAACCCCATCAATGCTCGTCGGTTATTTTTTCGTTTAGCGATTTAAATCCTTCGCCTAATATTTCTGAAGCTTCAATTACAGTGAGGAAAGCTTTTGGATCAATTTCATGAACGTATTCCGTAAGGATAGATAGTTCGCGACGGCTTACATTGACAAATATGATTTTTTTATCGGCATTGTTATACATCCCCTTTCCTTCTATATAGGTGCCGCCACGATTGAGGTCATACAGTATTTTCCGGCTTATCTCTTCATACTTGTCAGATATGATAAAAAGGGTTTTCTCATAAGAAATACCTTCCATCGTAACATCGATCACCTTGCCGGTAATGAAGATCACAATCCAGGAATAAAGAGGAATATCCCATTGCCTGAAAGCTACCAGACCCACCAGCACAATAATTGAGTCGATCACAATGAGTGTTTGCCCCACCGGAATACGCGTATATTTGGTTGCCAGCATAGCCATTATCGACGAGCCCCCCGATGAGGCTTTGGCTTTAAACACCAGTCCAAGTCCAAATCCAATAAGGATTCCTCCAAAAATTGATGATAATAATGCCTCATCTTCAACAAGTGGTTTGTTTCCCCAGAGAAAGGTTAGCCCATCAATAAATCCTGATGCCAGAATAAACCCAACAATGGTTTTAACTCCAAACCGGGGGCCAAGTGCCCTTAATCCAATAATGGTAAGCGGAATATTAAAAACCAACCCGGTTACCCCAACCGGAATCAGCCCGTTTGTGAGATGGTACAATACAATGCCTATCCCGTATACCCCACCCGGAACCAGTTTATAAGGGCTAATGAAGAAAACATAGCCGGCAGCCATTATAAACGAACCGACCAAAATAAGTGCATAGGATTTAAACCATTTTCGTGAGAAAACCTTCTCCTTAGGAATATATGTCATAACAGCCTGATTTATTGATGAATACAAATTAATTCTACAAACGCAAAGGTAATTAGATTTTGCCTGTTTTATTGCGGGTTTTTTCAGTATTTGTACCTATGGCTATGCAGGCATAATTATTACTTTTGCCTTTTCAATAACCCATCAAAGGCAGAAACAAATGGACAACCCAACACTCACCAGGGTGCAATCGGCACTCGTAAGTCTTTATCACAAAGAACCAGCTAAAGAGCTTATTACATTATTGGCCAACAGGGGGGTAAAGCTTTACTCCACCGGTGGTACAATTGATTATATAAGGGAACTTGGATTTAGTGCCATACCGGTTGAAGACCTTACGAATTATCCATCGGTATTTGGTGGAAGGGTTAAAACACTTCACCCGAAAGTCTTTGGAGGGATTCTTTACAGGCGCGATAACCCGGCCGATGTAAGGGAGCTGGTTCAATTCGAAATACCCCCTATTGACATGGTAATTGTTGACCTTTATCCTTTTGAGCAAACTGTTAAAAGCGGGGCAACACAACAGGCGATTATTGAAAAAATTGATATCGGAGGTATTTCACTCATCAGGGCAGCAGCTAAAAATTTTGCGCATACACTGGTAATAGCATCCGCCGAAATGTATCAACAAGCGGTGGAAATGTTGCTTACACAGGATGGAGCTACCACTATAGAACAACGACAACACTTTGCAGCGCAGGCATTTAATGTATCATCACATTACGATACAGCCATTTTTCAATATGTTAGTGGCGGAGATATCAATACATTCAAAAAAAGCATCCTTCCGCACCGTGAATTAAGATATGGCGAAAATCCCCATCAGAAGGGCTTCTTTTACGGAAACCTTGATGATGTTTTCACACAGTTGCATGGCAAAGAATTATCCTACAACAACTTACTTGACATTGATGGTGCAATGGCACTCATCAGCGAATTCGATGAACCTACCTTCGCTATAATCAAGCACACCAATGCCTGCGGGGTTGCCTCAAGAGAAACAATTAAACAAGCCTACATCGATGCTCTGGCATCAGACCCGGTTTCGGCATTTGGAGGAATTTTAATCGCAAACCGTAACATTGACACTGATACTGCGTATCACATCCATGAATTGTTCTTTGAGGTAATTCTGGCACCGGATTTTAGCGACGAAAGTCTCGAAATCCTGAAACAAAAGAAAAACCGGATAATAATAAAAATCAACAAGATAGAAATATCTGATTGGTATTCACGATCAGCACTGAACGGAATCCTGGCACAGACTGCCAATAACGCATCTACTCCGCCAACAAGCTGGAGTATGGTTACCGAATTTCATCCTGATCAAAAAACTGCTGAAAATCTTGTATTTGCCAACAAGATTGTAAAGCATACCAAATCAAACGCCATCGTGCTGGCAAACAATAAGCAGCTACTGGCATCAGGTACCGGGCAAACATCGAGGGTTGATGCCCTTAAACAGGCAATCGCCAAGGCACAGGAATTCAACCACAGGCTCGATGGGGCAGTTATGGCATCAGATGCCTTCTTCCCATTTGCCGATTGCGTTGAGATTGCCCATAAGGCAGGTATTAATGCAGTAATACAACCGGGGGGCTCTGTTCGTGATAAGGATTCGGTTGATTATTGCAACAACAATTCAATGATCATGGTAATAACTGGCATCAGACATTTTAAACATTAAAAATTTTATTACTCAAATTCTTCTCAACATGGGCTTATTTTCGTTTTTAACCAAAGAGATTGCCATTGACCTTGGAACAGCCAATACAATAATTATTCACAATGATAAGGTGGTTGTGGAAGAACCATCCATTGTAGCCATAGAAAGAACGAGCAACAAGGTTATTGCCGTTGGGCGAAAGGCCATGATGATGCACGGCAAAACCCATGAAAATATTAAGACTCTTCGTCCGTTGCGCGATGGGGTTATTGCCGACTTTCAGGCAGCTGAAGCCATGATCAGGGAATTGATAAAAATGACCGAAACCAAGAAACCTTTCTTCCCTCCTTCCCTCAAAATGGTAATTTGTATTCCTTCGGGCATTACAGAGGTAGAAGAAAGAGCCGTAAGGGACTCATGCGAACAAGCCGGAGCCAAAGAAGTAAGGCTGATTCACGAACCTATGGCTGCGGCAATTGGTATTGGTATTGATGTGCTCGAACCCACCGGAAACATTGTTATTGATATTGGTGGGGGTACCAGCGAAATTGCGGTTATTGCCCTGGGTGGTATTGTTTGTAATAAATCAATACGTATTGCCGGCGACGACTTCAACTACGACATAGAAGAATATATGCGTAAGCAACACAACATACTCATTGGCGAACGTACCGCTGAAAAAATTAAAATTGATGTAGGAGCCGCCATTACCGACCTTGATAATCCGCCTGCCGATATTGCTGTGCACGGACGGGATATGATGACCGGTATACCAAAGGAAATAATTGTGAGCCACAGCGAAATAGCCCAATGCCTCGATAAATCAATCACAAAAATTGAAGCCGCCGTATTAACGGCTCTCGAAATGACTCCCCCTGAACTGGCCGCCGACATTTATCGCACCGGTATTTACATGGCCGGTGGCGGCTCCTTGTTGCGAGGACTGGATAAGCGGATTTCTCTCAAAACAAAACTCCCTGTGCATGTTGCCGAAGACCCGTTAAGAGCTGTGGCAAGGGGTACCGGTATTGCACTGAAGAACTTCGATAAGTTCCCATTCCTTATCAAATAAACTCCTTAGGTTTCTATGCGCAACCTGTTTCGATTCATAGCCAGGCATTATTTCTTCTTTTTGTTTATAGCCTTGCAGGTAGTGGCGTTAACAATGATCTTCCAAAACCACTTATATCACAGGTCTGCCTTCATCAATTCATCCGGTTTTATTGCCTCGCATATTTTTAGTGTCAGAAATACTGTTACAGGCTATTTTAGTCTAAGAAGTACCAACCAGCAACTTGCTGAGCAAAATACCCTTTTGCTGGAAAATATGTCCCCAGCCTATTTAAAAACCGATCAGCAGATTTTTACTTTCAATGATACTCTTTACAGGCAACAGTATAGCTACATCAATGCCCGGGTTATAAACAATTCGGTGCGCAACAGAAACAATTATATTACCCTGAACAAAGGCCGTATGCAAGGCATTAAACCCGACATGGGTGTGATTACACCATTGGGAGTAATCGGGATTGTTAGAAATGTCTCAGCAAATTTCAGTTCGGTAATCTCGTTTCTGCATGCAGATATTCAGATTAGCGCCAAGTTGAAGAAAGACAATCAGCTGGGCACTCTGCTTTGGGAAGGATATAATTATCGCAATGCAACCATGTTGTATGTTCCGCCTCATGTTGAACTAAGTGTCGGCGATACAATCATTACCAGCGGTTATTCCCAGATTTTCCCCGAAGGTTTATTGTTGGGAACTATCAAAGCCTTTGAAGTTAAGAGAGGCGATAACTTTTACACCATCAATATTGAACTGTTTACTGACTTTAACAATCTCAATTACGTTAGCGTAGTTCGGAGTATATACGGCGACGAACTAAAGGAACTTGAAAAGACAAACACACGACAGTAATTAATAGTCCTGATAAATAATCGATTGATATGAATCTACGGTTTCTGAAACAAACAGCCCGGTTTATCATCCTGATTGCACTTCAGGTTGTGCTGTTAAACCAGGTGTACCTCGGGGGGTTCATAACGCCATTTCTTTATCCTTTGATTGTAATGTTGCTCCCATTCGATACCAAAGGATGGGCATTATTACTGACAGCTTTTGCAGCCGGCCTTTCTATTGACATGTTCACCGACTCCATGGGAATGCATGCTGCAGCTACCACTTTCCTGGCCTACGCAAGGCCCTGGATAATCAACCTTATCTCTGCCCGAACCGATTATGAACCAGGGACTGAACCCGGCCTGGCAGTAAACAGCCTAACCTGGTTAATTCTTTATACCCTCATTTCCGTTTTCATTCATCATCTGTTTCTTTTTTCTGTTGAAGTTTTCCGATTTGATGAATGGTGGCAGATTTTTATCAGGACACTTCTAAGTACTATCTTCTCATCCATTCTTATAATTATTTCTTTTCTGTTATTCAGCAGACAATCCGACCGCCGAAGATAGATTACAGGCAATTCGTTGCCTATTATTAAAGTGTTCGCCTGTTCATATTATTATTATAAGCCGTTTCGTTTCTTAACAATTGGCATTGGTTTGCCACATGAATCTATAAATTACCGGTTAAAAATTCATAACCAACTTATCGAAAAAATTCATTCGTATATTTTTGCATCTGCTAAATCAAAAGTCAGGATTATTATTTATGTTCAGAATTCCTCCCGGATACCTTTTACTTGTATTGTCTTTGACTTCTGTTTGCATTTCCTGCAATAAGAATGGAAATGGCCAAACAGAGGGAGAAATTTTAATTTCCGGAAGCGTTGTAACTGAACAACCTGTTTTTTTAATCCTTGAAGAACTCACTCCTACCGAAATTTTACCCTTAGATACATTTTTTACAGAAAAAAACGGAAGTTTTACTTTCAGATTGCATATCTCTCATTCAGGGTTTTATAGGCTGGGAACTACCACAACCGACTTTATTACCCTGGCAGTAGAACCTGGCGAGCGAATAGAATTTTCGGGGGTTCCTGGCAAGTTGCGCGAAACCTACAATGTATCCGGTTCTGCTGGATCTGAAATTCTCTGGAGGTTAAATCAGAATGTTATGAAAGGGCAATTATTGGCTGATTCCCTGCGAAATATTTACAGGCAAATAAAAACCCAACCCGGTTTTGAAACCAAAAGAGCAGAACTCAAAGAACAATACAAAGAGATTATAACACAGCAAAGGGAATTTACTCTAGAATTAATTGATGAAAACCAAAATTCATTGGCTTCAATACTTGCTCTTTTTCAGTACTTTGAAGATAATTTAATACTGAATGAAAATGAGCATTTCCAATGGTTCGAAAAATTAAGTAAATCTCTTTGTCCTCTCTATCCTTCCAACAAACATGTTATAAGTCTGAAGAAAAAGGTTCATGAAATAAATCGCAGAAAACAGCAGGAATCTGCCAATGAACAAAACATAACACCCGGAAACCGGGTTCCCGACATTACACTTCCGGATGAAAAGGGCAATCCACTTGCATTATCATCCTTAAGCGGCAATCTTATACTTATTGATTTCTGGGCTTCGTGGTGCCCTCCCTGCCGCGAAAACAACAAAAAAATTGCCAGGCTTTTCGATCGCTACAACGATGCCGGATTTGAAGTTTATTCAATATCTCTCGATCGCAACCGCAATCAATGGCTCAGTGCCATTAAGCAGGAAAATCTAAGTTGGAAACATGTCAGCGACACCCGATTTATGAACTCACCCGTTGTAAGTCTTTTTATGGTCGAAGAAATTCCACATTATGTTCTTGTTGACCGCAACATGAATATCATTGCCAGAGATTTCAGCATCTCCGAACTGGAGGCTCTTGTGCGCGAAAACCTCTGAGCTCCACCCTTTCAATTCCATTATAGTAATTTAAAATCAAGTTTTTAAAATTACATTTGCCCTTATTTTTCGGGGTAAATGTAGGTTTCTTAGTTAATTTTGGCAGAAAATTCAGGTATGGTAAAATCTTTTGAGAAATCCATTATTATTCTGTTCATAGTATTAAGCTCCCACAGCTTTTCGCAGCAGCCTGATTTCAGACAAACTGTAAATATCTCCATCACCGCATCATTAAACGATTCAAACAGATCATTATCAGCCCATCAAAACATTCAATATATAAACAACAGCCCCGATACTTTGCAACAGATAATTATGCATCTGTGGGCAAACGCATGGAAAATTAATACTACATCATTTGCAAAGCAACTGATACAAAGCCGCAATTATGATTTTCATTTTGCCCGTGAGCATCAACGAGGGGGGTACAGGTACATTGATTTTAAAACAGATGGCAGCTCCCTTAGTTGGGGTAATTGGCAGGAAAATGAAGACGTTATGGTGCTCTATCTTCCCAAAATATTGCCACCAGGCGATACCCTGCTAATTACTGCCAGTTTTGAGTTGATTTTCCCCGATGCTCAGTTCTCCCGACTGGGCCATCACAACGGCAGTTTTTATGCAACACAATGGTATCCAAAACCGGCTGTTTACAATAGCGATGGTTGGCATCCCATGCCCTATCTGCACAGAGGAGAGTTTTTTTCTGAATTCGGCAGTTTTAATCTTTTGCTCACAATGCCCGAGAATTATATTGTGGCTTCAACCGGAAATCTGGTTACCGAAAGCGAAAAGATGTTTTTAAACAACATCGCGCGGCAAACAAGGATTCTTGGGCCTGAAATACCTGATGCCGCTACACTCCCCCCTGCTTCATCACCAAAAACAAAAACTATTCAATTCTTTCAGGAGAATGTGCACGATTTTGCATGGTTTGCCGATAAGCAATTCAAAGTGCTGATTGATTCCGTCAAGACTGGAGGCGGAAAAAATGTAACGGCCTGGTCGTTCTTCACCCACGATGCTCCTCAATGGTTTAGAGCAAACCGGTATCTCATATCTGCTGTAAATTATATGTCGAATGTTGTGGGCCCCTATCCATGGCAACATATAACAGCAGTGCAGGGAATTTATAGCGGTGGTGCTAATATGGAATACCCGGCCATTGCCCTCATCGGGAAAAAAGAGTCGGATTCGGAGCTGGAAAGGGTAATTGTACATGAAGCTATTCATAACTGGTTTTATGGCATACTCGCATCGAACGAAAGAATGGAACCCTGGATTGATGAAGGGTTTACAACCTATTACGAAAACCGGTATTTTGATGAAAAATACCCAAAGCAAAAATTGCTTGGTCCATTGTCAACCACCTTGCTGGCCGGATATTTTGAACTTGACAAAATCAACTTTAACCAGGAAGCTTACTTTTATTATCTTTTAAAGGCAGCCCAGCACCTCGACCAGCCGGCAGGCAGTGCATCCTGCGACCTTACTGAAGTGAATTACTATGCCATGGTTTACTTTAAGGCTGCCATGGCAATTCGTATTCTGGAAGCATCAGTAGGAAGGCAAAGATTCGATACAATTATGAAGGGCTTCTATCAGAAATGGAAATTCCGGCATCCGGCAACCCGTGATATAAGGAAACATTTTTTTGAGCATACATCTGACTCTCTAAATTGGTTTTTCGACGGGTATATTGCTTCCAGTCATAAAACAGACCTTGCAATCCGAAAAGCGAAAAGGTTAACAGATCATTATCAGGTAGACATAAACAATTCTGGAAACGTAAATACTCCTTTCCAGATTTCAGGTATTAAGAACAACCAGGAAGTAATCACCAGATGGTATGGAGGCTTTGATGGTTCTGTCAGCCTGGAATTTCCTGCCGCTGATTACGACCATATTGTGATAGACTACCAGGGGCTCATTCCGGAAATAAACAGGTCAAACAACTCAATAAGAACCCATGGATTTCTACCCAGGCTAAAAATCCCTGAACTTCTTTTCCTGGGCAGCATAAAAGACCCCAAACAGCCCCGTCTTTACTGGGCTCCGGTGGCACACTACAACCCTAACGATGGCTTAATGCCCGGACTTGCCTTTTATAGCTACGTTTTTCCCTATTCAGTAACCAACCTTTTCCTTATGCCCATGTATAGCTCAAGGCGCGACAGACTGGCCGGAACTGCCTGGTTTTACAGGGATTTCTATCCTGGCACACCCATCATCCATTCCCTCAGGCCCGGCATAAAAGTTAAGTCCTATGGGCTTGGGCACGGCAAATTTCCAAGGGAGTTTAAACTTATTGAATACTCTTTTCAAATGACTTTCAATGCTCCCCTCTCCAGCAATAGAACTCACACTTATATTAAATACTTAGGAACTGACGTGAAACGGGATGTAGTCAGATTCTCGGGCGGACAACCAAGGGTTGAAACATCAAGGTATTTTATCAATCAACTTGTTTTTAATCATGAAAATCGCAGTGTATTCAATCCATGGGGGTTGAATGCAGAACTTCTCCAGGGCAATGAAATCGTAAGAGCATCGCTTACCTTCAGCCAGTTTTTTCCTTATGCACCTAAAAATAAAGGATTTGGTATTCGAATGTTTGCAGGGAAATTCTTTGTAAGCCCGTCAGATGCAGCAGCACCTGACTTCCGTTTTGGGTTGCAGGGGTCAACACCTATGCGCTTGCCCCTTTTTAATCAAATGTTTGCCGGCCATGGTCAGCCGGCCGGTATAATCTGGGGGAATCAAATGGCCGGCGATATGGGCAATTTCAAATACCCTACCCCCCTCGGGCTTACCTGGAACTGGTTGGTTGCGACCAACATAACTGCTGATATTCCCATTTTGCCTTTACGCTTATTTTTCGACACAGGAACATATCATGGTGCTTCAATCCAGATTCCTGATACGGAGAAATATCCATGGGTGGCTGGTGCTCAGATAAGTATTATAAGGGATGTTGTAAAAGTCAATCTGCCAATAGCAACATCGAATGACCTGAAAAGGATTGCCGGGTTAAACGGGTTGGATTCATGGCTGAAAAAAATTACCTTCAGCATCGATCTTTTAAGAATCAGCCCTATGGAAGCCCGCAGAAACCTTCATTTATGGTTGTTCTGAATGATTACCACAGATTTACTACACTAAAAGCATTCTCTTCAATTCTGTTATAATACTCAGCCGGATGATTCCATGAAACCCCGGGAGCCCTTTCGTTTAGTTCTGCAATACGACGATTTTTTATATCGAAAATCATCACACCATTGTAATCATAAACCGTTGGATAATAGAAATGGGCAGTAACCAGGGGCTTGGAAGGTGAAGGGTTTTGTATGTGGTGGATAACATTCATTGGTTCAAACACCATTTCACCCTTGCGGTAGTTTTTGGGTGGATGACAGGATAATACAGCAGTATCGGAATCGTAAACGAAAAATGTTTCGGTAAGTAACCCTTTAAGAACCACACAGTATCCCCAGAAATTATTATGCATGTGGGTAGACACCTGGAATTCGGGTGGTGAAACGGTGAGAAAAACCCGGATTGGCGACTCCATGACAACAACCCTGTGATATTTGTCGAAGTCTGCCTCATTCAAAAACTGCTTATAATCAATTGTCGAAAAATCGATTGAACTCAATGTTGTTTGAAGAAGGTTGGGGTCGATAACTTTTGTTTCGAGGCTTCTAAGTTTTTCAAGTACAGCTTCCATTTGTAATTGCTCATTAATTTGAAGTGGATGAATTGTTTTTGTGGTGGTTAAAGATACAAAAAAATATTTCCGGGGTTGTACCCCCATTAACAATGCACCAATAAATTACATTTGATGGCAGGTCAGTTTTAAATAAAAGCCTTGAATTCATATCTTTGCCGGCAAACAACTGAAACGTGGAGAAAAAAGAGCTCATTTACTTTATTTCAGACGCCCATCTGGGGATTCCCAATCATGCAAGGAGCCTGGAAAGAGAAAAAAAACTGGTTCAGCTTCTTGAGTTGGCAGCCTCAGAAGCTACAGAGATATTCTTACTGGGCGATATTTTCGATTTCTGGTTCGAATACCGCACCGTAGTGCCAAAGGGTTTTGTAAGGTTATTGGGCAAAATTGCAGAAATTACGGATGCAGGCATTCCGGTGCATTATTTTACCGGCAATCACGACATGTGGATTTTCAGATATTTCACCCAGGAACTCGGGGTAATAATGCATAATAAACCCATCGAAAGGGTTTTCGATAATAAACTCTTTTTTATTGGGCATGGTGATGGCCTCGGCCCCGGCGATAGTGGGTACAAACTATTAAAAAGGGTATTTGCCTGTCGATGGTGCCAGTTCCTTTTTTCATGGCTTCACCCTGACATTGGGGCTTCTGTTGCTTTGTATTTTTCTAAAAAAAGCAGGCTGGCCAACGCTTCGAAAGATGAAGTTTTTTTGGGCGAAGAAAAGGAGCGCCTGATAACCTTCTGCCGTGAATCTGTAAAACTGAAACCCTATAAGTACTTTGTATTTGGCCACCGCCATCTTCCACTGGAATTTGAAATTGAGCCCGGTATTAAATATATTAATACAGGCGATTGGGTAAAAAACTATTCTTATGCAGTTTTTAGCCATGGAGAGCTAAGTCTTAAATATTTTCAAACACCTTAATTATTTTTGTATGTATTTTTTATGATTACATCTTTTATATTTTGCAATTAATATAACTTATTTTTGTTTTTACAGCAATATTTCCTAATTTTGCAACTGAAACAGAAAATAATGAGAAACCAATGCAGTGCATGCTCGAAATGCGAGCTTTTTCAAGGCAAACTGACTATTTCAGAAGATGTTAAGATTATGTACAAATACCACTATTGCCTTAGTGGAATTGAAAAGTGGAAAGATTGCAAAAGGTTCGTTTTTACAACCAATAGTGGTTTCTGTCCCGACTTTGTAATGCCCAACAGCTTGCTTACCATCGACCAGATATGGCATAAGGCGCAACTTTAGTTTTCACGCCCGCATCAAACTACCTCAGCTACTACAAAAGTACTACCCCCTACAAATACCATATCGTTGTTGCCGGCCATCTGCAATGCATTGGTATAAGCATCATTAACCGACTTATAAACCCATCCCTTTAACCCAAATTTATTTGCAGTTTCAGCAAGGATTCTGGCATCAAGGCCTCTCGGTACGTCAGGTTTGCAGAAGTAATAGGTTGTATTTTCTGTCGGAAGTAATTTCAGAATCCCATCAAGGTCTTTATCGTTCACCATCCCTATTACAAAGTGCAAATGGTTGTGAGGGGTTTTATCAATGTTTTCCAACACTACTTTTATCCCGTCCTCGTTGTGGCCTGTATCGCAAATAGTTATTGGATTTTTTCGGAGCAACTGCCACCTTCCCATTATTCCGGTATTTTTAATTACTTTTCTTATTCCATTCACTATTCTATCATTGGGAATAATAATCTCACCCATTAAATTGATGGTATTGCAAACCGCTAAAACTGTAGTAATATTTTCAACCTGGTAGGTTCCTGTCAAAGGCGATAATACGGTGGTAACGGTTCCATGCAATTTATTCAGCAAATCCAAAGAAAGAAGTTGCTCAACTGGGGTATTTGAAATCGAAGTATTGGAAACCCTGAAAATATCTTCTGCAAATACTATTTCTGAATTCAATGAAGATGCTCTTTCAGTAAATACCCGAACCAGCAATGGCTGCTTTCTGCCAATAACAACAGGCACGTATGGCTTTATGATACCAGCCTTTTCGCCAGCTATTGCTTCAAGGGTATTGCCCAGTAAGTTCATGTGGTCGTAGCCTATGTTGGTAATGACAGATAATAGCGGAGTCACTACATTGGTCGAATCCAATCTGCCGCCCAAACCTGTTTCAATGATAGCCATATCAACATTCTCATGGGCAAAATAATCGAATGTCATGGCAATAGTCATTTCAAAAAATGAGGGCCTGAGTTCATCAAGGAACTCTTTATGCTTTTCGACAAAAGCTGCAACAAATTGTTTTTCAATCATTTTTCCGTTAACTCTGAAGCGTTCTCTGAAATCCTTGAGGTGAGGCGAGGTGCAAAGTCCGGTTTTGTAACCGGCTTCCTGAAAAATAGATGCTAACAAATGGGATACCGATCCCTTGCCATTGGTCCCAGCTATGTGAATGTTTCTGAATTTTTTGTGCGGATTACCAAGATGCTCCATCAATTTAATGGTGTTGCCAAGGTCGGCTTTGTAAGCAGCGGGGCCAATTCGCTGAAACATTGGTAATTGAGAGAAAAGGTAATCAAGCACCTGATTGTAGTCCATGGTCATAAAAATGATTTTGAATATAATTGGAGAACAAAAATAAAAAAGCCCGATCATTAATTAACCGGGCTCTTGAATATTCCTTTGAACCGACTATTGATCAGTTTCTTATAAAATTATAGGTGATGCTCCCTGTTTGTTCTTCGGCGGCATCGTTTTTCACATCGAAACGTGCACGCATTGCTGCCCTCTCGGCTGCCGCCCATAAAACCGCGTCTGTGGTGGTGGTACCTCTTTCGCCTGCAACTGCCCTTACTACTTCACCGTTACGATTTACAGTTATTCTTACTACAACTTTGCCTTGCGATGATGATGTATACTCAGGAAGAGGCAAGCTAATCTGTCGACGACCGGAAAGGCTGAATTCGACGCCACCTTGCCCACCACCGGTTGTTGAAGTACCGCCAGGGGTGCCATCAGGTCTTCCCTGGTTGCCAGGTTGCCCGGTCTGACCCTGGTCCTGGTTGGTGGTGCTTGTTCTGTCGCGACCAGGAAACAAAGCACGCTGATCAACAGTAGGTTGTGGGTCGGGCTGGGGTGTAGTCTGAGCGGGAGGTGTGGGGGTTTGCTGAGGCTGTGTGGTAGGAGTTTGCTGTCGTGGACGGGTTGGCCGGGGCTCAGGAATTGCCACTGTTTCTTCGGTATTTTGGGTAACAACCCGTTGTTGCGGGGCTGCGTTTTGAACAGGTTGGGGCTGAGGTGGCGCAGGTGTTGCATTTAGGGGTTGCCTTTGCCCCATACCCTGATCGGTTACTCCCAAACTTACCATAACACCTGCTTCTTCAGGCAAGGGCAGCGGGGTTGTTAACCCAAACAGTATAAAAACCAACAACAGGGCACTATGAAATAGAATGGTGCCCAACACAGCCCTGGAGTCATATTTTTTTCTTTCCTGTTCCATGTTATCTTCGTGGTTGTGTAGCCAAAATAACTTTGTGACTTGTTTTGAATGTACTGTTTATATTGTTTACAACATCTATAACACTAACGATATGTTGAACCGCCACACTCTGGTCGGCTCTGAGCACAACCGAACCATCGGTTTGCCGTTGCAGTGCAACAACCAGGCCATCCTGAAGCGCTTTCAAATCAACCGGCCGGTCTTCCAGAAATATTTTTTGCTCAGCATTAATATAAACTGTAACAGTTTGCCTTGCCATGGTGCGACTTTCACTCGATGGCAAAAGCAACTTTATGGCATTGGGGGCAACCAGTGTAGAAGTGAGCATAAAAAATATCAATAAAAGAAAAACCAGGTCAGACATGGATGCCATGTTGAACTCTGCCTTTCTGGGGTTTCTTAGTTTTATTGCCATGGGATGGTTTGTTTAGGATGCAGGTTCGTGAAGCAGGTCCATAAATTCGGTTGCCCTGGCCTCGAGCATAAAAATTACTTTTTCGATGCGCGATACCAGTATGTTGTAACAAATATAGCCAATAATACCCACTACAAGACCGCCAATTGTAGTGATCATCGCTTCATAAATACCTCCGGCGAGCAGCGAAATATCAATATTATTGCCGGCCATTGACATGTTATAAAATGCCCTTACCATACCCATTACGGTACCAAGAAACCCAAGCATGGGAGCAGCACCGGCAACTGTTGACAGGAAGGCAATGTTTTTTTCAAGTTTTGATACTTCAAGTTTACCAACATTCTCAATGGCTGCATTGATATCATTGAGCGGACGGCCAATACGGGTTATACCCTTGGCAATCATACGGGCAAGAGGCGACTGATTGTTGCGGCATAAAGCTTTGGCACTATCAATACGGCCTTCATGAATAAAATCGCGAATGTTGTTCATAAAATTGGGGTCTTCCTTCGATGCTTTGCTTATGGCCATATACCTTTCGATGAAGATATAAATGGCAATAACAGACAAAATAAAAAGGGGAATCATTACCACTCCGCCTTTAAACGCCAGAGAAATGAAATTCAGTGTTTCCTCAGTGGGCATGTCTTGTGTGGCATCCGCAACACCCTGGGTTCCCAACTGTACCTGCAATAACAAGGATTTAATCATGAAGGTTAGTTTTAAACGGTTTCAGTATAGATTATTAACTTATAATTTTGGTGTATATTTTTTCGGTGCAAAATTAATAATTCTATGATTATCTGTTAGAAGCTATTCTACCCCCCCTGCGTGTTTATATTTTTTTCGATATAAACGCTTGTTGATGGAAACGCAAAGTTTGCTCCATGCTTTCGAACAATTCTGATAATTTCATAAAGTATCTCCTGTTTCACATCAAGGTAAACAGTCCAATCCATAGTATCAACAAAAAACAAGACCATAATTTCAAGGCTACTCGTACCAAAATCGTGAAATTTCACTTTGCCTTCATTATTGGTATTAGGGTGATTATCTATGTAAGACTGAATATCTTCGACAATTGCTTTTAGCTTTTCTGGTGTAGTTGAATAGGTAACACCAAGGGTAAAATTTGCTCTGAGGAAGGTTCGCATGGTAAGGTTATCAAGTTCAGAATCGATCATCCTTTTATTGGGAAGAGTAACAAAACTTTTTTCGAGGGTGCGCAGTCGTGTGCTTCTGAATCCTACTTTTTCGACCACACCGGTAATACCACCCACCCGAACCATATCGCCAACAACAAAAGGTTTATCGAGAAAAATGGTGAAAGAACCCATAAGGTTTTCCAGAGTTTCCTTAGCGGCAAGGGCTATGGCCAAACCGCCAATACCAAGGCCGACAACCAGGGTGCCCACATTGATACTAAATACGGAGCTCAACATTATCAGGAACCCAAATATCACTATGATTATCTTCACAAAGTCGATAAAGAAAGGTATCAACTGCCCGGAGTATTTGTTTTCAACCTGTTCTGCCCTGTGTATCATTACTATGGCAAGAAAATCGGCAAGTCGCAAAAAAATCCAGATGATAGAGCCACTTAAAAGCAGAAAATAACCCTTGTTCAATACCATCTTCAACCCAAATTTTTCGGCAGGCGCCATTGCCCAGCTTTCCGGAAAACCGATCTGATTAAAAGCCACGAATGCAAAAATCAGCAAAATGGTAACCCCCACAGGTTTTTGCAGCAACTCCAGAAACTTTTCGGCATGAACTCCATCGATATAGTCTTTCAGAACCCTAAACAGCAACTTGTTCGAAAGTCGGGAAATAAACTTTCGTAAAACAATTCCGAAAAATAAAATGAGAACAAAGGCTGAATACTGCCAGAGCGTATTCTCAAAAAACGACTGAGTCATTACATTCGAAAACTCTTGTAACATATTTACTTTTATTAGTTAAATTTTATGTTAGAGATTCTGGCAAAAATAGGTCAATTTACGGGAGAAGGCAAAGGGTTTAATGAGATTAATCGTCATTAAAATAACCAAATTCCATTCTATTTCGAATCAATACCCAACATCAAATTTTCTTATCTTTGCACCTGATTTTTTAACCTTAAAAAACAAATTAGATATGGGACAAATTAAAGTTGCCATTAATGGCTTTGGAAGAATTGGAAGATTAACCTTTAGAGCTTCTCTTACCAGAAGTAACATTGAAATTGTTGCAGTAAACGACCTTACCAACAGCAAAACCCTTGCACACCTGTTGAAGTACGACTCAGTACACGGCAAGTTCCCCGGTACTGTAGGTGTTGATGGTGACTATCTTGTAGTTAACGGCAAGAAAATCAGAGTATATGCAGAAAAAGACCCTGCAAATCTTCCCTGGAAAGACCTTGGTATTGATGTGGTAGTTGAATCAACCGGTGTATTCCGCAGCCGCGATAAAATCAGCAAGCACCTTGAAGCTGGCGCCAAAAAGGTGATTCTTACTGTTCCGTCAAAAGCCGCCGATGATGTTGACGCTACTGTTGTTCTTGGCGTAAATGACCATGATATTAAACCTGAGCACAAAATCTATTCGAACGCATCGTGCACGACAAACTGCCTTGCTCCATTTGCAAAAGTTCTGAACGAAAAATTCGGAATAAAGCGTGGTTTGATGAATACCATCCACTCATATACCAATGACCAGATTATCCTCGATGCACCACACGAAGACCTTCGCCGTGCCCGCGCTGCTGCTATGAGCATTATCCCTACTACAACCGGTGCCGCTAAAGCTGTTGGACTTGTAATTCCGCAATTAAAAGGCAAACTCGACGGGTTTGCAATGCGTGTCCCCACCCCCGATGGTTCTGTTGTTGACCTGACTGCTGAACTCGAAAAAGAAACCACCAAAGAAGAAATCAATGCTGCTATCAAAGCTGCTGCCGAGGGTCCAATGAAAGGGATTCTCGAATATTGCGAAGACCCCATTGTTTCTACCGACGTTATTGGAAACTCACACTCTTCTGTGTTTGATTCAAAAATGACCCAGGTGCTCGAAGGAAAATTCATTAAAGTACTTTCATGGTACGACAACGAATATGGTTATTCCTGCAGGGTTGTTGACCTTGTTCAGAAAATCGCATAATTAACGATCATAACAGCAAAAACGGCTCTCTTTTCGGGAGCCGTTTTTTTTTGCCCCCATTAAAACAATACCTATATCGAAAATTAAGCAAAACCCTGAAAAAACCTTTTTTATAATACAATTGATTTATATTATTGCTTTTCAATAAATTACATTAAATATAACAGAAAAATATAGGGGTAAATCCTGATACCATTTTATGAACATGCACTAATTGAGAACGGTAGAAAAGGACCATATTTTTACAGAATATAAATCCGAACAAACAAATAATATTTATTTTACCATAAAACACATTTTAAGGCTGACCAACAAATATCTGCCAAACAAAATAACCGAATACACCCCAATTCGTTCAACTACAAATCCGACACTCATGAAATCAATTTACAGGCTAACAGTAGGCATCCTGATGCTATTACCTGTTGCAATATCTCCAACAAAAGCACAGGCACCAGCCACCGATTGTGCATCCAGGGGTTTCTCTGTAGAATTAAAAGCCAGGCCTGTGAGCTCTAATGGTCTTAATGATGGAAGCATAGAAATTATAATGAATGGTGCAAAGCCTTTCAATGTAAGCATAACCAAGGGTTGCACACTTAAAAGTTCGGGAACAGGCATTACCCCCAAAAGTCAGACTGCCCTTTTTACCGATCTCCAGGCTGGCTCATATCTCATTACTGTAACCGATAAAAACGGCTGCACATTCAGCGAATGTATCTTTATTTCAGAGCCAGAACCCCTTAAAGCCGAAGTAGTAGTAATAAATGATATTACATGTTCAGGGTTGAAGGATGGCAAGGCTGAATTGATGATTTCCGGAGGCATTGCACCCTATGCAATTGAGCCCCTTTTAGACCTTAATAATCTGGAAGCAGGTAACTATAAACTTACAATTTCTGATTCAGGAAACTGTGGTCAGGTAAATGTTGAATTTGTCATTAAAGAAAATCCCGCTGTAAACCTTAAGGTAATTAATGTTGAACAACCACTTTGCTCTGGCGATACAAAAGGCCTGATTGAAGTATCAGCATCCGGAGGCACGGGTAGATTTTCTTATTTTATAAATAAGGAAGATATGAACCTTACAGGCATCTTTACTGATTTGGGCAGCGGAATCTATACCATTTATGCTGTTGATGAGGCAGGGTGCATTGAGTCAACCGACATGTTCATCAATAAAGTTGAACCCATTCAGATTGATATTGATGTTTATAGAGCCTCATCCGATCATGCCAGGGATGGAGCCCTCACAGGGGTAATATCTGGGGGCACAGAGCCATACAATGTTCTTCTTTATCTTGGGTGTAATGGCGAGAAAAGCGCTTTTGCCACAAGCTACGATAAATCAATGGTAATACTTTACTGGGGGCTTCCCGGAGATTTTTACACTCTTAAAGTTGTTGATGAAAATGGATGCCAGGTTTCGCAATGTGTAGACCTTAATTTTGCTGTTCCTTTTCTTGAAATAGTAGAAGATTTAAATCAAGTTGAAGGTGAAAAATCAGGGACCAGTCTAACCCTTTCAAATACTAACCATTATGAAAACACCCGCAATGTAAGGCTATACCCAACCCCCTTTAACACTATACTGAATATTGAAATAGATGTAATTGCAAACACACGGGTTTCGGTTGAAATCTTAAACCTTATGGGGGTAAGAGTGGCAAGTGTATTCAATGAGGTTGTATTAACCAATGGAGTGCAAAAAATGAACTTTACTCCTGGCGGGCTAGCAAATGGAATATATCTTTGTAAAATAACTGTCGGCGGCGAATCGCGTACCGAAAGAATTGTTCTCAAACGCTAAGATATTTGCCTCAGGCGAACGCCACATTTATTGAAAGCAACCTCAGATAAGTTTTTAATAGCCCGAAAAAGCAATCTGCCGTTTTGTTTATACGCATAAGCAAATAATCAAAACGGCAGTTCCTATTGGGGAATCATCTAAACCATGAATCCTATTTCCCTGTACCTTTTTTTCAGTCTATTTTTTGAGCAAATCCCTGATTTCAGTGAGTAATTTCTGATCAGGAGTTGGTTCAGCAGGCGGGGCTGGTGCTTCGCTTTGTTTTCTCTTTAAGCGGTTGATCGCCTTTATAAGCATAAACATTACAAGTGCAACCAGGGTAAAATCAATAATCACGGTAATGAACTCGCCGTATTTGATAGAGGCTTCTGCTGCAATTACATTCCCGGCTTCATCAAGCCTGGCTTCATTTAAAACATACTTTAAAGTATTAAAATCAACCCCAGCAGTAATTTTCCCTACAACCGGCATAACCATTCCATTGATAAAACTGCTTACAACTTTACCAAAAGCGGCACCCATTACAAATGCAACTGCCATATCAACAAGGTTTCCCTTCATGGCAAACTCTTTAAACTCTTTAATAAAACTCATAGCGTTGTTTTTTAAGGTTTGTAATTTAATCTGACTTACGAAAGAATAATTCCTTCTTTAACTGTACCTGCAATACACCTCGGAAACAAAGGATGCAAAAATTATTCGGATTAACGGCGTTAAAATTATGTATAATATGAAAGAAAATCCCTTCATATTAAAAAATTATATGATTATCCGCAATCTTGCCAGTGAACTGTTGACGCTGCTATTAAAAGCCTG
>JBBISA010000053.1:0-27135 GCA_037441525.1 Bacteroidota bacterium
AGGAAATGGGCTTTTTCAAACTTGGTAAGCTTTTGCAAAATTCACTTGTTCAATTTGACAACAAAATACTGACATTTCTCCCATGAAAACTCTAAACGCGATTGCCTGTACCGCCATTTTTTTTCTCTTTGGTCTTATGTTCTGCTCATGCAGTATTTTTTTCAGCGAAAATAAGGTGACAACATTTTTTGTTGATGCCGAAAATGGAAATGATCAGAACATAGGCACCTCAGCTCAACAAGCATGGCAAACGCTTGAGAGAGCATCAAAAGCAAATCTGAAACCCGGAGATTCACTTCTATTGAATGGGGGGCAGAAATTTAATGGATTTCTTACCCTTGATAGTTTGACCGGGACTCCTGAAATGCCCATTGTTATTTCCTCTTTTGGAGATGGCAGAGCTACAATAAAATCAGGCAATACAATAGCTGTTCATATTTCGAACAGCAGGTATATAGAAGTGAGCAATCTCATACTAATAGGTTCCGGAAGAAAAGACGGTAATGACAATAACGGGATAGAGTTTAGGGATGTGCAGTATGGTTCCATCAATAATCTTGAAGTATCCGGATATCTCCATAGCGGAGTAAAGGTAACCGGGGGAAGCGACATAAGCATTACCCATGTTTTTGCCCATAACAATGGGTTTTCTGGTATTTTTGTTGATATTCCTGACTTTCTGAACAATGTTGATAAACCCATCCGAAATATCTATATCGCATACTGCAGGGCCGAGAACAATCCCGGTTCCCCGGTCAGTTTAGATAATCATAGCGGAAGTGGTATTCTTATTGGTGGTGTTACTAATGGAATAATTGAATACTGTGAGGCTGCCTATAACGGATGGGACATGCCCCGCCCGGGGAATGGTCCGGTGGGGATTTGGGCCTACTGGTCTGACAGTATTATTATTCAACATTGTTTTGCATACCACAACATGACATCTGAAACCGGACACGATGGCGGTGGGTTCGATTTCGACGGAGGGGTAACCAACTCCATCCTTCAGTATAATCTCTCAGCCTTAAACGAAGGGGCTGGTTATGGAATGTATCAGTACATAGATGCATCTGTCTGGGAAAATAATATTGTGCGCTATAACATCAGCTATTTTGATGGGAAAAAGAACGGAAAGGCGGGCATACATATCTGGACAGACCGAAATAACCCTGTGGGGATTATCCAAGGATTACACGCACACAACAATACAATTATCAACAGGGCAGGGTATGGAATTAACTTTGAACCCGGCCATTACGAAGACTTTGTTTTTGAAAACAATCTCATCCTTCTCAAAGGAAATGCCCGGCAGTTTATTGCAGGAAATTTTTCCGGGGCAACCTTCAACAACAATCTTTACTGGAGCGAAAAACCATCCGACCGGGCCATGCCACCATTTGCCCAAGTGGTTGATGCAAGTTTGCTGCTTATAGACCCCAGGCTACTGCTACCACCCGCTGATGAACCTTTGGATAAACTAAATGCCGGCTTATTAAAAACCATTGAGTATTTCAGGCCGAAAAACGATTCCCCGGCGCTGGGAGCCGGAAAAAAGATTAAAAACCCAGGCAACACCGATTTCTGGGGAAACGCATTGCTGGATGGCAATCCGGTTAATATTGGAGCATTTCAGGGAGATACTTATTGAAATAGAAATTTGAAAAAGGCTGAAATGATTTATTTATTGTGTTGCCCATTTCCAATAGGGGATCAATTTAACACCATTTATTTTATCATTCTGGCTTGAAGTTATAAGTAATCCATTTTGGCAGCCTGTTTCTTTCATCGCTAAATTCAGTCCCTGAAGTTCCCTTGTCATATTATCCCGGTTTACTTCCCAGCAAACCTGATATATGCCACTTACCAAATCGTTGTTCTTAGTAATAAAATCACATTCATTTTTGCCGCTCCTGTAATAGAATATCTCCCCATTGGCCCTTCTTAAATGGTTATAAACCATATTTTCCAGTATTCTCCCATTGTCTTTGCTGAACGATAGACTATTTGATTTGGCAAACGCAGCATCAATAGCATAGGCCTTTTTGGGATTCACAATCTGTTTCTTTGATGAATAGGAAAAAATTGGGATAAAATCAAAAAGGTAGCTCTCATGCATAAAGTCGCAATAATCAATTACTGTGTTTACCGACTGTATGTCAAGTATTTTCGAAAGATTATTGTAACTGAATTCCTTTCCGATGTTTGTCATCAGATAAACTGCCAGATTAAGAAGATTAGTTTCATTGGCAATATTTCGTCGTACAGCAATATCCCGGGCTATAATATCGCGAAGCAGAGTTCTGTGATATTCAAGATCCCCGGATTGCAGAAATTCAGGAAACCCACCTTGCAATAGGTATTCATAAAAACTTGTATCACCAGCTTCTTTTTTTGTGAAGGAAAGAAATTCCTTAAAACTAAAAGGAAACAATTCTATTTGCCGGTATCTTCCTGTAAGTTTCGTTCCAAGCTCACGACTTAACATGCTGGCGTTCGATCCTGTTACAAATAATCTGATTCCTTTGTCGTGTGCAAGGCGAGCGTAGTTTTCCCATCCAGAAACTGTTTGTATCTCATCAAGAACCATAAATGAAAATTCACCTGATTTAAATAGTTGTTCCAATTTATCAAAGTCAGAAAGTTCAAATCCTGACAATCGCGGATCTTCAAAGTTTAAATACATAGCCTTCCCCTTTTGAAACAAACTTTTCCAGGCCAGAGTGCTCTTCCCGCACCTGCGGATGCCCGAAATTACAATAATCCGACCTGGTGTATCTGGAATTGTTGTTTCTCTTTCTATCAATTCTTTTCCCTGATAAAAGAAACTCCTTTGATCATTTATCAGGTATTCAAGTTCAGTAATTGTTATCATGTTGATAGTAAATTAATTTCAATGCAAAAATAATAGTTTGCATTATTAATGCAAACTATTATTTATTGCCAATGCAAACTATTATGCATCATCAATGAAAACTTGTAATAATTGTCAATTTCAGTGCTCATCAGAACTGGCCTTTTAGATCAATAGGCGATAAATATGCACTTCTAAATTTCAAGTAATCGGTTATAGAGAAACTCTGCAATAATTAATCAGGAACAAGGGTTCTTGATAAACGCAACCGTAGGTTGATTGATCTGCCCTGTGTAAATGCACTATATGTGGTTGTATTTTTCAAAAAAAATGCAAACCTTTGCAATCTTTTGGAATTAATTCAAGCCATTGAACCAAATGTCCATGTATCCTAAGCTACAATTGTTTTCAGATCTTTTTCTGCTTTTTACGATATATGTGGCCTACCCGCAAAATCACCCTTTTGTGAAAGAATATGAAAATCCGCTCATAAACGGCATAAACCGCATGCCTGCCAGGGCCACATCTATTTCGTACGATAATTTTGCCGATGCAGCACGCACCAACCGCAGGGCATCTGCAAGGTATATGCCGTTAAGTGGTGAATGGGATTTCCATTTTTCTCCCACTGTGGCAGGAGTTCCACAGGGGTTTTATCAACCCGGATTTAATACTGCAGGATGGAACAAGTTGCCGGTGCCGGGCAACTGGGAAATGTTCGGGTTTGGAACAGCTATTTATACAAACATCACCTACCCCTTCGTGCCTGTTAATCCACCCTACCTTCCTGAAAATGATAACCACACAGGTTGTTACCGCACCAGTTTCCGGGTTCCGGCGCATTGGAAAGATATGCAGATAACACTGCAGTTTGGCGGGGTAAGTTCAGCAGATTATGTATGGCTCAACGGAAAATTTGTCGGATATAGTGAAGACAGCCATCTCCCTGCCGAATTCGATATAACTCCCTTCCTTTCAGATGGAGAAAACCTGCTGGCAGTAAAGGTGCTGAAATATTCTGACGGGGTTTATCTCGAAGATCAGGATCACTGGCGTCTGGGGGGAATTCACCGCGATGTCTTTATCACCGCATCACCTAAGGTTCAATTGTACGATTTCTTTGTAACTACACATCCTGATGATAATAACCGGGATGCAGAGCTGCGCATACGCCCATCTTTCAAGGTATTTGATTATGCCGATTATCGCGGTTATGAGTTGCAGGTGCATCTTATCGATCCTGCAGGAAAGAACGTTTTGTCAGAGCCCTTACAATTCGATATTTCACGACAGATCAACCAACGGTATTCTCCCCAGAGCGCCCATCATTTTCAGGTGCTGTCCACAAGGGTTGTAAACCCGATGAAATGGACCGCCGAAACTCCCAATTTATACACCATCGTTTTCGACCTGAAAGATCCCCGGGGACAAACCGTTGAGTATCGCAGTACCCGGGTAGGATTCCGTAAACATGAGATCAACGATGGTGAGTTTCTTGTAAATGGCCGGCCTGTAATTCTGTTTGGAGTAAATCGCCACGATCATAACCAGTACGGTGGAAAAGTAGTATCGGACGACGATATGCGCCGTGATGTGGTTTTGATGAAGCAGTTCAACTTTAATGCGGTGCGAACATCGCACTATCCCAACGACCCAATATTTCTGGAACTCTGCGATGAGTATGGACTATATGTTATTGACGAGGCAAACCTTGAAACTCACGCCCTGGGCAGTAAATTATCCCATGATCCTGATTGGGTGGTGGCCCATCTGGAGAGAGCACAGCGAATGGTTTTGCGCGACAAGAACCATCCTTCCATTATTTTCTGGTCCCTGGGCAACGAGTCGGGCCACGGCCCCAATCATGCTGCCATGGCGCAGTGGGTAAAAGAGTATGATCCCACAAGATTTATTCATTACGAAGGGGCTATCCAGAATTATAATTATACGGCCAATGATCCTTCATGGGTAGATATGCGCAGCCGCATGTATTTCCCTATTGAAAGAATGATTCAGATGGCGAATTATTCAGCTGATCCGCGTCCGGTTGTTTGGTGCGAATATGCACACTCCATGGGCAACTCAACGGGCAATCTGTTCAAATTCCGCGATGGCATGCGTGCTCACAAGAGGCTTATTGGCGGGTTTATATGGGACTGGATGGACCAGGCCCTGGTAAAAGTTGCCCCAGACGGACAGAAATACTTGGCTTATGGCGGCGATTTCGGGGATACGCTTATCAACGACAATAACTTCTGCCTTAATGGCATCATCAATGCCGACCAAACCCCCAAGCCCGCCACCTGGGAAGCAAAAAAGGTATTTCAGCCCATCGAAATTGTTGCTATCGATGTGGCAGCAGGAACATTCAGGGTCAACAATCACCATCATGTTCTTAACACAAGCATTTACAATGTTTCGTGGGAGATAACTGAAGATGGTGTTTCAATCAGGGAAGGCACTCTGGATAATCTGGATATCATAGCCGGGGGCAGCCGCCAAATCACCCTTCCCACTGTCAGATCGGCAATAATACCGGATAAGCACTATTACATCAACATCAGGTTTTCCTTAAAGAATGAAGCCAACTGGGCACCTGCGGGCCACATTGTTGCCCGGGAGCAGTTTGAATTACCGTGGCATTTCCCTTTGGCAGAATCACGGCTCATGGGAAATCCGGAAGAACTTTCGGTAAACAATTCATCAGATAAGTTAACCATTTCCGGGCAAACCTTTTCTATTTCTATTGACCAGGCAACCGGACTTTTATCATCTTACCGCCGCAATGGTACAGAGTTTTTAAAGACACCACTTACCCCCAATTTCTGGCGTTCGCTTACCGATAACGATCGTCGCGGAGCCAGGGTGCAGGAGCACCAGGCGATATGGAAGGATGCTGCTGAAAATATTGCAGTTGAAGACATGGCAATACTCTCATCAAACAAGGAGAGGGTTATTGTAACGGTGTCTTTGTTCCTTGAAAAGATCAGGTCTTCTTTTCTTATCGATTATGAAATAATGGCAGATGGACAGCTAATTATTAATGCAACATTGCTACCCTCGGCGGCATTACCTGAGATACCAAGGGTTGGCATGCAAACCCGTGTACCTGCCGCCCTCGATACCTGGGCCTGGTTTGGAAAAGGTCCTCACGAAAATTACATCGACAGAGAAAAGGGTGCAGCAATGGGACTGTACAAAAAGTCGGTGCGAAACGACTTTATGCATTATGCCTATCCCCAGGAAAGCAGCAACCGCATTGGTATTAAGTGGTTCTCCCTTACCGATGGCAATAACAAAGGCATGTTTGTTAAAACTGCCGATAAACTCAGTGTAAGCGCGTGGCCTTACACCATGGATGAAATTGATGCCGCAACTCATACCTGGGTGCTAACCCCCGGCGATATTACCGTAAATATCGACCTTATACAGATGGGTGTAGGCGGCGATGATTCATGGAGCCCCGGCGCAAAACCACATCCCGAATTCAGGATACCGGTAAAACCTTATAGTTATAGATTTACTATTTATTTTGGCGACAGACAACCCAATCCAATCATCAATAAACTTTAAACCACAACAAAATGAAACTAAGTGTAATTGATTTTGTAATTATCCTGGCATACCTGTCATCAACCATTGTGATAGGGCTGTTGATGAAGAAATACGCCAAACAGGGCAAGGGGTCCTATCTGCTGGGCGGAAATCAGCTCCCATGGTATATGCTGGGCCTTTCTAATGCTTCGGGTATGTTCGATATTTCGGGAACCATGATGCTGGTAACCTGGGCCTTTGTTTATGGCCTAAAGAGCGTTTGGATACCCTGGCTCTGGCCAGTATTTAACCAGATATTTCTGATGGTGTACCTGTCGATGTGGCTTCGCCGCTCCAACGCAACAACCGGCGCCGAATGGATTGCCACCCGGTTTGGCAAAGGGGTAGGTTCAGCATTATCGCACAACATTGTGGTGGTTTTTGCCCTTATAAGTTGTCTTGGGTTTTTGGCCTATGGCTTTATAGGCCTGGGGAAATTCATGATGATCTTTATCCCCTGGGAGTATATATCTTTCCTTTTCCCGTTCGAAGTTTCTGAGCAATACATTCCGCATATTTACGGGATCATTTTCACACTATTTGCCATGTTTTATGCCATCCTTGGCGGTATGCGTTCCATTGTATGGGCCGATGTATTGCAATACCTGATTATGACTGTTTCGGCCCTGGCCATAGGGATTATCGCCATGATCTCCCTTAATAAGGTTGGGATGTTGAATGTTCCAGATGGCTGGATGACACCGGGCTTTGGCTGGCATCTTAATCTCGACTGGACGGGTATTATCGATCAGGTAAACGATCATATTCGCAGCGATGGGTATTCATTGTTTGGTATTTTTATGATGATGGTATTGTTTAAGGGGATTTTTGTGAGTGCAGCCGGTCCGGCGCCAAATTACGACATGCAGAAGATACTATCCACAAAAACTCCCCGCGAGGCAGCCCTTATGAGCGGCTTTGTATCGGTGGTGCTTATGCCCATCCGCTATTTTATGGTAGTTGGTTTTGCAGTACTTGGCCTGCTTTACTACGAAGACCTTAACCTGCTGGTGGGCGGAAAAATTGATTATGAGCAGATTCTGCCATCCGCAATCAACAGCTTTGTTCCTGTTGGATTAATAGGCTTGCTTCTTGCCGGCTTGCTGGCTGCCTTCATGTCAACCTTTGCCGGAACACTTAATGCAGCACAGGCCTACATGATCAACGATATTTACCTGAAGTATATAAACCCTGCTGCCGATAATAAAAAGGTGAGTAAGGCATCATACCTGATCGGCATTATAGTTGTGGCAGTTAGTATTGGTTTTGGACTTGTTGCCGAAAATGTGAACAGCATCCTGCAATGGATCGTTTCAGCCCTGTGGGGTAGCTATGTAGCTTCCAACGTAATAAAGTGGTATTGGTGGAGGTTTAATGGTCATGGATATTTCTGGGGAATGGTTTCGGGGTTGATAGCCGCTATGTTTATTCCGTTGCTTGTTCCGCAGGTTCATCCGTTGTATCTTTTCCCCGTTTTTGTAGCGGTTTCGCTTATAGGGTGCATTGTTGGTACTTATAAATATCCTCCCACCGATGAGGAAACCCTTATGACTTTCTACAAAAACGTCCGTCCATGGGGATTCTGGAAACCCATACACGACAAGGTAGTTGCCCAGGATCCGAGTTTTGAGAAAAACAAAGATTTCAAACGCGATATGTTCAATATACTGGTCGGTACAATAGCCCAGACAGTCCTGGTCATCCTTCCGTTTTATGTTATCGTGGGCCAATACACTGCACTTGCCATTACTTTAGTGATACTGGTTATTTGTGCCTTCCTGTTGAAACGTTACTGGTATGATCATTTAAAGAAGATAGCATAGCTTGCCTGATTCATATTGTAAAAAGAACTCGGAGAACTTTAGTTTTCCGGGTTTTTTGTACCTGACTTTTTTATAAATCAAAACCATTGCCTTGGGTTTTTAAAATTTTCTGTCAATTATTGCCTTGGATTATTTAAAAAATGAGTTCAATATTGCCTTGGATTTTTCAAAAGAACGCCTGTTTGTTAAACCTTCACACCTCAATAATTCAATTATACATGCTGCATGTATGAAATTTACCGGCATTACTTTAAATCATTAATAAAACCATTGGCATTGTATTCTCCCGGCCTTGTCCCAATTAAAAAATTTCTATATTTGACCCCCAATCCTAAACAAAAAACAAAAATATCATGGCAAAGAAATTAAAAGCAGGACTTATTGGCGGAGGCGAGGGAGCCTTTATTGGTGCCATACATTACCGGGCAGCCATGCTCGACGGATACTATGAACTGGTTTGTGGTGCATTTAGCAGCGACCCGCAAAAATCAAAACGGTCAGCACCTTTTTACCATGTCGCTAATGATAGGGTTTATGGTTCGTGGCAGGAAATGTACGAAAAGGAAAAGGCCCGCCCCGAAGGCGATCGAATGGAGGTGGTCATGATCACCACTCCCAATAATTTGCACTTCCCTCAGGCTATGATGGCGCTCGATATGGGCTACCATGTAATCTGCGATAAACCAGTTACCATTTCGCAGTCCGAAGCTGTTGAACTCGCAAAGAAAGTAAAGCAAACAGGTTTGGTATTTGCCCTGACCCATACCTATACAGGCTACCCCATGGTTATGGAAGCCCGCGAAATTGTTGCATCGGGCAAACTTGGCAAGTTGCGCAAAGTGGTGGTTGAATATCCGCAAGGTTGGCTCTCTACCCCTATTGAACAGGCCGGGCAGAAACAAGCCGCATGGCGCTCTGATCCCAAATTCAATGGTCCTGGTGGTTGCATGGGCGATATTGGTGTTCACGCCGAAAATCTTGCCGAATATATTACCGGCCTCGAAATAGATGAATTGTGTGCTGATTTAACTTCTTTTGTGCCTGGCCGCCCGCTCGATGATGATGCATCGGTTCTTCTCAGATTCAAAGGGGGGGCAAAGGGTGTTCTTCATGCCAGCCAAATTTCAGCTGGCGAAGAAAACAATATCAACATCCGTGTTTATGGCGAAAAAGGTGGTTTGGCCTGGGAGCAGGCCGAGCCCAATACCCTGGTGCTCAAATGGCTCGATCAGCCTGTGCAGATACTCAGGGCTGGTGGCAATTATCCTAACCTTTCTGCCAAAACACTCTGGAACTGCCGCACTCCCGGTGGTCATCCCGAAGGCTACATCGAAGCGTTTGCCAACCTTTACCGCAATGCCGCATACGATATCAATTATTTCAAGGACAATGGGCATCCCCGTCCGGGGCACATTAAATACCCCACTATCGAAGATGGAATCCGTGGTATGCGTTTCATCGAAAAAGTGATTGAGTCAGCTCGCAGTGATCAGAAATGGACGAAATTCTGACATCCAGAATACATTGAAGAAATGAAAAACAGCCGGATTATATGTGCCGGCTGTTTTTTTTGAGACCAGCTGAAAATACTCAAGTTCAAGGATTTATTCTCTTGTTCATGAGCAGAGTTATTAAAATATAGAATATGTGTGAGCCTGAAAGCAATCCGACTGCATTAACAACTGAATTTTTAACTACAATTTAAAAATTCTCCTGTCAAATGGAAATGGAGCTACTTCAACAACCTTTACTCTTTTAAAATCAAGATGATGCGGATTAATCAGAATATTATAATCACCTTTTGTAACTGCTGATGGGATTTGAAGCGCTAAACTCTTGTTCTCCAAAACAAAATCATCGCCAATTTTTTGGGTGCTCTGCCTGTATGGGAAATCATTCCAATCAGCCGGATGCTCCTTTTTTGAGATATTCTGCAGAACAACATCTTCAGGAATTACAATGGTAAGCATTACATAATTAGGTGGTAATGTGGCAAGGGTAAGATGCACGGCCACTTCCGCCATAGCCAGCGAACGGTTTGATGCCGTATAAATTACCTCAACCCCGGCAGAGTTCCATCGGGCACCCTTTTGTGCAGCACCCTTACCAGATAATGGTAAAGCATATTTTTCCCTGGCAAGCCGAAAAACATCCATATTTAAACCAGAATACCATGATTCAGATGAACCAGTTCATTCATAACCATTTCCTTGCCGTATGAATCTTTGAGCAACTCCACAGGTTTGTTTTTGCCAAGTGCATAGCAGGGAGTATTGAGCCACAAACGAAGCTTTTCCATATTGCCAAATACATCAAGCCCAAGCTGTGTAACTTCAGCCACTTCAATGATCTTTTCGGTATGGATGGACTTGAAAAGATGATTGGAATCTGCTTTATACCGTTGTAGCGACTTTGTGGATATATCGAGAAAATCGGCCCAGTCATTATCATTAAAAGGGGTGGTTTTACTAATCATTTCAAAAACAGAATAGGGCAAGCCCTCCCTTATAACCTTAATTATAAGCATTTTATCATCAAGAAACTCAGAATAGCTGATCTTACGTTCATTCGCTTTGGCAGAATACATAAGGATATTTTCATTAACAAAAATGGAGATAGTTTCATCAAGACTTGCTTCATATTTTTTGTGTTGGATTGTCATTTTGTCAAGATTTAGACATTTGTCCCCAAATATACGACATTATTCCCGGTTTTTCAACTTTTATATTCACTATTTTTGAACCGAGTCATTTTTACTATTTACATAGCCAGTTTTACCAGGACAAATGGACTACCATCCCGACAAAATTTATGCGAAAGCCATAAGTAAAAAACCTGATTTTAAGCTTATAGCCGATAAGGTGAAAAATATGAATAGCAAACAAGCCGATCAGCTCATCAACGGGTTGCATGAAAAGGCTTTTGAAAAGATCAAATGCCTTGAGTGCGCTAATTGCTGCAAAAGCCTTGGCCCACGTTTAATTAGAAGCGATATTGAACGGATCTCATCGCAATTGAAAATGGGTGCTTCGGAGTTTATTAACAATTATCTGGTTGTAGATGAAGACAATGATTACGTTTTTAAGACTATGCCATGCCCTTTTCTTCTTCCTGACAATTATTGTCAGATTTATAATGTACGCCCCAGAGCCTGCCGCGAATATCCTCATACTGATCAGAAAAATATACGCAGCATTTTATCGCTTACCATAAAAAACACCGAAACTTGCCCTGCTGTTTTTGATATTTTTACCCATCTCGCTTCTTTCTGATTCTATCCTTAAATATCAATTCCCACACCTCCAGAACATCGGTTTTCTGAACTACATTTTGTAAACCAGGGTTAAACCTGCCTGAGTAATTGGTCGGCTGGATTCTCAATCACCAATCCTGGTTTAACATCAGCACATTTCCCTATCCTGTGCTCTCATAATTTAGGGGATGATTATTTCCATGCATTACATCCAAAGTTTATCTGAATATGCAAAAAAATAAGAAAAAACAGCAATAAACTTCTACTAAACGTTAAACGAATGTTTTTCATTCGTAAATTTATATATATATATACCTTTCAGTATATATCAGTTTCTGAATAAATTTTGACGAAGTAACATTTAATTGCTTAAAAAATGGATGCATACAACTACACTAGCAAAAGAGCCTTCCTTTCTTTTTTCCTTTTCATTTTTTTATTAATTCCAGCGTATACCAACTTTCAAAATAATAACATTCATCGGGTTGGCAACATGAATGCACTTTTCTGGGATAATGATGAAAAATCAAATCCAATTCACAAGGAGGGCCGGAAATACATTGATGTAGCTGTACCATCATTAAAATCTGACATCTATACCACGCGTCTCGATAGCATCATAAACCAGACAAGAAAAGATGTTTATCATTATGATGAAAACTACAGAATAGCTCTGAATCATGAGTATGTTTTTGCCTGGAATATTGAATGGCAAAACTGGTGGCAGTTTTTATATGAATATAATGATTTGGGCTACATAACCCTGGCATGGGATCAAAGATGGGATAATTCAGTAAAAGAATGGGTTCCCTACCGAAGATATGAATACACCTACAACAACGATAATAATATTATTCTTTATGTTAGCTATGAGTGGGATATCCCGAACAATCAATGGAAATATATTGGGAAAGATGAATATACTTACACAACTTTCTTTTTTCTTGAGCAGGTTCTGGTTAGTAACTGGCAGAAACCCTTCGGTGAAGAAGGCCGATGGGTGCCTCAATATCGAAACGAATACATTTATAACACCAGCTTTGCCTTAATGGAGTTTTTAGAGTCCAGTTGGAACGAATATTCAGAAAAGTGGAAAACCAACAGCAGAACTGTGTATGAGCGGATAAGCCTTGGCCGTGTATCTGTGGAAACCGTTTTTTCTCCTGACGGTGAAGAATGGATCGGACAAAAAAAATACGAGTACACCTATCCTCCTGGAAATAACTTTAATATTTTGACCAAAAAGAGCTTTGTTTATAATTGGTGGGAGACCCAGGAATGGGAAAATTTTGACAGTATTGCCATTACCTACCATCCGGTTTCGGGGTTTATAGAATCTAAAATCCGGTTATACTGGAAGGTAGAAGATGAAAAATGGAATTTTGGAGAAAAAGACGATTATTTGTATGATGAGAATAACAATTTGATCAATTACCAACAGATCAGGTGGAGCCTGATCTCAAATGATTGGGAGCCCTGGAAAGTGGAAGAAGCTTCTTTCAACCCTTCAAATATATCATCAGAATACATTATAAAACCCCACTGGCACGAATGGACCAACATGATCGATGAATATAAGGTCAGAACCTGGGAATTTGACCGTTGGAGAGAAACCAACCACACATTTTTCTACTATTCTCCCCTTGATGCAACAAATATTGATCAGATAACAGGATTCCCCACAAGGGTTTATCCCAATCCAGCCAGAAATGTTGTAACCATAGAATATGACGGAACTAAAGGAGAAGCGATATTTGAGTTGCACGATCTGGCTGGCAGAAAAGTACTAAACAGAAGCATTTCCGGGATAGAACTCAACGGAATAAATCCTGGATTATATCTGTACTCCATTACCTTACCCGGACATACAAGGGTAACAGGGAAACTTCTAATATCAGAAAAATAGGCACAACAACCAGACACCTTTGAAACCCTGAATTGGATCTGGCAGGACATAAAGGTGTAAACAGATACATCATCAGATTCTTAAATACAAAAAATCAACAACATGAAGATCAGAAATATTTTTTTAGTGATAGCCTTTGCTGTTCCCGTTATATTCAATTCCTGTTCCAACGATGATGATGAGATCATTGATGATAATCCCCTGCGCGATCTTATTATCGACTCTGAATTATGCAGGGTGCAGAAGGTTATAAACGCAAATCTCAAGAATGTTTTCACCTATCAGTATTTGCCCAAGTATCCAGAGTTGCTGGACTTCTATTATGAATACGACCCCCTATCGGGGCAGGTTAAAGCATCGCATAAATACATTTACGGCCCCGCTTCGGGCGGAAGGGTAAGGGTTGACACCTCTTTCTACTTTATTGGCGACCTTTATATGTTCCCCGCTGGGCAGTTTGTCAATGCGTATGTTTATCACTATACTAATTATGGCGATGGCTTTGACAGACTGGACTCAGTGGAAGTATTCTTCTATACCGGATTTGAAGATGAGCCATTTGGACATAAGGGCACTATTTACTATGAGTTTAATGAAAAGGATCTGCTTGAAACCGAGTTTTATCTGGATAGGGTAGATACCGATGCCGGTAATTTCAGAGATAACTATGGTATTGAATATACCTATGACACAAAGGGTCGCTTGACAGAGTGGAACTATTACAACTTTGAAGACAGGCTAACCTACTATGAAAAATATGAACTTACCGATTATCTTAAGCCTAATTATAAATTTACTGTCATTCCTCAACTGGCTTGGGCCAACAGGTTTGCACCATCAAAACTCACTGTACCTCGCTATGTGGGCAGCGCAATTTCTGGAACAAGTGTCTATAATTATCGTTATCAGGTAAACAGTAAAAAATATATTGTTGAGAAGGTGGTTATTTTCAGCCCCGGAGTAGAGCAGGTATTAGAGTTGATAACATACGAATGTAGAAATGAATAGCGGTATGCTTTGGTTGTGAAAAAAACCTAAGCTTTTGACGGGCTGCTTTACAGTATCTCTTCTCTGAACAATAATAATAAACATAGTAGTTGAAATTATAGCTAAAAAACGAATATGAACTTTAACCTTTTGATTGTCTTATCAAGCACCACCCTTCAAAACAACAAATACAGGTTAAAAGAAGGGTTGAAACTAAAAAATCACTGTATAGCGGGTTGCAGAACCATCCTGTTGGGTTTAATTAACTTTCTTTTATTTCAGAGCTTTGCCATGGCACAAAGTTTTTTATGGGGGGCCAGAGCAGGCGACCAATTGCGCAATGAAGCTTTTACTGTTAGCATTGAAAACACTCGAGTAGGAGAAATTTTCGAAGGTGATGCGAATATTATTGTTGCAGGAAAGTTCTTAGGAAATACTGATTTTGATCCTGGTGCAGGTGAATTTATATTAGAAAATGATTTAAATACCTGGGATGTTTTTGTTCAGAAGCTTGATAAGGATGGAAAGCTGGTATGGGCTCGCCGGTATGGTAATACAGTGCGGGAGCTTGAGGATGTAATCATGGCCATCGACTCACAAAACAATATTTACCTTACAGGCTATTTCATTACCTCAACCAATTTGAGCACTGACCCTTCAATTGATCTCATATTCAATGTCACCGAAGGGTTCAATGAGATGTATCTTCTTAAATTGAACCCCGATGGTTTTCCTGTCTGGGCCAGAACATTCCCTGTAAAACATTCAACATTTGTTAATGCAATTCAAATAGATGCTGCTGATAATATTTTACTTGCCGGCCATTTTAGAGGAATAATGGATTTTGACCCTCTACCCAATAATGAAGAAAACAGCATAAACCAATTGTTGATTTCACCCAAGGGAAGATTTGATGCCTTTGTTTTAAAGGTAAACCCCAATGGAGAGTATGTTGCTCATTATACCTTTGGCACTACAACAGATGCAAGAGCCGATGTAAAGGGGTTAGTAACAGATAGTAATATTTATATAACCGGGATTTTCCGAAATTCTGTTGATTTTGGCAATGGTAACCCCGAAGCCGTGATAACATCTCAAGCTTTTGATGATGGATTCATTATGAAACTAAATGCCAATATGGAGTTTCAATGGGTAAGACAAGTTTCATCCAAAGGGTCGGTTGACATGCGGCGGATTAAAATAAATTCCAAAGGGCAGCCAATTGGTATTATTTCATTTAGTGAGTCTGTAAATTTATCTTTCCCCAATAGCGAAATTGTCGTGTTTAGCCCTGCAGAAGAAGGGGTTTCAGATTTCCTGGTTTACCAGCTGAATCCTGAAAATGGAAATATGGAATGGTATAGCCATTTTAAAGGGCGACCAGGCAAAGACCAATTCAACAATTATCTCAATGGGAATAAGGAACCCACTGGCCTGAGTGTGGGGCCGGATGATAACATTTATGTTGCAGGTTATTTTCAACTTTATTTCGATGCTGATCCAGGGAATGCCATATTATGGCTGGGAACCGGTGCGCAAAAAGAAAGTTCATTTTTGATTCGTTTGGCACCCAACGGCTCTCATATTTGGTCTGGAGAAATTGGACCACGCAGTTGGGTACTTGCTCATGATCTTTATGTAGGAAATCAGAATAAAATTGCCATTGCAGGGACATTTAATGGCCAAGCCGACTTTGACCCAAGCCCTAATGTTTTTAACATGAATGCCAGATCAAATATTTCCGACGTGTTTACATTGCTTTTTTCAGTTGACCCCGGCCAGAATACATCCCTGCCAGAAAATGGAAAGTATTCAGTGATTAATAGAGTTTATCCAAATCCGTTTAATGATAGTTTTATCATTGATTTTCTTAATCCTGGCCAGAAAATATCTCTACAATTAAGCGATATTGCAGGGCGGGTAATTTATAGTGAAGAAGTACCAGCTCAAGATTCATTTCAGCATCAGATAAGAATGTCTGAAATAAATCAAGGGATTTACTTTATGGCGATTGATTCCTTTTTGGGTAGGGAAATAGTAAAACTTGTAAAAAAATAATATTTAGTTATTCCGGATTTAGTGCCACAGGTTTTGCAGATGAAGGTTTATCATGAAAAAAGAAAACAAATGCAATGAAAATTCCGATTGACATGATAGAAGTCACTCCCCATATCTTATCCCACTGATATACAATGCCCTGTTCTGATTCAGCAGAATACAGACTTATAACCCAACCACACACAAAGTTGCCAGCCAGTAATCCCAGAGCGAAAGTTATAAAGAAAATGAGCCCCTGCGCCTGCGATTTAAGGTGATCAGGGGCAATTTTATTGGTATATATCTGAGCACCTACATGGTAGTAGCCGAATATTATTCCGTGAACAGCAGCCCCTGTTAACACGAAAATCAACGAGGCATTGTTGCCGGCAAGGTATAACGATACATATCTCACCACCAGTGCAACTATACCCACCATCATGGTATTACGAAGCCCTATCTTTTTTATTGACCAGGGCACCGACAGCAGAATAAACAGTTCAAGAACCTGTCCGGTGCTCATGGTAACAGTAATTAGTTTATATCCGCTGTTGGCAAGGTATTCAGAAAAATAGGACCAGTACATGGAAAAGGGTATCATGGCCAGAAAGAAAATGACAATGAAAATTGCATAATTCTTTTCGCGTAGCATAATAATACTTCTGAACCCCATAATGTCGAGCCAGGAAGCTTTTTCACGCTTACCGGAAGGCGGTGTGTCGGGCAAAGTCAGATTCATGAGTGCAGCAATAATACTTAATGCGGCACCATAGAAGAAAGGCAGATTTGTACCATCAAATTCCTGGTTCAACCAATGCACATTAATAAAACTGAACACTCCGGCAAGTATCCATCCTAAAGTTCCAAAAACCCGTACTCTCGGAAAAAGTTCGGGCGAGCAATGTTTCATGGCAATGGTGCTTGTGAGCGCCCAGGTGGGCATATAAAACATCATGGCAACCACAAGTATTATAAACAACACGATAGCATTATTCGACAACCCCGCCAGCAGCAGCATAACTCCAACCACTAAATTTGAAACTGCCAACACATATTGCCCCCGAAAATAGCGGTCGGCAAGCATACCCACCATTGGCGAAACAACAGAACCAAAGGCCATAGAGCTTAATATCAGAGCAGTTAGAGTTCGAGACAAATCCATATTGGCCAGATATGCTGCCATAGGAATCCACCACACTGAGAACATTATATACTGAAAAAACAACATGGCTCCACATTGCCATATAACGGAACCTATCCCCTTGTCCTTCATGTTTTCAGCATTAGGCGTTAACAATATTTTTGTTATACCCAAATGTAGAAAAAAATACAAATCTTAATATGATGGTGCCTATTATTATCTTTGCCAAAATTTGTGCTTATGGAAACAGTTAGAACCACCTATAAAGGCGACCTGCGAACCGAAGCTGTTCATGTTCGCTCAGGCCAGACTATCATAACCGACGCCCCTGTTGATAATAACGGCAAAGGAGATGCTTTTTCGCCCACCGACCTTGTGGCCGCAGCTCTTTGCAGTTGCATGATCACTATAATGGACATGAGTGCCACAACCCATGGCTTTAAGCTTGGGCAAACCACCGCCCGCACCACCAAGGTAATGGCATCGAACCCCCGCCGCATTTCAGAGATCATTATTGAGTTTGATATGGGTACAACTCTGTATTCAGCAAAAGAGCGCAAAATACTTGAAGTAGCTGCCCATACCTGCCCGGTTGCCAAGAGTATCAATCCCGACATAAAGGTGGATGTAACATTTCATTATTTCGACAATCCATGAAGCCAGAGCTGAAAACCGGGTTGGAAGGTCGTGCAGATTTGGTTGTAGCAAACAAGGATACTGCCATTGCCTATGGTTCAGGTTCGGTTAGTGTATTTGCCACCCCCGCCATGGTAGCCCTGATGGAAAAGACTGCCAACGATTCTGTTGAGCCTTTCCTGAATGAGGGAATGGTTACTGTGGGTTCCGAAATATCTGTTAAGCACATTAAAGCTACCCGGTTGGGAAAAAAGGTATGGGCAAGGTCAGTTCTCGATGTCATAGATGGGAAGAAGCTGGTTTTTTCGGTGGAAGCCAGCGATGAAGATGGTAAAATTGGCTTTGGTAGCCATACCCGGTATATTGCAAATAGGGAAAAGTTTTAGAAAGAGTTTAAGAATTCCTTGGCGAGGCTGATAAGCAACAAGGCAGCACCTGTATGGTCTAATCAATCCCTTTTACATTCATTTTAAGACCAAATACAGCGTCCATAGCTGTGATGAACAGGATATCCTTGTCCGGGCCAGCAAAGCAAACGTTGGCAGTCCAGCCTTTATCAACGGGTATATGGGCAATTTGCTCCCCTTTGTTGTTAAAAACCGTTACCCCACGCCCTGTAAGGTAGATATTGCCCTGATTGTCTAAGGTCATTCCGTCAGAACCCAGTTCTGCAAATAGTTTTTTGTTGGTTAATGTTCCATCAGGCTCAATATCATAAACATAGGTTTTATTATCGCCAATATCAGCCACATAAAGCTTTTTGCCGTCGGGGGTACCAATGATCCCATTGGGCTTAACCAGACTCTGATCTACGGGAAATAATTTTTTCTGGTCGGCACTAAAAAAATAAACATATTCACCCGTTTGTTTCATCTCGGGGTCTCTTTGCCAGTAGGGCCTTTTGTAAAGGGGGTCGGTAAAATAAATGCCCCCGTCGGGCCTTATCCAAAGGTCGTTGGGCCCGTTGAGCAGATTTCCGTTGTAGTTTTCAATAAGTATTGTAACATCGCCATCCATTGAAACTTTCCAGAGCTGGTTATCCATATCGGCGCAAGTGAAAAGGTTTCCGGCCTTATCGAAATACATCCCGTTCGAACGTCCTGCCTGATCCATAAAAACGCTTAAGGCACCGGTTGCTGCATCCCATTTTATAATTCTGTTATTGGGTTGATCGGTAAAGAACACGTTGCCGTGGCGGTCTCTGGCCGGACCTTCAGTAAATCTGAATCCATCGCCTATAAGTTGAAGCTGCGCTCCCGGTTTAATGATTACACCTTTATCTGTTACCTGCGCATTGCATGAGGTTAAAAAATACCCTATCAGAAGGCCTGTAAGGCATATTATTAACATGTTGTTTGAAATTGTGGCAGCGATGATAAGGAGCTTTTTCATAGGATTTGGGTTTTAGAAGCAACTTTGATACTCAATATTCATTAACAAATATATGCATTTTGATGGAAAAGCATATTTTGACCGGTATCTGAATAAAATTCATGGTAAATTGGTATTAGCCATGATTATTTTTTCTTCAGGGTTTCCCATGGCTTGCTTTAAAAGTCCTGCTCCTGTAAAATCGTCCGGATTTTGCCTGGTATAATTTTAATTAGTAAAGTATTTCGCCTTTTCCCAATTCACTCCCCAAACATCAATCCGTAAAATCGTCCGATCTTTTCTTCCAACTCTGTTATAGATGTCATGCCGGATGAGCGCAAGTACTCCCGACCTTCGAGAAACAACAGAATGCCCGGCACGGTCATCATTTGCAATTGTCCGGCAAATTCGCGGCTTTCAGCGGCATCAACCCCGATAAATTCGATTTCAGGAAAGCGCACTTTGAGCAATCCCTCAAGTTTTGGCCGGAGTGCTTGGCATACACTGCAGGTGTTGTTGATGAAATAGAGCAAAAAGGCAGGTTTGGTGGCAAGCAGGTTATGGAAAAAATCAGGTGTCATCCTATTTTCATTAAGTAGCTAACCAGGTTGTTTTCAGATTCAATTTTGAGTTTTTTTCTCAGGCGTGTGCGTGCCACTCTCAAGCTTTCGGGAGTTTGTGATAGTATTGATGATATTTCTTTTGTGCTTAAGTTGAGTCTTAATAATGAACAGAGTTTAATTTCAGAGGGAGTAAGGTTGGGGTGAATTTGGGCGAGTTTGTTAGGGAATTGGGGATTTAATTCCATGAAATGCCGGTTAAATACCATCCAGTCGACTTGATTTTTTTGTGCTTTAACATACGAAATAGCTTCTATAATATCCTGTGCGGCAGATTCTGGCTGAAGGTTATAGTAATCAGCCGCCGAAGTCAGTTTCTTTAGAAGTTTTTCTCTGAATTCATTGTGCTGAATTAGCTGTGTTGTGATAGATGTCAGTTGGGCATTCTTTGCTTCCAGCGCTTGTCGGCAAATGGATGAATATCTGATAATTGAGTTTACCTTGAGTGATAAATAGTTTTTATCGAATGGATAAGTGATTACATCCAAAGCACCAGCTTTCAGCGACATGTAATGATCATCAAACGAATCATCTTTACTTCTTATCAGTAAAAAGGGAATTATTGATGTTGCCTGGCTTGTATGAAGTTTTTTAAGGGCATTAATGACTTCAGCGACAGAAATTCCCCAACCTGCAACGATTAGTTCAGGCTGCTGTTCAAGAGCCAGAGCGAAAGCTTCCCGGCCATTTCCTGCAAGGTCAAATTTTAATCCCTCAGGGTATAATGATTCCACAAGGATTGTAATGTTGGATGTGGCTGATTCAATTAAAAGTAATTTCACCAGGGTATAGTTTTTATGTTAACAAAGTTAAAGAAATCAGCATACTGGCCGTTGATTTTTATTCTCCTGAGACAAGGATTGGCAGGTTTGATAAAAATTTAACTTCCTTGAAATTTGTTTTTACCCCGTCACTCTGAAACAGATAAAACGCAACGAACAGAAATACAATGCATTGAGTGTATTTTTACTATGGTTATAAATAGCATAATGTGCTTTGTATGAGAGACTTAATTGTTTGGTTGTAAGAATCTGATTCCAGTTTTATGGGTAAAAAAGGGTGGTTTGTCCGAAATAGTTGTTAACATTTTGTTAACGCTTGTGGGTGATTATTTGCGTAAATCTACCGCAATAAACGTTTCGCTTCTGAATAATTTTGCATTTATTAAAGACAAAACAGCCGAAATCCTTTGCTCAAATCAATGAAATGTCAAACAGAAAAAATCAAGACCATAGCTGTTGATAATTCATGGAGAATAAAAGGCTACAAGAAAAAAAGTAAAGCACAATAAATATGGATATTCGAAAACTAAGAAAAAGCGTTATTGCCTTTTTCATAATGGTAATAAGTGTATTTACGTCAAATGCTCAAAGCTTTGTGCTCAATATGTCGGGGTACAATATGAGTTTTCTGGAGGTGAATCGCACTGTTTTGGTCAATACCGGAAACGAAGGAAAAGATGCCGGTTCAGTGCACCGGTATGACAATTTAATTTCGAAGGATGGTGTCACCATTTACGGAATTCTTAGAATTCTTGAAACGAACAATGCATCAATAGGTACTTATTTTGATGATGATCGACCCGAAAGTGGTCTGGCCGAACGTTTTCAGCCAACTATTACTACAAATGCCGGCGGTGGTTTTGTATTATATGAACTGGAATTTTTCGAGGTAATTACTGATGAAAGAGTCTATGTATCTGATTATTACCTTACTGGATTGGATATCGATGGGTCTACCACTTTGCAGGAAACATACTCAATTGGAGGTTATTCAAGTTACCAGGTCGATGCAACCACTGGTCTGGTTATTACTCATGATCCAGTAAAGGCTCTTACCACTTTTATAGGAATTCAGTCAAATTTAACTTCTTTGACCTTCGAAAATACTGCCGCATTTATTGCCCGCTATAACTTTCCATATACCAAGGTTCAATTTGCATTTGGAAACACGGCGGCTGCGGCCAACCGACAATTTTCAGCTCAGTTTGGAACTGTGGGTGGCGTCTTTACCAATCCATATACTTCATGGAATCCACAAAAACTCATTGCGATTACAAAATCTGCCAATACCAATCAGTTTAAAGCTGGAACAACAAGCAAATACACCATTTCATTGAACAATATCGGGGGTGTGGCAAAAAACGTTGTGCTTAATGATATTCTCCCTGCCGGAGTAACCTATGTACCCAATAGTACCTACGTTTCTATTCCTGCTGTCAATGTAATAGAGACTGTTATTGATCATTTTAACCTTACACCAGTTTCATATTCGGTAAATAATGGGTCTGTTCTTTGGGCTTCTAACTGGATAGAATCGGATGATGATAATTCTCCAGCAGCTGGTAATGTTTTAATAACCACCGGACGTCTCAGATTCAATCAATTGTCGGGTTCAAAAGGGATTAGAAGGGGTGTTGACCTTAGTTTGGCCCAGAGCGCTACCCTCGAATTTGATTATCAAACCAATGCTATGGGAGCGGCTATTCTTGACGTACAACTATCAAATGATGGTCTTAGCTTTACATCAGTTGGGGGAGATGTTATCACCGGAACCAAGGCTTCTACTAATTTTTATCTTAATATTCCCGGGGCTTTTTTTACTGAAAACACCATAATACGCTTTATTACCAAGAGTACAACTTTATGGCCAGCAGGGTCATGGGCATCCATAGACAATGTAAAAATCAATCACTATTATTCAGAGCCTTTTAAAGAGCTCTCTAATTCAACCTTCGGCTCACCCCTTGCCAACGGTGTTCCTCCCAGCCTGGTTACTCTGGCCGATGCCATTACACTTCACCCGGGAGTGAATATGACAGTAACCATAGATGTTGTAACTGATTGCAATGCCAGCGGAACCCTAACCAATACTGCCATCGCAAGTTGCGATGGAATGTACCAGTCATCGGTGGAAGCATCTCATATTGCCCGGGTTGACCCCACTACCATCGGGGCCGAACGCTGCAGTTCTGGTAGTATCACGGTTACAGCGCATGGCGCTTCACCCGAGCAGGATTATAAGTGGTACGATTCCCCTGTTGGTGGAAATCTCCTTCAAGTCGGAGGCAATACATTTACAGCCAACCTGTCTGCCACCACCACCTATTATGTATCCTTTTATAATACCACTACCCTTTGTGAAAGCGGTAGAACACCTGTAACAGCTATAATTTCAGGAAGTATTACAGGCACACCTATTGTTTCAAGTCAATCGGGGCAAAATGGAACGATACTGAATACCGGGGGCAGAAATCCATCAACCGCAGTAAATAATAATACTGCTGGCAATGTTGCATGGTCTAACGTTACGAATGTATACAACTCCAACAACAATATGGTTTCGGCCACCATGGCTGCCAATCAACTTTCAAATTTTCTTGATGTTTCTGGATTTACATTTGCCATACCGCCAACCAGCCAGATTAAGGGAATTGAAGTAAGGGTAGAAAGAAGAGCAGGCACTACACCAAGGGTCTATGATGAGGTAATTCAACTTCTAAATAATGGTGCTCCCGCAGGGAATAATCTTGCTGCTTCAGCTACAGCCTGGCCAACCACTGCCGGAGGAGCTACTGCCATTTATGGTTCATCAAGCAATAACTGGGGAGTAACCTGGACAACTGCTAACATTTCAAATTTGGGAGTGAGAATACAGGCAAGAAGGAATGCAACAACAGGGAATATCATAACTGAAATTGATAATGTTAATGTTACGGTTTATTATTCAACCATCGGTGATGACCAGAGCAGTGTAAAATTTGTGGTTTCAGGAGTTACCGGTGCCACATCCTATAGCTGGAAAGTTCCCGCAGGCGCAATTATTACCCATGGGCAAGGAACAGATATGATACTTGTTAATTTTAATAATATTGGATTAACTGGCACCCATAACATCTGTGTAACACCGGCTAATGCTTGCGAAACTGCATCTGAGCTATGTCAGAATTTTGTGTTTACTGATAATATTAATCGTGAAATTTCAGGAAATGTCTATTATGATGCTGATGGTTCAGTTGCTCCCAATAAAGTGGATGGGACTCCTATAAACTCCATTGCAGGAGAGCAGTTGTATGCCATTCTGGTGGCAGGGGGGGTAACGGTAGTTCCTCAGGCCATTAAATCCGATGGCACATTCAGATTTTCTTATTTGCGCGGAGATGCCAATTATTACAGTGTATGGATTTCGAAGATTCCCCATGGTAATGGAAGTATTCCCACAGCTACTTTGCCAAACGGAGCCACCTTCAATGGTGAAATTAATAATAATAACAGTAATACTTTGACTGGGAATGACGGTACGATTGACGGCAGAGTAATTAATTTAACTGCAGGTGCCGAAACAAACATAAACTTTGGGATAGTGCTTAGTAATCCTGTTGCCAATAATGACTTTGCAACTACCAACGAAGATACCGCAGTTACTATAAATGTTCTGGCCAATGATACTGATCCAAATAATAATATTGACCCTTCAACCGTTGATTTAAACCCTTCAGCACCAGGACGACAAACAACATACAGCAATGTTAATGGCGAATGGAGCGTAAACAATGCAGGTGTTGTAACTTATACTCCTGCTGCTAATTATTTTGGCACAAATTCTATCAGTTATAATGTAAGCGACCTTACAGGATTCCTGTCCAACACTGCTGCCATAACTGTAACCGTGAATCCGGTGAACGATCCACCATCCTTTACCAAAGGGCCCAATCAGGTTACCTGTGAAAATAGCGGATTAAATACCATTAATACCTGGGCTACCAATATTCTGAGGGGACCATCCAATGAATCTCTTCAAAATGTAACATTCCATGTTTCCAATAATAATAACCCACTTTTCAGTATCCAACCGGCGATAAGCGCAACAGGTACCTTAACATACACACTTGCGGCAAATCAAACCGGCAGTGCTACCGTTTCAGTGTATCTGAAAGATGACGGAGGTACCGCCAATGGAGGTCTTGATCAGTCGGCCACTGAAACTTTTGTGATTACTATAACGTCTGTATCTGTTGGGGGTAATATTTCAGGAAGCACCACTGTATGTGTCGGTTCTAATTCTACAACCCTTCAACTTACAGGCCAAAGAGGAGATGTAATCAAATGGCAGAGTTCGACTTCATCTGATTTTAGCGCGGGAATTGTAGATATTACTTCGACAGACCTGATTTTAAATGCAACAAATCTTAATGCCACAACTTATTTCCGTGCTGTTGTAAAAAATGGAATTTGTGATGAAGTATATTCTTCAGTGGCTGCCATTACTGTTTCTCCTGTTACCATTGGAGGTAGACTTAGTGGAAGTACCAATGTTTGCGCAGGTGTAAATACATCATACATTGAACTTAGTGGATATACCGGTGCTATTATTAAATGGCAATCATCTAATACGGCAGGTTTTTCTTCTGGTGTTTCTGACATTGTGAATACCAGTCAGGGGTATAACGCTGCTAACCTTTCAGTAACCACTTATTTCAGGGTCTTGGTTCAGAGTGGGGTTTGCATGGCAGCGTTCAGCGATATTGCCACTATAACAGTTGATCCAGCACCCGCAGCGCCCACCGCCTCAGCTACACAGAGTTTCTGTGGCAGTGCCACCATTGCCAGCCTTGTGGCCACAGCCCCCGTAGGTTCGGTAGTAAGATGGTATGCTGCAACCAGTGGCGGTTCAGCCCTTGCAGCAGGTACTTCCCTTGTGAATGGCACCACCTATTATGCAGAAAGTGAAAATACAACCACCGGCTGCTTGAGCTCAAGCCGCACTGCCGTGGCAGTAAGCATCAATGCCCTTCCCGCAGCGCCCACCGCAATCAACGTGGTTCAACCCACCTGCGATATCCCAACAGGCTCCATAACAATTAACCTAATGGCAGATATGGAATATAGTGTGAATGGTTCCACCTGGCAAACAAATAATGTATTTACAGGATTAACAGCAGGAGAATATACCTTGTATGTAAGACTATTATCTAATATTAACTGTATCACATCATCAGTAAGCCCAGTAACCCTAACAACAGCACCGGGCCAACCAGCTGTTCCTTCCTTGCATCAGGCTATTCAGCCCACTTGCGCGTTACCTTCGGGTACAATCAGCATAGTAGCGGTTGCTAATGTTGAGTATAGCATAGACGGAAATTTATGGCAAGCCAGCAACACATTCGAAGGATTAACTCCAGGGTCTTACACTCTCTTCATAAGGAGTACCTCAGATAACAGTTGCTACAATGTTTCATCAGGACAGGTAATCATCAATGCCGTGCCCCTTGCACCTGATATTCCTGTGGCCGGCCAGGTTATTCAACCTACTTGTTCAGTACCAACCGGTTCTATTACAATTTCAGTAATTCCTGGAGTTGAATATAGCATTAATGGGATTGACTGGCAAGTATCAAATCTGTTTACAGGTATTTCGGGTGGTGAATATACCTTGTTTGTAAAAAATAGTGATGATTTTACTTGTATGGCAGCATCAGTTGAGAATATTAAAATTACATCAATTGCTTGTGGTAAATTAGCCATTATAGTTATAGACGATACTGGTCAGCCCATTGCGGGTGCCTCAGTAACCATTGCCGGCCAGGTACTTATCACCGGAGCTGATGGAAAATTAACCATCACCCTTCCCGATGGTGATTACCCCTTTACCGCAGCAGCGGGTGGACACCTAACCATCGGTGGAACAGTTGCGGTTGCCGGTGGCGAAGTTGAAGAAACCATTTCCATGGTCAGAGTAAGGCACCAAATAACTATTAATGTTAAAGGCGATACCGGTCAGCCGATTGCGGGTGCATCAATAACCATTGCCAGCCAGGTGCTCATCACCGGAGCAGATGGAAAGGTTACCATCACCCTTCCCGATGGAAGTTATCTCTATACCATAACAGCGGCCGGATATCTGCCCATTGGCGGAA
>JBBISA010000054.1:0-26843 GCA_037441525.1 Bacteroidota bacterium
TTGCATTGTATTTTTTCTTCAAATTTAGTGATTTCCTGTCAGTTTATTCCTCTTAAGCTTATGCCCAACTTGTTTATATCAGCAAATATATATCTCTTTTGCAAAAATTTACATATACAGAATAAATTTATTAAAAAATTAATACCCTGTAAATGAATACTGTAAATTTTAGGGTTTCAGCTGCTTTGTTAACTATAGTTTTAAATCTAATATGGCTATATGTTTTGGAATAAAGCGGTAAGCTAATGGCATACAGGAATTGCCTGATGTTTACGGCCCATTATTTTCAAAAATGGCCATTAATGGTTGCAAAAAAGGGGAAGCCTTCAGGCCCAACTTTCTTTTTTGGCGCGGGAACAAGTATCCTTTGGGGTTGATGCATAACATTCCTTTTTTCAACCCGGCCACGTTAGCTTACGAAATCATTTTTTGCGGGAAAAGGGGGAATGCCCGCCAACAGTGGTATTGTTATACCGTCATTTCGCCCCTAAGGGGTATTTCAAGGTATTTTCGGATTAAATGAGAAGGGTAGTTGTGTCCTAATAAATACATCAGTTTTGCAATTGCCGCTTCACGGGTAATATCGTGCCCGCTAACAACCCCCATTTTCTGCAAGGCAATACTGGTTTCATATTTCCCCATTTTTACGCCACCTCCGCGGCATTGAGATACATTACAAACAATAAGCCCGTTATCTATCGCGCCTTTTATTTCGTTGAGAAACCAGGGATAATTCGGGGCATTCCCACTCCCAAAGGTTTCGAGTACAACAGCCTTTAATCCTGGAATTCTGAGAATAGCAGAAACAATCTCCTGCGAAATGCCCGGAAACACTGTAAGAATGGCAACACTTGTATCGAGACCGGTAAAAATGCGGAATTCATGGTTTACAGGGTGCGAAATTGACCCATGATTAAAGTTTATTTCAATGCCAGCCTTTGCCAGCACCGGGTAGTTTACCGACCTGAAAGCCTGGAAATGATCGGCGTTGTATTTGTGGGTGCGGTTTCCCCGATAAAGCTGAAACTCAAAGTAAATACACACTTCCTGCACTACGGCTTTACCGTCTTTTTGGGCGGCTGCAATTTCGAGAGCAGTAATAAAGTTTTCCTTGCCATCAGTACGGATTTTTCCGATGGGCAATTGCGAACCGGTCAATATAACCGGCTTGGCAAGGTTTTCAAGCATAAAGCTGAGCGCTGATGCAGTGTAGGCCATGGTGTCTGTTCCATGCAGGATTACGAACCCATCGTAACTTTCATAGTTTTCTTCAATGATGGTGGCCAGTCTTACCCAAACTGCAGGTTGCATGTTCGATGAGTCAATTACCGGATCGAAGGAGATACTTTCGATGCGGAAACAAAATTTCTTGAGTTCAGGTATTTCGGATGTAAGGTGTTGGAAATTAAATGGGTTAAGAGTGCCGTTTTCGGGGTCTTCTACCATGCCTATGGTGCCACCGGTGTATATTACCAATATCTCAGCTTTCTTCGTCATAAGGGGAAGGTTTCAGGTAAGCTTAAACAATGTGTTGGCTGTTTGGGTGGTAACCCTGGCTACTTCTTCAATTGAAATACCTCTGATGGCAGCTATTTTTGCGGCTACAAGCGGCAGATAGGAGGGCAAATTTCTTTGTCCGCGATGGGGCGCGGGCGGCAGGTAAGGGGCATCGGTTTCCAGAAGCAAATATTCAAGAGGGATTTCTTTTGCTACTTTGGCCATTTCGCTGTTTTTGTAGGTTACCACACCTCCGATTCCTAGACAAAACCCCATGGATGTAAACCACCGGGCCTGGTAAGTATTTCCCGGAAAACAGTGCATTACCCCCTTCAATCCACTATTGCGGTAAGGGATAAGCACATCCATAATTTCCTGAACCGAGTTGCGGGAGTGTATTACAAGGGGTAAATTCATCTCCAGCGACCATTCAATCTGAATGTGAAATGCTTCAACCTGCCCCGCAAACCGTGTTTTGTCCCAGTAAAGGTCAATTCCGGTTTCGCCAATACCACAGAAGTGGTTGGTTTCAAACAGGGTTCTCATCCGTTTTAGCACCTCTTTGAAGTCAGGTTTTACAGAAGTGGGGTGAAGCCCCATCATAGGAATGCAGTGTCCGGGAAAATTCCGGCTTAAACCGAGCATTGGTTCAATGGTCTGGTCATCAACATTGGGAAGTAAGAACTTTGAAACTCCAGAGGTAATGGCTTCTTCAATCACCTGATGCCTGTCGGTGTTGAACTGTTCAAGATAGAGATGGGTGTGGGTATCTGTGATACTGATCATTGATAAAACCCCATTTTTTAATGGTTTACTGGAATTTTTTCCCCACTTCGCGCAGCATTATCTCTGTCATACGCTTCAGGTCGTAGGTGTTTTTAAGGCCCCAGTCGCGGCGTGCCACATTGTCGTCAATGCTTTTGGGCCATGAGTCGGCAATTGCTTGTCTGAAATCGGGGGTATAAGAAATCTGGAATCCTGGAATATGCTTTCTGATTTCGGCGCTTAACTCCTTGGGACTGAAACTTATGCCTGCCACATTATAGCTCGATCGTACCTTAATACGGTCGGCGGGTGCTTCCATTACATTAATGGTTGCTTTAATGGCATCTTCCATAAACTGCATGGGCAAATAGGTGTTTTCAGTAAGGAAACATTCATATCTTTCGTGCCTTATGGCCTCATAAAATATTTCAACGGCATAATCGGTAGTACCACCGCCGGCTTCTGTTTTGTAGGAAATAAGTCCGGGATAGCGAAGACTGCGGCCGTCAACACCATACTTATGATGATAGTACTCAAGCCATCGCTCGCCGGCCAGCTTGCTGATGCCGTAAACCGTGTTGGGCTCCATAACGGTAAACTGAGGAGTTTCTACCCGTGGTGTGGTGGGCCCGAAAACAGCAATTGAGCTTGGCCAGAACACTTTTCTCAGTCCCAGTTCACGCGAAAGCTCCAGCACATTGAGCAAACTTTCCATGTTGATGTGCCAGCTGGCAATGGGTTTTTTCTCAGCATTGCCCGAAAGAATGGCAGCCAGGTGGTAGATTTGGGTGATTTTGTTGCGGCTTACGGTACCAAACAACCTATGGGTATCGAGAACATCGAGGATTTCGAAGGGTCCGCCCTCGGTAATTTCCTTGTCGGCAGGCTTAATATCGGTGGCAACAACATTTGAATCGCCGTAAATTCTCCGCAATTCAAGGGTCAGCTCCGAACCTATCTGACCCGCACATCCAATTACAAGTATTTTATCCATTTTTGTGAAAGATTTTAAAGATTTAAGGGAGCGCAAAGTTATTAAAGTTTTTGCTTTGCCTTATCTTCTGTGCCTTTAAGGTTTAAAATTAATGCCTGCAAACGGGGTGAAAAAATTTCGGCTGTTTGCCAAAAAGGAATACTTTTGCTGCAACCTAAACAGGAAAAACTGAATAAAGAAACAATGGCCAGCATGGAGAATTTTGTTGTTTCAGCACGCAAATACCGTCCCGCAACCTTCGATATGGTGGTAGGACAGGCCTCTATTACCAATACCTTAAAAAATGCTATTCGCAATAATCACCTGGCACAGGCCTTTCTGTTTTGCGGCCCACGGGGTGTAGGCAAAACCACCTGCGCCCGCATCATGGCCAAAACCATCAACTGCGAAAACCTTACCGACACTATTGAAGCCTGCAATGGATGCCCATCATGTGTTTCCTTCAACGAATCCAATTCGTTTAATGTACATGAGCTCGATGCTGCATCCAATAACTCCGTAGAAGACATCAGAAGCCTGGTTGACCAGGTGCGCATACCTCCTCACATTGGGAGGTACAAAGTGTATGTAATTGATGAGGTGCACATGCTTTCCACGGCTGCTTTCAATGCCTTCCTCAAAACCCTGGAAGAACCCCCGGCTTACGCCAAGTTTATTTTAGCAACCACCGAAAAGCATAAGATCATCCCCACCATATTGTCGCGCTGCCAGATTTTCGACTTTGCCCGCATTACCATCGACGATATTGCCCGCCAGCTTGAATTTGTTGCCCGCAACGAAAACATTCAGACCGAATACGATGCCCTGCACATTATTGCACAGAAAGCTGATGGCGCCCTGCGCGATGCTCTCTCCATTTTTGACCAGATAGTCAGTTTTGCAGGCACCAACGTTACATACAAAGCAGTGGTGGAAAACCTCAACGTGCTCGACTACGACTACTTCTTTGCAATGACTAACCACATTCTTGAAGGCAAAACCACCGATATTTTGCTTCTCTACGACGAAATAATCGGGAAGGGGTTTGATGGGTCACATTTTATTGGTGGTTACTCATCGCACCTTCGCAACCTGCTTATGTGCCGCGATGCTAAAACCATAAAATTGATGGATGTGGGTGAAAATATAAGGCAAAAATACCTTGACCAATCCAAAAAATGTCATCCTGGATTTATTCTTAAGGCGTTGGACCTTAGTAATAAATGTGACATTTCCTATCGCAACAGCAACAATAAGCGATTGCATATTGAATTAACCTTGCTGCAAATTGCAGGGTTGCTCAATAATTCTGCTGATATTACAAGTGCTGCATCTGTCGTAACCATGCCTGCAACTCCTCCGGCAGCAGCCCAGCCCACGCCCGGTGTTATCAGCACCCCTGCTCCGGCAAGTAATCCTTTAGCGCCGGTAAATCAAGCTCCTGCAGTTGCTGCTTCAAGCCCGGCTCCATCAACCACTCCGGCGAGCACTCCTCCCGCAACGCAAAATATTTCCACTTCTGCGCCACCTGCCTCTGCACCTCCGCCTGGTGTGTCGCCTCCTTTTACCCCTAAAACCTTAAGCATTAAAAGTCCACGACCCGCCGACGAGGACGATGAAAAAAAAAAAGACTCCCTGAGTGAATTTGATACTGAAAGGCCCGAAGAGGCTTTTAGCCTGGCCGACCTGGAGCACGTTTGGGAAAAACTCAAGGAAAATTACAAAAACTCAAGCCCAACCATTTTTTCTGCTCTCAATACTTACCCTCCAATATTAACCGACGATGGACTTACCATTGAAATTGGCGTTGATAATCTTATTCAGCAAGGCCAGATAATAGACCAAAAACCCCAGATATTAAGCTTTCTAAGAAAAAGTCTGGGCAATTATGCTGTAACCTTTACGGTAGTGATTAAAGAAGTAAAAAAGGTACAAAAGGCTTACCTCCCCGCCGAAAAGTTTCAGAAAATGCTTGAAAAAAATCCCGATATCGAAAAGCTGAGAAATGATCTCGACCTGGACCTTATTTATTAATGGCGAATGTAACAATGTTGATCCGGAAAAACTTCTCCATACGATGTAATTTATGATAAAAACCGATAACTAATTTCATAACCTAAAACAACGGAAATCTCATTTTCATTATAAACATTAATTTTTAAACAAACTGTAACATTAATTAAATAAAGTATCATGAAACTAAAATTTAAATTTTTTCTAGTGCTGGGATTGATACTGACCGTTCATGCGGGCTTTGGCAATACACCCAAAATAGAATTTACGCAGTATACTTTGCCTAATGGCCTGCATGTAATTCTGCATCAGGATAATTCCACCCCCAATGTGGTGGTAAACATCATGTACCATGTAGGTGCAAAAAACGAAGACCCTGCCAAAACAGGCTTTGCCCATTTTTTTGAGCACCTTATGTTCGAAGGAACCAAACACATCGAAAGAGGTAAGTTCACCGAACTGGTTGAAAAAGGGGGGGGTACATTGAATGCATTTACAAGTTTTGATGTTACCAACTATTACATTTTGTTGCCATCGAACAAATTGGAATTGGGGTTGTGGCTGGAATCGGAGCGTATGTTGCATCCGAAAATTGATTCTTTAGGCATTGCCACCCAAAAAAGTGTTGTCACTGAGGAGATGAAGCAAACCCGCGACAACCGCCCCTATGGCAGATTATTGGTAGAGACTGTTTCAAGGTTGTTCAAGAGGCATCCTTACAAAGGAGATGTTTTAGGCCTTGACCCACATATACGCAATGCCACCGACGACGATATAAAAGGTTTTCATAATATGTTTTATGTACCCAACAACGCTGTTCTGGTTATTACCGGTGATTTTAATATTGCCACAACGCGCAACCTGGTTCAGAAATATTTTGGCGATATACCCAAGGGCACAAGGGAAATAAGGCGTCCGGCCCGCGATGCCGAACCCCGCCGCACCATTGAAGTGCGCGATACTGTTTTTGACAATATAAGAGTGCCTGCCTTAATACAGGCTTATAATATCCCTGCGAGAGGCACCCATGATGCCTATGCCCTTGAAATGCTCAGTATGGTATTATCTTCGGGCCAGAGCAGCAGATTAAACCGCCGTTTGGTCGATCAGGAGCAAAAGGCATTGCAGGTTTCAGCCATTGCACTTATTCTTGAGCATCCGGGGGTAATGCTTTCGTATGCCATTGCCAATATGGGGGTTGATCTTAAGGAGATTGATAAAATTCTCAATGAAGAGTTTGCCAGGGTGCGCAATGAACTTGTTTCAGAAACTGAATGGCAGCGGGTTCGCAATCAGATCGAAAACCGACTGGTGAACAGCAACACCACCATAGCAAGCAGGGCTACCAACCTGGCAAATTATCACACAATTCTGGGCGACGCCAACCTGATTAATACCGAAATAGAGCGATATATGAAGGTTACCCGTGAGGATATGCAAAGGGTAGCCAGAGAGTACCTAAGAGAAGACAATCGTGTTGTGCTTTACTGGTTGCCCAGGCCAGCACCGCAAAGCTGATAAATAGTTATCTCTGAAAAGTAACTTCATTGAAATAAAAAGCAAAGTAGCAGAAACCTGTTTTTAAATGAGTCAGTATCAGGAAAGGTCAGGTTTCCCTAACATATAAAAAAAAACCCAATGAAAAAAATCATTTCAATATTCTTATTAAGCATTTTTGCTGTATTCACCCTTCAGGCGCAACTCGATCGCAGTGTGCGCCCACAGCCGGGCCCAGCCCCTGAAATAAAACTGGGAACCTTTGAAACCTTTACCATGCCCAACGGTATGCAGGTTATCGTGGTTGAAAACCGTAAGGTTCCGGTAGTATCTTTTCAGTTGATCCTGGAAATTGACCCATTTATGGAGGGCGATGCCAAGGGATTCGTTGATTTTGCAGGCCAATTGATGCGCGAAGGTACCACTACCCGGTCTAAGGCTCAGATAGATGAAGCTATTGATTTTATTGGCGGAAGTCTTTCCACTACATCTACAGGCATTTTTGCCCAATCACTCACCCGCCACCGCAGCACTCTGCTGGAACTAATGGCTGATGTTCTCTTAAATCCTACATTCCCCAATGAGGAGCTTCAAAAAAGGCTTACCCAAACCCGCTCAGCTTTGCAAACCATAAAAACCGATGGGAATGCTATTGCCCGCAATCTGGCTACGACACAGATTTTTGGGCCCAACCATCCCTACGGCGAAGTAGAAACGGAAGAATCTCTTGATAAAATAACGGTAGAAAAACTCAGGAATTATTACAAAACCTACTGGAAACCCAACGTTGCCTACATGGTTGTTGTAGGCGATATAAATCTTCGCGAGGCACGCGATCTGATGAACCGGTATTTCGGCAGTTGGCAAAAGGGTGATGTGCCCACACATTCTTATCCCACGCCACAAGCCCCTGCCGGTCGCAGGGTGGTTTTTGCTGAAAGAGAGGGAGCCGTACAAAGCGTTGTGCAGGTGGGTTACCCGATTGAATTACCCGTTGGACATCCCGATGCCATTAAGGTGAGTGTTATGAATTCAATTCTTGGTGGTGGAGTGTTCTCCGGACGATTAATGCAAAACCTCCGCGAAACCAAAGGCTATACTTACGGTGCTCGTTCATCCCTTACCAACGACAGGCTGGTGGGCCGTTTTCTGGCATCTACCGAGGTGCGCAACAGTGTAACTGACAGTACTGTGGTTGAAATACTATATGAAATGAACCGCCTTATCAATGAGCCGGTTGATGAAGAAACCCTGCAACTGGTTAAGAATTTCATGAGTGGTACATTTGCCCGCTCGCTCGAAAACCCAAGAACCATTGCAAACTTTGCATATAACATCAGGCGATTCAATCTGCCAGCCGACTATTACGCCAATTACCTTAAAAACCTTAACGCTGTTACTTTAGCTGATGTGAAGCAAATGGCGGCCAGATATCTGAAGCCTGAAAACTCGGTGGTAATTGTGGCCGGAAATATTTCGGAGGTTCCTGAAACCCTGGAACGTTTCTGTGCCAGCGGCAAGGTTGAGTTTTTCGACGCGTTTGGTCGCCCCATTACACCGCCTGAACTCGAACCGGTACCCGCAGGTGTTACCCTCGAAACCGTTCTTGATAAGTATTACAATGCTCTGGGTGGCAAAGAGGGATTTACCCGGGTAACAGATCTGAAACAGACTATTGAAATCATTTTGATGGGGCAAACTGCTGTGATAAAGCAATACCTGAAAGCTCCAAATTTCATGAAGGTAGAAACCATGTTTGGTGGCATGGTGATGCAAACCCAGATTTTTGATGGAAAAAGGGCTGTAATGTCGGGTATGATGGGCAAACAGGAATTTGAACCCGGCAGTCCCGAATATGAAACCTTTCAACTGCAGGCCATTATGAACATTGATATGAACTACGCCCGTCATGGAATTACAAAAGAACTGGAAGGGATTGCTAAAATTGATGGAATAAAGGCTTACCGGGTTCTTGTAACAACCCCGTCAGGCCGCAAAACCCAGGAATTTTATGATATAAATACAGGGTTAAAATTCAGATCGGTTACCGAAATGGGAAGTGCTGCATTTGCAGATTATCAGCCTGTTACTCTTGAGATAAAAGGCGAAAAACCCGGTTTCTTTGCCCGGTTGTTTGGCAAAAAGCAACAAATAGATGGTTATCGTTTAAGTTTCCCCCGCCAGATTACACAGCAAATGGGAGGGCAACAAATTGAAATGAAAATTACCGAAATAACCCTGAACACAGGAATTGAAGATGGTGAATTTAAAATAAACTAGAGAATTCCTTTAATTTCTAACCATCCTGAAAGGCTGTCCAAAAGTGGCAGCCTTTTATTGTTATAGGTTTGCCTGTAAGCAAATTGTCAATTTTTAAACCCGGATTAGTCATTAGGAGTGGAATGAACTAATGACTTAGCCGGGTTTAACCCTACCGGATGGCCGGTACAGGCTGCTTTAGAAAAGCTTTATTTGTAAGCATTTCTGGTTACAAATATTTAGGTTTTATTTCGCGATTTGTCAAAATAGGAGTAACATAATCAATAACTTAAAACTATAATTTTCTAATGACGGTCATTAGAAAAAAAGACTTAAGACAAATTTGGTTTAAACAGCTTTTTTTGCCGGTCAATCGCCAGTATTATTGACGGTACTGGTAATCTCTCCATCAGAAAAGAGTGATGTAATTATATTGCCAGGTTGAAGTTCGGTGCTGCTTTTTACACTTTTGCCATTCAGAAAAGTTATTGAATAACCCCTTTTGAGTACCTGTGCCGGATCGAGGAGTAAAATTTTGGTTTCGGAGGTGGCAAGGTGGTTGTTTGAATAGATCAACATTGACTTTGCAGCCTTCTCAAGGTGTAACTGCTTAATATCTAAAGTGCAGCTGCGACCCGCAATTAGCCTGGGTGCAGTAGTTGTTAAGCGGTGGGCTATGGATGATAAAAAGTTGTTTTGTTGATTGGCCGCACGGTTGGTTCCGGTAAGCAATGAACTGGTTAACAGAGATATTTTTTGATGACGCTGTGAAAAAAAAGCCTGAGGGATACGCTCCAGCCGCTGTGCAAGGTGAACAATGCCCTGCCGGTTAAGGTTCACAATTTCGCTGGTTTTGCCCAATACTGAGCGGGAAGCTTTTTCAATGCGTTGCCCGAATAACCTGAAACTGTCTACCACAAAATAGGCAACATCGGTGGGGGTTATTTTATTGGCCCAGGCTGCCATTTCGACAATGGTTTCGTTGGTCGAGTGTCCGATTCCGGTTATTACCGGCAACGGAAAAGTGGCAATTTCACGGGCAAGATGGTAATCGTCGTAGCAGCTTAAACCTATATCGCCACCGCCGCCTCTCACTATGGCCACCAGGTCGAAACTTTTTCCAGCCTTTTTAATCAAACGAAGTTGTGAAATGATTCCTTCCACAGCCTTTTCACCCTGAAGAATAGATGGAAACAGGTAGTGCCACCACCCATAGTTTTTGCCCTGTTCATTCATTATTTGAAGAAAATCGTGGTACCCTTTGCTGGTTTCAACCGAAATTATTGCCAAACGTTTGGGAAGCAAAGGAATGGGAAGGGTTTTGTTTTGTGAAAAAACGCCTTCCTTTTTCAGTTTTTCAATTGTTCTGCTTTTTTCAAGTGCCATTTCACCTAGAGTGAAGGCAGGTTCAACTTCCCAGATTTGCAGTGAAAGCCCATATAACGGGTGGTATGTTACCGAAGCCCTGAATAGAATAGACATTCCTTCCTTGATGGGCTCGCCCGTAATTTCGGTAAACTGGCGGTTAATTAACTTATAGTCGGCTGCCCAAATAGTAGCGCGCATCTGTGCCTGCACCACATTACCGCTTTTGTCAACCAGTTCGGGATAACAATGACCACTGCGCGGGTAATAGTTGAGTTTGGCGATTTCTGCTTTTATCCAGTAGGTGGAAGTATAGGTGCGTTCAATAACCGATCGGAGACTTTTGCCCAGTTCGGTCAGGGTAAAGATTTTGCGCTGTTCTTCCATTTGGTGGTTTTGGATTAATGGGGTTATCCCAGGTTCAGGCGTGTGAGCAACTGGTTAAAATCGTCGGTCCTTACAGGTTTGGTGATGTAATCATCCATTCCCTGCTCCATGAAATTCTCGCGGTCGCCCTTCATGGCATTGGCGCTGAGGCCAACCACCGGAACCAGAGCCTGAGGGAAAGTTTCCTTTATTTTCTGGGTTGCGGTTATGCCATCCATAACAGGCATCTGAATATCCATCAAAACAAGATCGAAGTCTTCTGGCGAAAATAGCTCCACTGCTTCTTTACCGTTTTCAGCCATTGTTACATGGTGTCCCATTGAAGAGAGTATAAGAGCAATTACCTTGCGGTTCACTTCTTTATCTTCGGCAAGGAGGATTCTCAGTGAATTTTTTTCTGAGCCTGATAGTGCCAATGATTTAGCATCGTTGGTTGCAGGGTGTTTTTGGGCAGGTTCGGCAGCAAATGTGAACCAAAAAATACTCCCTCCACCTGGGTTGTCTTCATACCCGATTTCTCCTCCAAGCAGGCGTGCCAGCTCCTTACAAATTGCAAGGCCAAGGCCGGTGCCTTCTATTTGCATTTCCTGATTGGAATGAAGCTGGGTGAACGGTTTAAACAATTTTTGTTTTAATCTCTGGTTTATACCCGGCCCGCGATCGGCCACTTCTACTCTGAAAAAATTCGATTTTTCAGTCGCATAGCCTGCTTTTTTAATAGTAATAGTAACATCATCATTTCCTCCATATTTTACGGCATTGGAAATAAGGTTGGTAATGATTTGGAATATTCTCTGCTTGTCAGCTATTATTATTGCAGGTAAATCATCGGGACTAACACTATGCAACTGGGTATTCTTTTTACAGATTGCCCTGAAAAGCCGCTGGGCCCGCAGAAATAGTTCTCCTGTTTCGAATGTTACAGGACTAAGACTAATTCCGCCAGCTTCTATCCGGGTATAGTCGAGAACCTCATTGATGATGTTTTTAAGATTTTCTGAAGAGAACCTTATGGTTTCAAGATAATCAAGCTGACGTTCGTCGAGTTGTGTTTTTTCGAGCATTTCGAGCATCCCCTCAACGGCCGTGAGGGGGGTGCGGATTTCATGGCTTATCTGGGCCAGAAATTTTTCTTTGAAGCGTGCACTCTCGCGGGCAACAAGTATTTCTTGTTTAAGCTTTTCATTTGTTTTACTTTCGGTGATATCGCGAATAATACCTTTGAACCTGTTTTCGGCAGGAATAAACTCACCGATACAATGAATAAAACGTATTTGTTTGTCGTCGGCTCTTTCTATCTGAAAAACAACATCATAGGGTTTCCCGTGAAGTTTGTGCATTTCGAAAGCTTGATCAAGGGCTTGCCGGTATTGTTCTAAAACCATTTTTCGTACCTCAGGAATGGGGAAACTGTTTCCCTGAAGACCATATATTTTTTTTGCCTCATCCGACCCGTTGACCAAACCCAGATTAAAGTCGAATTCCAAGGTGCCAATACCCGCAATTTTTCTTGTTTGGTGAAGCTGATGGTCACTTTTTCGCAGTTTTTCTGCAATTTGCAGTTGTTGTATCTGGATACTTTTGCGTCGAAAAACTTCACCAAGCTGAATCCCTATGCCAGATACCAGCTCCACAAGGTTGTCATCTTTCTGCATGGGTTGTTTCATGAAAAATACCAGTACGCTTACCACCGTATCGCCAGCCATAATCGGAATACCAACTCCTGTGGCTATATTGAAATCCCGGGCTTCTTTAAACCTCAGAAAGTTGGGGTCATTTTGTATGTCGAAAACCCAAACCGGCTGTTTGCTTTCCCATACCCTGCCCGGGATACCAACCCCTGGCCGGAAAGAGTAACTGCGACTGATTTCAATAAACGGGGCTATGGAAGGATCGGTAAAATAGAAAGCCCCGGAGCACACCATTCTCATTCCATCGGGCAGCCAGGCTTCTCCAAGGTCCCAGCCTGTTTCAGTGCAAATACTTTCTATGGTGTATTGTAAAATATTCTCCAGTGATTCTTCTTCGTGGGCAATTTTGCGGGCAATGGAAAATAGCAGCCTTAGTTTGTCGCGTTCTTTCTTTATTTCCATCTCGCTGTTGTAGGCTATGGTTTTGTCCATTACGGTAGAAACCATTATGTTCTGCTCTTCCAGGGGAATGTTTGCTGCTGAAATAATCCTGGTTTCGCCCGTTGAAGTGGTAATTGAAATGTTTTCCCATTTCATTCTTTCCGGATTGCCCGAATTAATACCACTTATGACCATTTCTTTCACCTGTTTTCTGTAATCAGGCTCCGGATAAACCAATTCGAAATATTTTTCTGTATTTGCCAACTCATCTTCAGGCCAGCCATAGATTTCAGCAAATTTTTTGTTCATATAACTTGCCCTTCCGGAGGAAAACTCGTTTATGGCAACTCCAATGGGCAGGTTATCAAGAACTGTCTGAATAAAGGTTTTCTGGTTCATCAATTCCTGGCGAGCTTTTACACTTTCAGTTATGTCCCGGCCAACACCAATAATTTCTGTGATACTGCCCTGGCTATCGAGAATTGCAGTATCAACCCACGAAAACCATCGCCAGCCTTTGGTGGTAAGAGCTCGTTGTTCAAGGTAGCAGTTATAAGGCGGAAGTTTTAACTGTTCCATAGTATCGATGGTAGATTGCTGATCATCAGGATGAACCAGAGGAATAAATGTGTTCCCAAGAAGTTGTTCTGACGTTTTACCAAAAGTCCGGCAATACGATGGGCTGACAAAAATGAATTTACCTTCGCTATCCACCTTAACTATAAGATCGGTCTGATGGTCAACCAGTATCCTGTATCTCTCTTCGCTTTCCTTAAGAGCAAATTCTGCTGCTTTGCGCTCATTAATATCGCGCAATGATGCATGAATAATTCGTTCGCCCTTAAATATAATGCTGGTAAGTGTCACATCAACCATAAAGGTGGTTCCGTCGGCTCGCTGATGGGTCCATTCAAAACGGTTGTTCCCTTTAGCAAATGCTTCCGCAATCAATAATACTCCTTTTTGCTCTGAAGGAATCCCATCAGTCTGAAATGGAGGAGATATTTCCCAGGGTGTTTTCCCTTCAATTTCGCCTTTGGATAAATAGCCTAAAGAATGGAGAGTTGCAGAATTGCAGTCAATGAATTTGTTATTATTTAAGAGCAAAACCGGGTCAGATGATTGGGTAAAAAGGCTTTTGAACGACTCTTCGCTTTCTCTAAGGGCAATTTCTGCCTTGCGACGCTCTTCGAGCATCTCTTCGAGCATTTTATTGGCTGATTCGAGTATTGCTCCCCTGAATTTGAGTTCGCGGCTATTAATAACGAGCTTTTTCCAGAGAGAATAAACTGCTGCTGCAAGTAATAGAGCTATCAAAAGCCAAACATAAAATACCCATTGTGTATAAAAGGGGGCTGTTTTCCAAACCCCGGCATCTATCCATTTATTCAGGCTGTTATAATAGGCTGATTTGGGGTCGTTTTTTAATAAGCCCAGTGTATTGTCGAAAGCTGCAATTATTTCTTGAGGAATATTCTTATGAAAAGCAAAGTGAATGTTTACAGGATTGAGTATAAGTGTGCCGGGCGATAAAAGATTCTGGTTTGATGCAAAAAAGTAGTAAAACCGGTCGGCAAGTAAAACGTCTGTCCTGCCGTCTACAACATCTTGAACAGCCTCTGAATATGAGTCGTAAGGGGCAAGTTTTATATTCACCCCGAATTTTTCAGGAAACTCCCTTTCCATATATATCTGCTGCAATGAGCCATTAAGAACAGCGATGGTTTTTCCATCAAGGTCATTTACCGAGTTTACCTCGATGCCTGGCAGGGTAAAAAACTGAACCCAGGATTCAATGACAGGGATCATATTAAAACGATATACCTGGGCACGGGCCGCCGACCACGATACGTCGGGCAATAAATCTATCGTTCCGTCAAGAATGTTGTGCTTTAAGTGCTGATTCCAGGTGTCAAAAACAAATTCTAATTTGAAACCTTGCTTTCTGGCAATTTCATGGGTAATATCTATTATAAATCCGGAAGGTTGGTTATTCTTATCTAAAAAAACTTTGGGAGGGTTATCATAAACACCAACTTTCAGGGTTTTGGTATGCGCATAAAGAATACCTCCTCCTGGCCAAAACACAAGGATTATCATCCAACACAATGTCCAAATCCTGCATTTCATCCGTAAATAATTTTTAGTTCAAGGTCTCCCGTTGATCCGGGAGAACTCCATGATTGCTAAATTGGCCTTGCCGGGTTCATAATTTCGTTTCCCTGGTGTTTGTCCCGCCTATGCGGGATGTTTGTTTCATCCCTTATTAATTTGATTTTTTGTGGTCGGATAGCTTGTCACATCATTACTGAAGAAATCGGATGATGAATTTTCCTCGGTTTTAGTGCTAAACGAATCATGCCCGTTTCGTAATAAATAACAAATCTCAGTTAGTTTCTAATCCTTTTTCCTTACTTGTTCCGGTTATGTTTCCCTGATCAGAGCGTAATTGCAAAAAAATAAAAAACAGATTACTAAAAGTACAAATTTCCTTAATTAATTGCATGTGTTTTTTATTTCACACTTTGGCTACCAACTTGGCAATCATGAATTGCAAATCGTCGCGGTTTACGGGCTTGGTAAGGTATTCATCCATGCCCTGAAGCATGTATTTTTCGCGATCGCCTTCAAAAGCATTGGCGCTTAAACCCACCACGGGTGGCAAAACCGAATATTTTTCCCTCAGTTTTTGGGTTGCAGTTATGCCATCCATAACGGGCATCTGAATATCCATCAATATGAGGTCGAAAGTTTCTGGCAAAAATTTTTCGATTACTTCAATGCCATTATTGGCAAAGGTTACATGATGACCCAAACTGGTAAGAAGCAATCCTACAACCTTCTGATTTACTAATTTATCTTCGGCAAAGAGTATATTTAAGCTTCTGGATGCTTTAGTCCCAACGCTATCAGGATTGGTTTTGGTTTTTTCGTCGATTATTGCTTTCCTTGTCCTGAAAGAAAATCTGAAACTGCTCCCTTTACCCTCAGAGCTGACTACAGAAATTTCGCCTCCCATTAGTGTTACTAACTCTTTGCATATAGATAAGCCAAGCCCGGTTCCGTCGAAATGGCGTTTATCTTCATAATCAACCTGCCCAAAGGGTTTGAAAAGTTTTTCAGTTGATTGCTGGCTAATCCCAATCCCGGTATCGGTTACGGTAATTTGTAGATATAAATCTCGGTCATTAATCCATTGAAGTACTTCAGCTTTAATGGTAATATAACCCTTGTTTGTGAATTTGATTGCATTGGAAACAAGGTTGTTGATTATCTGAGTCAAACGGTGCTCATCGGTTTCAATTTTTTCGGGGATGGATGGGTCAATATCCAGATTAAAAACAACATCTTTTTTACAATTGGCTTCAAACAGCTTGTGTGCTTTTTCAAAAATTAATCTTGTTTCGATTACTGCATTTTTCAGATGCACTTCACCTGCTTCAATTTTTGAATAATCGAGAATTTGGTTAATAATTTCACGAAGGTTTTCGGTTGACAGCTTCAGAGTATTTACATAATCGGCCTGCTGGCTATTCAATTCTGTGGATGAAAGTACCTCTATCATTCCCAATACTCCTGTTAATGGCGTGCGGATTTCGTGGCTCATGTTGGCCAGAAAATTTTGCTTAAAAACAGATGATTGATTAGCTATTTCTACTTCTGTGCGGAGCTTTTCATTGACTTTTCGCTCAGTTATATCGCGCATTATCCCAAGAATAACTAACTCTTCGCCGGGGTTACTGACTTGATTGGTGCTTATTTCAACATCTTTAATTATTCCCTGTTTGGTAATGATTTGCATTTCATAAGTGCTCGGGATGGGAATGCCATCTATTCTTGCTCTTTTTCGTTGGTCTACAACTGATCGGGTTTCGGGAGTAAAGAGTTTTTTTATATCGAAGTTTGCATGGGTAAGCTCATTAAAGGAGTAACCGGTTAGCTCGCAGAAGCGCTGATTTACATATTCAAACCGCATGTTTTGTAGCATATAGATGCCATCGAAGGCATTTTCTGTAAGCACGCGATGGGTTTTCTCCGAATTTTTGAGGGCGATTTCAGCTTCGCGCTGCCTGGTAATATCCTGGTAGGTGCCAAGAACTCCGGTAATTTCGCCCGATTGATTTATCAGCGGAATTTTTGAAGTATTAATCCAACGGATTTCTCCTTTTGGAGATCTTTGTTGTTCGATTATATTCAGAACAGGCTGTTTTAACTTTATTACCTTGCGGTCATCGGCCTGGTATTTCGTTGCATATTCTTTCCAAATCATCTGAAAATCGTTAAGCCCGATAACCTGATCTGGATTCTCAAATCCGGCGTCATTGGCAAAGGCGATATTACAACCTCTGAAAACAAGGCTGCTGTCTTTCCAGAACACTCTTACCTTTATTGTGTCCAATACACTGCGTAGCATAGCCCTCGATTCGACAAGTTGCTGTTCAGAGCGCACTTTCTGAAGTGTATTGTACACCATATCGGCAAAAACTCTCAAAATCTGAACATCCGCTTCATTCCATCTGAAGTGGGTTTTAACATAATCGAAGCCCACAAATCCATAGTTTTTCCCTTCGGCAATAAGGGGAACTGCAACCAGCGACTTAATCGATTGTTGTCGGAAAAGTTGTTTTTCCAACTTCCATTCATCAGGTAAACTATTCACATCGTAAATGTTTACAGGCATCAGACTTGTCATCAGCTCCATCCATTTCGGGATTGCATAATAAGGCAAAGCTTGTAAAAACTGTTTTTGTGGTTCTATTCCATCATCACACCATTCATGCGAATTAATAATAATCTGTTTCGATTCATCATTTTGAAAGATATAGGCACGGTCAGCAAGGCAAAACTCCCCGATTTTATGAAGGGCAGATTCGAGAACTTGATTTGCTCTTGCGGGTGATGCACTTACAAATGAAGATGATAGATGGGTTAGCATCCTTTCAAAAGATTCAAGTCTTTCCATCTCTTTTTCGAGCCTTTTCTGGTCAGAGATATCTATGATTACACCGGTCCATATAATCTGGTTAGGCGGGTTAAGCCGCGGAATAGATTCAAACTTAACCCACTTTATCCTTCCGGATACTACAATTCTTCCTTCCCATATAAACTTATTCATCCTTTGCAGGGCAATCCTGTATTCTGCTATAAAGTTTTTCCTGTCCTCATCATAAATAATTGAAATAATGAGAGAAGCATTATTGCTGAGGGCTTCTTCTGATAATCCCGTAATAGTTTCGTGCTGTCTGCTTGTAAATAAATATTCCATGGGAACAATTTCCGGTATCTCCCCATTGGAGAAGTCATTATCATCAAACTTCGACGGGTAGAAGACAAGACGGTATATCCCTGAAGGCTGGTTGTTTATAAGATCGTCGAGCGTAAGCTCATTTTCGCGGCTGATGCGAATTAGCCTTAATTCCTGTTGACGGCCAAAAACCAACAGCAAACCCAGCAGGCTAAGCAAAAATCCACCTCCTAAAAGCGAAATGGCAAGAATACGTTGCTTTATGGCATACAACAATTCATTTTCGTCGAATTCGCCCAGTACAAGCCATGGGGTGCCAGGTATTTCAGCCAGGGCAGCAAAAACAGTTTGCCCGTTCAATCCCTTGCCGGTAACTATCCCCGAGTTATCATTCAATAATTTAGTTAAAACCCCCATTTTTTGCGATTGGGTAAGAGGAGTAAAGAGATCGCCTTTTCTTATACTTGTGGAATCAGAAAAAGTGTACAATTCATTGTTATGCCTTATAAGGAGATAGGTTTGTACCTCCATGTTTTTAGAGTACGATATGGCAAATTTGTTGTATAATCCATAATAAGGATCAACTCTGATGGCAATGGTAAAATGACCGTTGGGTTGGTCAGATGCCACGTGCACTACCATCCCCAGAAAGAATTTATCGAGACGGGTATTTTTGTAGAACTCAACAAAGCCGGTTTTCAGAGTATCAAGGGGGACATATTTTTCGTAATGGCTGAATTCTAAAGGTTCAACATCTTTGGGCCATTGCAGGATTTGGTTTCCATCGGGGGCAAGTACAAAAAATTGATAGGGGTGATACTCTCTCAACGACGACAGAATGGCTTCCACTCTGCTTCGGGCCCAGGTATTATTCGGATTTTCGTGTAGTCTGTTTATCCAGAAGGTAAGCCCGCTGTTTGTTCTGATAAAAAAGGCATCTTTTAATCTATCTTCCCTCCAGGTTTTTATCTGCGATGCTTTAATCTCAGAAATAGCAAAAATGGCATGGGTGCTGCGGCTCATAAACTGATTGCGGAAACTCCCTAGATAATACAATCCGGCAAAAAAAAGAAAACCTGCCAGTGTAATGATTCCGGCATAAAGCATTAACCGGAATTGCTTATTGAGAGCCTTTTTGTTTTGATCGTATTGCAGGGCCGAAAGTCTATTCACAGGGGTGTTCGGTTTTTTAGGTGGTGTTGTTGCACAAATGTAATCATTAAATTAAGTGTTAATTTACAAGAAACACGGTAAATAGGGTAAGACTTTTTATGCGTGGGAGCCAAATGATGCCTATAGATTTTATCACAACCCTGCTGACCAGGATGGGATTAATTTGTGTAATTTAGCCGGCCAAAAAAATAAAAATTATGGCAAACAAAATAATGGACCCCATTGGCCGATTGATGGGGCTTAGATACAAATCGCACCCATGGCATGGAGTTGATATAGGCAAAAATGCACCCGATATACTTACTTGTTTTGTAGAAATGGTAAGCACCGATACAGTAAAATATGAAGTGGATAAAGTGAGCGGTTACCTCAAAATTGACCGCCCCCAGAAATATTCCAACGTGCTGCCTGCCATGTATGGTTTTATTCCGCAAACCCTTTGCGCCCGCCGTACTGCCGAATTTGCCAACGAGAAAACCGGCCGTAAAAACCTCATAGGCGATGGCGACCCCCTTGATGTGTGCATCCTTACAGAAAAATCAATTTCGCATGGTGATATCCTTGTTGAAGCCATTCCCATTGGCGGCTTCCGCATGCTCGACCACAACCAGGCCGACGATAAGATAATATGTGTTTTAAAAGACGATGCTGTATATGGTGCCATGCGCGATATTTCTGAATGTCCTGATCCGGTGGTAGAAAGGCTTAAGCACTATTTTCTGACCTACAAAGACCTGCCCAACACCAAACTCGATGTGGAAATTACCCATACCTACAACTCCGAGGAAGCCAAAGAGGTAATAAATCGCACCATTGAAGATTACAGGGTTAAATTCGAAAACCTCGATAATCTCCTGTCCACCGTTTAATCAGGCTAAACATAGCCAAGCAGTTTATAAATCTTGCCTGGCATATTTCCCACTACTCCCTTGAATTCGAGGGCCAGAAGCATTGATGATGTTTTGCTGAATCCAAAACCACTATTCTGCACCAGGAAGTCGAATGAAGTTTCGCCATGCTCCTTCAGCAAATCAACAATAATCCGCTCCTGATCATCGATATCAACAAACAGCAGTTGCTGCTGATTTTTCGATTTCTTTTTGGTCTCTTCCTCCCAACCCATCGTGTATTCAATATCGGTGGTGCTTTCGGCGAGATTGGCTTTCAGGGTTTTTATCAGCAGATTGCAACCCTGGCTGTAGGGGTCGGTAGTGCGGCCTGGCACAGCAAAAACCTCTCGGTTGTAACTGTTGGCTATGGTGGCAGTTATAAGGGCACCACCTGTTACTGCTGCTTCAATTACAACCAACGCATCAGCCATTCCAGCTATGATCCTGTTGCGCTTCGGAAAGTTTTCACGATCAGGTATGGTACCGCTCACAAAATCGGTGAGCAAACCGCCATTGCCATTGAGCATACGATCGGCCAGGGGTTTATTTAAAGGGGGATAAATACGATCGAGTCCATGGCCAAGTATACCAACGGTTTCCAATTCAAGGTCGAGGGCGGTTTTATGGGCTTTTGCATCAACACCATAAGCAAGTCCGCTCACAATCAATGGATTGTATTTTTTCAATCCATCAATGATCTCAGCACATTTTTGACGTCCATAATCGGTTATGCTTCGGGTACCAACAATAGCCACCACCTTCGGGGCATTCAGCTTTGCACATCCCTTGTAAAAAAGAAGGATAGGACCGTCGTCGCAATGTTTCAACCGCGATGGATACCCTGCTTCGGTGAAAAACAGGGGTTGAATGTTGTTTTTTTCAATAAAGATGACCTCTTTATCGGCCTGGTTAAATACATCACTTTGGGTAATTGCGGTGGCCAGATTTTCGCCTATACCCGGAATTTTGAGTAAATTCGACTTTTTTTCCCGGAATACCCCTTCAACACTTCCACAATAGGCTATCAGTTTTTTGGCGGTAATTCCGCCAACCTTGGGAATCATGGTAAGGGCAATCTGATATTTTAGCATTTCAGGGTCTATCATGAATATTCCGGCTTTTGGTCTTAATTTTTCTTTTGTGTTAATTATCCGATCCTCTACATTTGCTTTTTCAGGGATGGAAACTCTGACTCATATTTCAGGTGCTATGAACAGCATACACTAACATCTCAAAGGGATAAATATAGTAAAGAAACATGAATCAGTTTTCTTGTGGCGGTCGAAAGTCATAAAAATTTCCCGAAATACCCTAAATATCAGCGATGAACGAAAAGCCCATTCAAATACTTATAAGCCCACTAAACTGGGGATTGGGCCACGCAACCCGCATTGTACCGCTGGTTTATGAGTTGCATGCAGCTGGTTGCCAGGTTACCATTGCTGCCTGGGGCTTGCCATTGAGGTTTCTGAAAAATGAGTTTGGCCAAAGGGTTTCCTTCATAGAGTTCACTGCGAAAAACATTGTATATGGAAAAGGTGGCTCATTGGTTGGTGTCCTGATAAAACAACTCCCGTCATTGATAGTTCAGTATGCCAGGGAAAGGTGGTTTGTAAGGAATTTTATTAAAATGAACGCTACCGACATTATCATTTCTGACAATCGATATGGTTTCTTCCATCCAAAAACAATATCAATTTTTATCTGCCATCAGCTCCATTTGAAAATGCCCCGTGGTGCAAGACGGATTGAAGGCTTTATAAATAACTTTCACAGGATACTTATTCGCAGATTTGATGCCTGCCTGGTACCCGATACCCCACAATACCCTGGTCTTTCTGGGTCTCTGGGCCATGGTGCCGATATCCCCAACCTTATTTATACCGGCCCAATGAGCAGATTCCAAAGTTATGGCGGTCATATTCCTGACAAACCCATTGGGGAGTTGCCCGAAAAGTTTATCCTTGTATTGCTATCGGGACCGGAGCCACAGCGAACTCTGCTGGAAAATAAGTTACTGCACGAGCTTCAGCACCAAGTTTGTATCATTTTCAGGGGTATTCCAAACCAAAATGGATTCGCTAAATCAGGAAACCATTGGGTTTTCAATCATGCCAACACCCCTTTGCTGGCATGGTGTATCTGGAAAAGTGAACTGGTAATTTCACGTTCGGGCTATTCAACACTGATGGACTTGTCGGTGTTTGGCAAAAAGGCTGTACTTATCCCAACTCCCGGACAAACCGAGCAGGAATACCTGGCCGGGTTGTATGCTGAAAATTCCTGGTGTGTTTCCATTAGCCAGCACCAACTTACTGAAATTTCTGAAGCTCTGGGAAAAGCCTTGAAATTGAAGGGGATACCAGAAATCTCCGATTTTTCGGAACTTGCCGGCGTTGTAAGAAACATAATTACAGAAGCCAGGGATGCAAACAGGAATAAGCTTACTCAGTAGGTTTTGGTCATTGTTTGAGGCACCACTACTATAAAATCAGCCGAACCTTTGTGTTTTTCTTCAAGGGATGAAATATCGTCCTGTTCGACGGTGTTTATGGTTACCAGCAAAAGGTTGGGGTTTGCGTGCCGCAGGTACCATACTATCCCCTCATAGTTGTTTGAGTGATAGGCTCCGTGGAAGTGAATAAAAGAATTGCCAGGATTAAAATTCCGGAGGATAAAATGGGCCATGGTGGCATCCTTAATAGCCTGGGCTTTAGGGAAATTTTCGTTGCTGCGCCCAGGCATGCCCCCCATGGTCAGCATTGCTTTGTAACCCGGAAGTTCGGGGTCGTAGGCAACAGGCAAAGGAGCAATCAGTTTTTTTGCATCGTCATTTAGTGTTTCAAGCCCTTCAAAGCCTTCACGGTTCACAAGTGCTGCATACCGACGGGGAATATTGGTGGCTATAAGACGCAGCTGGTTTTCGCGGGCAAACTCTACCAGTGGCCTTATATCAGTATTGTAATTGTTCCAGAAACGGGCATCCTGCCTGAAGTTTCGTTCGGCAATGAGTCCGGCAAAATACTCATCAATTTTCAACTGGTCGTCAGTCTCAAACATTTCCATGCCTATCACCAGGTTGTTGTTTTTCAGTTTGTGTAGAGCCATAGCAAGTTCAAGTTGCAACCAATGGCTAATGGGGTTGTTGTGCAATTCGCCAAAAAGTACAATCTCGGCCTGAGTGCTGGTTTTCACCAACCTGCCAAAATCAACCTCCCTGCCTTGAATATCGAACAGCCGGTAAGCTCTGAGTTCCTGGGCAACAACACCTATGCCCACATTGAAAAATATTAAAAAAATAATCACAACAATCCGGATATACTTCCTGCAAGCTATCATGTTGAAGGGGATTAAGGAATAAATATTAGCTTGCTAACCAAAACTATTGTGAATTGTTCATAAACACGCGGCCAAAGTTTTCTGATTATTATTACCCAACATATCTCTCAATACCCCAGGCGGCTGTTCGATGGGCCAAAATCATAATCTTCCAAGCTCATCGGCTGTAAACGAAAGAGGCAGAAGGTCCTGAACCTTGTTTACAATGTAGATTTTTTCTGACTGGCCGCTGAGAATAAGTTTCACGGGTTCTTTCTGTCTGAACTCATATTCGAGCAGGGCTTGCCGGCAGGCACCGCAGGGCGAAATGGGCCTGTTCATGGTGTTATGCCGGTTTTTGGCACTAATGGCAATGGTTTTCATTTTTATGCCGGGGTAAAGTGCCGATGCAGAAAAAACAGCAACTCTTTCGGCACACAACCCGCTGGGGTAGGCTGCATTCTCCTGGTTGCTTCCTTTTATAATCTTGCCATTTTCAAGCAAAACAGCCGCTCCGACAAAAAATTCAGAATAGGGTGCATAGGCCTGATCAGCCATTTCCTTCGACAGGGATACAAGCTGTTGGTCTTCGGCGGTTAATTCGGTAAGGTTCTCAATTTCTGTTAACTGGAATGGGATGTTGAGTTTCTTCATTCACAAAGGGGTTATATTTTGCTTTTGGGATTGTGCGAAGCCAGATTCATTGATTAAAGGCAGTAAAAGTAAACAATACTGGAAATCCTGCAAAAAAATCCTTAATGCTGACACGGAGATTACCCAAAGCAGAATTGAAAAGGACAATGTGTAAAAATTTGAGTGTTGCTAAGGATTGAGCAAATGGAAAAACAGGCATAAAATCGACGCGTTAAAATTATACAAACTGCTAACGAAAGGGTGTCTTTGCTTGACAAAGCATCTTATTTTAAATACCTTTGATTAGCTATTAAAAACCGTTTTTCGACGAAAAACAGGTTTTGTTGGTTTAAATAATTGTTTAACTCTTTAAAGTGTAGTGCTATGGATAAAGCAACAGGAAGAGCCCTGGTGGGCTTTGTGATCGGTGCAGCTGTGGGCGCTGCAGCAGGAATTCTTTTCGCGCCAAAAAAAGGCTCTGAAACACGTAGAGACATAAAGGAAAAGGCGGAAGAAATCGGTAAGCAGGTATCTGCAAAAGTTGGCGAAAAAATGGACGAAATGAAAGCATTCGTGCAGGAGATGGCCAGCAATGTCAAGCACAAATTTCACAAGGTTGAAGAATCTTAATGGATTTGTGTTTCCAGGTGCAGTTAACTGATTTTTATCCACTTGCCCGGAATTATGTTTGTTTTTCTCTCCTCTATACCAATCTTATTAAAAACCGGATGGAAAAGAAATCATTTTTCGAAAACATTTCCGAGATAGGAGAAAACCTCATGCTGTATATCGAAACAAATGTTTCGCTGTATAAGTTGATTGCCCTTGAGAAAGCCGTTAAGGCCCTTACGGTTGTTGTTTCCAATACATTTATCATCCTTTTTCTAGTGCTGTCGCTTATTTTTTTCTCAGCTGCTGCGGCACTGTATTTTGGACGAATACTGGAAAGCACCGAACTTGGACTTTTAATAGTTGCCGGGGGCTATTTCCTTCTCGGAATTGTTTTCTATGTTTTCAAGAAACAAATATTCAGCCGATTAATAATTAAGTTCCTCATCAATATTTTTGTGAAGGACGATGAGGATGAAAAACACAATGGTTTAGCAAAATAATACTGAAACATGGATAGCCACCGTTTTCATAAAATAAAGTCGCTGAGTGATATAAAACTCGAAAAGGAGCGTTTGCGCTACGAGCAACTTCTTGCCGAAAATAAACTTGCCGAAAACATCCAGTCAGTTAAGCAAATGGCATCCATTACATCCCTGTTTGGAAGCATCACCTCAGGGTTTGAATTTGCACACGATATATTCAGAAAAATTGCAGATATCATAGCTCTATTCAGGGGGCCATCAAAAAAGAAAAAGAAAAAGAAAAATATAAAAACCCAGCAAGAAACTGAACACCAGTAGCTCTTTTCCCGAAAAGTCAATTACCAAATCATTTCTATTTCATCTACTCGTTAAAAGTGATCCTGAGGTTAACAATTTCGGGCCGGTTTCCTATTCTAACGGGAGGGCCCCATGTCCCCACTCCGTTGGAAACATAAAAATGGGTATTGCCAATTTTTGCATACCCACGGCTAATGGCAAAAATAGCTGATGTAACATGGTTGAGGGGCCATAATTGCCCATGGTGGGTGTGGCCCGAAACCTGCAAATCAATTCCAGCATCAGCAGCCTTTTCGGGGTAGTAAGGTTGATGGTCCATTAATATAACAGGATATGTTGGATCGGTTTTCGCGACCAGTTCTTCCAATGACATACGCTGTTGGCCGGCAAAACGCAATTTATCGCGGTCTTCGCGTCCAATGATGTAAAAACTATAATTTATTTTAACCACGCTGTCTCTAACAATCTGAAGCCCATGACTGGTGAGGTATTTATAGGCTGGTTCGGCCCCACCAATGTATTCGTGGTTACCCATAACCGCAAATACGCCCAATGGAGCATTGAGACGACGCAGTGTTTCACCAATATTTTGGCGTAGCACCGGCTCAAGGTCTTCATCTAACACATCGCCGGCCAGCAGTATTATGTCGGGATGGAGGGCTTGTACCTTATCAACAATTTTTTCGAAATGACCGTTGCCTATTATGGTTCCAAGATGAATATCTGATAATAGTACTGCATTGAGTTGTTTTAGCCCGTTTGCACTTTTTGCAATATGCACGGTCTGGGTACGTACCACCGGGGTGCGGGCATTGATAAATCCAGCTAAAACGGCGATGAAAACCACCCCCGTTGTTCCGTAAAAAAGCCATAGTTTGGTTTTTTCATAGCTGTTTGTAAGTATTTGAGGAAAGAAGGGGATTAAATAATTTACAAGCCTTAATACATCAAAAAGAACCACGGCCACTAAAAAATACAGCATTGCTGCCAGCCAGAACGAACCGGTCCAAACCAGGAAGTCGCTCATTGATGAAAGGTAAATTTTTTCGAGAAACCGGCCCGCTACATACGTGGCCACCAACCCCCAGAATATCCAGGGAAAGGCAGCCCTTAGGCCCGAACCGGCAGGGAGTGCCTGTATGCCTCTTGAATAAATATAAAGGTTTACCAGAGTATAGATGGTTATTACCACCGAGAAAAAAATCAGGAAAGCCATTCTTTGCATAATTTACAGGATGAGTGCACAATTAACAGGTAAAAGGGGGTTTTGTTCTGAGATGAAGGGAACAAGTGTGTTGGGGTGATTTAAAAATCAGTATTGACCGATTAAATTAAAATAACTCTTTTTTCAATTACTAAATATCA
>JBBISA010000055.1:0-26303 GCA_037441525.1 Bacteroidota bacterium
GAAGCGCCACAGGAGCCACTGTTACCGGCCTGCCTGCCGGACTCACCGCAACTGTCAATACCGGGGCCAGCACAGTTACCATCAGCGGAACTCCCACGGCATCAGGAACATATACCATAACCACAACAGGGCATACTGCCCCATGCGTGGCGGCTACCATTGGTGGTACCATCACTGTGAATCCATTGCCATTTGCGGCAATATCATACCCCGATGATCCTTATTGCAACTACCCGGGCGAAACGGCAACAGTAGTGTTTGCTCCTGGAAGCAATACTTCCGGAACATTCAGTTCAACTGCAGGACTTGTTATTAACCATGTTACAGGAAGCATTGATCAGGGAAATAGTCTGCCAGGATTATATACAATTTCATATACTTTCACCAATGGCACTTGCACCAATACGGTAACAACGCCATTTTTCCTGCGCCCCTTGCCAGTAGCTGTTCTCCAATACAATCAGCCATCCTATTGCCAGGGCGATGGTGTAGCAACCATTAACTTTATCTCCGGAATAAGTAATGGGGTTTATATGGTATTTGAAAAACCCGCTTCTATCCCGATAGCTAATATAAACATCAATAAAAGTACCGGAGCGGTGCAACTTGGCAACTTACCTGCTGGCACCTATAAAATCCTTTATCTCATCTGGGATACTTTCTGCGAAAATGCAATTGAACTTCAATTTGAAGTAACTCCAAGACCAACATTAACGGTATCTTCAACAAATACATTATGTGCCGGAGAAACTACCGGAACCGGAACAATTACCGCTCAGGCATTTGGTGGAAGCCTTCCCTATACCTATGAATTACTTAACAGTCTTCAGGAAGTAATTGCATCGATTAATGGGGTGAATAACACGCCGCAAGTATTTACAGGATTACTGGCAGGAACTTACTTTGTAAGGGTTACGGATAATAAAAGTTGTGGTTCTCAGATTTCTAATGCAATTATTATCAATGCACCAGCCCCTATTACCATTGACCCGCATTCTCTGATAGTAAATAATGCCACCTGTAAGGGACTTTCCGACGGCTCAATACAGCTTATCGCCAACGGAGGGACAGGCACATTATCATTTTTCCTTGTTCAGGGCGGAAACGTGATTGCCGGCCCTCAGACTGGTTCGGCCAATTTTGCCGGATTGGCTGCAGGCACCTATTTTATTAGAATTGAAGATGCTTTGGGCTGCAACATCCTTTCGCCACCATATACAATTGCAGAGCCAGCCGAACTGCTTCTCAATGCCGTTGTAGCCACTGATATTAAATGTACAGGTGACTTTGCAACCATTGAAGCCACAGCAACTCAGGGAACGCAACCATACGTATTTACACTTTGGCTTGCCGGAACTCAAATCCAGGGACCGGTTTCAGCAAATTCAGGCGAAACAGTAACTTTTAACGGAATATCAGGTTCCGGCACATACATTATCAGAGTAACTGACACACAAAATTGCATAAAAGAAACCTCTGTTACAGTATCGTCACCTTCCCAGATTCAGCTTTTCACAATAACACCAACTGGCGCTAATAGCTATTGCGAGGGCAAAGGTGGAGTTTCAATAGGACTTGATGGCTCTGAATCCGGAACAGTTTATCACCTTTACCTTGATGGCATCAATACTGGTAACAATCTTGCCGGAACCGGCGGTGCACTAAACTTTGGTTTGTTTGCAACCCAAGGTACCTACACAATTATTGCCATTGAACAGATAAATGGTTGCTCCCGCCTGATGAGTGGTGAAACCACCGTAATTATGTTGCCACAACCCGTGGTTCCTGTTGCTGCCAACAACACAGTATGCTTTGATGGTAACGAATATACAGCAACAGCAACATCAGCACCCGGAACAACTCTTGCCTGGTACACCACCCAAACCGGAAATGCAGTGAGCGAAGCGCCTCGGGGAACTGCCCCTGGCACCTATACTTCATGGGCAGCGGCTGTCGACAATGTTACCAACTGCGAAAGTCCAAGAACTGAAGTTACCCTTGTAATTAACGCTTTACCCGATGCAACGATATCTTATGGACAAACAAGTTTTTGCCCTGAAGGCATTGCCAATGTTGTAATTGAAACCAATTCGGTGATTATTTCGGGAACCTTCAGTGTTGCTCCAGCTTCAGGGCTCGACATTTCACCCGAAGGGAACCTGAATCTGAGTAATTCAGACCCCGGAACTTATACCATTACCTATACCTTTACAGATGACAAAAATTGCACATCTGAAACATCGGTAATAATTTCTGTTGGCCAGGGACCTGCATTGGTTCTGACCATTCCCACCGAACCTGCATGCGCCGGCCAACCTGGTGGTTCCATCACAGTTCAGGCTTCCGGGGGTGTTCTACCTTATACCTATCAGTTGCTGAATGAGAGTTCTGAGATACTTGCCACCATTATCGCTGAAAATTCAAATCAAAGAGTGTTCGAAAACCTTCTTTCAGGAACTTACTTTGTCCGCGTAACCGATATCAACAATTGCGGCTCAACCCTGTCGGCCCCGGTGATTATTAATCAACCCGAACCCATTGCCATAAACCCTGCATCATTGGTTACGAGCCACGTAACATGCAATGGTTTAACCAACGGTACTATTTCGCTTACAGCTACCGGTGGAACCGGAGAACTAGTATTTACTCTTCTTCGGGGCGGAAACCCGGTTCAAGGCCCGCAAACCGGCGCCGCCAGTTTCACTGACCTATCGGCAGGCGTTTATCAGGTGCTTGTAACCGACCAGGCCAATTGTACTATTCTTTCTTCAGAAATAGAAATTACCGAACCCCAGGCTATTGCAATTATTGCCACTGCTAATCCCGATATCGTCTGTGTGAATGATACGGCAAATATTGAAGTTACCGTAAACGGTGGCTCTCAACCATATAAAATAGCTCTTTGGTATAATGGAAATCAGGTTGGGGGCCCAATATCCGGTAACGATGGTCAAAAGATAGTATTTACAGCAATAGCACAATCTGGTTTGTATACCATAATAGTTGAAGATGCGAATAATTGTATCCGCAATGCTCAGGTTACCATCTCAAGTCCCACTTTAGCGGCTGTCTTTACCCTGCAGGCTTCAGGAAATACCACCTTCTGCCAGAATGAGCCAGGTACTGAACTTACCCTGAGCGGGAGCGAAACAGGTTACACCTACAATCTTTTAAGAGGCGCTGTGGTAATTGCGTCATTGCAGGGAACCGGCGCACCTCTTTCGTTTGGAATTCAAAGCATTACCGGTTCATATTCAGTAGTAGCAGTGAATAATTCCACCAATTGCTCTTCAACCATGGCAGGAGTTGTGGCAATAAATTCACTTCCCTTGCCAATTGCTTACTCAGTAGAAGGCGGTGGGAACTGGTGCGAAAATAGTAATGCACCAGTTGTTACTCTCTCTGGATCACAAATTGGTGTGGATTACACACTTCTGCTTGATGGCACTGTTACCGGCATTGTATTGGAAGGAACAGGCAACCCGCTTACCTTCTCCGGTTTGACTTCGGTAGGTATTTATACCATCAGGGCAGCAAACAAACTGACCGGATGCTTTGCTGCCATGAACGGATTTACAACCATTACACTCACAAATTTACCGGTTGCTAATGTCAATGCTTCATCACTTGAAGTATGCCAGGGGGGCACCGTAACACTAACCGCATCAGGAATAGGAACTTATTTGTGGGAAACTAACCCTGTAATTGATCTTGGAGGAAATCAGAACCAACAAACCATTACCCTAACCCTTTCCACAACCACCACCTTTACACTTTCAGCAACCAATGCTTGCGGAACATCGCAGGCGCAGGTTACCATATCAGTTGTTTCTGCCCCGATGGTCGACCTTGGTGATGACATTATTGCCTGCGAAGGTGAAACTATCCTTCTCGATGCAGGTTTCTTCGAAAATGCCATCTACCTGTGGTCAGACAATAGTACTAATCAAACCCTCGAGGTTACCCAGACAGGCATATACAAAGTACAAGTTACCAATCAGGTTACCAATTGTGTATCAAATGGTGAAATTGAAGTTACCTTCAACCCTGCTCCATTAGTAGCAGTGGGTAATGAACAAACCATTTGTGCCGGGCAGGATGTGTATATCGGGTCAGAAGATCTTGAAGAAGTTCAGGGTTTAACTTATCGCTGGACCAGTATACCAGAAGATCCATCGCTCAACGAACCTTCCTTGATAAATCCTTTGGTTTCACCGGTGACAACAACGGTTTATACACTCACAGCAACAAACACTGAAACTGGTTGTGAATCTGCGGCATCTGTAACCGTTACCGTAATTGAATTAACTGCCGATGCAGGTGAAGACAAGGAAGTTTGCCCCGGTGAACCCATTACCATTGGCCCGTCTGATGTAAATGACACATTTACCTATACCTGGACGTCGAGCAATCCTGATGAGCAGTTTGATTTTAATGTTGCTAACCCTGTGGTAAATCCAACATCTACAACCACCTATACACTCAGCATAGGATTTCCTGACCTTACCTGTGTTGCAACAGGCACCGTGGTTATAAGTGTTTATCCTGCACCACAGGCATTTACCGGCCCCAATCAGGTAATCTGTCCGGGAGAATCAGCAACCCTGGGTACCATTTACACCGAACCCATGCCGGTTAATACCTATTTGTGGATAAGCAATCCTGAAGATTTAAGTATTAGTGATCCTGAAGTTTCGAATCCGGTTGTAAGCCCAACGGTTACAACGGCTTATACACTCATCGAGACTTATCTTGCCACCGGTTGCTCAACGCAGAATAGTGTAACTGTTACTGTAGCCGAATTTCCCGAAATAAAAATCATAACCGATTCAGAAGTATGTGGCAACCTGCCAATAAACCTGGGAACTGCTGACAGAATGAACGGACTAACATATTCGTGGACATCTGAACCTGCCGGGTTTGTTAGCGACGAAGCTAATCCGGTGGTTATCCCACAGATTTATATTACTGAAGGCAACAATTCAGTAATTTTCAGGCTTACAGTCTCCAATGGAAATTGTGAGTCTCAGGGTGAAGTTAAGCTAACTGTATACCCCAGCCCAACAGTTTTAATAGCCGAAGATATGGCCTTCTGCAGTGCTGCCCAGGCTCAGGGATTAATCATCGGAGGTGATGAAATACCAGGATACACTTACCGCTGGTCATCGGTGCCTGCGGGTTTCTCTTCAAGTATTGCCAAACCATCGGTTAGCCCTACTCAAACCACAATTTATACCCTTGTGGTTACCGATAGCGAAACCGGCTGCTCAGCAAGCAAATCAGTTACCATTACCATAAACGATCTTGCTCTCACCAATGCTGGTTTCCCGGTTATCTGCGAAAATGAAACTGAAGCACGCCTGGGAGCTAATGTTCGGATTAGTGGTGGCATGCCTCCCTTCCAGTTCTTCTGGACCGACAACAACGGAAACAACATTTCCAACGAAGAAAATCCGCTCGTTACCGAACCATTTGCCCAGTCATACAATCTTATGATTATGGATCAGAGGGGATGTTTTGTAAATGCTACCCTTGCTGTGGTAAAACGTCCCAGCCCACCTGTGGAAATTTTTGTCGGAAATATGTCGGCTGGTGATGTATATGCCCTTTACCCTGGACAGAGTGTAACCTTCGAAGCAATTCCAACAGGCTATAGCAGTTATGAGTTCTATGTTGTTGATGCTCCTGAAGGAGAACCACAAGAAGGCCAAACCATAAATATTGGAGACGGACGACTGGTGCAGGCTGGCGAATTCAACACATATACTACCAGCGACTTGCGCGATGGCCAGAAAATTTATGTAGTAGCTTACGACCAGGGATGTCCGGGAATGAGCCAAGTGGTTACCATTGTACTAAACATCCTTCCCAATGCCTTTACGCCTGATGGCGATGGATTCAACGACATATTCGGTGCAGGGGCTGAATTAAAAATATTCAGCAGATGGGGCCAGAAGGTATTTGAAGGAACGCGAGGCTGGGATGGAAAATACAATGGCAGAAAAGTTTCTCCTGGAACCTATTTTTATCTTATGAATATTTATGACCAAAATAACAAACGAACAACCGTGAAAGGTTCAGTAACGGTAATAATACAATAAAATGCCACGGTTCCCCTTAATTATTATATAGGGGAACCTTCGGGTAGATTAATGCGTATAAAGCTTTAAACAGGTTTATATCCATTAACCCGGTACTTTGCAGCTGACCCACAAATGAAGTTGCAAATTGCTTAATATCAATGATTAAATGAAGAGATTTTATATTTACATATTCTGTTTTCTCTTTTCGGTACCCGGATGGTCACAAACGCGTACACAACAACGAATTGCTGTTGGAGATAATTATTTTAACAATGAACAGTTTCACCAGGCAATAAGTGTTTATCAGCGGATTTTAAGAAGAGAAAAACAAGCCGATGCCAAAAGAGAAATCTCTTTCAAGTTGGGTGAATCTTATCGTCGCCTTCTTAACTATAGTGAAGCCAAAAAATGGTATACCATCGCACTTAATCTGGGCTATGATAATCCCATGGTTTACCTTCAGCTCAGCGATATGACCCTGGGACTTGAAGAATTTGATCTGTCATTAACCTACATTGAACAATATCTGCACCTTGTACCCAACGACCCAAGAGGTTTAAAACTGAAACAATCGGCTCAGTTTGCCCGTGAAAATTATTCTACCGAAACTATTTTCGAAGTTTCAAACGAAAAAAGACTCAATAATCAGGGACAACAATGGGGAGCCGGGTTTCTGGAGAATGTGGCCATAATGTATACCGACCAGGCAAAGGTTGACGCACAATTTGATATTGATATCCGCCTTCGATATAATAATGTGTTTTATTGGGTTTGGATGTCTCGTACCCTGAAGGAAAGAATTGTTTTTTCATCAACCCAACCCTTTGTTGGCACATCCGATGGTTATTCAAACATATACCAGGCTACCTTCAACCGAAGACTGGGTGACTGGGATATGCCCCAGCTTCTTAAGGGAGATATCAATTCAGACTATTATGATGGTTTCCTTTCGTATGACAAACAAAACGACATAGCCTATTTCATGAACAGCGGTGGAGCAACCGGAAATCGCAAATCAGCTGATATATATACTTCTAAGTATAATTCGCAGAACGATACCTGGGCAGCCCCAACAATGTTTCCTTTCAATAGCGACGATTTTAATACTGGATATCCCAGTATTTCTGAGGATGGCAATACCCTGTACTTTGCCTCTGATATGCCAGGGGGGTATGGGGGCTACGATATTTATGTTATAAAAAAGGATATCGAAGGAAGCTGGGGTGAACCCAAGAACCTTGGGCCGGCAATTAATACTGCATTCAACGACTCCTACCCTTTTATTGCCGGCGGTGTGCTTTACTTCTCCTCTTATGGTCACCCCGGCTTTGGAGGTTTTGATGTTTTCTATTCCTTAGTGAAAGAAAATGACGAATTTGCAAATCCCATTAACATGGGAGTACCTGTAAACAGTAGCGCTGATGATTTTGGTTTTATTATTGACGATAGCTACACCCGTGGTTTTTTAAGCAGTAACCGCCCTGGCGGAAGTGGCGAGGACGATCTATTCTCTTTCAGGGTAGTGCCTAAAACCTTTACGGCCCAGGGGCGCGTAACTGACATGATTAGTGGTGAACCTGTCGGTGGTATCGAGTTGTTTTTTTACGACGATAAAAACAACTTTTTCTCAACTACAACCAATCGCGATGGATTCTACAATCTGCCCGAACTCAGCACCGATATGAACTATTATATCACGGCCTACCCCGATGGCTATGTGGAACTTGCCGACACTCTGGCCGTCCGCGACCAATTGCTTGCCAACAGGTTTAAAGTGATACGGGATTTTGAAAAAAACCTCACATTGATTCCTGCTGACCTTATGGCTGCCCAAACATCGGCCAACGGAAAGCAAACCAGCGGATTGCCGGATCTTTCAAAACCAGAAGATATAATTACCGAGAATCTGCTTAATGGTCAACAAATAGTGGTTGAAAAACCAAAAACAGAACAACCTGCGATAGTTGAAAAACCCGTGGAAGTTGTTATTCCAAAAGTTGACACCCCCTTAACCCCCAGTTTTAACCTGAATGCCGATGGTTTCCCAATGATATATTTCGAGTTTGGGAAATCAGAACTTACTCCAACCGCATTAGCTCAGCTCGACGTAGTTATAAATTACATGAGGGCAAATCCTGGCCGCGGACTGATAGTTCATGCCCATACCGATGTAATCAGTGGTTACCTGTTCAACCTGTTCCTGTCGCAACAACGGGCACAAAGCATTCTTAACCATTTGAAGAGTAAAAACATTGACCCAGTGCGCATTTATCCCCGCGGATACGGAAAAACCCAACTCGCCATAACCGATGCACGCACCGAAGAAGAACATGCAAAGAACCGCAGGGCGCATTTCGAATCCATCCCGATAGAACAATTACAGGCATACCTCAACATTGCATCGCGCCATAGTTTCCGCTACCTGAATTCACCGCAAAAAGAAGCCTATTTCGCAACAGGTATTGAATTTATGGTGCAGTTTATTGCAAGCAATGTCCCTATCAACCCGCAATATTACAAGAAGATTATGGACAATCTTCCTGATGTTGATATAATCTATTATTACGATAACGACCGCTATCATCGCTACCTTGTAGGAAGTTTCAAGGATTTCAACGCTGCATTCGAAATGCAGCGAACCCTCAGGCAACTTGGTTACGAGATATATGTAGTGGCGTTTAACAACGGAGAAAGAATTCCTGTGAGCAGGGCAAGAAGGCTTGCAGGGGAATTGTAAACATACCGGCGCGAAAAACCTGGAGGTTGCCTTGCCGAAAACCCCGTGGAATTTTCGCACCAATTATTAATAAACATTCTCTTATGAACAGAAAGTTATCTCTTGCAACTGTGGTTTTGTCCCTATCGGTCTGGTTTTCCTATGGTCAGAACGACCACCATTTTAGCCAGTACATGTTCAATGAAACCATCTTTAACCCTGCGGCTATCGAGATTTCCAATACCATAAATGCATCGCTGGTGGCAAGGCAGCAATGGGTAGGCTGGGAAAATGCCCCGTCTTCACAGGCATTAAACGGAAGCACATACGTTCAGGATCTTTTTGGAGGCGTAGGGGTAAATCTGCTTTACGACCGGCTGGGCTACGAAAGCTTCATTACAGCCCGGGCGTTTTATGCCTTCCCTGTGCAGGTAGGTGTGCTTTCGAGCCTTACCTTTGGATTGGGAGCGGGAATAGTAAACCGTACCATCGACGGAACAAAACTACGCTACGATGATATGACCGACCCCAATGCCATTTACACCCGCGAGAATTTTTTCAGACCCGATTTCAATTTTGGCACCGAATACGTTGACCCCAATCTTACCGTGGGCTTTGCCGTCAATCACCTGTACCGCTCGGTAAGAGGGTCAAAAAGCGATTATGCTCCCCGACATTATTATCTTTATGCCAAATATCTTTTCGAAGATGTTTTTCGTGGTGTCGATATTCAACCCTACATCCTGTTTAAAAGCAGCTGGTTTCTTACCCAGTTCGATCTAAATGTGATTGGTATTTACGACAATATACTGTGGGGCGGGTTTTCTTACCGGCTTGGTGATGCTGTTTCGGCCATGGTGGGTTATTTCATCACCCCCGAAATAAAAGTAGGATACGCCTACGACTATGCCATTGGCTTAAGCCGGGGATATAATGGCGGTTCGCACGAAATTATGATAAGTACAACTTTTGAAGGGTTTAATCGTACCCGGGTAACCCCAAAAACACCCCGTATCTTCAACTAGAAAACACTTAAATTTTCTTTGCCATCATGAAAACCCCTGAGGCCCGAACATCCAGGGGGTTTTTTATTATTCTTCTCCCCTTGCCCCGACAATTCAAACCATCTAAGCTATTCTGGCTTTAAATTTCTATCTCTGTTATCCATTCCTGGCAACCTATTTTCAAATCCCAAATAGGTCCTTAATTGTTTCTACCACACCATTATTATTGTTGTCGGTTTTTGTTTCAAACCTGGCCAGCTCTTTTATTTTTGGATGGGCATTTTTCATGGCATAGCTGAAGTAGCCAGAGCCCATCATGTCAACGTCATTCAAATAATCACCAAATATCAATGTTTCTTCGGGTGTTATGCCACATAACTGCTGAATTTTCTCAATTGCAGTTCCTTTACTTGCAGTAAGGTTGGTGATATCGAGCCATTTATCGCCTGCCACTGCAACCTTAAACGACTCTTCAAATCCCCTGAAGTGAGTATATGAGTTATGCTCTGCATTATGATGATCCCATAAAGTAACTTTTAGCACCGTATCTTCGGTGGCACACAAATCATCCACCATTTTCAACCTTGTATAGTACTGGGCTGCATCGCTCCAAAAAGAACTTCCATTACTCTCAACATAGGCTGAAGTTTTGCCGCACAGAATTACATCAGCATCAGCTACATCACGGGCCCTTTCAACAAGAAAATGGGCTGCATCGAGAGGAATAGCGTTCACGATCAATTCCTTTGCCCCCTGCTTTACATAAGTACCATTTTCTGCTAAAATGATAATTTCATCAAGGATACTTTCAAACTGATCCTGCAGGGTGTAGTATTGCCTTCCGCTGGCGGCAACAAACAATACTCCCTGGCTTACAAGTGCCTTATGGATTTCCCAGAATGATGGATGAATTTTCTTTTGGTCGTTGAGAAGTGTTCCGTCGAGGTCAGTGGCAATCAATTTTATCATTTTTGCATATTGTATATTCAATACAAAGGTAGAAATTTAATTTAATGACATACATTAAGCCCAGATTAAGGATTGATTGTTTTTCTTTATAAAACAGAATTTCGCTTTATGTTATATTTTTAACATTACTGATATGTTTTTGAATTTTTTTTCACACTTTATTGCCTTTCACTTTTAAAAATTACGTAGGTTTGTCGAAGAAAAGAAGCCACAAGCATAATTATTAATCTACTTATAATGAGTTCAGTAATTGGAATAAGGCACGAAAGCAAGTACAAAACCGAGCGGCGCACACCCCTTACCCCATCCCATATAAAGCAAATCGGGGAAAGGGAAAATATTGATTTTTCAGTTCAAACATCTGCTGCCAGGGCTTATACCGATGATGAATTTAAAATTGCCGGTGCCACAATAGTTGATAATCTCAATAATTGCGATATTATAATGGGGGTAAAAGAGATCCCTTTAAATGAACTCCAGCCCGAAAAAACCTACATCTTTTTTTCGCATGTGATTAAAGGGCAGCCCTACAATATGCCTATGTTGCGCCGGATGATGGAATTGAAGTGCAACCTGATTGATTATGAAAGAGTGGTTGATGACCAGAATCGCCGGCTTATTTTTTTCGGACGGTTTGCCGGGCTGGCCGGGATGATAAACTCTCTCTGGACATTAGGCCAGAAACTGGCTGCCGAAGGATATTCCCCTAATCCTTTCGCGGGTATTAAACAGGCACATCAATATGCTTCGGTTGCCGAGGCCAAAAAAGCCGTTGAACTTGCAGGGAAGGAATTGGAAAAGCATGGGATAACCGAAAATCTTCTCCCCGTAACCATTGGGTTTACCGGCTATGGAAACGTATCGAAAGGGGCACAGGAAATTGTGGATTTGCTTCCTGTATGCGAAGTAACCCCCGGGCAACTCTTAACTCTTAAAATCAGCGGAAATTACTCCGCGAAAGTAATTTATAAGGTCGTTTTCAGGGAAGAGCACATAAGCCGGCATAAAATACAACCGGAAACTTTTGATGTTCAGCATTATTATAACAATCCGGGAGAGTACGAAAACAATCTTGAGCTATTCATTCCCCATCTTACTGTTTTAATGAACTGCATGTACTGGGACCACCGCTACCCGCGCGTCTTTACCCGCAACTTTGCTCACCACCTGTTCAAAAATGGAAATCCCAAAATTAAAGTGGTAGGCGATATTACCTGCGACCCTGAAGGTTCGATAGAATTTACCCATCAACCCACCACCATCGAAAACCCTGTATTTATTTATGACCCCTGGAATGGAAAGGCAACTTTAGGGCTCGATGGCAAGGGGATAGCAGTAATGGCGGTGGATATTCTGCCCAGTGAATTGCCCCGCGATGCGTCGGATGCCTTTGGTGATGCCCTTCTGCCCTTTATTAAATCCATTGCCGATGCCGATTTTTCTGTTGACTTTGATGATCTTGAACTTCCTGCACCCATAAAAAGAGCAATGATCCTGCATAAGGGAGCTCTCACACAGGGCTACACTTATATTAATGAGTTTCTTGCCGCTTCACGACCTCAACCTGTTGGTTGATAATGGCAAATCCTACGGTCAGGAAATTGATGAAAACCAGAATGTTTCCTCATGGTCAAAAAATGAATAATTTTGCAACAATCTGAAAACCAAAACTTCCTTATAAATCACCTGAACTTCCTTAAATCAAAACACAATTTATGCAAAAAGTTCTCATATTAGGAGCAGGAATGGTAGTAAAACCCATCGTTGACTACCTTCTGAAAAATAATTACTATGTAACTGTTGCCAGCCGCACCCGTTCAAAAGCAGAAGAAATGATCGACGGCCATCCCAACGGACATTCCATTGGCTGGACAGTGGAGAAGACGGCCGAACTCGACCAGATGATCAAAGACCATGATCTGACCGTTAGCCTGCTTCCGTGGGTGCACCATGTAATGGTAGCCAAAAAATGCATTGAGCACAAAAAGAACATGGTAACCACATCGTATGTTAAGCCCGAAATGCAGGCGTTCGATCAGAAGGCCAAAGAAGCAGGCATTATCATTTTAAACGAGCTGGGTCTCGATCCAGGTATCGACCACATGGGAGCCATGCGCATTATAGACCATGTACACAATAAGGGTGGAAATATTGAAGAGTTCTATTCAATCTGCGGAGCATTGCCCGCCCCGGAAGCTGCCAATAACCCCTTCCTGTACAAATTTTCGTGGAGCCCCAAAGGAGTTGTCATGGCTGGCAACAACGATGGAAAGTACCTTCGGTACGGTAACATCGTTGAAGTACCTACCGAAGACCTTTTCAAAAACCCCCTATCGGTAAATTTCCCACAGGTAGGCACCCTCGATATCTACCCCAACCGCGACAGTTTACCTTACATAGAACTTTACGGAATACCGGAAACCAAAACCATGATGCGCGGCACCTTTCGCTACCCGGGCTGGTGCGAAACCATTGATGCCATGAAAGCCCTGAAACTTATCACCAGTGATACCTACGATTTTACCGGAAAAACCTATGCCGAAATGGTGAGTATGCTCATGGGCGATGGCAACGGGGAAAATATAAGGGAAAAAACGGCAAAATTCCTGGGTATCACCATCGATTCGCACCCCATGAAAGCCATGGCATGGCTGGGATTGTTTGATGATGCCCCCATGAACAGGCAAATGGACACTCCCTTCGAAATCACTTCAGACCTTATGATTGCAAAGATGGAACTACGCCAACATGAACGTGATATGGTGGTGATGCAGCATGTTTTCCTGGCATCATACCCCAATGGAAACCGGGAAGTGATAAAATCATCGATGCTCGACTACGGCACACCCGCCACTGATACTGCCGTGGCACGCACCGTTGCCCTGCCGGCTGCAGTAGGTGTTGAAATGATCCTGAGCGGCGACATTGCCATAAAAGGGGTGCACATACCCGTGTTACCAGCCATTTACAACCCCATTCTCGACAAGCTCGAGGAGATGAACATAAGAATGATAGAAGAATTCGGCCTGCCTGAAAGCGAAAATATCCGCTGATTACTATTTTATTTTTCATGTTTACCACCTGGAGCCTCGTCCGGGTGGTTTTTTTTTGTCTCTGATGCTAAATTCAATTCGAAATTCGCATCCAACCCCCGCTGAGCGCAAATTGCATTTCCGCTCTCTGAACATTGCTGAATTTAGCTTCGCTGAGCTTCCTTCGGTCGGTTGTAATTCTGCAAATTTTAATAGCTTTTTAAAACCATGCCATTGAAACAACAAGTAATGCATAAATAGAATCAAAAGCTAAGTATATTCATAAAAACCCGCTAAGAGCGGGAATAGTCAAAAACGCAGATGACTTTAGTTATTTCAGCGCACCGGTTTTGCCGGTAATGAAAAATTGATTGATATTATTCTGATAACGTTTGGGATTAAAACCGTTAAAAAATGATTATGGTTTTGCAACAGGTTTGGATAATTACAAATTATCCTGTGTTGCGAGCGGCATTTCAATTGCCGCTAAGCCGAGGATTTTAAAAATACCCGCAGGGACAGGACAAGCCCTGTCCCTGCGGGTACAGTATGGTAATTCAACTCGAAGCCGGTCAAGCCTGGCCAACACGGGTGGATGTTCATGATTTTGTTTGCGGCGAATGTCGTATGATAAAATATTCATATACTGCGGTTTGCGACAATAAAACATCACCCAGGCGGACTTAGAAATTGTGCATCTTCCCATCAGAAATCATCACCAATGAAATATTCCTACGTAACCGTTTCCTTCGATTGAGGGAATTTTTCGAACCACCTGTTTTGGGTAATGTCTTTGATTTCTGAAACTGCATCATAAATATCGCACCAGGAATTATATAAAGGTGCTATCCCCAGTCGTATTACATCGGGCTCTCTGAAATCGGGGATCACAACGCGGCTTCCGGTGTTCTTGTGGATGAGTGCCCGGCAAATTCTGTAGGCTTCGGGGTGGCTTATAGAGATGTGAGAACCACGCGAACCAGCATCGGCGGGGGACTGTAGTTTGAAGCCCAGGGGTTGAAGGTACTTATAAAACAGATCGAGCAGATAACTGGAAAGAGCTATGCTTTTTTGTCTGAGCTGGTCCATACCTGCTTCGATGAGCAGGTCGAGCGCAGGCTCAATGGCCGACAATGAAAGAACCGGGGGAGTTCCGGCAAGGAATCTTTCTATCCGTTTTGCAGGCTGATAATCAAGGTCAAAGGCAAAGGGGTTTTCCTGTCCGAACCAGCCCCAGATGGGCGATTGAAGTTGGGCCTGAAGGTCTTTCCTTACATACAGATAGGCCAGGGAACCGGGGCCACCGTTAAGATATTTATAAGTGCAACCAATGGCAAGGTCGGCATGGCATCGGTTAAGGTTTACCAGAACGGCACCAGCAGCATGACTCAGGTCCCAAAGTACCAGGGCACCTTTTTGTTGCGCAATCCGTGTAACTTGAGCCATATCATACATATAGGCGCTTTTAAAAAGTACATGCGAAAGCGAAACCAGTGCGGTATTCTCGTCAATGTGCTGTTCCAGTTCATACTGGTCAATATCAATTCCGTTGGCCGATTTGACCAGTTTAAGTTGATAACCTTCTCCCATCAGTGAGGCCAGTCCCTGTAATACATATAGATCGGATGGAAAATTAAGTTCATCGCTTACAATCGTTTTGCGGTTTTTATTATGCTGAAGAGCTGCAAAGGCAAGTTTGAAAAGGTTCACCGAAGTGCTGTCGGCGATGATCACTTCGTCGGGGCGGGCACCTACAATTGGGGCCAGCTTGGCGGCAATTTGCTGCGACCGGGTGTACCAATGACTGTTCCAGCTTCTTATCAACCCGGTTCCCCATTCATTTTCAACAACATCATTAATGCAGGCAGATGTGTGTGCAGGCAACATCCCCAGTGAGTTACCATCGAGGTAGATCATTTTGGGATCGGCAATAAAAAACCTGTTTCGGAAGCTGGCAAGTGCATCTTCCTGGTCTGCTTTAACAGCAAATGCCCTGTTAATTAAACTCATGGCTGGTGTTCCTTTAGAATAATTTTGGCTATCGGGAAAAGGTATTCCATCCAGTATTTGTACATTAACCCCGATGGGTGTAGGTTGTCGCTGGCAATCAATTCGGGCCTGGCTAATGCCTCGCGCGAAATCGTGGTAACATCGATCCATGCTACTCCAGCAGCTTCCGATTCTTCTTTGTTGATCTTGTTGTAAGCATCAATCTCGGCAGCGATCTTTGCCCTGTCACGACCCTGAGCAAACGGGGTAACACCCCAGTCGGGTATTGATAAAACCACCACCCTTTGGGCACTTCCACCCGCAAGTTTAATGGCACGTTGAAGCAGGGCTACAAATTCAGGACGATAACTTTCCGGACTCCAGCCGCGATACTGATTATTTACTCCGATTAACAGAGTAACCATACTGTAAGAGTCGTCGAAGCTAATGCCATGCATGGCAGCTGAGAGTTCATCGGTGGTCCAGCCGGTACGGGCAACAATTTGAAGTTTGGCAAGGTTAACATTGGCTTTTTTCAGACTATCGAGCAGCTGAACAGGGTAACGGTCTTTCTCCGGCACGCCCTGGCCAATGGTATACGAATCACCCAGTGCAAGATAGGTTAGTTCCACAGGGATGGGATCGTTGTCAGGAATCGGTTCTGGTTCTGGCATCATCATATTGGCTTCACAACCCAAAGTAACGATAAAAATAAGCAGCATTAAAAGAATTCTGGACATAAATTCAAATCATGTAGGTGATAAATTGCAGTTTTGCTGGTTAACAATCATGACAAACTTTAGTTTTGGCTATTTATGTTTAATTATTTCAAAATAACATTAAACGATAAAATTTCGCTTAAGGTAATTAAAGCATTATTCACTTAATCATTTACAAATATCAAAATCAAATACACTGTGAAACAAAGCATCTGAAAAGGTTTTTTTTGTTTTAGATGTTGCTCAAACATTTTCAGTTTCCATCATACCAATGGCAAGCCATTTATTATCAGGTCAAGTTTTATATCCTTTTTAGCTGAAAAGAAATTTCAACTACTTTTGCAACTTCTTAAACCCAATCCTAACCGGCAATGGAAAAGCAACGAGAGATCATTCTTTTGAACATCCAGGGAACCGACAAACCCGGTGTTACCTCATCCCTTAGCCAGATTCTGGCACAATACAATGTAAATATTCTCGACATTGGGCAGGCAGTAATCCATAACAATCTCGACCTGGGTATATTGTTCGAGGTGCCTCGCGAATCGGAGTCGTCACCCATACTCAAGGACCTGTTATACAAGGGATACGAGCTTAATGTTAAGATATCCTTTAATCCGGTGAGCGAATTGGATTACAATGAATGGGTTAACCAGCAGGGCAAGGGGCGTTATATTGTAACGGTTTTGGGGAGGAAAATCTCTGCTATTCAGATTTCGGAAGTAGCCAAGATTATTTACAATCATCAGCTCAATATTGATAAAATATCAAGGATGTCGGGGCGCACCCCGCTTGACATCGGACCCGATGAAAAAACCCGCTCATGTATTGAGTTTTCAGTGAGAGGTTTTATTAACGATGTTACCACCATAAAAACGCAGTTGCTGGAAGTATCGAAAAGTCACGGGGTGGATGTAGCCTTCCAGAAAGACAATGTTTACCGTCGTTCGCGCCGGTTGGTGTGTTTCGATATGGATTCTACGCTGATACAGACCGAAGTGATAGATGAGCTAGCCTATCGTGTAGGCAAAGGAGAAGAAGTGAGCAAAATTACTGAAGCAGCCATGCGCGGTGAACTAAATTTTACCGAGAGTCTAATCAAGAGGGTTTCACTGCTCGAAGGGCTTGATGAAAACGTTTTGCAGGACATAGCCCAGAAACTCCCCCTTACCGAGGGTGCCGAAAGGCTATTCAAGGCCTTGAAGAAATACGGTTTTAAGACAGCCATCCTTTCAGGGGGGTTCACCTATTTTGGCAAACACTTACAAAACAAGCTCGATATCGACTACATGTTTGCCAATCAGCTCGAGATCATTAACGGCAGACTAACCGGACGTACCCTTGGCGAAATAATTGACGGAGCCAAAAAAGCCGAATTGCTTCGCAATATAGCATTCAAGGAAGATATTCACCTTGAACAAACAGTTGCTGTTGGCGATGGTTCCAACGACCTGCCCATGATCAACATATCAGGATTAGGAATTGCTTTCCACGCAAAACCACTGGTAAAGAAAAATGCGCAACATTCCATTTCAACCATCGGGCTCGATGCTATTCTGTTCATGATGGGTTTCCGCGATCGCGATATCGACCACCCCGAAAACTAAACAATACTGTTAAAATCTTGTTAGTCTGAGGTAAATCAAAATCTCAGAATCATGACAAGCACACTTTTCTTTAACAGACAACACTCCCTTGTAAAAGTGTTGTCTGTTTTTGCATTATCCCTTATTGGATACTCAGTAATGGCCCAACCACGGGTCAGTTCAAGAGTGGTTGAAGACAGAATCAATAGTCAGGATGGCCGATTCCGCATCGTTCAGGTGGTGGAAGCGCTGGAGCATCCCTGGGCCTTATCATGGCTGCCCGATGGCCGGATGATCATTACCGAACGGGCTGGTCGTCTGCAACTTGTGGATGCCAACTTAATAACCCAACTTACCGGGTTGCCCCCTATTCATTATCAACAGGATCAGCGCACTGCTCCCCAGGGAGGAAGCCAGGCCGGTTTATTGGACGTGGTGGTTCATCCAAATTATCGAAACAATGGCTGGATATATTTCACCTACTCAAGCCCGGGCGATGCCGATGGTGTGGCCCAGCGCCCTGCTACCGGCACCGGTCTTGCAAGGGCACGCATAAGCGCCGATGGTACCCGCCTCACCGATCTTCAAACCCTTTATACGATGATGCCCCGCACACAACCTGGCCGCCACTATGGTTCGCGGATAGTATTCCCCGGCGATGGAACATTGATGTTTTCTATTGGCGATCGGGGTCTGCGATACCCATCACAGGACCTTACCCATCCGGCAGGCTCAATCATTAGGCTGCTCGAAAATGGTGGCGCTGCTCCTGACAACCCATATGTAGGGGTACCACCCGGAAATCTTCGTCCCGAAATATGGTCGTTTGGGCATCGCAACAACCAGGGGTTAGCTATTAATCCCGTCAACGGCGAGATATGGGCTACCGATCATGGTCCAAGCGGTGGCGACCTGCTCTATAAAATAGAGAAAGGTGCAAATTATGGATGGCCCCAGGTTTCTTTCGGAAAGGAATACTCTACCGGCGAACATATCGGAATTGGAACATCTGCTCCAGGTGTTAAAGCCCCTGCCTACGTATGGAACGAATCAATGGGTCCGTCAGGGTTGGCGTTTTATAACGGCGATCGTTTTCCGCGTTGGAAAGGAAACCTTTTTGCCGGATCATTGCTGAAACAGGAAATATACCGGTTTGTATTTGAACAGGGAAAGCCAGTGCTTAAAGAAACCCTGTTAACCAGAAAATTAGGCCGTATTCGTGATATTCGGCAGGGGCCTGATGGATTTATTTATATAGTCACCGACGAGGGGAATGGAGGAATTTACCGGCTCGAACCAGTGATTTAAAGTGAAAATTTAATTAAGGTTAATCAAAAATGTTTGAAAAGTATCATTTAAAGCAACATTGCCATGTCATATTATTTTAGTACAATACTCAAGAATACAGGCTTTGAACAAGCCCTTGATGTTGCCACCCGCGAATTGCAAAAGGAAGGTTTCGGGGTACTTACCCAGATCAATGTAAAGGAAACCCTCAAGAAAAAAATAGATGTCGATTTCAGGCCTTACATTATCCTGGGTGCCTGCAACCCTCATTTTGCGCATAAGGCTTTGCAATCGGAGCCTAAACTGGGGGCTTTTCTTCCCTGCAACGTTGTGGTTGAACAGCTTGAAAATGGAGATATTGAGGTTTCAATGGTTGACCCTATTGCCATGATGGCGTCGGTAACAAATCCTGAACTGGAAGCCACCGCCGGCGAAGTGCGCGAAAAAGCCCGAAGAATAATTGCCGGAATAGCAGCCAATGAACAAGCTGCCGGTTGATATCCTGAAGAACAAAATCATATTAAAAAGGGGCTCCACGGCCCCTTTTTCATTATCTGTTCAGGAAATCTCTCAGCACATAATGGAGTATTCCCCCGTGCTCATAGTATTTAACCTCTATCTGCGAATCAATTCGGGCAGTTGCTTTAAAATCAATGGGTTTTCCTGATGGTGGCACTGCAACAACATCAAGCACCTTAAAGGGTTTTAATCCTTCTCGGATTCCTTTGATGGTAAAGGTTTCCAAACCTGTAAGTCCGAGGCTTTCAGCATTTTGTCCGGGCAAATATTCCAGGGGTAATACCCCCATTCCTATCAGATTGCTGCGGTGTATTCTTTCGTAGCTTTCTGCAATAACAGCCTTTATGCCCAGCAGGGTAGTTCCTTTGGCGGCCCAGTCGCGGCTCGACCCGCTGCCATATTCCTTGCCTGCCAAAACCATAAGCGGAGTATTTGTTGATTTGTATTTAACCGATGCGTCGTAAACGCTTATATGTTCTCTTGTGGGAATGTGGGTAGTGTACCCTCCTTCTCTTTGAGCAAGTTTGTTTTTAATGCGCACATTGGCAAAGGTGCCTCTTACCATCACTTCATCGTTGCCCCGGCGCGAACCGTACGAGTTGAATTCCTTCTGCTCCACTCCCCTGCCCTGCAAATACTGGCCTGCGGGCGATAATGGGCCGAATGAACCGGCAGGAGAAATATGGTCAGTGGTAATACTGTCGCCCAGCATGAGCAATACATGGGCACCTTCTATATCACCCGGCGTTGCGGGAACAATGGAGATATCTCTGAAAAATGGCGCTTCTTTTATATAGGTAGAACTGTCATCCCAGCGATATATCTTGTCTTGAGGGATGGGAAGGTTTTGCCAAATCTCATTTCCATCGAAAATGGTACTGTAGCTGCGGGCAAAATCATCGCGGGTAAGCACCCGGTTCATGGTTTCCTGTATCTCTTCATCCGATGGCCAAATATCCTTCAGATAAACAGGATTAAGATTGGGGTCCCAGGCAAGGGGTTCATTAAACAAATCAATATCTACCCTGCCTGCAATGGCATAGGCTACGACCAAAACCGGCGACATCAAAAAGTTCATATGTACCTGCGGATGCACACGGGCTTCGAAGTTGCGGTTACCCGAAAGTACCGATGCAACCACAAGTTCATGCTTATCAACTGCTTCGGCTATTGGGGCAGGCAGTGGGCCGGAATTACCGATACAACTGGTACAACCATATCCAACCACATGAAACTTGAGCGCTTCAAGGTCTTCGAGCAAGCCAGATTTTTCAAGGTAGTCAGTTACAACCTTCGAACCCGGGGCCAGCGATGTTTTTACCCAGGGTTTCACATCAATGCCCAGTTTTCGTGCCTTACGGGCAAGGATTCCGGCACCAATCATAACCGAGGGGTTGGAAGTGTTGGTGCATGATGTGATAGCTGCTATCACCACAGCGCCATCGCTTAATCTGAGTTTTTCGCCACCGGCAAAAATTTCCGCGGTCCGAAGTCCCCCGGTAGCCGATTCTCGCAGAGCTGGCTCAATATACTCGCGTTTATAATCATTGAGAAGGTGGGCTTTAAAGGTTTCCGATGCATCGCGCAGAAGAATTTTATCCTGCGGGCGTTTAGGTCCTGCTATGGTAGGCCCGATGGCTGACATATCAAGCTCCAGCACGCTTGAATAGGTAATATTTTCGTTACCGGTTCGCCAGAGCATATTGGCCTTGCAATAGTCTTCTACGAGTTTCACCTGTTCTTCGGGCCGGTTGCTTCTGCGCATATAATCGAGTGTGCGGTCGTCAATGGGAAAATAGGTTACTGTGCACCCAAACTCGGGCGACATGTTTGAGATAGTAGCCCGGTCGGGAACTGACAACGAGTCGAGGCCATTTCCAAAGACTTCCACAAATTTACCCACCACTTTGTGCTTTCGCAAAAGCTGGGTAATGGTTAAAACCAGGTCGGTTGCTGTGGTACCTAAGGGCAATTTTCCGGTAAGTTTAAGCCCGATCACTTCAGGCAAAATAAAATAGATGGGTTGCCCAAGCAGGGCAGCTTCCGCCTCAATGCCACCCACCCCCCAGGCAATTACACCAATACCATTAACCATGGGTGTATGGCTGTCAGTACCTACCAGGGTATCAGGAAACACCAGGCCATCGCGTGCCACCACGCCCTGTGCAAGATATTCGAGGTTTACCTGATGGCAGATTCCCATTCCGGGAGGTACTACTGAGAAGTTGTTAAAGGCTTTCTGCGCCCATTTCAGAAACTGGTAACGCTCCAGATTGCGCTCATATTCAAATTCCACGTTTCGCTGGTAGGCATACTGGGTGCCAAAATAATCAACCTGTACCGAGTGATCAATGACCAAATCAACAGGAACCAATGGGTTTATGGCACTGGGGTCCTTGCCTTTGCGGGCTACTTCGGCTCTCAGAGAGGCAATATCGACCACAGCTGGTACTCCGGTAAAATCCTGCATCAATACCCGGGCAGGTTTAAAAGGGATATCTTTTTCTGATGGTGCAGGCGACCAGTTGAGCAACGTTTCAAGGTTTTCGTCAGTAATGGCAAAAGCATCGTAGTTGCGCAATACATTTTCGAGGAGTATGCGGATCGAAAACGGAAGGTGAGACACCTTTTTCCCTAATTTTTCGAGCTTTTCAAGGCTGAAAAAGCCAAAACTTCCTCTGGCAGTTTTCAATGTGTCCTTAATATCGAAGGGTAGCTGAGTCATAGATTATTATTTTTTTTAGAATTGAAATGGTTTTTACATTTATCAATGGTTTCGCTATTCTGAAAGGACAACTATTGATGTTCAAAATTACTACGCTTTTTGATGACTAAAGGTCAAGCTTTATTTTTCCTTCGGCCACATCGCGATACCATTGTAAGGGAAAGGATGTGGGCCGCTCAATAGGCAATGCGAACACCCTGTCAAAAAGCAAAGATGCCATTACGCCCAATGCCCGCGAGATACCAAACATTACTGTATAGAAATTATGCTCTTTAATCCCGTAATAACGGAGCAACGCACCACTGTAAGCATCAACATTGGGCCAGGGATTTTTCACCTTTCCGGTGGCTTCGAGCATGGGCGGAACAACAGTGTACAACTTATTTACTATATTTATCAGATTATCGTTTTTGATGAATTTTTCGGCAAACTCCTTCTGGGTGTCATATCTTGGGTCGGTAATACGCAAAACTGCATGCCCGAAACCGGGAATTACCCCACCATCATCCAAAAATTTCTTGCAATAACGTTTTATCTTTTCAACAGGAGGATCATTGTCATTAAGATCGCGCATCATATCAAAAATCCAATTGAGAACATTCTGATTGGCGAATCCATGCAGCGGGCCGGCAAGGCCAAGCATGCCTGCAGCGTAGGCATAATAAGGATTGCTGAGAGCAGAACCCACCAGGTGTGTGGCATGCGCCGAAACATTGCCCCCTTCGTGGTCGGCATGGATGCTCATGTACATGCGCATAAGCCGCTTTTGGGGTGGTGCACTGAAACCCATCATGTGCGCAAAATTGCCCGCCCAATCGAGGCGCGGATCCGGATCGATATGCTCACCCTTATGGAAAGAACGGCGGTAAATATAAGCAGCTATGCGCGGTAAACGGGCTATAAGGTTCATTACATCTTCATACGTTGTATCCCAGTAGTATTTCTTATTCACCCCGGCCTGCATTGCATTGAGGAAGTATGATTCGGAAGCCATACTGGTAATGGCAGCGACATATTGTGCCATAGGCCTTGAATTCTTGGGCATCGCCTCGATTACATCAAAGGTATGCTGAGGAACAATGGCCCGGCTCGACCAGTCCTTACTGATGTTATTGATGTCGTCAAGTTCGGGCACTTCGCCAATTAGCATCAGATAAAATAAACCTTCAGGCAAAAACTCGCCATGCTCACAAAACCGGGGAATGGTTTTGCGAAGGTCTTTCAGCGAAAAGCCGCGAAAACGGATACCTTCATTGGGGTCGAGTTTGGATGTTTCGGTTAAAAGGCTTGGTACACCTTTCATCCCAGACAAAACATGACCGATGGTTACTTTTCCTACCACAACGTCCGAATATTCGTTTCTCAGTTTCTGATATTCAACGTACTTCTTCATTGCGGTTTCGTAAAACCTGTTCTTAATATATTCCATGGCTCAACTCGTTAGTGTGGTTTATGCATTAAAGTTCAACATTCAGTTCATTGCGAAGATTGTTGTCGATGACATCCAAAATTTATCGGTGATAAGGCAATTTCACAGGTGATCCCTTCCTTATCAAAGTTGGATTGTAACTTGTTATCAAAAACTTTATAAAAAATACCTTTAAAACGGCCATCGTACTTTATAGGAATAAAATTTTTTTCTGCCTTGGAAAAGGGTCTGAAATTAATAATTTGTTTTTTCAGACCTGACCATGCAATGTATATGACAGATTTGCCTGCGATAAATTTTTTCGGTGCAATGTAATCGCCTTTATGATAGACGTTAAAATATTGATGGATGCAGAACAAGAGTTTGGAGTGAGGGTGGAACTTTTTATTCCTGGCCAGTATTGCCTTATGGCAGTGAAGGTATCTGCTGTAATCAGGCTGATGGAGGCTAAAAGGTTCTCTATGTCCTTGTTGTAGCAATTATTATCTTTTTCGATGCACGGAAAAATAAGGTTTTCTTTAATGGGTTTCCGGTTTATTCGGACCATTTTGTCGCCTTCGAGCTCAACAAAAGGGTTGGTTACTTTTATCCGGGTCATTTTTTTCAGATGAGTTTTTTCTGTTGAATAATATATTAAAATGTAAAAAGTGTTTCAGCCTATAAAATTATAATTTTAACAACAAAAAACCTCCAAGGTTTTTTTATAGGCGAATAAAATGGGCTTAATCTTTTAAACCCCGGGATTTTTTTTTAAAGGACAACCTGGTCTTTATTCAGAAGAAACAGATCTGATTGTTCATCTGGTTTTCCATTAGATTCTTCATAACACCCCAAAAAAAAACCGGCAAAAAATGCCGGCCTTTTAGCTAATTAGATTTCGATTGAAAGTTTATATTATTCGCAATCAACTTCCATCCAGTTTCCAACATCAACATGTACTCCATAAAATTTATTTGCAGGAACTTCTATCGTGAAAGTATTGCCTGAAGCAGTGCCCTTCCATGCGAATAATCCAGGCGAAGGATTGCCTGATGGTGCTTTTGAATAATCCTGTATTTTTACGTTTTCTTCAACAGCTACGCCCTTTTCAACTTCAGCAAAGATCCAGTCCCCTGTTAGGTTTATTGTAATAGTTACTTTACCTGTAGCAACTGCTGAGAATTGAACAGTGCCCACCGGAATATTCTGTCCGGCAAACTGGGTGGTTGTTTTAGCCACATTGTTATATGCAACATAGGTTGCCCAATTTCCACGTGTATTGTAGCGCAACAAGCCCGCTGTCTGGCCATTGGCAGCCCATGCTGTTTCTCCTTTGAATTCTCCGCAAACACCACATTTTACAAGATTCCAGCAAAAAGTAAGATTACTAAGACCCGCAGGCTTACCGCTTGCATTATCGGGTGAGCTCAAACCGGCATCACTGGCAGTTCCGTCATCATAATAATAGACATTTGAAGCATTACCACCCTTAACTATAACAACCATATCAACAAGGCAATAGCCGGCAGTAGGAGTAAAAGTCCAGGAAACATAGGTACCGTCTGTTCTAACATTTAATTCTCCCGGGAAATCATCTGCGAACGCACCGTTTTCATAGTCGATCTTTCCACTGGAATATTCAAATGACTCAACTCCCACAAGCTCCGCAGCCATTGCACATGAAGTATTACCACCCTTTCCGTCTTCAGAAAGAATTGGATCAACAGATGGGGTTGGCACATCCAGTGCTGTGAAATCAGCTTCAAGACTGTAAGTCGACAGTTCTAGTGAATCACCCATTTCATCGTTACAAGCAGTAAACCCGGCAAATAGAAATGCCAGAATAACTCCAATTTTTAAAACATTTTTTTTCATCTGTAAGTAGTTTAATTGTTAATACTTGATTTTATTTGTTTGACTTTTGTTTTTAGTAATTTTCTCACTAGATATTCAGGTAATCACAACAAATAATATAGTTATTCAGATAACCCCAGGGAAAGGTTTAAAACCTGCTTTTAAACCATAAAATAAAATCGTTAATGATATGATTGAAATTGCTATCAGGAAATCACCTATACTATTAACCGGTTTTAATTTTCTGATCTGTCAATTATCATTCGCCTTCTAAAAACCAAAATTAATTCACTATTGTCCGGTAAAAATTAAAATTGCTTGATTTTATTTTTTTAAGTCTCTGAAAAACAGGCATTTTTTATTTTTATTTTACGAATCATCAAATCCAAGCCCCCCAAAGAGGTCTAACTGG
>JBBISA010000056.1:0-26135 GCA_037441525.1 Bacteroidota bacterium
TTGGATACTTCATGAACACAAAGATACAAATAAGTGGCAAGAAGTAAATACCCTAATTCTGAAATATTCGGGGAAAAGATCAGAATTCCAGGTATTACCATCAAACCAGGCGATATCTTTTTCGGTAATTACCCAAGCTGTTTCAGGATTCTCTTCATAAATCCCAATAATTGTATTTCCGGGCAGTCCGTTGGTGGTGGTAAATTGTTTCCAATGGCTGCCATCGAAACGAAAAAGGCCATAATACCGCGAACCTGCCCACAAATAGTGGCCGCTATGCACAATATCGACAAACTCATTGAGTTGTTCAATACCGGTAAGAGGGCGCCATCTTTGCCGGTCGAAACGCATCAGGTTGGTGCCTCCAATCCATATCTGGCCATCGGGCGACTGGGCGATTCCATAAACATTATGTTGGGTAATGCCATTTTCCTGGGTATGATGTTTCCATTGCAAATTGTCTGTTTCATCGGGATTGGCCAGCTGCAGCACACCCGAAATCTGCCCCAGGGCATCCTGTCTGTCTACACTGGCTCCGAACCACAAATTGCCATCCCGATCTGGAAATACCGATCTGGAGTCTATTCCCCACGAAACAAGCGGATGCTGCTGCAAGTGCCAACGGTTATTCCTAAAATAGGCAGTGGCTGCCACCCCGCGATGGCTCCCGGCCACCCATAGGGTGCCTTTTTTTTTAATCACTAACCGAACCGGGGTGTCGATTAGCCCATCCATTGTGCTAAAGCAAAACCATTTTTCGTTTTTACTAAAAACCACACGGCCGTCAGAATCGATAAACCAATTCTTGCCATCCGAATCGCGGGTCTGAAAATTTAATCTATTGTACCTCGTCCACCGGTCGCTATTATATCTTACTCTGAAAACATCTCCCTGAATACCTGCTATCCAGATATAACCATCCTTCGACTCATGAAATATTACCCAGGATGAAAGTACTGGCAAAGTAGCCGATGAATAGGCTTCCAAACGACCCTGTGTGTTCACATAAAGTTTTCCAAGCCTGCCAATCCAAAGCGATCCGTCTGATACCTCCATAATATCAGTATGTAATACATCGCCCCCGAAAAACCCACTAAGCTTAATCTCCTCCTGGGTTTTACCATTAAATCTCAGAATACCACTCTCATAAAACCCATTGATAAGCCAAAACTCGCCGTTGCTATGTTTCAACATTCGACTGCGATTGGCAAGAGGGCTGCCATTTAATTGGCTGGTTACAGAAAATTGATGTACTATTTCGCCGGCAATTTCATACATTTTGAATCTTAAAAGCTTCCCATCGTTGTTGCGGGAGAAAAAAACCCAAATCTGATCACCATCTTCAGAAAAGATTTGATCGATACGGCCAAAATTACGCTGAAATAGTATTTCGTCGGGCAATATAAATATTTCGGCATTTGGGGCAATCCTTCTGAAATATTCAACCCTCGAAAGCACTGTAAAAACCGAAATTTCCTCTGATTTGCTGTAGATAATTGCATCTTGCATTCCTGCCATCACACTGCCCCCCGGCAGTTCTGAAATGCATGTAGCTTGTATGTTTGTGGTGTCGTCTGCCAGAAATAGCTTTTGCCAGCGGCCATTGCTGAATTTCAGAAATCCGGCCTCGCTTCCGGCATATAACTCGCCGGTGGTAGTATTTAGCAGTGAACCTACCGGGAAATTCAGAAATGGCTCATTAATGTGGCTGGTTTAGGTATAGCCGTCGTACTGCATAATACCCCGGTTGAGGCCAAACCACATATTCCCCTGGCTGTCGTCAGTAAGGCTTCGTACCCCTTTGGCCGATAGTATTTCCATAGCATGCCAGCGCCAGGGTTCGGAAAGGGGAGAAGATATGCTGGGGGTATTGGGTTGCTGGGCTGATAATGGCATGGCGGGGCAGAGACAAATTCCCAAAAGAATTTTTGCCATAAATAACAGAACATTAGTTCTTAGAACACGCCAATGAATGTACATACCAAAAAAAAGGTAAATATGGAAGTTCAAATTTAGACTATTTTGCAGAACTTGGGCATTTGCCTGCATTATAAATCACCATGATGGAAGCGAAATCCAATGCACTGAGATTTGGTGATTATCTCTTTAAACTGTACATTTGATTTTAACAATTAAAAACGAGACAAACCATATTATATAGCCCCGACTTAGAAACCAAGCGTGAACTTATTAGGCTGAAAGGTTTGAAAAAATCAGGATTTTAAATCAATATTGGTTATTTTTCATCCATTCCCTTCATCATCCTTTAGAAATAGCCAGATTTATACATCTTTCTAAATAATAAAACCTTTTGTCAGCTTGATAATGGTAACCAATAGAATTAATTATTAAAAGGGCTCAATCTTTACCCTGGCTTTATACACCTGCGTTTTTGCCCTGTACTTGTTGTACACCCAAAAGCTGGTGCAACCCACACCACTGGTGGCATAGTCATAATTGAACGTAATACCATCGAACGACATTAGCTGAAACGGATAAAGTGCCCTTGTAAGGTTATCGGTATCAAAGGATTGTGCGCTGTAGTTGAACAGGTTATCACCCGAAAACTTCAGCCCGTTGCCATGGCCATCTGAAAATTTCACCCAGCGGGTATCAGTTTTCAGTCCATGGTCCTGTGGGATGAGGTAAGGCACATATTCGTCTTTCAGGGTAGTATTGTAGATATTGATCTTTGCCCCCGTTTTCCTGTCGGGATAATTTTCGAAAGGCCCACGGCCATACCAGGTTATATTGCCGAACTGTTTGGGTAACACCATGGCTATGCCTGCCCTTGGAAGCCATGCAGGCAGCTGACCCCAGGGTGTCAGGGTATGTTCAAGCTCAACATTGCCCAATCCATCCACATAATAGACAAAGAGATTATCAAACCCGGCCCCGAAATGGGTGGTATAGGCCTGAACTTCAAATTCTATGGTTACCCTTTGGTCTTTGGTGGTTCCCAAAGTTACTTTCCCCGTTTTCCAGTTCAACTGATCGAGCCCGGCTGAAAACCATGTGTTGGACACCCCGTTGCCCATCCCTTCGTTGTATTTTAAATCGTTTGTCCTCCATCGAGGCCATGCATCCAGCTCGTTGGCAATGGAAGCCCTCCAAAGGTTAGTTACGGGACCATCCTGCAAATATTCCTTCCCTTTAATGTTCATAGAAATCAACCGCCCTTTTACTTTAGAAAACTGGTATTCAAATCCTTCCCCCGTTACCTTTATTACGTCTCCCTGTTCTGAAACAGAAAGGGCAGAAATGGAAGTAGGCTGCGAAGCCAATTGAGTGGCACGCCATGGCAATTCAAGTTGCTCCCATGCCACCTCATGTCCTTTTTCAGCCCAGAGGGTTTTTTCTTTCAGGGCGAAAGAGAGCTCCAGACGGTACTCCACACCGGGCATTATCATTGGTTTTGTGAAAGGGATCCTAATGATCTCTGACTTCAGGGATGCCACATTGGCGGTTAAAGTTCCTTTCTGGATAGGCCGGTTATCAGCCCAGAGTGTCCATGAACCATCCAGTTCGCTGAGGTTGGTGAAATGGTGCCGGTTGGTAATTTTCACCAATCTATTATCAATACTTTCCCATTCTGCTTTCATGGGTTGGGGCGATTTTTTAATCTGCCACATTTCGGGCTGCGGGGTGCGATCAGGCCAGATGTTGCCATAAGTGCGCCCTCCTATGCCCATACTGAAAAATTCTCCTGCGTTGGTTTCCTCTTCGAAATCGAGCCACAGCAGCGATTGTGTTTTCAGCGATGGCTCATCGGCCAGCAATTCTTTCAGGTCAACAGCCCTACCGAATATCCGAACCTTATCCACCCGCATGTTCACCAGGTAGCCGTCGTGCTCCTGGCCGTCCATCTCGGGATTTCGGCCTACGTTTACCTGGAACGGGAAGTTGCGGATGTTGCCGTTGCAAGCCTGTGAGCCCACCAATTTTTCATTGATATAGAGTTTCAGGTTTTCACCATCGTAAACAGCCACCAGGTTGTGCCAGTTGTTTTGCCAATTGGCAGGGAGTTTTATTTTGAGCGAATTACGTCGATTTGTTGTTACATAAAATTCCAGAGAATCGGGGGTGAACTGGTTCAACCCAAACTGGTGGCCTCCTTTAGTAAGTATGGTGCCGGTGCCGGTATAGCGACGCGGGAATATGCGTAGCGAAAGTGCCAGTTGATTAGAGGTAATATCGAGTGAAGGATGCCTGTAAACTTCCACCCAGTCGTCGTGGCCTGTAAGGTCGAGCACAGCATTTTCAAGGGTTGCACGCCCCATTATGGCGGTATTTATATTGTTTGGCGAGTGGTCGTTAAGCAACCTTACCGGAACCCTTATGCCGGGCGAAACAAAATCCCATATAGCACCTCCCGTAAGGCGCGGGTATTCATAAATCAGTTCCCAGTATTCGTCGAGCCCGCCCACGGCGTTGCCTGTGGCAGCAAGGTACTCATCCATAAAAGAAGGGCGGGGGTCTACGCTTTCGGGGGTTTGGGCAAACAGGGTTTTTAGCTCAAAAGGGGTCCCATAACGTGGCCCTACAATCTCTTCACATTGCATGGGGTTGGTGAAGGGGTTTTCGTCCTGGTTTCCACCATACATCCATGCGGGGCGGCTGGGATCGAGCCGGCGTCCTTCCCTTATCAGGGCACAAAGGTTTTCACCCCATCCACTTTCATTTCCGGCGCTCCAGATAATTATGGATGGGTGGTTGCGGTCGCGCAGTACCATTTTCCGTACCCTGTCGAGATACATAGGCTGCCACTCTTCAAGGTTGGAAAGATACTCGGTGGCATGGGCCTCAACGCCTGCTTCATCGATCACATAAAGACCATACTGATCGGCCAGTTGCAGATATTCGATATTGGGCGGATAATGCGATGTACGCACACTGTTTATGTTGAACTGCTTCATCAACTCAAAATCGCGCACAATGGTTTCCCTGTTCATGGTATTGCCCAGATCGGGATGCTGCATGTGGCTGTTAACAGCATTAAGCTTAACGGGCACACCATTTACCTGGATGGCCTGATGGAGCACCTCTACCTTTCTGAAACCTACATGGCTGTATAGAATGGATGTTACTTCATTTCCATTGAGCAGTTCAAGGGTAAGATGGTAAAGATTGGGTTTTTCGGCCGACCATTTAGCCGGGTTGGTTACTCCCACACTAAGATTCACCTTCGCCTCGCCATTGGCCGGAATAGTAACCTTTGATGAAACCACATCAACTACCTTAATTCCTTCTCTGTTATACAAAGTAGCCCTAACCTGGTAATCATTGGCAGCCGATTTTAAAAAGCCGGCAATATCAACATCTACGGTAAGTGTAGCATCCTGGTATTGAGCATCCAGGTCGGTTACAATATAATAATCTCTTATGTGAACTTTTGGCATGGCATACAGGTAAACATCACGGAAAATGCCACCCAGTCGCCACATATCCTGCGCTTCGAGGTAGGTGCCGTCGCACCACTGGAAGACTTTTACCGCCACAAGGTTTTCGCCGGGCTTTACAAAGGATGTTATGTCGTATTCCGATGGTTCAAATGCTCCCTGGTTATACCCCACCTCTTTGCCATTTACCCATACCATACTTGCCGAGCGGATGCCTTCAAAACGCAGGTAAACCTGCTGGCCATCCCAATGCTCAGGAATGGAAATGGTTTTGCGGTACGATCCCACCGGGTTCCATTCTCTGGGAATTAATGGTGGGTTCGATTTGAAGGGGTGTGCAATATTCCTGAATTTGGGGTGCCCATAACCCTGCATTTGCCAGTTCAATGGCACAGGTATCTGGTCCCAGCTGCTTTCATCAAAATCTTTTCTGTAAAATTTTTCAGGCGATTCTTCAGGGGTTTCGGCATAATGGAACTTCCAGGGACCGTTCAGCGACTGGTAGCCTGGCGAAAGGCTCCAATCGTTCTTCAGGGCATCATCCACCGAGTTGAAATTTACCATTGGGGTATGACCTGCCACCTGGTTTATTTCGAAAATTGCAGGGTTTTCAATAAAGTGGTAATAGTTTTCAGTGAAGGAGGGTGTCTTGGTTTGGCAGCTTGTTGCTATGGTTAATGCAGCAATTATCAGCAGATAAAAGTTCTGGTGTTTCATTTTGCCCTGGGTTTGGATTTTATTAAATTATATTAACAGGCAAATATAAGATTTGCAGGGAATGAAAATCAAATTTTCGTTTTCGATAGTTTGAAAAAAGATTATGCAGGTTTATTTATGGAATAATGTAATCATCCCGAAGCGTTAAAACCGATATACTTGTATTGAGCTCACGCCAAAATAATGATCATTTTCCCTACCAAACCATAAAAAAATCACGATAATCAGTATCAGCGTCATCAGTGTTCCATCTTAAATTGGCCTGGCAAAAGGACAGCGGAACATACTTTTATTGAGTTATTCTGTGCTTATAACCACCCCCGGGTTTTATAATAATCATTTCATACAATCGATTGTATAAAAAAATGTACTTTTGATTTCTGTAAAAAAATGATACCAGGGTGGCAAAGAGAAAATATACCATTGCCGATATTGCGCGGGAGTTAAATACTTCATCATCAACCATATCGCGTGCTTTGCAGGATAGCCCGCGCATTAGTCTTAAAATGCGGCAGGCAGCCCAGGCCCTTGCCCGTGAGCACAACTATGAGCCCGATTTCAGGGCATCGAACCTGCGCAAGGGAACCGGAAGAACCATTGGAGTGCTTGTACCCAAACTCGATCGCCATTACTTCTCAACCGTACTTAGTGGCATTGACGAAGTGGCCACATCTGTTGGTTACAGTGTGCTGGTCTGCCAGTCGTTCGAATCGTACGAAAAAGAAACCCAACTGGTTAAGAATCTTATGAATGGAAGGGTCGACGGACTGATTGCTTCCATTTCCATCGAAACCAGCAATGTAAAACATTTTGAGCAGATGGTGAACAGGGGAGTGCCACTGGTTTTTTTCGACAGGGTGGTGGAATCGATGAAGGTGAGCAAGATCATTTCCGACGATTACCAGGGGGCGTGTATGGCCATGGAGCATCTAATTGAAAATGGCTGCCGCAGAATTGTCCACTTTTCTGGTCCGCAGCACCTTAATGTGTACCGCGAACGCACACGCGGCTACCTCGATACCCTGAAGCGGTATGGAATAGGACATGATGAAACACTTCTCTTCCAGAACACAATTACACGGCAGGCAGGGTATGATGCCATGGCAAAGATTGCATCAATGAACCCTCCTCCCGATGCCATCTTTTCATCGGGCGATTATTCGGCCCTGGGGGCAATGTTATTTGCCCGTGAACAAGGTGTCAGGGTTCCCGATGATATTTCCATTACCGGCTTTGCCAATGAGCCGTGGGATTCTTTCTTCGACCCTCCGCTAACATCCATCGACCAGCATGCCTATGAAACAGGAAAGCAGGCGGCTACATTACTGCTTCAACAACTTGAAAGCAGTCATAATTACTATGTTCCCCGAACTGTGGTTATGACTCCCGACCTTATCATTCGCAAATCATCGCTCAAGCAATCTAAAACACTTTAAATAAAGACCACTCATGTGTAGTAGTGATACAATCGATTGTATTAAGTGTTAACCCAAAATATTATGTTATGAACTATTCTGTAAGATATGCCACCCACCCACGCGATTTCGTAAATTATGATACTGCAAGAATCCGTGAAGAATTCGTGGTAAGCGACATTTTTGTTGCCAATGAGATTAACCTGGTTTATTCAATGTACGACAGGTATATTGTTGGCGGGGCACTTCCGGTTAATAAACCCCTTAAGCTCGAAGCCATCGATCCCATAAAGGCCGATCATTTTCTGCACCGGCGCGAAATGGGTGTGATCAACGTGGGTGGCACCGGTAATATTACTGTTGATGGTACCACCTATGAAATGAAGTACAAGGAAGCCCTATAGATTGGTATGGGCGACAAAAATGTAAGCTTGGCCAGTCTCGATGCAACGAAACCGGCTCATTTCTACATCAACAGCGCCCCGGCCCATAATGCCTACCCCGACCGGCATGTTACCCTTGCCGATGCCCAGAGTGTGGAAATGGGTTCGCTGGAAACATCCAACGCCCGTACTATTAATAAGTTGCTGGTTAATCAGGTTCTGCCTACCTGCCAGTTGCAAATGGGAGTGACCATCCTGAAACCGGGCAGTGTGTGGAACACCATGCCTCCCCACGTACATTCGCGCCGCATGGAAGCTTATTTCTATTTCGAAGTGCCCGAAAATCAGGCTGTTTGTCACTTTATGGGCCAACCCCATGAAACCCGTTGCATCTGGTTGAAGAATCATGATGCTGTATTGTCACCTTCATGGTCTATCCATGCTGCCGCAGGTACATCGAACTACATTTTTATCTGGGGTATGGCCGGCGAAAATCTTGATTATAGCGATATGGATATGGCGAGTATTTCAGATATCAGGTAGCCTGCTTGAGAACTGGTTCCAGATGATTATTAACCCGATATTCAGTTCCCTATCCCTAATTCCCAATCCCTTAATTAAAAATTATAATCATAGAATTATGTCATTACAACTATTTGATCTTAAAGGAAAAGCCGCCCTTCTCACAGGAGCTACCCACGGCCTGGGAATGGCTATGGCCAAAGGGCTGGCCGCTGCTGGCGCCCGTATTGTAATCAACGACCGCCTGCCCGAACGTGCCCACGCTGCCGTTGAAGAATATCGCAGCGCCGGGGTTGATGCCTGGGGATATGTTTTCGATGTAACTGACGAAGCAGCTGTTAACGAGCAGATCGACCGTATCGAAAAAGAAGTTGCCCCGCTTGATATCCTGGTCAATAACGCGGGTATCATCAAAAGAATTCCCATCCTGGATATGGAAGCCAGAGATTTCAGGGAGGTGATTGATGTTGACCTTGTAGGGCCATTTATAGTTGGGAGGAAATTTGCTTCCAGCGTTGTGAAACGCAAAGCCAAAGGCAAGATCATTAACATCTGCTCCATGATGAGTGAGCTGGGCCGCAATTCGGTATCGGCCTATGCCGCCGCCAAAGGGGGGCTGAAAATGCTCACCCGCAGCATGGCTACCGAATGGGCAAAGTATAACATCCAGACAAATGGCATCGGACCGGGCTATTTTGCCACCTCGCAAACTGCTCCAATCAGGGTTGGAGGCCATCCTTTCAAAGATTTCATTGTAAACCGAACCCCCCAGGGGCGTTGGGGCGAACCCGAAGAACTACAGGGTGCCGCCATTTTTCTGGCATCGCAGGCATCCGACTTTGTAAATGGGCATATTCTTTATGTGGATGGCGGTATTCTGGCAACCATCGGGAAGCCCTACGGCGAAGAGTGATGAAAGAGGGCAGATGACAGAAGGTAGATTTTAGAGATGAGATTTCAGAGATAAGAGTTTAGAGATTAGATGGAAAAGTTGGAAAGGAAGTGTTGAGAGATAGGTGATGATTTTATTAAGGGGTCGGCTCTGAAAAGTAACAACCCCCCGTGCCCCTTGCAGGGGGAGCTCGCAACTTGTTGACATTGTGAGCAGTATAATTTACACAATCGGTTAATTTCTTTAATAAAACTTTCAGGAGTCGACTAATTGTTAAATTTGAAAATGATATTAATGCTTGATAAAAACCTAAAATACAAAAACATGACAAACACAATTTTTAAAAACGGACTGTTGATTCTGGTTGCAATTGCTGTAATGGCTGGTTGCAAGGATAAAAAAGAACAGGTGATACTCATCGAAAATCAAATACACCAGATGCGGGTAGAAGAACCTGTGGTGGTTACCCGTGCTGAACTGCAGGCGCAATGGGGCACCCTGCCCGAAAGAAAACTCCCGTTGGTAATACTTCAGCCTGGCGATACTCTTCCTTCGCAGGTTGACGATTTGAACGATGATGGAGAGTGGGATGAACTTGTATTCCTATTCACCATACCCCCACATCGCAAACATGCCGTAAGGGTCGAATTTGTTGATGCTGCCAGTTATCCTGCCTTTACAAAGCGCACCAACATACGAATGGCTAAAATTGAAGGGGAAAACTATATTGAAATGACTTCGGCAAACAGACTGACCATGGCAGAAGGGTTGGCCGGTGGCGTTTTCCAGATGGAAGGGCCCGGCTGGGAGAACGATGTGGTGGGTTTCCGCAATTACTTCGATGCCCGCAACGGCATGGATATTTTCGGCAAGTTCAATCAGGAAATGGTTATGGAAAAGGTTGGTATAAGCCAGGATTACCATTTTAAACAGGACTGGGGCCAGGATATCCTGCGCGTGGGCACTTCACTGGGTGCAGGTGCGCTGGCTCTTGAAATCAACGGGCAACTTCACCGCGTTGCCCCCGAAGCCGATGGAACTTTCGAAGTAATAACCCAAGGTCCGGTAAGGTCAATACTCAGGTTGCGCTACAACAACTGGAAAGTGGGCGACAAAACCTACGACCTGGTGCACGATATTGCCATTTATGCCGGCAAGTGGTATTACGAAAGTACAGTCTATTTTCCCGGTCATGCCGGTGAAACTACCCTGGTTAGTGGTATAACCACCATTGATCTTGGCGACAGAGATGCATACATGAAAGACAACCAGGCCAAGGTAACCATAGTGGCAACCCACGGCCCACAGGCTTACGAACACGAAAACCTGGGTCTGGCAGTGCTGCTCAGTAACTCTTATTTTTCAGGAATAGGCAGACTAAATGCCGATGCAACCGGCATCAATAATTCTGTATTGGTGAAAATGAATGTTAAAGATACAAACCGCGTAACCTTCAGGTTTTACAGTGGATGGGAACTATCAGATGAACGATTCGCCTCCGAAGAAGGGTTCATCCAGTTCCTTGAAAAGGAAGCCGATAAAATGGCCAATCCGCTGGTGGTGAGTTTTTAAACTCTTTTTAACCCGAAACAATTTAACGAACGCAGATTCCGCCGAGGTAAAACGCTGATAGTTTATGATTATAAATGAACTAAGCTAAGCATCGGATTCACTGCCCCTTCGACCATCATTGAATTGGCAATTCAATAAAACTGATCCTGGCAGGTTAGGTAGAGATTGATCAATCCCTGTAACGACCATTATTCCGGTTGAAATGGCCCCAATAATGCACCAAACCCGGTGCACGGTGTGCGCCAAACGATTCGATAAGATTGATCGTAGGCCCGCACCGCCTTGCGTGCCTGCCATTTAAACACAAATACCAAAAAGCGCACACCGTGCGCCAGCCGGGGCGGTGCTGGCTTCTTTGCAAAGCGGGAAAGCGAAATTGCAAAGTTCATTCTACCGGAAACTATTCCAATAATCTCCTTTTTTAAGCTGCATCCTTAATAGGCTAAATTCATTTTAACATAACCCTAAGTGTTAAAATTTTCTTTGCATCGCTATATATATAAATAAATATATACATGATTATTTCTTGAAATTCATTTGTTTACGAAGCTATTTAGATTGATTCTAAATTTAGTTTGAGTGTTGTAATATGTAATGCATGCTCTATTTTTGATTGTGTAGTTTAATATGGAAATACCATAGTTAAGGATAATAGAAATAATCGTTTATTTGGGAATTTTGTCTTTTTAAGAATTACATCATTTTTATAGGGGCAAAGCTAATTTGCAAAGGGGAAAGGGTGCCTGGAATTTTATAATCCCCGGAAACATCGTAGAATTTAATAAAACTGGTAACAAACTGGATGGGTTTACTGTGCCCGGTTGGATTATCAAACCGGAAATTATTGCTGTTAAAACTGCCTTTAGTTATTTATCAGGTAGATAAGGTATGCCCTTAAGGGGTAATCCTTGCAATGTAGTGCATAATTTAAACAATGTAAATAAGCGTATTAATGAAAAATTTATTTTACAAGTTATCAATACTGTAGATGGCAATCTGGCTCTTATTTATACCCAGAGCAAGCAGCCAGTACAATGAAGTTATACAAGGGATAACATCAAATTGTTACGAACCCTCATGCCCCCCGCAACATGCCATTGATAATAATATGGCGACATATTATTTAGTACATCCTTATGTAAGTTGCCCTGGAGGTAGTAATAATGTTAACTTAAACATTACGCTGAAACGGAATATTAAGGCAGCCACGATTAGAATCAGAGCCGATAATCCCGGGAATAGTGTAAGCATAGGTAACATTGTAAATTATCATACCACCCTGCATGTCGATGAAGTGATTTATGTAGTTAAACCCGATCAGTTTCAAACTATTTCATTATACCGTGCAGGCTCTGGGGAGGTTTACGAAATATCGATTGAAGAACTTGACTTTAATTCCATTTCGCTGCCATTTGTATATGATAATGCCGGGAACATGACCTATAGAAACATCCTCCTTGGAAGTTTGAAAAGTTCGGAGGCAGCAGTTCCACCCCCTTCAGGGCTGGCACACAAAGAAAACAATGAACCTGCAATTGAAGAAATTTTATCCTTTGGCGATATAGTTATATACCCAAACCCTACAAGGGGAGAGTTGCGAATAGAAACCAGTTACAGTGGAGTAACCCAACCTGAAAGAACGATTACTGTTTATGCCATAAGCGGTAGGCTTATTTTAAACAAACAGTTCACTACTTCTGAAGCCACCATCAATATTGCCGATCAACCCTCGGGGGTTTACATTCTGGTTTTAACAATTAATGGTAAAGCACATCGCTGGAACATAGTTAAGGAGTAACCACAAAAAAATCAATCCCAAAAACATTTACAATGGAACCAATCACCAAAAATAAATACCCAATAGCCTATCTTGTAATTCTTATAGTAGTACTTAGTATTTTAGGCATTTTTGACCATGCCATGGCTAACCAGGGCGGATTTATAAATCCAGGAAACAAACCCGCACCTCCTGGCAGTATTCCCGGAGTTATTGATGTAAGTGGAGCAGCTACCTACACAATACCCATTGACTTACCTGCGGGCATAGGAGGAGGAGCGCCCGGCCTTGCTATTACCTACAACAGCCAGGCAGGCAACGGCCTGCTGGGGTACGGATGGAACCTGGCCGGAATTTCAGCCATTACGCGTGTGCCTAAAACCGTTTACTACGATAGTGAAGCCGGTCATATAAGTTTCGATGAAAATGACAGATTTGCCTTAGATGGCCAACGATTACTGTTGATAAGCGGAACTTATGGAGCTGACAACAGCAGATATTCTACCGAAAACTATACATTTAATGATATTAGAAGTTTGGGGGGGTACAACGGCAAACCCCAATTCATTTAAAATAACCACCACCGATGGCGCAATACTGGAGTACACCCAAAAGGTAATTGTGCCTGGCACTACCAATACGGTTTATATGTGGTTGCTAAGCAAGGTAACCGATCGCCGTAGCAATTATAATGTATGACCCCCGCCTCGGCCGCTTTTTAAACTCCGACCCCTATGTGCAAAGCCCCGACTTTTCCCAAAGTTTTAACCGGTATGCCTACTGATGGAATAATCCGTTGAAATATACCGACCCGGATGGTTACCAGGTAAATAGTGGTGCATGGGATGGCAGTGTGGTTCATGAAGGTTATGTTATGAAATATTGGGAAATATCAGGATATGAACATTCAAAAAGAAATCAAGGGCCGAAATTTACAGATTGGGCTTTGTCGCATAGTAATTGGTCGAATAAATTACTTATTTGGGCGTATCAGTCGGCTTTAAAACATGAATTTCAGCGGCATGAAAGAGATTTGAAAAATGATAACCCCGTAAAAAAGGATCACAATAGAAATACCATAAATTATAATTCTAACGGTGTTTATTCTGAACCTAATCGATACGGATATGATATGTACCTGAGCCCTGATGCATCTAAAAAGTATATTAGAGCGGTAAGTGATGGATTGACCATTAAGTCTTGGGGTGAGGGGGTTTTGGGGCTTTTAAGTGGCCACTTTTTCGGCACTAGTGCTACAGTTTTTTTATTTCTTGAAGGTACTCTTACCAACGCAAATTCATTATTATGGAATATAATTATGTATGATTACGATGGGAGCGGCTTGAAAATTGAATATAGGAACTATAATATTGGCAATACACAATCAGGCGGAATTATGACAATATACCGGCAATCCGATGGTAAGGAGTTAGGAAGTATTTCTTTTTAATATTATATAATAACCCAATAGACAATAAGCATGGAGAAGAAAAAACTAAGGCTATATTTAATCATGACCATTGAGATCATAATATATTTATCGGTGGCAACCATAGTCCTTTATTTATATTTAAGGGATCCATTAAATAAAGAACTTAAGGCATCAACGTCTCTTTTCTTAATTAGCAACGTAATAATTGTAATTTTTACCAGAAAAATTTGGATAATCCTTTTAGGAATAGTTCCTTTAGTTTTTTTCATTATTGCATATTATTTAGAGATCAAACTGTTTTGATGAGAAGTTATCCCCGGCTAAGCGGCATTGCAAATGCCGCTCAGCCGGGCTATAATACCCCCCGCTCAGGTTTATTGCAAATGGCACTCACCATGGGGTATTGAAGATTAACCCTGCTTCTTACTGATTTTTATCCCACGTAAATAACCCTTCCATTTTCAGTATTTTACGTAAAAAATACCCTCTTACTAAGTGTATTTTTACCTGTTAAAATATTTGGGTTAAGTTAATCTGTTGCATTTTGTAAATGTTAATGCTTTTAGGTTGAAAATAGACAGACGTAAAGTCGGCTGACAGAATCATTTAACCAATATGCAAATTAAAACCAGGCCAGATGAGAACACCTTTACAACACTCAATTTTTGCCATTTTAATTCTGGCAGCAACCTTTTCGGTTAGCGGTCAGTTTTCTCCTGAACCTTTCCGGCTTCAGGATATTCCTGAATCTGTTGTTGAAAAGCAGGATGAAAAGTCTTCGGGTCAAACCATCTGGAGTGAAGACTTTGGTGGGGGTATTCCACAGGCTTGGTTAAATGTAAACCAGAACGGTTTCTGCGGTTTCAGGCACACCAGCAAAGGGCCACAAGGGCCATTATCCAAGGGTATGCCTGCCCTTAAATCAACCAGTGCAGGCAATGGTTTTGTTATTCTCGATGCTGACCTTTGCACATCGCAGGGTGTGTCGGGCACGCTAACCGATGCATGGCTGCAGAGCCCGCCCATAAACGTACCGGCCGGACTGAACCTGAGGGTGCGATTTCAGCATAGTTTCCGTTATTGTTGTTCACCCCAGTCGCTAATACTGCTCGAAGTGAGTACAAACGGTACCGACTGGACCGGCTACGATGTCAGAAACGGCCTCAGCCCCAATAACACCAGCGCCAACCCGGTAAATCAGGTGGTGGATATTTCGCAGCAACTGGCAGGAGGTGACCAGATATGGATACGTTTCAGGCAATCAGGCACATCGCACTACTGGTGGATGATCGATGATATTTCCATTGAATCGTTTGTGGACAATGATCTGGAAGTAATTAATCCCCTCAATGCAGGCGGATATGCCAGAATTCCTGCGGGTCAGCTACCAGCCCTTGAATTGGGTGCTGATGTGCGCAACAATGGCGGAAAAGCGCAGTCGAACCTGGTGTTTTCTGTGGCAATAAACGATTACCTGTTCAGGGAAAGTATTACCAGAAGTGGCCTCAACCCCAATCTGACTCATACATTTAAAATGCCACAACCTTTTGTATTGCCCGGCCGGGGAACCTACCACGTAAATTATCAGATAAATCAACAACAACAGGATCAGGTGCCCGACAACAACCAGTTCTCATTCACTGTTCAAATAACGGATTCTACTTACTCGCGCACCGGTAATGCTGACCTTTCAGGGAAATTCATTGCGACATCTCCCAACACCCCAATGCAACTGGCCAACCGATACGATATATATAACAACATGGAGATCACATCACTGTCGTTTGTGGCAGCGTCGGGAACTCAGCCAGGCTCGCAGGTTCAGGCAAAGATATTCCGCGGAGAGGCAGGAGTGTGGACCGAAGTTTTTTCTTCGGGTTCATTGACACTTGCCTCAGGCAACATTACTCCCGGGCAGGGAAATAATCCCGTCTGGGTAAACATCCCCTTTGCAATACCTGTGGCTGCTACTCCGGGAAAATATCTGGCGGTTGTTTCCATCCCCACACAACCGCAGATTGTAAGAATTGCCGCTAAGGAGCCTGTTAACAGCGCTGCAGGTACTGCCTTTATATCTAATAACAACCAGTGGGTCGAATCAGATTTAATTCCTTACATCGATCTTCATTTTGGAAAAAATGTTGCCGACTGTGCCCCTCGCTATCACACCCTAACCAAACCCAGCATTTGCGGATTGGCAAGTGGTTCCATTGAAGTTATCCCTTTGAATGGCGTTGCCCCCTGGATTGCCAGTTGGGACAAATTGCCCGGAATCACAACCCTTAAGCCTTTCATGCTGCAAAGCGGCGATTATGCCTTTACCATTACCGATGAAACCGGATGCAAATTTGAATCAGTGATTACAGTTAATGCTATTGAAATTACGCTCACATCAAAGGTGGTAAGTGCTGTGTGCAACACCAACGGAATGATAGAGATTACTCCCGATACGGGTACCCATCCCTTCAGTTTCCGGTGGCAACACGATAATAACCTGGAAGGGTCTTCGGCATCTGGTCTGTCATCGGGCAATTACACTGTAAAGGCTGTTGATAAGAATGGATGCGAGGCTACTCTCGTTGTAAGTGTCCCCAATTATCTTCAAATGCCGGTGCAAGAATCGGTGCAGGATGCACTATGTGGAACTGCAAGCGGCAGCATCGAACTGCAGCCACAGGCCGGTATGGCTCCGTTTACCTTCACATGGGCCGATGATTCCGGCAATGGTAACTCATTTCGCGACGGACTGCTTCCCGGAAATTACCGATATACGGTGGCAGATGCAGGAAATTGCATCCGTTCATCCATTGTTATCATAAGTCAGAAGAATTACACGGTTGATGCTGTTGCCACAGCTATTGATGCCACTTGCGGTCTTGAAAATGGTAGTGTTTTGCTTGATGTTACCTCCGGCCAGGCACCATACATTTATCTCTGGAACAACGGCAGCAGCGAAAAGCAACCAACAGGGCTTAAACCTGGAAGCTATACCGTGCAAATTACAGATAAGATGGGTTGCAAAGGGGCCCAGACGGTGGTAGTTGGTTCGGCAGGCGAAACTCCCCAGGTTGTTTGGGAGACAACCGATTCGCCTGGTTGCGGTACGGCGGGTGGTTCTTTCAGAATAAGCCCCGTAACACCCGGGATGGGGTACATTTATACCCTGCTGGCCAATAAAAATGAAAAGGATTATTATGCTTTTGCAGCTGAAAACAAATCAGTTGATTTTGCCATGAATGATATTACTGCCGGTATATACAGGGTAAAGGTTGCCAGTAACGATGGATGCGAAATTACCCTTTCGCTCAACGTAAGCGATCAGGGTGCTCCTGCCGTGAATGCAACGGTTGTAAGGCCTACCTGCTGGGGTGGCAGCAATGGCGCAGTTAGCCTGCAGGTTGATGGTTCGGGAACCTTCACATTCTTATGGAACGATCAGTCGGCAAGCACAACTGCCAGACTACAGGGGATTAAGGCCGGAAAATATTCGGTGATTGTAACCGGGGGAAATTGCAAAACTGTAAAAACCATTGATGTGGAGCAACCTGCACCCATAGTGCCTGTGGCAACCATAAGTCATATAGTATGTGCCAATGAGCAATTGGGGAGCATAAATGTTACTCATACGGGCGGAACCGCACCTTTCTCTTTTTTCTGGAGCAATGGCACCATTGGCCGCCATTTGAATAATGTTAAAGGGGGAAAGTATACCATCACCATTACTGATTTTAATAATTGTACCGGACAACAGACTTTCACCATTGAAGCCAATGATGCACTGTTGGTAAATACCATGGTTCAGGAACCCGATTTTAATATGAGCAACGGAAGTATTGCTCTGTCGGTTAACGGGGGTGTTGGTAATTATTCCTATCAGTGGGACCATGGTGCTCAGTCGGCCCTAGTTACCGGGCTTGCTGCCGGCACTTATAATGTAACTGTTACCGACCAGGCCGGATGCAAGGTTATGAAACAGTTTGCTCTGGGAGCAACAAATGTTGATGATACTAAGGTTGATCAACCATTGATGGTTTATCCCAACCCTGCAAGAGATGTTCTTTTTGTGAAATACACTGATTCGGGATTGTTTACCGGAAATGAACTGATGTATATTGAGATAATTAACATTTTGGGCGAAAAGGTTATAAAGAAAACTGTATCGGGATATGATGAAGGGTTGTCGATAGATGTGGCCCATCTGCCGAAAGGAGTTTACATTATAATGGTTTCAGAAGGTAAGACATCACGGCAAACGCGGTTTATCAAACGATGATTTTCTTTACAATTCAGGCTAATTGGTGTATATTTGCCTGAATTATTATGAGCAGATGACCCTCCGCGATACCCTGAATTTAATGCATAAAGAACTGATGCTCGAATGGCGCCAGAAGCATGCCCTGGGAGGAATTATGCTTTATCTTGTTTCTACCATTTTTATCTGCTATCTAACATTTGCCGGGGTTATGAGCCCCCAAACCTGGAACGCCCTGTTTTGGATCATCATGGCCTTTGCTTCACTGAACCTGGTATTGAAAAGTTTCAGCGATGAAAACAGCGGCAGGAAACTGTATTTGTATACCCTGGCATCGCCTGTTTCGGTGATTTTTTCAAAGGTCATTATCAATACCGTGGTAATGGTATTTTTGGGGATAATGGGTTTTTCGCTTTTTTCTGTATTCATGGGAAACATGGCTCAAAACATGGTTGCCTGGTGGATAGTGCTTCTTATGGGGGTGTGGGGTTTTGCATCCATTCTTACCATGGTATCTGCCATTGCCGGACAAACCCGCAACAATTTCACCCTGATGGCTGTACTTGGTTTTCCGCTTATACTTCCCATGCTCCTGTTGCTCATCCGCTCGTCGGCAGCAGCAATAGCAGGGGCCTCAACCTCGGCAATTCTGCCCGATGCACTGGTCATTCTGCTACTTATCGGCATTGCGCTCACCCTATCGTATGTATTGTTTCCTTATTTATGGAAGGAGTAGAAGTGATGATGAAAGGAGCATGTTTTACCAAACACAAACACAGAAGAAATAAAATTATCCACATGCGAGTTCCATTATACATAAACATTCAAATTTTATTATGATGAAACCGAACTATTCACAACCTTTGAAAATGTTTTAGATGGAGTTTTAAAAACGAAAATGAAGATGATTAAATTCAATATTTACTGGAAAATTGTCACCATATTGCTAATGTTGTATGTAATACTGGGTGGTTTTCTTTTTAAAACCCCCAATATGATGGTGATAGAGCAAACCATCCGCAACATTTATTTTCATGTGGGCATGTGGTTTTCGATGATCTTTATTTTGTTTATGGGCTTTATTTTCAGTTTGCAATACTTGCGTGGTTTTAATCTTCGTTACGACCGGATGGCCAATGCCAGCGTGAAAACGGGTTTGGTTTTCGGGATGCTGGGAATAGTTACCGGAATGATATGGGCAGAGTTTACCTGGGGAAAATTCTGGGTAAACGACCCCAAACTCAATGGCGCAGCGGTGGGTATTCTGGTTTATCTGGCCTATGTGGTTTTGCGTGCATCGGTTGAGGATCCCGAGAAAAGAGCCCGACTGGCAGCTGTGTACAAAATATTTGCCTTTGTTATCATGTTTGTTTTTATAATGATTTTGCCCCGCATGGGGGGCGCATCAATCCATCCTGGTGTTGACGGTAACCCTGCCCTGGCCACCGGCGACCTGTCGCCCATGATGCGAAAGGTTTTCTATCCGGCCATTGCCGCCTGGATATTGTTTTCATGGTGGGTTTACACCATTATTTACCGCACCGAAGTGCTCAGCGAACGAATTAAACAATTTAACAGCAATAAATCATGATGGAAGTTCACGGAAAAATTTTTGTGGTAGCCCTGGTTCTTGCAACAATTTTTGCAGGGCTTGCTGCCGTTCTTTTTTATCTCGACCGCAAGCTTACCCGGCTCGAAAAAAAGATGGATCATCTCGACGACCAGCCCCATACCCATTGATCGTTTAATAATTACACTCCCGTTTTATAATGAAAAAGACCCATATAGCAGCCATAATATTTCTTGTAATTGCCATTGCGGCAATCATTACCACTGTTTATGATGCCGATACTTATGCCAGCTTCGATCAGGCACGCAAAAATCCGGGCAAACAATACCATATCATTGGCGAGCTCGAGCCTGATAAACCCATCCTTGAAACCATTGAAAACAATGCGCTGGTTTTCTCATTTTACATGAAGGATAATAAGGGAAGTGAAAGCAAGGTGGTGCATTATGGTCCCCGCCCTCAGGATTTTGAAAAACTCGAACAAATTGTGCTGGTTGGGCAGTACTCGCAGGATATGTTTGTTGCCACTGAGCTTCTGCTTAAATGCCCATCTAAGTACGAAGAAGAGTTTTAGAGTGGATGGCTTTTCGGGCCACAATCCAGGCGTATAAAAGCAGGAGCTCTGCTGAGGTCTTCTTTCCGATAATGTTCTATTATTTGCTATAAGTATATTAAAATCAGACTATTATAGTGAAGCCTTCTATTTGGGAAGGGGGTTAAATATTTGCACCAAATCAATTTCAGATTATTTATCTTTGCACGTTAATTTATCAGGGTGTCCTGAGCTAAAAAGGACGCCATTTTATAGACGAAGCATTTATAAATCAAAGTGTTAACAAATTTCCCCTATGTCATTACAACAATTGAGCGAACAGGAGAGGTTCAGGCGTGACGCCCTGAACGAATTACTTGCACTGGGAATCAATCCCTACCCTGCCGAAGAGTATCATGTGAACATAACCATTGGTGAGATACTGAAAAATTTCCCTTCCGACCAAACCCTTTATCAGGATGTTCAGCTTGCAGGCCGTTTGATGGGGCGACGTATCATGGGAAGTGCCTCCTTTGCCGAATTTCAGGATTCTACCGGCCGCATACAGTTGTATTTCAATCGCGACGAGATATGTCCGGGAGAAGATAAAACCTTATACAATTCTGTATTTAAACGATTGCTGGATATTGGTGATATTATTGGCGTGAAAGGCTTCGTTTTCATCACTAAAATGGGCGAAATTACCATTCATGTAAAAGAATATAAAATACTTACCAAATCTTTGCGTCCTCTGCCCGTTGTAAAGGAAAAAGACGGCCAGGTTTACGATGCATTTAAGGATGCTGAGCAACGTTATCGCCAGCGTTATCTCGACCTTATTGTAAATCCAGAAGTTCGTGAAACCTTCAGGCAACGGGCCATCATGGTTCAGTCCATGCGTAACTTTCTTCTGTCGAAAGGATACCTTGAAGTGGAAACCCCGGTTTTACAGCCCATTTACGGAGGTGCAGCAGCCCGTCCGTTCAAAACCTATCACAATACCCTCGACACAACGCTTTATTTGCGCATTGCCAACGAGTTGTATCTTAAAAGGCTGATAGTAGGCGGCTACGATGGGGTATTTGAATTTGCCAAGGATTTTCGCAATGAGGGGATGAGTCGTTTCCACAATCCTGAGTTTACCCAGATGGAGCTCTATGTTGCATACAAGGATTATCAATGGATGATGAATATGGTGGAAGAGATGGTGGAAAAGATAACCCTCGATCTTCATGGTACTACAGTTGTAAAGGTAGGCGATAAGGAAATCGATTTCAAACGCCCCTGGAAACGCTTTACCATGTATGGCGCCATTGAGCATTTTACAGGTGTTGATGTTTCGCAAATGGATGAAAATGTAATGCGCAAGGCAGCCGCTGTCATGGGTGTGGAAACCGATGAAACCATGGGGCGTGGTAAGATCATCGATGAAATTTTTGGTGAAAAATGTGAGCACCAGCTTATTCAGCCCACCTTCATTACCGATTACCCCATCGAAATGTCGCCCCTTGCCAAGAAACACCGCAATTTACCCGGCCTGGTAGAAAGGTTTGAAGCTATATGCAATGGCAAGGAGATATGTAACTCGTTTAGTGAACTTAATGATCCTATCGATCAGCGTGCCCGTTTCGAAGAACAGATCGAACTTGGCCGTCGTGGCGACCCCGAAGCTATGGTACTCGATGAAGATTTCCTTCGCGCCATAGAGCATGGAATGCCTCCCACAGCAGGGTTAGGCATTGGCATTGACCGCCTTGCAATGATTATGACCAATAGCAACTCCATCCAGGATGTTCTTTTCTTCCCCCAGATGCGTCCTGAGAAAAGCTCAACCGTTGAGTCGGCAGGCGATGATTTTGTTGCGCTCGGAGTTCCTTCAGTCTGGATTCCCGTATTGCAACAGGCAGGTTTCCCCAATGCCACATCTCTTAAAGGAGCCAATTCCAATAAAGTATTTAACCAGTTGTGCGGGCTGCGTAAAAAACTCAAAATGGATGTTCCTGCCCCTAAGCAGAAAGATGTTAGCCAATGGATTGAAAAACTGGTATAACTACCTGGTAATTAATATTATAAACCATATAACGTATCAAGCTATGCCATTATTAGGATCAGTGATTAAGAATGCCATTGCCCTGCGTGGGCGTTTACCCTCAACTTTTAAGGTGAACGACCCTGATACCGTGCAACGCAAAGAGCTGAAGAAATTGCTTAAAAAGGCTGCCAATACAGCCATGGGCGAAAAGTACGATTTTCATGAGATTATCAGGAGCAAGGACATCATCTCGGAATTCCAGAAAAGGGTTCCTACCTATGATTATAACAAGATTTTCAAGGAATGGTGGTATCGTTCGCTAAACGGGGAAGCCTATGTTTGCTGGCCAGGTCAGGTTAAGTACTTTGCTTTAAGCTCGGGTACTTCTGAAGCCTCAAGCAAGTATATTCCCGTAACCAATGATATGCTGAAGGCAATTAAGAAGACAAGCATCAAACAGATTTTTTCATTAGCCCGCTACGAATTCCCTTATGAGTTTTTCGAAAAGGGAATACTAATGTTGGGCGGAAGTACTCATTTGCATTTTAATGGTACTTATTATGAAGGCGACCTCTCCGGGATTACCGCCAAAAATATTCCCTTCTGGTTCCAGCATTTTTATAAGCCTGGTAAGCGCATTGCCAAAGAACGCGACTGGCCCACCAAACTCAATGAAATTGTCAAATCTGCCAAAGACTGGGATATCGGAGTTATTGTAGGCGTTCCGGCCTGGTGGCAGATTCTGATTGAGAAAATCATTGACCATTATAAATTGAATAACATTCATGAGTTGTGGCCTAATCTTTCCATATTTGTGCATGGTGGTGTTTCATTTACTCCCTATAAAAAAGGATTTGAAAAGCTATTGGGGCGTCCCATTACCTATATTGAAACCTACTTGGCATCGGAGGGGTTTATCGCTTTCCAGAGCCGCCCAAATACCGATAATATGCAACTGGTGCTCAATAATGGTTTGTTTCAGGAATTTGTTCCTTTCAACAGCAAAAATTTCGATGATGAAGGAAACCTGAAACCCGATGCTGAGGTGTTAACTATTTCACAGGTTGAGGAAGGAGCCGAATATGCCCTTCTGTTAACTACCTGTGCCGGAGCATACCGCTATCTGATTGGGGATACCATAAAGATTGTATCAAAAGAAAATAATGAAATTGTGATTACCGGCCGCACCAAACACTTCCTGAATCTCTGTGGTGAGCACATGTCGCAGGAAAACATGAACATGGCCATTAAATTGTGCGAAGACCAGCTGAATATTGATATTCGTGAGTTTTCCGTGGCAGGTATTAAATACGAAACCATGTTTGCCCACCGCTGGTATATTGGTACCGATAGTGCGGTTGACCCCGAAGCACTTTGCAACGCCATTGACGAAAACCTGAAAATCTTAAATGACGATTACCGGGTTGAACGTATTGCCGCCATCCGCAAAGTATTTGTGGAAGTACTGCCGTCGAATGTATTTTACGACTGGATGCGTTTGAAGGGCAAGGAAGGGTCTCAAAACAAGTTCCCGCGTGTATCGAAGGGCAAAGTGCTCGAAGAGTGGGAAGAATATGTTGCAAACTACCGCAAAAACAATTCTTAACTAAATAATTACTGCATGATTGCAGCTACCATTGAAGGAATTATTCTGGGTATAACGCTGGCTTTCCTCATAGGGCCGGCGTTTATCGCCCTCATTCAAACCAGCATACACAATGGGTTGAATTCGGGATTGCTGTTTGCTCTCGGTATTTCGCTAAGCGACCTAACCCTTATTTCGCTGAGCTATTTAGGGGCCATTCAGTTTCTCGACGAAGGAGCCAATAAATTCTGGGTTGGTATTATTGGTGGCTGCATTCTTATTGCTTTTGGGGTATTTACTTTTTTTAAAAAATACAAGGTAGCTGCACACAGGGGCATTGAAGTCAAAGTTACAGTTACCGGTGGCGGCCGCTTCCGTTATGTGCTAAAGGGCTTTTTTATGAATATTCTGAACCCCTTCCTCCTTATTTTTTGGTTGGGGGTAATGAGTTTTGTAAGTGCCAAACACGGTGTTGCTACCAAAGAAGTTGTTAGTTTCTTTACTGCCGCCATCGTAACCGTATTTGTAACCGATACGCTTAAATGCCTTGCCGCCAGTCAGCTAAGGCGTTTTCTCAACATCACCATCCTGACCTGGGTAAACAAGGGGGTGGGGGTTTCGCTGATAATATTCGGGCTGGTTATGTTTGCCCGGGTGTTTATCCATTTTATATGAAGATTTCAGCTTCTTCAGCAAAATAGGCTTCAGGTGTGAGAATGTTAATACTCCATTTCTTCCACTTTGGGCCAGTTAATGATTTGCCTGAGATACCTACCCGAAATTGAAGCAAGGCCCCCGATGATACCACCTAAAAGAGCTGTAACCAGAACCATCAGCAAGCCATGAGGCAAACCGGTTAACACAGCCAGCCGTCCAGACAAAATGCCGTCGTTTACAATGTGAACATAAAGGGCTATACCTCCCCATAGAAAAAAAATTCCGATAAATCCCATCCAGAATGACATTTTCAGGCTTTGTTCAATAAGATATCCAAAAATGAAACCGGCAATGGCAATGCTCCACCAGGGCATGAATTGCTGTAATACAATGGCAATGATGCTTACTATTATCCATTTCATAGTTTACTATGTTTTTTTTGTGGGTTAAGATGGGTACTATGGTTAATAAGCCGGTTTTAATATCACCGTTTGGTTCTGAGGCCCAGCTTTTGCCTCTTCCCATGTTTTGTAAATTGTGAGAGAGTAATAATGCCCTCTTGCCCAGTCATCAATAAAAGCATTATAGCCTTTGTTGGCAGGGTTGCCGGACTGCCCGCCCGGATACACTCCCCAAGCCCTGGGGGGCGACGATAATTCTACCACCATACGCCACGATGGTGCATGGTTATTGCGGATTGCGTTGGGCGAGTCTGCATGGCCACTGTTCATAAGCCTTGGTTGGTTAAGCGCCTTGATATTGAGCAAATGGTTAATGGTTGACCCATTGAAACGCCACCAAAACCATTTTTCGCCCGGGGGGCCATATTCGTTTTCAAGCTTTTGAATGGTTTCCTGAAGAGTAATGAACAATAATGCTGCGGTGTTGGGCAATTCTCCAAACAGTTGCTTGTAGGTTTCGGCGGGTTTTTCGTGGAATAGTACCCGGTAGGAAATATCGGTTGGGGGTCGCAAAGGCCTGAAATCCTTGATAGGCTCCATTAATGACTCCCACAACCGTGTGGTTATTGCGCGCTGCCACTGGTCGAAAATAGTAGCATTTATGCTGGTAGCAGTGTTCTTCAGGTCCCAGACACGCAAGGAGTCTATTGCGCCATGGAGTGTTGCAGTTCTCACAGAATCGGGGAACCGGGAAATGTAAACCATCACAGAATCGATCATGCGCATTAGATGTGTTTCTGCCCAGAAACTGTGGTTATTCATTTGCAGTTGCTTCATATCGCCGGAGGTGAATTTTTTGCTCTCATCCAGGGTTTTGTTGATGGTGGAGATGCGGGCAGGGTTGGCAAAATTCCAGCCGTGATAGAAGGGATAGGAAGCAGGGGAAGTTTGCTGGTTGGCAGAACTTACATAACCACGGGGGGGATTTAATTCGTGG
>JBBISA010000057.1:0-25603 GCA_037441525.1 Bacteroidota bacterium
GGCATACAATATTTTAATGAAGAGAGTAGCTGAGCCCATTACATCCCATTGCGGGTGAATAACATAATTGTATATGGCATGAGAGAATTCAAATTCGCTGTATTTGCGGCCATAAAAGGGTGAGCGCCTGTCTTCTGATGCAACATATACGCTTCGCCAGTTATAATAGGGTTCTATATCGTGCATGGTTTTTTCAAAGGGTTATTTTCATTAAAAGTCAAAGGGAACATACCTTCATCTATTTCCAGACCCTATTAAAGTTACCAATAAATTACAGAAAATGGGCAACTATATGGTTTGAAAAATGCAGATAGAAACGTGGCATCATCCTGGGGATAAACCAAAGATGGGAAAGGCTATTTTTAGGCCCCCGGATTTGAAAGAAAGATTGTTGATAATTTGTTGTTTACCCAATAAAGACATGCTGAATTCGCTGAATAAAAATTACTGACCAAACAGTATTTTATTGTCAGTATTCGGTTTTTTTTGGCGAATCAATCCATGCCTGGAAAGGCGAAAAGTAATCCTGACTTTTAACCTGAATAGCAGGTATTGCCCTCTGCTGATGGTGAAGGGCAATCTGGTCGTAGATGAATGTATCGTCGAAACCGGCATTGGCCGCATCATCTTTTCCGGCAGCAAAAACCACCAACTTGGGTCTTGCCCAGAAAATGGCTCCAAGGCACATTGGGCAGGGTTCGCAGCTGGTATATAGTGTGCAGCCCGAAAGCTGATAATGTGCCAGATTTTTGCAGGCATCGCGGATGGCAACTATTTCGGCATGGGCAGTGGGGTCGTTACCTGCCGTTACACTATTGGCGCCACGTCCTATAACTTTGCCATCCTTAACAACCAGCGCAGCAAACGGCCCGCCATTCCCTGTGGTTACATTTTTAGTTGCAAGGTCAACCACTTCATTTATAAACTTTTCGTGTTCGCTCATTGACTTGTAATAATTGAATCACGAATTTAGTGAATCCGATGCTTAAAGGATGTAAAAATATCTGAATCATTAATGATTACCCGCAATCCTGCCAGTGAATTCATGCTAATTATTACTATACTCCTTTCTGCAAATTGCGCTGTCAATTGAAATTGCATCATTTCCCCCCCCTTTCTATCGCAGCGCAAATAAACTTTCCGATAATCTTTTCTACTAAGGTTCCAAGGCCGAAGGCCTTTTATATCAAAGGATTATTAAATGAAGTGGGGTTATGTGTCCTTAACCTTAGTAGAAATTGACAGGTTGCAAAAATTTGCGCTGCGGCAGAATGGTTTTTAAATGATCATGTTATTATGTCAGCGTAATTGAAATTGTATAGGATTAATAGCTTCTTGCAAGGTTGCGGATATTCATTAAATCATTTCCCCACCGGTTAAAGCCGATAGCAATTGATTCGAATGTGCAAACAATTACAGTTCCGTTTTCTGCATTTATAAAAAGGTTCTACCTTTGGCGCGGCGGTAAAGCAGGTATACTTAATAATGCAGGATAGCTTTCCGGTTTCAGAAATAAATAATTGAATTTCAATATGAAATGGCACAGCCTTTTAAATACATCCCGTTTTGGTCAGGAACCAACGACCGAAAAGCAGGTTTTTGATTTACGAAGTGAATTTCAGCGCGATTACGACCGGATTATCTTTTCATCGCCTTTCCGGCGCCTGCAAAACAAAACCCAGGTTTTTCCGTTGCCGGGGAGTGTATTTGTACACAACAGGTTAACCCACAGCCTTGAGGTAGCCAGTGTTGGCCGGTCACTGGGCAATTTGGTTTTCACGCGAATAAAAAACCGTCTTTCAATCCAGGAGCAGCCCCTTGTTCGCGAAATAGATACAGTAGTGGCCACAGCCTGCCTTGCCCACGACCTTGGCAATCCCCCTTTTGGTCATAGCGGCGAAAAGGCTGTATCTCAATTCTTTATTTCGGGCATCGGAAAAGAAATTGTTGATAAGGTAACGGAAGCAGAGTATGCCGATCTCACCTCCTTCGAAGGCAATGCAAACCTGATAAGATTGCTTACCCATCAGTTTGCCGGGCGCAGAAGGGGAGGTTACGCCCTTACCTACGCATCGCTTGGTGCTATGATTAAATACCCATGGGCATCAACCCTGGCCGGAAACAAAAAAAAGTATGGCTATTTTCAATCCGAATCTGATACTTTTGCTTCCATTATGCATTTACTGGGCATTCCACCCATTGACAGTGAGAGCAGGTTTGCCCGGCATCCACTGGTTTACCTGGTTGAAGCAGCCGATGATATTTGTTATCTTGTTATGGACCTTGAAGATTCTTTTAAACTGAAAATAGTATCATACGAGAAAATAGAAGAACTGTTCAAGGGGTTATTCAGTGAAAATGATGCTTTGATGCTCCGAAAAATTGAAAATACACTACCCCAGGTAACCGACATAAATGAAAGGGTAGCTTTTTTGCGTGCAATGGCAATAAATAAGCTGACACAGGCAGCAGCACGGGTTTTCGAAAATCATTATGTGGAGATTATGGAAGGGAATTTCGATTCTAAACTATTTAAGCACTTTGACAATGATACCCGGGCGGGTCTGGAAGTTTGCGAAACTTTTTCGCGCAGGCACATTTATAACAATCCACAGGTTGTGAGGATTGAAATTTCGGGGTACAATGTTATTAACGCACTGCTACAGGAGTTTTATAAGTCGATAATGGAGCCCCATGACGATTATTCACAAAAGATACTATCTCTTATGCCTGCACAATACCATTTGGGCAGCAGCAGTGCATACCTGAAAGCCCGCTCAGTGGTTGATTTTGTATCGGGAATGACCGATGTATTTGCAGTTGACCTATACAAAATGATAAAAGGGATTGAATTGTAATTTCATTCAGGATGGATTTGAAGGATTTTCTTGAGTTGAAATACAAACAATACAACTCTGCTGATTTTATAACCACAGACCCAATAAGTGTTCCCCACCGCTTCTCACAAAAAGAAGATATTGAAATAGCCGGATTTCTCGTTGCTACCATCGCCTGGGGGCAGCGACCCACCATCATTACCAATGCATTAAGAATGCTCGCACCCATGGGCCCTTCCCCTTATCAATTTGTTGTCAATTTCAGGGAAGAGGAAATGAAGTTTTTTGATGGTTTCGTGCACCGTACTTTTAACATGGTTGATCTGCAGGCTTTTCTGGCTGGGTTGAAAAGAATATATTGTTTCAATGGATGCCTTGAAACTGTTTTTAAGCGAGGGCCCAAACAAGGGGATATGGGAGTAGCCATTCATCATTTCAGGGAAGAGTTTTTTAAATCGCCCCATTTGCCCCGCACGCGCAAGCATATCAGCGATCCTCTTTCAGGGTCATCGGCCAAGAGGTTGAATATGTTTTTAAGGTGGATGATAAGGCAAGATGCAGTGGGGGTTGATTTTGGGATTTGGAAAAGTATAGACCCCAAACACCTGGTTTGCCCGCTCGATGTGCATTCAGGACGCGTGGCCCGCAAACTTGGCCTGCTGCACCGAAAGCAAAACGACTGGAAAGCCGCACTGGAACTTACCCAAAGCCTCAAAACATTCGACCCCCTCGACCCTGTAAAATACGACTTTGCACTTTTCGGACTGGGAGTTTTTGAGAAGTTTTGATAAAAGTTACAATTTAATGGCCGGCTAAGCGGCATTTGCAATGCCGCTTTGAACATCATTGAATTTGCAATTCAATTTTTCTAACACCAGTTATTGGTTGTAAAATGATTAAACAGCAAGCAAATCAAATAGAATTATAAATAAAAAATTTAATTTTGATAACTATGCCAACAAGTTATCAAATAAAGGATCAGTCATTGCCACATTATCTTACTTTTCAGATAGTGTTTTGGGTTGATCTGTTTTAGAGGAAGATCTATAGTGACATCATTATCGAGAGTATTAAGTATTGCCAAAAGGAAAAGGGACTGGAGGTTTTTGCCTGGGTGATTATGAGTAACCATATTCATGTATTGGTCAGGAGTAGGAATAATGATTTAAGTGGCACTATCAGGGACTTTAAGAAGTATACCAGTAAAGCTATAATAAAGGCAATTTCAGACGGAACATTCGAGAGTCGAAAAGAATGGATGTTGCGGTTGTTTCATCACGCTGCTAAACGACAGAATAAAAAAGGAGAATATCAGGTCTGGACTCATTAAAATCATGCTGTTGAAGCAACCAGCAATGCTTTTATAGAGTCAAAAGTTGAGTATATTCATAATAATCCGGTAAGAAGTGGTTTAGTAAAAAATCCGGAAGATTATATCTATTCAAGTGCACCGGCTTATGCTGGATTAGAAGGATTGATTGATGTTATTCCGGTTACTTTTAGCCTTAAAACTGTGAAGAGATGACATTTTATGGAAAGGATAATTGCAAATTATCCGATGTTTCGAGCGGCATTGCAAATGCCGCTCAGCGGGAGTCTATTGCTTAAGGTTCTGTATGTCGCTGATTTTTATGATGTTATCAGAATCCATACTGGCTTCCAATGCAGGGGTCGGACGGGTTTTTTCTTTTCTGAACGGGCACATTCTCATCGGGATTTCCCATGTGATGAAGAATGTAATTTGCTTCTGGTTCGATAACAGCATTGATCATGTCGATGCTTGGCTTTTGCTGATCATTTAGTTCCGGAAGACCCCATGATTTTCTAAAGCTCAAATCGTAAACTCCTCTGCTGGGGCGTGGAAGGATGATGGGTTTGTTGATGGGTCGGTAAGCCGATTTTTCAATTGTTTTCATAGTTGTTCCCTCCTGTTTTGGTTTGCCTGCACTTTTTGTTGCCTGAAAGATTCTTTTAAGTATTGAGAAAAAAATCAATTTCACTCGTAAAGATATCTCAGCCAAATGCCAAAAAAAAGAGGGTTTTTCTTAAAAAGAATTAGTAAATATACCTACCATAATATTAGTTTAAGGTTGTGGATGAAGTATCTGACCACATACAACAATAGTGACTGCGAAGAAACAATGACATTTACTAATGCAAATCAGGATATTCAGGGAAAACATAAGATAAGTAAACACTGATTTTCCTTCCGGCAGCGCCATAATTGTTTTATTCAACACTAGGTACCTTTGCCGGTTGGGTACAAATCAAATGTTTACAATCTTGTTTTTAATGGCATAAAGCACCAGGTTGATAGTGTTACGTGTTTGCGTTTTCTGGAGCAATTTGGCACGATGGGCTTCAATGGTTTTAACATTCAGAAAAAGGTTATCGGCAATTTCGGTTGGTGTAAGGCCGCTGCATAGCCCACGCAACACCTGTAATTCCCGGTCGGTGAAAATTGCCCTTATCCCATGCGAAGCTACTGAATCTGCCACATCTTTTTCCATATTTACAATGATTTTGCGCAGCAGTTCGCTCGAAAAGTAATTGTCGCCCCTCGAGACTGTTTGAATGGCATTTTCAAATTCCTGTTTTCCGGCTGTTTTTAATACAAATCCCAGTACTCCGGCGCCAATCATTGATGTATAGTTCTCCTTATCGGCAAACATCGATAAAGCAAGAATTTTTAACCGTGGCCATTTATCCAGAGCCCTGCGGGTGGCTTCCAATCCATCCATAACAGGCATCTGAATGTCCATCAGAATAAGGTCTGGATTTAATCCTTCCAACTTGTCAAGGAATTCCTGTCCGTTTTGGGCTTCGCCGATAATCTGTCCAAGATTTTCCTGCTCAATGAGCAGCTTAATCCCTTCACGAAACAAAGCATGGTCGTCAACAATGAAAATTTTGGGGTTTTTGATTATCATGGCCGATAATTTGAATTTTGTTATAAAGGTAATTCAATTTCTGCCCTAAATCCTCTGCCTGGGAATGAGTGCATATCAAATTTTCCGCGGAGGGCTTTAATGCGCTGCTGTATATTTAATAGGCCTAAGCCATGTGAAATAACAGGTTTTTCGTTTAATATTTCAAGATTAAAACCTTTTCCATCATCCTGATAATGCAGAGTAATTAATTGGGTTGATTCATTAATGGCGAAATTGATGGTGATATTATTTGCATAAGCATGTTTAATAGTGTTGTTTATCAGCTCGCTTGTGCAGTAATACAAAGCTACTTCCTTTTTTTTTTCGAAACGTTCGCTCGAGTTGGCCGACATGAGCAGTTTAATCTGCTGGCTGGCGTTTATTTGTTCGGCCATTTGTTTCATGGCAATAGTAAAGCCGTATCGGTCGATATTATGTGAACTAAGATTATGACTTATCTCGCGAAGGGTTTCTATAGCTGCGTCGATGCTTTTATTGCCCTTTTCTGTAATAAGTTTGGTTTTTGTAATATCGTTGGTATCTGAAAGCCACTGGAAATAAAGTTTAATGGTAGATAGCAAGGGGCCAAGGCGGTCGTGAATTTCGCGGGAATAGAAATCGCGTTCTTTTTTTTCTGATTCCATTGATATTTCAAGGAGTTTTTCTTCTGCTTCCACCTGGGCGGTAATATCACGATTGGAAACACGCATCCCCTGGAACTGATTGTATTCATTGTATAACCTACGGCACACATGGCCAATCCAGCGTGTTTCTCCATTTTTGGTTAGAATCCTGAATTCGGTTTCAACTTCCCGCCGGGTAGGTTCGTGTTCATGGGCATGTTTTTTATGAATTTCCCACGATTTCTGGTCGAGCGGGTGGATAATCTGTTCGAACAAATCGGGGTTGCGCCGAAACTGTTCGGGGGTGTAACCGGTAATTCGGGTAACTGCAGGCGACATGTACAATACTGTGCCCTCATGGTCAACCCAGTATTCCCAGTTATAGGCATAGTCGGCAATTCTTTTCATCAACCGGCTGCTGTTGAAATAGTCGGTTTTGATACGAATTATTTGCAGCGATAACCAGGCAACAATAGTTGCATTGGCTACCATTACTCCTGCCTTCAAAAGTGCCCCAATCCAAACAGAATATGGATTCTGATAAAATGGGAAGGGAGCCAGGTAAAGAGCTGCCAGCACAAATGAGAACATAATTCCGTACCAGGCAAACTTGGCTGCGGCAATCCAGATGGGTATATAGAAAAGTACTTCGGCGGGCAGGTCGTATCCGGTGATAAGCACACTTATATTTACCGCAATTGCCAGTGCTGATGAAAGAATTATTACCCAGAACCAGATATAGTCGTCGCTTCTGAAATCTTTCAGCGTAAGGAAATCGGATGGTGCAAGTATGCTAAATTTGGCCATTCTGGTAAAGTATGGGATATAATCAGCCTTTCAGGATATTGTTGATGTTGAACAGTTCATCCTGATGAAATCTGAGGTTGTTGAGCGCCTGCAGGTTATTATCGAGTTGTGCCACACTGCTGGCTCCAATCAGAACTGAAGTTACCCTGGAATCTTTCAATAGCCATGCAATTGCCATTTGTGCCAGGCTCTGGCCGCGGTTTTTTGCTATTTCATTCAGCTGACGGATCATGGCAAGCTTTTCATTGGTGATCTGTTCTGCTTTAAGAAATCCGGTGGGTTTGCCTGCTCTTGAGTCTGATGGTATACCGCGTAAATAGCGATCGGTAAGCATTCCCTGTGCAAGAGGCGAAAAGGCGATACAGCCAATGCCGAATTCGCCCAGTGTATCCAGAAGTCCATTTTCTACCCAGCGTTCCATCATGGAATATTTGGGTTGATGTATAAGGCAGGGTGTGCCCAGTTGACGAAGTATTTCGGCAGACTGTGCTGTTTGGTGTGCCGGATAGTTCGAAATACCCGCATAGAGAGCTTTGCCTTGCCGTACCAGCTGATCGAGCGCCAGCATGGTTTCCTCCAGAGGAGTATCAGGATCGGGACGGTGCGAATAGAAGATGTCAACATACTCTAATCCCATTCTCTTTAGGCTTTGGTCGCAACTGCTTATGAGATATTTTCGCGATCCCCACTCGCCGTAGGGCCCGGGCCACATACCATAACCTGCTTTGGTGGAAATGATCAACTCATCGCGGTAAGGTTTCAGATCCAAAGCTAGCAATCGTCCAAAGTTCTCTTCGGCACTTCCGGGTGGGGGGCCATAGTTGTTGGCAAGGTCAAAATGGGTAATGCCTGAGTCGAAAGCCTTTCTAACAATAGCGCGGCCATTTTCAAACAGGTCAACTCCGCCGAAGTTGTGCCATAATCCCAGCGAGATAGCTGGCAGTAAAATACCACTGCGGCCGCAGCGGTTGTATTTCATATTGCTGTAACGGTGTTCATTTGCGAAATAATGCATAGTATGGGTTTTTGGGTTTGTGCAAATGTAAGATTTTAACCTAACCCGGCATTTGGTGTAACTGGGTTTTTTAGCGAATTGATTGGTGATGGCATTGCTGTGGTTAATGATGATTGCTTTGGATGTTGCAGCATAATTTCATTTAATTTACCCCAGCTAATTCCATCTAGGATAAAATGATCAAGTCAGGGCGGGGGCTTAAAGTCCCACCCTGACGAAGTGTGTTAAGGGCACAATAACTTTAGCCTTAATAAAAACCCTGGTCGGGCGGCGACTAAATGCCTGCCACCTGACTTAAATTAATGAAAGTAGATAGGGACCTTTTACTTCGGGTTATTTTATATATAAACCGAATGATTTAGGTATTTTTGACGAATTAAAGAATTAAGGTTTGATTAAAAGAAATTTCTGATATTTACCCAGGTTTTTATTAGTATTTGCAAGAGATGTCATTAAGAGTATTGATAATAGAAGACGAACCTGCCGCGGCAAAAAGGCTCGAAAGAATGATTGGTGAAGCTGATCCGGAAATGAATGTAGTGGCCCGACTCGACTCAGTTTCTGGTTCTGTCAGGTGGTTGAAAGAACATATTTCGCCCGATCTTATTTTTCTTGATATAAACCTGGGCGATGGACTCAGTTTTGGCATTTTTGATGATGTAACTGTATCGTGCCCGGTAATTTTCACAACAGCGTATGATGAATATGCTCTTAAGGCTTTCAGGCACAATGGTATTGACTATTTGCTGAAACCGGTTAGAATGGAAGAACTCAGGGAAGCCCTCAGGAAATTCAGGGAATGGAGACTGGGCGACGGTGAGAAGTGGGCCGGAGATCTGAAAAGCCTTATGGAAACCCTCAGGCAACCCGATCCCGACAAATGGAAAAAGCGTTTTGTGGTTAATTTCGGAGATAAGATCAGAGCGGTTGAAACCGAAGAAGTGGCCTATTTTATGATTATCGAAAAAAATACCTTTTTGTTAACCCATACCAACGACAGTTATGGCATTGCATATTCCTTAGAACAGCTTGATGAGTTGCTCGACCCTGGCAAGTTTTTCAGAGTCAACCGGCGTTTTTTTGTGAGTTTTGCATCCATTAAAAATATGTGGACCTACTCCAGGTCCAGGATAAAACTTGAATTGAAACCTCCTGTCCCTGAAGATGTTATTGTAAGCACCGAAAGAGCATCGGGTTTCAGAGAATGGTTAAATCAATGAAAAAGCCCCTGGAGAGAGGGGCTTTTCAGTTAAAACAACCTTGCTTTGTTATTCCGGTAATACAATTAGCCTGATTTTTTGATTGGTTCCAGGCTTCATGCGTTTAGCCAGTTGTTTTTCCATTCTTTTTAATTGCCTGTTAACTGTGTTGTTCAGTTTCTCATTATTATTGGCAATCGGAAGGACTTCGACTTGGTTATTCAGGTCGGAGCGCAATTCAAAACATACAACGGCATAACCGTCATGAAAAATCAGCGCGTCGGGAATAACCAGCTGGCTTTCAATGTACTGGGTAGCTTCGGTCATTTCGGCAGCTGAGGTTGAATTTGGCCTCCCAGCAAAAGCTGTCGAGATGACTGCCAGCATGAGTGCGGTTACAAAAATACTTGTTTTCATGATTCAGGTTTTTTTAAGTGAAACTTAAGTAACTGGTTGCACTTTTGATTATCCAAGCCTTATGCCATGCAGTGTAATTATTTTCTATTGAGATGTTTATGAAGGGATGTTTGAAAAGAAGAGTTGTGTCACGTCCGGAAGTGGACAAAAGGATATTATTTTCGCACAATGCAAAACGTTTAAACCCAAGGGGGTTTCAGTTCATGCAGAAATTTACCGGCTGCAAACTTTGCGAAACTCGCAATACAGGCAGCTGTCGGTGTTTTCCGTCCTGACGAAGGGTTGTTCAGAAAATATTTCCTGTAGCAGTTGGATAAGCAGGTTTTTAAAGTGCTCAACAGATTGGCCGGTTATGACTGCATTTTCAACAGGAGTGGTGAGAGTAAATAATCCCGCCGACAAGTTGCGAAATGAAAAAATACCCGGTATCACCGGCTTGTTATTACCCTTCATTTTTTCATAAAGAAGGGCATACATCAGCAACTGGAAAGCCTTCGAAAAATCGGGGTTCAGAATGGTGTCAGGCCATTGTTCGATTTTCAGCTCATCGGGTTTAACCGCACCGGTTTTATAGTCTATAATGCGAATGGTTTCCCCCAATTGGTCAATACGGTCAGCAAAGCCTCTTAGTTTTATCGTGTTGATGTTATCATTGATTTGCAGGGGTAATTCCGCTAAAAGAGGTTCTTCTGAAGTAATGTAGCGGAGATTGATATTTTCTTTCTTCAGTTTTTCCAGAAACTCTTTTTCAAGCGTAAGAAAATTACTTACATATCTTATGGCAACCCGGGTAAGCAAAAGGTTTTTTCCTGTGTCGATATCTCCACCCTCATATACCTCCTCAAAGGATTTGCGGGTCAAGGGGGCCACTTTCATAAACATTTTTTCAATATGTTCAGGAGTGATGTTTTTTCCTTTCAAACCGGCTTCATCATACAATTGTTCCAGTACCCGGTGCACAACTGTGCCCAGGGTGTTTGCCTGAATAGTTTCTTCAGGGGCAACCGCCTCTTCAATACCTGCAATATGCCTGAAATAAAAGAACAGCGAACATTTGATATAATGCTGTAAAGTGGTGGGCGAAAAGCCTTTCTGATTGATTTGAAAGAGTTTCTCTGAAATGTCTGGTGTTTTGGGAATACTTATTTCTGTTTCGATGTTTTCGGAGGAAGCAGGGATGGGGATAATGCGCTCCCTGATGCGGATTTCAGGATTCCACCGGGGCAATTCCATCTGCAACTGGGTAATGTAACGGCTTTTTTCACTGCTTCCCAAATCCTGGGTTTGAGTATTGTAAATGATGTGGATGTTTTCTGCGCGTTGAAGCAGGCGATAGAAGTTGTAAGCATAGAGGGCGTCTCTTTCCCGAAATGTGGGCATCCCGGAATGTTTCTTCACATCAGAAGGAACAAGGGATGAAGCTGCACGGGCAGCCGGAAGTATATCTTCGTTGGCCGACAGGATGATCACGTTTTTAAAATCGAGATTCCGGGTTTCGAGCATTCCCATTATCTGCAGACCGGTCAGCGGTTCTCCCGAAAGGGTCAGTTTGCTGTCGCGAACCAGTGCCTGAAATAGCATAAAAACAGATTTCGTATCATGCAGGGAACTGTTACTCCCGATGTAGCTGTCCAGTTTTTCGATGATAATTCTGAGACTAAATAATGCTTCAAAATCAATGAACCAGGGTGTCGATTCCACCTCCACACCCCTTTGTGTAGCATTCCACCGATAGGTTTCGTCAAGTTTAACGCACAAGTCTTTCAATCCCGACACCAAACTTCCGGCATTATTGGCCGGTTCCAGAAAAACCGGGCCGAGCAATCGGGTAAATCCTTCTGCATCGCCCCATATCTCAGCCATCGACTTAAAATATAGAAAGCTTCGTTTCGACTGGTATATGCGATTGATAAATGCTTCTGAAGGCTGGCCTGCAAAGTGTTTCTGCAGGTAGAGGTTCATGGCCGGGTGGTTGAAAAATCTGACCACATCTTTGAAATAAAAAGCAGGTTCGGTATCGGCTCTTGCACCTTTGGTACGCTGAAGGGTAATATGTATCTGGAAAAAAGCTTCAAAAAAACCATAAATACTGGTTTTGCGAAGCGGAAAGCCCATTGTTACATTTACTTTCTCTATATTTTCAGGAATTGAATTCAGCACCGGAAATAATAAGGCCTCGTTGGCAAGAACCACTGCTGTTTGCTGCTCCGACAACTCAGATGTGGGTATATGTTGAAGTATCTGCGCAGCAAGTTTTGCCTGATTCACATATTTGGCAACCCCATAGATTTCAATGTTTTTTTTACATTTACTGAAATGGTCGCCGGTGAAAGAAAGTTCCTTTATTCCCCAGTTTCTTTTGTACTCTCTTAAAAAATGACCGGCCTCGTGTTCCTTGTTTTGCAGGTAATAAATATCGCTATCCCAGAAAATTTCAGCCCTTTTGCGTTTGAGTAAAAACCTGAGGATTTCTTCTTCGGCCCTTGTAAGAGCATTAAACCCTGCAAAAATGAGTTGTTGCCATGGTAGAACTGCACCATCAGTGGTTTCGAGAGCGGTTACAGCCTGCCTTAAGGCAAGTCCTTTATAGGCGGTTTTTCTCTTTAGGAGGGTGCTTTGAAATTCCTGATGCCAACTGTTGAAGCCTGCAATAAACTTCAGATAGTTTTCCTGGAATTCGGTTCTTGGCGATCCATCAGGGTTCCAGTTTTCAATCCTTTTTGCATCGAGCAAATTCGAAAATACCCATGACGGGTTGCTGGTACTTGCATCTATGTCATCAAAGTCTTTTAGAAGGGTGGTGGCCCATTTTAAAAATTCTTCGAAGGTAGGTACTGGTTGGGGTTGAAGATTGCTCCAGGTTGCGTAAAAATCGAGCAGCAACGCTACCGGCTCTTCTATGGTAAGACCGGTTATCTTATTTACCAGTTCGTCCATGGTGAGTATTGCCGGAGCCCACATAGGCCTTGTTGCCCGCGATGCAAGGTATTTCTGGAGAAACAAACCTGATCTTTGGTTGGGGGTAACAAGGCAAACATCCCTCAATCCGTCAGGATGATCCATTATTACTTTTTCAGCCACCTGGTCGAGGAATGGTTGCATTTTATTGTCCTTCAAAGATTTTTGGATTGGAAAGGATCATTTTTTCTGCCGTCTGGAGTTTGCCTGTGGTGCCTGCATCGGCCCAAAGCGTTGGATCGTGCCGGTATGCCATAATCTTATGGTCGGCTGCCAGGCGAAGATACACTTTATTGATGGGGAAGACATCTGTTTCGGTCATGAGGTCAAAAATTGACGGGTCGATAATATGGATACCGCTGAAAGCAAGGGGCTCAGGTGACACCTGAGTGGGAAAACATCTGACCTCCTGGCCGGTTGATCTGTTTTGCCAGCCGCAAAGCCTGCTATTATGCCACAAAAAGTAACGGGTTGTTGACCTGTCACTTACCGCAAGTGTGGCAAGGGCACCCGAAATTTTGTGTTGCCCGGCCATCTGCCTGAGATTGACAGATGAAACAATATCGACATTGTGCAACAATACAGGCCCTGAGTCCTTAAGATGTCGGGCTGCATGTAAAAGGCCGCCGCCGGTGTCGAGCAAAAGCTGACTCTCATCACTTATGATAATCTCTGCATCGCCACAATCAAGTTTTGCAATGGCATTGCGCATCAATTGGGGAAAATGGTGGATGTTGATGATAATGCTGGTAATACCCGATGCGATGAGTTTGTCAACACAACGTTGCAACAGAGTTTTTCCGGCCAGTTCAACCAATGCCTTGGGTTTGTTGGCTGTAAGGGGCATAAGCCGGGCTCCCAGACCGGCTGCAAATATCATAGCCTTATTCATATTACTTAAGTTCCCTGGGTTTACAAAGATGTTTCTCCTTAGCTGCAACCAGCCCACATTTTTTGCAGGTATATTTTGCTTTTTTGGGTTGTTCTTCCTTGCCGGTTTTGCATAGTTTTTTTGACATGATTGATAGGTTTCAGGTATCGGGTATTGGGTATCGGGTGTCGGGTTTCAGGTTTCAGGTGTTGGGTATTGGGGGTTTGACGTTTTTGGGGTCTGGCGTTTTGGGTCTGCATCCAATGCAGGCCTTGGACTAAATTTCGGTACCAGTTATTTAATTTTTAGTGATCCTTATGTATATTTTATCAAAAATGTGAATGTTTTTAATTTGCCCAGTTTCAATTTCCAATTGCATCATATTCCCTACCCATACACCCGACACCTGAAACCTGACCTCTAACACCCGAAACCTATAATATCACGGCCACGATAGTTCTTCGGTATGTTGCAGGTCTATCATTACATCGAATTCACGGCTGAGCCGTTCAGCCAGTTTTTCGGCACAGTAAACGGAGCGGTGCTGACCGCCGGTGCAACCGTAGCAAACCATCAGGTGAGTAAATCCCCGGCTCAGATAGGCCCTCACCGATGCTTCCACAATAGCGGAGGTACTATCCAAAAACTCCCTGACCGAGGGCTCTTTTTCCAGGTATACAATCACCGGCTTGTCTTTGCCGGTCATTTTTTTATAAGGTGTTTCGCGTCCAGGATTAGGAAGACAACGGCAATCGAATACAAAACCACCACCATTGCCTGAGTCATCAACCGGAAGTCCCTTGCGATAAGAAAAACTACGTATGCTTACTTTTAACCCTGATGAAGGTTTGTCATACTTTTTAAGGCTTTCTGATGCAAGTATTTCATAAAGAACGAGCCTAAGGTATGGAACCTGCTCTGGTACTTTGTTATTTTCGAGCAGCCATTTAAGGTTTCGCTTAGCATAAAAAATACTTTGCAGGAACAGGGCCTTCTTTTCATAAAACCCTCTGAAACCATAAGCCCCCATGGCCTGCATTATTCGGATAATGACAAATCCATAAAAATGAGCCCTGAATGTTTTTTCATCAACAGAAATATGTTTTTTTACCGATTGAATATAATAATCGAGCAATTCTTCGCGCTGTTCGGGGTGTATATTGGCCTTGGCATCGTATAGCAGCGATGCAATATCGTATTGAAGTGCCCCTTTGCGTCCACCCTGGTAATCGATAAACCAAGGCTCGTTGTTGCGAATCATGATGTTGCGCGACTGGAAATCGCGGTAAAGAAAATACCGGCTATCTGCTTCAAGAAGATAATCGCAGAAGGCCTGAAAATCATCTTCAAGCTTTTGCTCGTCGTATTGAATACCGGCCAGTTTCAGGAAATAGTACTTGAAGTAGTTCAAATCCCACATCATGGAGTTGCGATCGAAGGCATGCCGTGGAAAGCAGGCCGAAAAATCGAGCCCGTCGGCACCTTTAATCTGAAATTTGGGAAGAGTATCGAGTATTATCCGGTAAAGGTCCAAAACACAATCATTGAAAAATACCTGGTCGCGGGTGTGAGGCAGAAGTGAAAAAAGGGTGGTATCGCCCAGGTCTTCGAGCAGATAAACGAAGTTTTTGGTGTCCTCGGCAATGACTTGCGGCACGGGAAGCCCTTTGTCCAGAAAATGCCTGGTAAAGGTGAGAAAAGCGTTGTTCTCCTGTTCAATGGGATTGTAAACCCCTATCAAAGTGCCTTTTGAAAAGTGAATCCTGAAATATTTACGATCGGAGCCCGATGGGGGCAGTGCGATTATCTCAGTTGGTTGCTCGTTGCTCCATCGGTTAAAAAGGTCCGAAACAAGTTGTTGTTGCTGGGTGTGGTTGTGCATTATTTGTCGAAAAATTTTGCCTGTTGTGCAAAAGTAATACAAGTGTCGGCAAAATGGATGCACTAAAGCATAAAACTGCTGTAAGGGTTTCAATCACCGCCTGGCTATTGTTTTACCAAACATCAGATGACCCAATCGGGCTCAAAAATTAAGGTTAAAAAGAATAACCCTTTTTAACCTGGATTAGTCATTGGGAATGCAATGAACTAATGATTTAGCCGGGATTAACCCCGCTTTAGAAAAACATAATCTGTAAGCATTTCTGCTTACAAATATTTGGTTTTTTTTATGCGATTTGTCGTTCTAATAATATTATTATCAGTAACTTATGCTGATATATTTCTAATGACGGTTATTAGAAAAAATGGCTTATGACAAATTTGGGTTTAAACAGATTCCGAAAAAAGTATCACCAAAAATTCTATAGATGTTTTTTCTGAAGACGGGAACTACTAACAGACTTTTTAAATACAATTTCGAACTGTGCGCTATTTCATGATATTTACCTTAATAGTTTCTGTCAGGTTGTTGTTAATTCTCACCTGTATAAAATACAACCCCTGAGCTAATAGGGAAACATCCAGTAATATTTTATTTTGGCCAATATTTATTTTTTCAGTACGATATGTCTGCCCACGCAAATCAGATAGTACAAAATCTGCACTGCTAAAGCTTTGTTCATAACCAATTTCAATGTTTATAAAATCTCTTGCTGGATTTGGATAAACAACCAATATAGCTGGTTTCTGCGGTTTATCTGCCGAAGCCTTAAGGCTAAAATTTGCCACCAGTGTCCTTGCCATATTAACAGAAAAAGATATTGTAGCATCAGCAGATATTTCGGTTTCGTTTTCGGTCCAGTTCACAAAAGTAAAGCCGGCTTTTGGTGTGGCAGTGATGGTAGCTGTTGCACCTTCTTCATAGTGTAAAGCAAAATTTTCATAACCATTAACATTGCCTCCTATGGAAGGATTTGCGCTTGCGATTATTTCATGGATGGGATTTATCATGCCTCCATCGGTGATGCTCCACCCAAAGTTATCTATAATACTCTGGCGTGCATCAGAGGGCGTACCATTGGAGTAGTTACTTGTACCGGCGTCAAATTTCACATTGCTTTGAAGTGTTTGCTGCGACCAGCCCAGAAGAAGGCTATTGTATTTGGCATTGGCTAATTTTACATTATCAAACATATTTGCCATACTGGTTACCTTGCTTACATCCCATTTGCCCAGGTCATGATTGAAAGATAAGGCACTCCAGAACATCCAATCCATATTTGCAACATTACCAACATTCCAACTACCGATATATGCATTAAATGAGCTTGCACCACCAAACATCCCCTCCATACTTGTAACATTGCTAACATCCCAGGTGTCAAGGTTATGGTTGAATAAGAAAGCTTCCCAAAACATCCATTTCATGGTCTTTACATTGCTTACATTCCATGAGCCTATGTTCTGATCGAACGAAAGGGCAGCACCAAACATGCCATCCATATTTATAACATTGCCCACATCCCACTTGCTCAAATCCTGATTAAACAGGGTGGCGCTCCAGAATATCCACTCCATGTTTGTAACCTTGCTTACATTCCAGGAACCAATCTTCTGATTGAATGATATGGCATTCTGGAAAAGACCAGCCATATCGGTAACGTTACCTACATTCCACGAACTGAGGTCCTGATTGAATGAAATTGCTCTCAGGAACATATAATTCATTTTTGCGACATTGCCCACATCCCAGTTGCCTATGTTTTTGTTGAATGATACTGCGTCCATAAACATCCACTCCATATTGGTTACATTGCTGACATTCCAGCTGCCAAGATCACGGTTGAATGAAGTTGTGCCACAAAACATCCCCGACATTAGGTTAACACGACTAACGTCCCAATTGCTAAGGTCCTTATTAAAGGAAGTTGCGCCAAAAAACATACCGATCATGTTGGTTACATTACTCACATCCCAGGAATTTATATCCTGGTTAAAGTTGGTTGCCCTATAGAACATAACACTTAAATCGGTAACTGTTGATGGCAGCGCTTCAGGAACCAGGGTTAGATTTTCGGCTCCGCTAAATGCCCCGCTCAGGCTGGTAATACCTAAATTGCCAAATGAATTGCATCTGGTAAGTGTTTGGGCATTATCGTATCCTGCCCAGCCATTGCCAAACTGTGTAAGTGTGCCGCTGATAACAACTGTATATTCCCCTCCGATACCGTATGTGTAATTGTGGTTTCCTTCAACAGTAATGTTTTGGGGAGGTGTGCCGTCGCCCCAGTCAACAGTTACATTAACTATTCCATACAAAGGCAGGGTAATAGTTGTGCTGTTGCCTGGTTCAGTATTAAAGGTAAGGCTCATGTTTTCCTGTGCAATAAGCAAATTGTAGCTGCTCATAAGGAAAAGCATCAGGATAAATTTAAGGAGGTTCAATTTCATGTTAATAAGGGGGTGTATTTGATAAGCTGGAAATTATATTATTGATTGTCAACTACTTAAGTGCATCTGGACTGTTGTAATGATAAAATCAGGTTTATTGCATGTGTCTTGGGCGTCTAAAAATACTATATGTGTTTTAGCAGTAGGGATACCCGATGAATGTATGAAATATTGTAAACATTTCAAGCCTGCAATATTCAGATTTTATTGATTTGCGTTTACTGTATTCCCACCTGTAATAATAGTTCAAATTGGAGAGTTTTTTTTACGAAAAACGCGGGTTTTAGACCAGTGTTTAGCCTTGTTTTTTCTCTAAAGTAATTCACCCTTAATACGTGGAATATGCCTGTTTCGGGCTGACTTTCATTATTGAGCTATTGTTAAGGAGTGCAAAAAAATAGTTCTCATTCAAGGGTAGGTTTTTCCTAAAAGTTGGATAAGATCATTCTGTTTTTTTTCAGTTTCCATTGATGTGCCCTTTGGGTTAATCTAAAAAATTTATTATTAGGTCAATTACTGCCAAATACCACTATAAACAATCATCCGAAAACAAAATAACTAAACCTTACAATTCCTGTTTATCAATATTGCCAAAACAACCCTGTCCGTTTCCAGGCAAGTGGGCACAAATGACAAGCATTGATGAATTTTTCCAACCGGAAAGCTTTTTATTAGGGAGAAAGATTACTTCGACGGATTTTCTCTTCGCTTTTCAGCAAAGGACTACCGGTATCTACTGTATAGGAATAAGGAATGTGCATATATGACTCTGATATTTCAGTGCGATTTAATGATTTACAACAAACTCAATATACATATTGATTCAGCAATGCAAGTGTATGGTGCAGCTCCAACTCCGTTTCAAGTATTTTATCCCTGCTTTGGTATAGATATGACAATTCGAGCAGGTATTCTGTTATGCTTATTTGTCCTGCTTCAAAAGCCTTTTGCAAAAAGGGGGTATTGTCCTGTTCTTTAAGCAGTTGCTCGTAATCTGCAAGATAATCAGCAAGAGCTGATGCTCTCGTATACAACGATTTTAGGTGGTTGTAGAACTGGTTTTGCAGACTAATTTCTTCGCTTTCCATCGCCAGGGTGTTTGCACGGGCATATTTCAGGGTGTTTTTGTTTTCCCACATAGGTATTGATACTCCAATGGAAAAACCGCGAAATTGCTCGTTTGTAAGTACTTCGCTCACATAACCTGCTTGAAAAGACGGCAGATTTAAAGCCCTTTGTAATTGCTCCTTTTTTCGGCTTATCTCTATTTCCTGCCTGATCCACTGTAATGCTGTGTTTTTTTGTTCAGCTTTCTGGTACCAGTTTTCAAAGTCGCGATCAAGTTCAGCAACAGGGTATTGGCCTATTGCAAAATTAAGGGGTTTGCCTCCGTTTAGATTAGTGAGGTCATTTTCATAAGTTTGTTGCTCAATGGAAATGCTTTCCAGTTCTTTTCGTGTATTGAGCAGATGGATTTGTATCTTGTTGTAATCCAGTTGACTGATTTGTCCTGTTTGTAACATTCTTTCCCAGGCCCTTGCCAATTGCTGTGCATGATTTAGTCTTATTTCCCACTCATTATTTTTAAGCCGGGTATGGATAAGGTTCAAACACACCATTCGTGCTGAGGTAAGCAGTTGTATTCGCTGTTCTGCAAATTCTGTGTCGAGCTGCTGGTTTTGCAGGTTTGCTAGGTTCGACATATTGCGGTAGGCAGTGGGAAAGTAAAATGGCTGAATTACAGAAAGGTTGGTTCTGTTGCCAATAGTTGCCGGGCTTCCGTTGAACCATGAATAGTCAATGGCAGGGTTTTGAAGAAAAATGCCAGTGCGATTGCCCAAGGCTTTGGCTTCATTTTTTTTCTGAATGGATTGAAACTGCAGGTTGTTGGCTTCAATTTCGGTTAAGATATCGTTAATGGATTGCTGCCCGCTGAGATAGCCGGTGCAAAACATCATCAGAATTATTATGATTTTTCCTTTTAACATATCAGGTTGATTTAATGCTTTGTTTTTTCTTGAGAAGGCTGTATACAATGGGTACCAGGTAAATATTGAGCAGGGTAGAGGTAAGCAGTCCTCCCAGTATCACTTTTGCCATTGGGCTCTGAATCTCATTGCCGGCCACATCGCCACCAAGGGCCAGGGGAATAAGGGCTAATCCTGCTGTGAGGGCGGTCATTAAAATAGGGTTAAGTCTTTCCACCGAACCATTCATGATGCTGTCGATCTGGTTCTCTCCTTTGTTTTCAAGGGTTTGATAACGGGAGATTAAAAGGATGCCGTTGCGGGTGGCAATACCAAACAGGGTTATAAACCCTATAATAGCCGGAATGCTTAATACTCCTGATGTGACCCAGATTGCAAACACCCCACCGATTAAGGCCAGCGGTAGGTTAAGGAGTATCACCCCTGCCACTTTCATATTTCTGAATTCCTGGAATAACAAAAGGAAAATTACCCCAATAGCCAGAATGGATGTTATGAGAAGACTTCTTGATGCCGCTTCGGCACTTTCGAATTGCCCGCCAAATTCAATCCGGTAACCTTCGGGCAACTGAACATCTGATGCTATCTTTTTCCTGATGTTTTCAACTGCTTTCGAAAGGCTCCCGCCACTAACATTGGCCGATACCACCAGTTTGCGCTGAACATTTTCGCGGCTTATGTTATTGGGGCCACTTGTCGATATTATATCGGCCACCTCGTTGAGTGATACATAGCGTCCATCTGCTGTTTTCATAAGGGCATTTCTGATTCCGTCCATATCACCTGTAAAATCGCTGTTGAGTTTCAGGATCAGGTCGAACCGGCGTTGCCCCTCATAGATATCTGCAACCTTTTCGCCCGAAAAGGCCAATTCAACAAATCTGGTAAAATCATGCACCGTAATTCCATACCAGGCCAGCTTTTCACGGTTGGCGCGGATTTGCAACTGGGGCACTTCGGTTTGTTCTTCGGTAGTAACATCAACCACATCAGGAATTTCCATAATGGCGGCTTCAACTTGCTTGCCGGTACGATAGAGAGTGTTAAGTTCGTCGCCGAATATTTTGATGGCTATATTGGCCCTTGTGCCTGAGATCATGTGGTCGATACGATGGCCCAGCGGCTGTCCTACTGTAAATGCCACACCTGGCACTGACCCGAGTTTTTCGCGGATATCAGCCATAAATTCTTCACGCGGCCTGTCTTTAAAAATGTAGTTGATGTCGATTTCGGCGCTGTTGGCTGCCTGCGAATGTTCATCGAGTTCGCCCCTGCCGGTTCGCCGTGTAGTGCCGGTAACTTCGGGTATAGCAAGCACTGCCTTTTCGAGAAGATTACCAATTTCATTGCTTACATCGAGCGAAATGCCTGGCTTTGCCACCGCAGAAATGGTTAAGGCACCTTCGTTGAATTCAGGCAGGAAACTTCTTCCCATTTGCGACATTACCACCAGTGCGAAAAGAAACAACCCCAATGAGGCCAGTATGAATGTACGTTTGTGATTCAGGGCAAATACGAGCGAGCTTCGGTACCATAATGCCAGGTTACGGCTCAGCCAGGGTTCGTGCTTATTCTTTAGAAGAAGTTTTTCGTCGGTGAGCAAAAAATAGCACAGTACGGGTGTAAGTGTCATGGCCACAACCAGCGATGCTGCCAGAGATACTATAAAGGCTATGCCCAGGGGTTGGAGCATGCGACCTTCCATGCCCGAAAGAAAAAACAAGGGAATAAACGCCACGATGATAATCATGGTTGCGTTGATAATAGATGATCGTATCTCTTTTGAAGTGTCGAATATAATCTTTATGACAGGGGTCTGTTCTTTGGGTGGCAGAAGAACATTTCGTCTGAGATGCTTATAGGCATTTTCCACATCAATAATGGCATCGTCAACCAATGAACCTATGGCTATGGCCATACCTCCGAGGCTCATTGTATTTATATGGAGATTGAGCAGATCAAGTGCAATTACTGCAGCAAGTAACGAAACCGGAATAGCAAGCACCGAAATAATGGTGGTGCGGAAACTCATGAGGAACAACATCAAAATTATCACCACCAGAAATGCCCCTTCCAGAAGAACTCTCTGCACATTGTTAATGGCAGTTTCAATAAAATCGGCCTGCCTGAAAATGGTGCTGTCAACAATTACATCGGGTGGGAGGGTGGTACGCAGGTTGCTTAGGTTTGCTTCCACTGCACGGGTAACCTTAATGGTATTGGCATTGGGTTGTTTGGAAACGGAAAGGATTACGGCAGGCTTTGCATTCTGCGAACCGTAGCCCAATTTTACCGCTGCGCCTGTTTTTACTTCTGCCACATCATTTATCCTTACCTTTTTTCCACTGCTAGTAATAATAAACGATGCCCCCAGCAGGTACAGATCATTGGTGCGGGCAATACCGCGCACAACAAATTCATTTCCATACTGTCGGATAACGCCACCTTGTGAATTATCGCTGATGCCACGGCATGTTTCTTCCAGTTCAGAAATGCTAACACCGAAATGCATCATTCGTTGCGGATCGGCAAGCACCTGGTATTGTTTGTAGTCACCACCAATAATTGTTACCTGGGCAACTCCTTCAGTGGCAAGCAGCACCGGTTTGATTTCCCAGTCGGCAATGGTGCGCAAATCGAGCATGGTGGTGCTGTCGGCCTGCATTCCAATGAACATCACTTCGCCCATGACCGATGTTTGGGGTGCCATAATTGGAGTATTTACTCCCGTTGGCATTTTAGTGGTAACCTCAACCAGTTTTTCGCTTACTATCTGGCGGGCTCTGAGAATGTCGGTTCCCCAATCGAATTCAGCCCAAACGAACGAAAATCCCTGCGATGATGCTGAGCGAACCCTGCGGACACCTGTGGCGCCGTTTACCGCTGTTTCTATGGGGAAAGTAACAAGGCGTTCAACTTCTTCGGGTGCCATGCCGTGGGCATCGGTCATTACAACTACAGTGGGGGCAGTAATATCGGGAAACACATCAACATCCATCCTGCCGGCAATCTGCAACCCTGTCACCATCAATATTATGGCAAGCAGTATAACCAGCAGGCGGTTTTCCAATGAGAAGTACAGTATTTTATCGAGCATGTAAATAGAGGATTAGATTTTAGAAGCTGTCGGCATTGAATTGGATTACTTTAGTGCACATGCCCGGCATGGGGATCGAGGGATGATGAAGTGGCAGCAATTTTCACCAGGATAGCTCCACGGGTAACCACACGCTCGTTTTCATTCAATCCGTTGAGCACAGCAGTATACTTGCCATCTGACGGGCCCGGCACTACCTGTCTTTTTTCAAAACTTTCAGGATGTATCTGCACCATCACAAAGTAGTTGCCCTGCTCTTCCAGTATTGCTGAGTTGGGCACTGCCAAATATTTTTCTGTTGATGAAACCGTAAGAAACACATCGGTAAGCGACCCCGGCAGCCATCCTGGTTGTGGGCTTGTTTTAATATGAACGGCCAACATAAGATTGTTGGGATTTACGCTTTGCGAAACAGATAATATTCTGCCATTAAGTTCTTCAAGTGTGCGGGTATTTCCATCAGGGCCGGTAATATTGGCGCCCCTTATGTTTTGAAGTTGAGATGCATATCGTTGCTGAACTGGGGCCTTTATTACCAGATTGTTGTTGCGGATAATAACAGCAATGGGCTGACCTGGTTCAACAAATTGTCCGTTGGCAACATGCAATTGTGCCAGGTGCCCGGCAAAAGGGCTTCTGACCACCTGGCCGGTTTCCGAAAAATTTCTGGAAAGATTGTCGAAAATGGCACGAACATTCTCGAAATCATTTCTTGCCTGCAATAATTCCCGCTCACTTATTATGCGCTCTTCAGCAAGTTTGCTTACCCGTTCATAATCGGCTCTGGCCCTTTCGAAATTATTGCGGGCCTCGCGATACCGCAGGGTGGCATTGCCTTCAGCCAACCCGTCGCCCGATATGGTAAGCAAAACTTCACCATTTTGCAGCAAAATTCCATCATATAGCGACGTATTCACCATTTTTACAATTCCTTGTGTAGCCGCCGTAAGGGTTTGCTGATCAGCCTGGGTGGGTTGTATTTCCCCTACGGTTCTGATTACCGGGCCCATTTGTTGCCTACCAGCTATATGTGTGGCAAAGTCAACCAGCCACGATTGTTCCTTGGTAAAACTGATGGCAGCAGGATGAGATACCATGTTATCGATAGCATAATGTAAGGCGTCGTGCTCATCATCAAAGATCATCACTTCCCCGCCTTCAATTTTAAAGGTTCTTCCTTCGGTTTCCACATCAAAAAATATTCTGCCTGGCCCGCTCACTTCTGGTTGAAGCTGAAAGCGATAAATGCCAGGTTTTGCCGGTGTGACGATTGTTTTTCTCACTCCCTGACTGCCGGTAATAAGGCTTAGGGTAATTTTCCCGCTCTCAAGGGGTTTGAAATCATCGAGCCAGGTAAAGTGAGCCAGTATCTCCGATGTTTTTCCGGCAACAAAGGGATCAGCTTCAGCAAATATCTCCAGTTCGTCACTATAGGCAATTATCAGTATTTTGGCATCATCCTGCTCGTGGTCATGCTCAAGGTTGTGGTTTTGGGAGTGATTGCAGCCCTGCATCAGCAGGCCAATAAGCAATCCGGTAATTATTTTTCCTTTCATTGGTTCAGTTCTTTTGGGAAAAAGGATGTTGCAACGGACAACCTTTTTTACATCTGTCTGTTGCAATCCTGATTAATGCGTGTGAGGTTTTGAGTTTGAATGATCATGGTTATGATCATGATCACTGTCTTCTCCATGGGTGTGAGTAACTGTTTCGGTTCCGTCTTCGTTCACAACAAACGATTCCTGCCCGGCAGGTTTTTCGCTGTGATCATGCGTTGAATCTGTACACCCGCTGTGGGTGTTATTTTCTGAATTGGTTTGGGTAGCTGCACCACATGAAACGAGCAAAAATAGTATGGCGAAAAAATAGGCTATTCTTTTCATTGTTAATTGCTTAATATTAAACTACTAACTCACGATTGAAATACCATGAGTTCTTAAAATTCCAAATCCGAGGCGTTGAAATGAATCCTTAATTGTGGCACAAAACCACAAAGTAATCTAACGCAGGGGAAGGGTAAATTAAGCAACCGGGGGAGCCCGCATTCCATGAATGGGTGCGGCAAATAAGTCAGGTTTGTTTTCTCTGAATGGTGTTTGCCTGAAGGGCAGGGCAGAGAGGAACAAAATGCCTGATGGGATTTGACCTGGGAAAAAAACAAAATTCTGCCAGGATGAACTTTCAGGGTGAAGGTTATTTTGGAGAAAGCCATACTCATTGTGATTGGCTGGGATGAGAATGAGTTGAAGAGCCAGTATACAACAAGCATCCTGGTCAGAAGGAGAATCCTCTTTCGGTTCATTCTGCTGGTTGTGGTTCGACTGGCACGCCGAATGTTCGAAGCAGATATTTTCCTGGTGATGGCGATGGGGGATAACATCGTGCACCAGCATCACTGAAAAAGCGATGAGAAGTAAGATAGCCGGTGCGATGTTTTTCTTCATAAATGAAATGATGGTGCAAATTTAGTGTTTTTGGGTAGTATAAAAAAGATTGTGTAAACACTCATAAATGCAATTAGATAATGCT
>JBBISA010000058.1:0-25548 GCA_037441525.1 Bacteroidota bacterium
AATAAAAAATGGGACCTCAATATATCGTTTATTAAAATAAGTTGGATTTCGATCTGGATATGGATGGTAGCCGATTGCAGCTACATGATAATAATTTCTTTCGGGGGGATCGGTAAAACCAAAATTATAAGTAGTAGATGTAACCGGATAACCGGCATGGTAATCTGTTATAGTATACGAAGTTATGGGCCTGGTAACAATTTTTGATGGTATTCTGCTTGATGCTGTTATTCTTTTATGGCCGGGCACTGCTATTTCAATTTTGTAATTTTTTTCAGCAGTCGGGATAATAGAATTGTTTGTAAAACAGGAATCGATAGCCACCTTAACAGAATCGGGAGTCCGATAAACATATTGTCTCTCAAATGAAAGAAAACCCAGTGACCGGTTATTTTCAAATATTTCTACTTGTGCATCCCTTATCACCTGCGATTGTACATCGTGGTATGGCGAAATGGTTGTACTTAAATATACCCTTAAAGGCTCCCCATCAGCAAATAAACAATTAACTACAATTTGTGGATCCTTTTCTCCTGGCAGATAATCCATTTCATCCAGGCAGGCAGTAAATAAGAATAGGATCGCAGTATTTATAAATATAATCCGGTAAAGGCACTTCATATTCAAAATGTATAAGAGTATGAAACAGATGGAATAATGGGAAGTAAACTAACTTTATAAAGTTTTTTCTCCGATTCAAAATAGTAAAATGCGTTCTTACGGTTATAAAGATTATAAACTCCAAAATTCCATTCGCCTACTCCCCGTTTTCTTTTTTGCTTGATTGAGTAGCCCGCATCGAGTCTATGGAATGACGGTAACCTGTAGTTATTGCGCAAAGTGTAGTTGGGAAGATAGCTTTCAAAGAGATAATCTGAATAGAGACAGGGAAATTTTGAGTGAGTGCCTTCAAAACTTTCAAAGGCAAAGGATACAGGATTACCCGTTGCAAAAATCCAGTTCACACTCAACTGGTGCTTTTCATTAAACTTATAAGTACCTGTTAATGAAACATTATGCCTTCTGTCGTATTTATATGGGAATACCCTACCGAAGCTAATACTATCGAACTGCCTGTCGGCCTTAGAGAGTGTGTAGCTAACCCATCCCTGCAATTTGCCTGTTCTTTTTTCGAGCATAAACTCAATCCCGGTAGATTTTCCAATGCCTGCTTCTACCTATGTTTGCCACGAAGCATTGTCGAAAAAACTGGCTCCTTCCTTGTATTCCAAAACATTGGTAAGTGTTTTATGATATGCTTCAACAGAGAACAGATAATGGCTATTCTTTCCTGTAAAAATAATCCCGGAAGAAAATTGTTCAGAATTTACTGGTTTAATGGTTTGGGTAGATGGGACCCACAAATCGGTAGGCAGGCTTATTCCGGAATTTGAAAGCAAATGGATATTCTGACCCATTCGCGAATAAGAACCATTGACTGACACATAAGGTGAAGCCATATATTTAAAACTAACCCTTGGCTCATGGTGTTGATAAAACTGTTGACCATACATGGAAAAGATGTTGTACCTATATCCGGCATTTACATTTAAATGCTTACTTATGTTCCAATCATCTTCAATATAAATTGAGAATTCGTTACCTGCAAAACTCTCTTCTATTTGCGTTGAGTCCACTTTCAAATCTCTGTACAAATCGTTAAGATAAAATATTTCCCGGCCAGGATTGTAGGAATGAGCTGTGTAATCCAACCCAAACCTAAGGTAATGTGATGGAATATTACTGAAACCAAAATCAACTTTAGCACCCCAATCCTTTAATCCGGAAAACAACGCAAGTTGGTGACTTTCGGTTACCTTTTCGCCGCCAACTACACTGTAGTTAGTGAATGACTCCAAGTTATAATAATTAAAGTTGCTATATTTTAGGGTGGTGTTGGCAAAAAGACCATTGGTAAATATATGATTCCAGCGTAACGATGCAATGTTGTTTCCATAACCCAGTTTCCACCTGTATTCGTTTTTTAATCCGGCTAAAACTCCGGTGTTATTAACATCTGCATCACCTATAACCTTTAACCTGAAAGGATCCTTTGATCCATAATAGCTTAAGATGAGCCTGTTTTTTGCATTTTGTAAATAGTTTATTTTTGCGGTAATATCGTAAAAAGAATAATTATATGCCCTTCTTTCCACATCATCCTGCAAAAAATGTATTAAAGGCATAGCAATTAAATCAAGTAACGTTCTGCGTGCTGAAACCATTACCGAGAGTTTATCCTGTACAATAGGCCCTTCCAGCAAAATTTTAGAAGAAATAATACCTGCTGTGGCATTTCCCTGCCATTGTTTCATATTGCCTTCCTTAAGCCGCAGATCAAGCACCGAAGAAGCCCGGCCCCCATAACGTGCAGGATATCCACCTTTTATAAGAGTAGCGCTTTTTAATGCGTCGGCATTATAAATTGACACAATCCCAAACAAATGATTTGAGCTATATACAGGTACATCATCAATCAGGATTAGATTATGTTCAGGGGCTCCTCCTCTTACCGAAATATTCGCAGTACCTTCAGTGGCAAACTGAACACCAGGCAAAAAAGTTAAACTCTTTATAAGATCCTGTTCACCAAGCAAAGCAGTGCTCGATTTAATCTGGCTTAAGGGTATATTTACTTGCCCGCTGTTTAATGATATTGTGCTGTTTATGCTTTCTGACTGCACTACCACCTCTTCCATTAAGGTGGAAATGGGTTGTAATTTAATTACTATAAAGGTATCAGTAAGATTAATAGTGTTTATTATAAGGGTTTGGTAACCGATAAAGGAAATCCTTAAATCAACCGGTTCGGTATTGCGAATTGTAAAACTAAAGTAACCATAGCCGTTTGTAACGAATACCTGATTTTGGGAATGAACAGACAAAGTAGCTCCTGGCAAACGTTCAGCTGATAACATGTCCTCAACAAATCCTCTTACGCTTAACCTTTGGGAGTATAGTTCCTGGAAAAAGCAAATAAAGGATAATAACACAAGAATAGACCGGATAAGCCTTAACATTTTAACAAAAAATTAATTTAAAACCATACTATTAAAATCTGATACCCCAGTCCCCTTATATGAAAACTGATACAATTTGAAATATTTGAAGAATTATTCAAATACTGTAGTCAAAAATCCAATAATAAAACAAAATACAATTAAAAGCTTTTATACCATTAAAATTCAAAATCTTAATTGGTAAATCAAAAATAAACCAAAACAGATACATTAATATTTCTTAATAAAATCTTACATTCAAAAATATAACATGATTTTAATATTACAACATTTCGCATAAATTTAGACACATTCTAAATAATAGAATAACACATTGATTATGAATAATATATTAACTCAAAAAAAAAAAAGAATACCACTTAAAATTGGTATTCTTTTTTTAACACTTACAAAAAGAATTACTTTACCTTAATATTTACAATTAGAAATGATTTATCCCAAACGATTGAAGGTAGTTTTACATAACAATATCCAGCGAAATTGCTTAAGCATCATTGATTTTACCCAAAATCACCTTTTAACAAACCTTGCAGTAGAAATGCTTCCACTTGCATCTGCGGCTCTTACAAGGTAAACGCCCTTCTGAAGTGGTGACACATCAACATTACGCTGGTTGGTATTAATAACCAATCGACCTGTCATATCGATAATACTTATGGTTACCCATTGCTTTGTGCCTTCAATGGTAATATGATCACCTGCCGGGTTTGGGAAAACCATTAAACGCGATGTTAGGTCAGCAGCATTTTCAACAGTAGATGAAAGCGGAAAACCAGCAATACTGAAATTATTGAAGGTTACCCTGTTGCCATTGTCGGCGGTTGGATTGGTTGTATTAAACCGTAATCTTATCCTGAAATGAGGATTCCCTGAAACCGTTGCGATGCCTGTATAATCAACGGTAAACAACTGGTAATCGTTGGTTAGGGGAAAACTGTTGGTGGTAAGACCTGTGGTGATCCATACGGGTGTTTCTGTAACTGAATAATCAATGATAAGTCCGCTTGCAGCCCCTTCGTCTTTGGCGGCAAACTGAAACTTCACATCCTTAAAGCCCTGGGTAGGAGCAACAAAATAGAGGGTGTTCTCTCCCCCATCGCCACTGAAAGGCTGTTTGACCTGAAGCCCGCGCATAGCAGCATGGGCAAAGGCAACACCATTATTACCAAGGGGTTGGTAGTTGATTTCGGTGGGGCTGTTGCGCCGCTCCATCGATGCTTTTCGCCAGTTGGGATCGCCACTGGCAAAAGGATAGCCGGCAAGGGCTGACTTGTAATTAAGGCGTGCACCTGTATTGATGGTGTAAGTGGGGTCGACCCACTCAAGGGGAGTGTCGTTTACAATCGTATTACCAATAAACCAGAAATGGATAAGATCGGGTTCGGGAGCCTTAACGAAATGGGCGGTTAACTGGGTATTACCAGCCATAGACAGGCTTATGGCAGGTGTGGTAGCTGCCGAGCCTCCTGACCAGCGGCTGAACATATAGCCGGGCAAAGGTTTGGCTTCCAGTTGCATGGGAACTCCACGAAAATAGGTTCCACTCCAGGGATAGGGATTTTTTGACACTCCCATAGTGGCGGGTCTTACATCGATGGTATTCACCGTTACATAACCGTGGCTTGCAGCCGAAACATCAACAGTGAGTGTTGAAGTTCCGGAGAGCCCAAACTTCTGCTGCATATGCTGAAACTGGGATGCTGGTCGCTGCCTGGCAAAGGTGCGCAGTACCTGGACATTATCGTTCCAAACCTGTATACTTGCCGGCCGGCGCCATCTGTTAATATGCTCTTCCATTTCTGGGGCAAGAAGCCCGGCGATGGAATCAATTGCGCTGATTACATGTGCCTGTCTGAAGGTGGTATTGAGCAGGTCACAATAGCGGTTGATGAATTTATTCCTGAACTCGGTATTTTCGAGCAGCTTGCGAAGCATAAGGGTTGACCATTCCGGGTTTGGCCAGAAAGGACCTGAAGGAGCGGTGGCAAATGCCAGTGTGTTATGCGAAGGCCCTTCGCCGAGCCCGGGAACATAGGTAAACGGCAGATCGAATCCAAAGTCGGTATCAAGTATCATCCAGCGCCACCGCCCGTCCCGAACCCCGTTGGCAGGTGAAAAACCTTCGCGATTATAGCGCCAGTAAAGAACATTATTGCCAGGCCAGTCGGTATTCTTCACAAAAATGTGGGTAAGCTGAAAATCGATAAAACTTTCAACATCCATCCTTTCCTTAACCTGATTGTAGTTGGATGTATTTGCAAGGTTGTTGTTCCGTATAAAATTCACCATGTTGTCGTAATGTGCCTTTCCCTGCTCATTTCCCCATCTGTAAGCCGAATTATCGCTCAGAATGGTCATTTCGTTTTCTTCAATGCCATATTTGGCAAAAATATAGCGGTCGTCGTATTTATCCCTGATGTTGTGGATGCCCCAGTACTCACCGTTGATGAACAGGATGGCAGGCTGGTAATATTGCGTTTCAACATTCAGGTTTTTGGCCAGGTACTGAAAAACGCCATCGCGGAAAATGGTAAAATCCCAGTCGTTACCCGAGTTGCGCAGGATAAACCGTTTATACATATCGGTCTTCTTATCAGGAAAGAGCTGATAATTAAGCCATGAACTACCATATTCACCCCTCATTACTATACGGAAACTTTTCCGGGGGCGGCTGCGGGTAGTATTGCCATGGAGCCTTATGCCCAGGTCTTCCTTAAAGGCAACGTCGCCGGCTTTGGTTAATAAAGTTAGGTGTGCAGGGCGTTCCCATTCGTCCTGGAAATAATTCTGATGGTTACCATGTACATAAATTCCGGTTTCGTCATCAAACAGGTTCTTGTTATCGGTGGCAAGCGAAAACACCGGGAGAGTGTAGCGTGCTGCTGCCTTATTGTTAACAATGTATGATGCGGTATAAACCCGTTCGGGTGGTGCAGTGGGATGAAAAGCTTTTGCCCTTACCACATTGATTTTGAATACTTCTCCTACAGGTGGCTGCCATCCCTCAAAGTAGGGTGGTCCGGTTTGGGAGTTGTTATTTGTGGGGATCATGGATATGGTATTGCTCTGTCCGTTGCGGGCGGCAATGGTGATGGGAATTGTATAGACCGGTGAGTCCTGTGTAGGTTCAGAACCATCGAGTGTATAACGGATGGTGGTACCGGCATCAGGCGAGGTTATGGTTAGGTTGAAGCCTGTTGAATAATACCCATCGGTATGCGAGAATTCAAGGGGTTGTAATAGAGATGTATAGCCAGGCCCTTCGTTGGCGTATCCCGGTGTGGGTTGGGTAAGATAGCTGAATGTTTCTGTGCCGTTGGGCAACCTCCCCCAGGATATATTGGTTTGATGGCGCACTTCATCGACCTGATCAATGATTTCCCCATCGGGAGAACTAAAAATCACAGGCTCACCATCGGCTGAAATACGAAAATTGGTATGCAGGGGTTGGCCAGGTTGCGCCCTGTCTTTTCCTGAAGCCCAAATCACAAGGTACTGGCCCGGAAAAATTGAGGTTTCTGGAAAAGTCCATTTATCAGGAATGGAAAGGTTATCTGTAAGTTTATAACCCCTAAGATTAACCGCAGACCCACCTTCATTGTATATTTCAATCCAGTCTTCAAAATTGCCATCTTCATCGGCATTAATGGCAGAGTTGGATGCCAGCATCTCATTAATTACAATCTTAGCACCAACAATATCGGTTATCTGGCCAAAAGTGTTTTTTAAGACAACGTTTGTCGGTCCTACAACAAGCAACCTGTTGGGATCACCATGCCACTCACCTAAAGCCCATGTGGGGTTATTGTTTTCCACTAGGAAATATTTATAAGCGTAGCTGTTAGGGGAAATATTACTGAGTGTAAGGGTGTAAATCATCGGATTTTCTGTAGGTTGCATTTTGAATCCGGGTTCGATTCCAGGCATTGGCCAAACACCGAATGATCCAAACCCGGCAGATGCATCCTGACGGGCTCCGGAGATATACACCTGGTGAACAACAGGGTTGAAACCTGCTGCAGTGGTCAGGTTCACATTAAAGGTTACGCTAACCTTGGCTGATAATGCCTGGACTAAAAGCAGAAATACGACAAGAAGGGAAAGATTTTTCATTTGACTTTTTGTTCAATAATTATTTGTCTAAATTAACATAAAAACTAATATTGATTATGGAATTTTGGTCGGGCAAATCGCTTAAGAAAAGTAGATTTCCTTTAGGTAGTTACCAGTGTGGCTCAGATTCGGTGTATGTGCAATGTGGTGGCAAGAAAGGGTTAATAATGCCATCAAAAACAATACGACAAAGATAATTAATATCGGCCAGGTGGCAATTTCACGATTTTTCGGAGCATGCCAACATCCAGTGGATTCCAAATTTATCAACCACACTGCCAAAGTAGTCTCCCCAGAACATATCCTGAAGCTCCATTTCAACTTTACCTCCATCAGAAAGTGCTTTGAAAAGCCGTTGGGTTTCGGTGCGGGTGTCAGGTTCAAGATTAATATTAACATTATTACCTTTAACCACATTAAAACCCATCGATTCGGGGGCATCAGACCCCATAAGCATAAAACCACCCATTACCGGCAGGGCTACATGCATAACAAGATTTTTATCGTTTTCGGGTATTGGAGGCATCCCCTCTGTGGGTGGCATATCTCCAAATCTGCTAAAACCACCATCAAACTCACCACCAAAAACAGATTGGTAAAACAGAAACGCATCCTCGGTTTCTTTTGCAAAGTTCAGGTATATACTAACTCGTGCCATAATAAAAAATGTTTAAGTGAATAGTTAAATTAAGGTACGAATATTTTGATGATAAATGATTAAAAGCAAATGGGTTGTTTAAGGAGAAATATAAAAGCCCACTAATAGTGTTATTAAAGGTGTTACCCAATATTACTGCCAGAAAAGCCTAGCAATCCTAACTCTTTTTCAACTTAGGTAAAAACGCTACTATTACAACTGATAAAACGACTCATCTCCCTTGCTGCAGCATGCGCCTTCAGTTTTTACTTCCTTGTCGGGGGTGAGTTTCTGACTTTTGGGGCTAATGTAGGGTATGCCCAGCGACATACCGCGGAGTATAAACAGTAACCCCAGGATAATGATAAAAGCGGGGATGATTTTGTTTATTTTCCGGCGAAGGCCTATGCTAATGAAATTTCCGGCCAGCGAAACCCCCATCATAACCGGCAAAGTACCCAGTCCAAAAACCACCATAAAAAGCACCCCCATAAGAGCATCGTTGGTATTGAGAGCCCCTGCAACCGCCACGTAAACCAGCCCACAGGGTAAAAGTCCGTTGAGCAGCCCGATAGTGAACAGTGATGATATAGAATGGTTACTGAACAGGTTCCGGAAATAACCAGCCAGGCGGCCGGTGAAAAGGCTGTTCCATTGGGAATTAATATTTATCCCCTTAAACAGGAAAGGAAAAACCACTGTGATGATCATTACCATGCCTATCAGTATGGATGCCCATTGCTGGAAACCCGCCAGGTGAATGCCACGACCCAGAAGCCCGAATATGGCTCCCAGTGCCCCATAGGTAATGCTTCGGCCAAGGTTGTACACCATAGCACCCGAGGCTTTGGAAATAATCCCTTTGCGCCCCAAAGGAAGTGCAACCGCTATAGGCCCGCACATGCCAATGCAATGAATGCTGCCTACAAGGCCAATTACAAGTGCTGTGTATAAATCGTGCATACTATTGCAGGTCAATATTTTTTTCGGTGTAGTAGTCAACCCCCTTCTGTTGCCAGGTAATTTTAAGGATGAAGCGTCCATGCATGCCAGCCAGGGGAAAAGAAAAACGGTTGCTCTGATCGAGCATAAGGGGCAAATAGCGGTCGTTGGCATCGCTGATACGGTGGTACACATGTACGAATCCTTCGGTGGATAAGGGTTCGAAAAAGGGAGGGAAAGAAATAATCACACTGCCATTTTCAACGACAGCCAAAATATCATTTACATAAGGAAGGGTATTCTGCACCCGGTCTATCATTTCCTGGTGGGCCTGCCCGCGCGGATAGTAGTCCTTTTCAACAAGACTAACATCCTGCCTTACCATAAATACCACCATCGAAATAACCATAAGCATAAAGGCCCCCATTGCAATAACGAGCTTTGTACCCCAGTTCCATTGTATTTTCATGTGTTTAATCTATTTTCAAACGTTTTCAGGCTCTTCTTAAATCCTTCACATCCAATCTTAAACGAAATTATCTATTAAAAAAAAACTTCCTGTTCTTTAAATCCCGACACCTTATACCTAATCCCCAATCCCTACCCTATTCGGCGCAATAAAATTGGTTTTGTAGGTATCAACCTGTTTGTCTCCGGCAAATACGCCGATTATAAGCTTTGTATTGGATGATGAAAGAGCGTTTTCGGGGAAAACCACCATAAAATCGGCTTCGGTAACCTGGCCTTGCAAAGCCTGAAGTTGTGGCCCGATCCACAGTATTTTGCCCATTGCAGGGGATAGAATTTCAAGGGTTATAGGCATGTCCTGATTGGTTTTGTTTACCAGCTGAACCTTGTAAATATTGGCAAAGCTGTCGGCACCATATTTCTGGTAAAGAGAACCCGGCATACGCAAGATGGTGGTTTCCACATCGCCCCGCAAAACGAACAGCGTGGTGACCACTCCCAGCAATACCAAAAGAAAAGCCGAATAAGCCATTGCTCTTCCGCTGAATATTCTTCTGATGCCACGTACTATTCCTTCTTCTGAATCGTATCTGATAAGGCCCCGCGGAGATTTAACCCTTTCCATAACCTTTTTGCAGGCATCAATACAGGCAGTGCAGTTGATGCACTCCAGCTGGGTTCCGTTGCGGATATCAATACCCGTTGGGCACACCATTACACAATTATTGCAATCAATGCAATCGCCCTTTGCTGCAAACAGGCGGTCTTCGCCGGGATGAAATGAGCCACGGGCTTCGCCGCGCTTGTAGTCGTAGGCCACCACAATCGATTTTTCGTCGAGTAGCACACCCTGAAGCCGTCCGTAAGGACAAACCAGAATGCATACCTGCTCCCTGAAAAAGGCAAAAACACCATAAAACAGAGCCGAAAAAACCATAACTGCCATAAAGGTTCCGAAATTCAGCACCGGACTGGCATTCATGAGTTCGCCCAATTTACTGGCACCAATAATATAGGCTGTAATAAGATGAATAACACCAAGAGAAAGAAGTATGAACAGGGTATGCTTCAACCCTTTCTTCCAGAGTTTTTCAAAGTCCCATTCCTGCTGATCAAGTTTACGCTGGGTGTGATGATCGCCTTCGATAAGATATTCTATCTGCCTGAAAACAAATTCCATAAAGATGGTTTGCGGACAGGCCCACCCGCAGAACAAACGTCCGAATATGACCGTAAAAAGTATAATAAATACCAAAAAGGCAATTATGGAAAGTACCAGCAGGTGAAAATCCTGGGGCCAGAATACCTGGCCCAGAATGATAAACTTACGCTGTAATACATTGAACAGCATTAATGGCTCTCCATTAACAGAAATAAAGGGTGCTGCAACAAAGAAAGCAAGCAGAATTAGCGCCACCACCCAACGTTGACGGTAAAGCTTTCCAGATGGGCGTTTGGGATAAATCCATTTTCGCCGACCCTTCTCATCAACGGTTTGAAGGGTATCGCGGAAAAAAGGTTTTGCAACTGATGATGGGTGTTCTATTGTGTCCATAAATTATTCAATAGGTTCCCCTTCAGGTTCTTTGGGATTTGCAGGTGTTGACCCTACCAGTGTGTGGAGAATGTAACTGGTTACCTCGAGCCGCTGCTGGGCGGAGAGCTGGTCGCGGTAAGGTATCATTCCTTTTTCGATAACCCCTTCGGTAACAACGGTAAATACATCCTTAAGGGAGTTTCCGTGTATCCAATATTTGTCAGTAAGGTTTGGGCCTACAAGCCCGCCACCATCGGCCAGGTGACATACGGCGCATATTTCATTGAAGATTTTTTTACCGCTGGCCTGTGATGCATCATCTGTTAGCAGCATCAGCTGAAAGGTGCGGCGGGCAGGTTCGGCTGCCCGGGCCAGACGTGCTGCCTCCATTTCGCGTTCAAACTCTTTTTTCTGCACCAGGCCTTTGGGTTGAAACATAAACAATGAGTAGAGATAGAGTATTGCAAATACCACAGTAACAATAAACAACAGGTTAAACCATGATGGGGGCGAATTATCAAGTTCCCTTATTCCATCGTACTCATGGTCTTTGAGCAACCGTTCGTTGGTAAGGGTATCATACTCATAATCTTCATTGGTTTCCTTTGGCAGTTTTTCTTCTGTCATGGCTATTGGGTTTTATGTTTTTCAGAATCTGTTTGGTTATTTTCATCAATGGGGAGTTCGTTCTTATCGTCCTGAAGCGGCAGCCTGCTGTATTCATCAACTTTGGATGATTTCATCCTTACCACCCAAAATATTACCCCAATAAAAAAGGCAAAAAAGATCAGGAATGATATGATGCCGTATGCATCAAGCCCGGCAATACTCTCGAGTGCGCTTTTTACAATTCTCACCTGGACTAATTTTGGGTTAATGGCTGCGGCCGGCTAATATCTAAACCCAACCTGTGCAAATAGGCTATAAGGGCTATCACTTCGCGGGTGGGTTCGATCTGGAAACCTTCACGGCCCAAAGCATCAGCAATTTCTTTGGCCTGTTTCATCAGATCGTCGGTGGCCTGCTGGTCAAATCCTTCAGGATAAGGCACGCCCATGCTCTGCATCACCCTTATCTTTTTTGCTGTAGATGAAAGATCGAGATCGCGTTTAAGCAGCCACGGATAAGGAGGCATAATGGATTGTGGAATAAGCGTTTGAGGATCGCCGAAATGGGTAAGATGCCACGAAAGGGGTTTGTAAACGCTGCTTCCGGGAACACCTGCGCGGGCAAGGTCAGGGCCAGTGCGCTTAGAGCCAAACTGGAAAGGATGGTCATATACCGTTTCTCCGGCTTTGGTATACTGGCCGTAACGTTCAACTTCCGATCTGAATGGCCTTACCATCTGGCTGTGGCAATTGTAACAACCTTCGCGGATGTAAATATCGCGTCCTTCGAGTTCAAGCGGGGTATAGGGCATAACTGCTTCGATGGTGGGAACATTTGTTTTTATCATGAACATAGGCATGAACTGAACGATACCACCAATAAGAATAACTATCAGGGCCATAATGGTAAACTGCACCGGACGTGATTCGAGCCCACGGTGTCCTTTTTCGGGCTGGGCTGGCATTTGGAGGGCTGGGGCCTGATCGTCTTCAAACCTTACAAATTTTCCGATAGTGACAGTTTTCACCACGTTAATAATCAACAATATAATACCACTTATATAAAGCAGTCCTCCAAAAATCCTGAGGGCATACATTGGAATGATCTGAACTACTGTTGACATAAAATTGGGATACTTCAGAAATCCTTCCTCGGTAAACTCTTTCCACATCAAACTCTGGGTTATGCCGGCAAAATAGAGAGGAACGGCAAATAACAGCATCCCGGTGGTTGCCAGCCAGAAATGGGCATTGGCCATTTTTACACTCCACAGGGGAGTTTTGTAAAGCCGGGGCATCAACCAGTATATCATACCGAAAGTGAGCATTCCATTCCATCCCAATGCGCCAATGTGAACGTGGGCAATGGTCCAGTCGGTAAAGTGGCTGATGGCATTAACACTCTTGAGCGAAAGCATAGGCCCTTCGAAGGTTGCCATGCCATAGGCGGTAATACCCACTACAAACATTTTCAGAACCGGGTCCTGGCGCACTTTATCCCAGGCGCCACGCAAGGTAAGCAGCCCATTTACCATACCACCCCACGACGGAGCTATAAGCATTACCGAAAATACCACACCAAGTGCCTGAATCCAGTCGGGCAGCGATGAATAAAGCAGGTGGTGCGGACCGGCCCATATGTAAAGGAATATCAACGACCAGAAATGGATTATGGAAAGCCTGTAGGAATAAACAGGGCGGTTGGCTGCTTTGGGTACAAAATAATACATTAAACCAAGGAACGGGGTTGTAAGGAAAAAGGCAACAGCATTGTGGCCATACCACCACTGCACCAGGGCATCCTGCACACCGGCATAAATGGGATAACTTTTAAGGAACGAAACCGGAATGTTTATAGAGTTAACAATATGAAGAACCGCTACAGTAACAAAAGTGGCGAGGTAAAACCATATAGCCACATAAATATGCTTCACTCTTCGCTTCAGGGTTGTCATTATAAGGTTTAGACCAAAAACTACCCAAATCACAGCAATGGCAATATCAATAGGCCATTCAAGTTCGGCGTATTCTTTCCCTACCGTAATACCGAAAGGAATAGTGAGAGCCGCAGCCACAATGATAAGTTGCCAGCCCCAGAAATTAATCTTTCCAAGCAATTCACTATAGATGGGGGTTTTGAGCAACCGGGGCAGCGAATAATAGATGCCCATAAAAATGGCATTTCCCACAAAGGCAAAAATGGCGGCATTGGTGTGCAGGGGCCGCAATCTGCCGAAAGACAAAAACGATACTCCACCGGTAATAGCTGGAAAAACCAGCGCGGTGGCAATCAACAAACCCACCAGAAGGGCAACAGCGCCCCAAAACACCGTGGCATTGAGAAACAAGCGGGCGATCTTGTTGTCGTAGGTAAATTTTTGAATCTCCATAAAATTTGCTATTTAGTTTCTGAATTTAATTCTTATGTTTTTGTTAAATTTTATCTTTCTTGTCAGGTATTTCTTCAGATTTCTCTTCATCGCCATTGAGTGGCGGCTGCTCATTTTCGAAAAGAATACGCACCGATGGGGAATAATCATCATCATATTGTCCGTCGCGAACCGCCCAGATAAAGGCTATTAAAGCCCCACCTCCAACAATAATCCCGATTAAAATGAGAATGAGAATGGCCGACATTGTGGTATTACAGTTCTTTTTTACGTTTTAGTTACAAATGTAAGTAAATAGGTAAACTATAGCACAGCATTGTGCTATTTGAAATAATTCTAAATAAGATAGTTAAAAAAGGTATGTGAAGCTATTGATGAAGTTTTTTCCGGGCAATTAACGCAATTGAAAAGGTAGCAAATGCTACCACGCTTACCGAACTCAGGGGCATTAAAATAGCGGCAACCAGTGGTGATAGCATTGCCGTAATCGCAAATGACAATCCCACCACATTGTAAATAAACGAAATGGCAAAATTTCCTCTGATAACTCTATATGCAGTATGCGAAAACATGAGCAGTTTATCGAGCTGAAAGAAACGCTCCGACTCAAGTATTGCATCGCAGGCAGGTGAGAAACTGAACACATCATCGGCAATGGAGATACCCACATTGCTTTCGGCAAGAGCTCCGGCATCATTAAGGCCGTCTCCTATCATCAGCACTTTCTTCCCTGCAGCCTTCAGCTTGTTTACATATTCCTTTTTGTCGGCCGGGGTTTGATAAAACAGCAACTTTGCCTGGGGGCCAAAAATCTGGCGAAGGTTTTCTTTTTCGGCATCATTATCACCCGAAATAAGGTGTAACTCATAGTGAACTGCCAGCTGCGCAATTACCTGCACAAGGCCGTTGCGATAGCTGTTGCTTATAACAAAGTAACCTTTTTGAATGCCATCGATGGCGAGGTAAACCCGGCTTTCGGTTGTTTTTTCCACTTCTTCATCTCCCCAAACAAACGACCTTGCACCCAGGCTTACCCTGTGGTTGTTTACTGCGGCCAGTATACCCTTGCCGGGAATTTCGTCAAAACCGGTTACTTCAATCAAGGTGGTATCTGCCAGATAATTGCCGATGGCGGCACTTAGGGGGTGACTACTGTGGCGAACAGCTGATTTCACCATTATCAGCTCCTTTTCAGTGAGTATATCACCAATAAACTTAACAATTACTGATCTGTTAAGGGTAAGGGTACCCGTTTTGTCGAAAACTACGGTATCGGCTTTATGCAGCTCCTCAATTACTTCGGCCCTTTTAATATAAAACCCTTTGCGGCCAAACCAGCGCATGGTACTTCCGAAAGTAAAAGGCACAGTAAGGGCCAGTGCGCAAGGGCAAGCTATAATCAGTACCGATGAAAAAACATAAACTGCTGTGCCTATCCCGTCGTGTTGAAACCACCAGAAAAAGACTGCAAATGCAATGATAATCACCACTAATGTAAAGTACTGACTAACTGTATTAATGGTGTTCTTCAGATTACCGGTTTGCTTATCTTCGCCTTTCTGATTCCACAACCGGGTAAGATAGCTTTGATCAACTTCAGTTTCAACCACAAGTTCCAGAGAACTGCCCACCTGCCTTCCACCGGCATAAACAAAGTCGCCATCTTTCTTGGGAATAGGAATGGCCTCCCCGGTAACGAAAGAATAGTCGATGTTGCCCTCCCCTTTTACAATGCGGGCATCGGCGGGAATGAGTTCACGGTTACGCACAAGTATCCTGTTACCCTTAACAAGGTTTTTTATGGGTTCCATCCACTCGCGGTCGCCTTCGATGCGGGTTATAGCCACCGGGAAATAGGACTTGTAATCGCGCTCAAACGAAAGGGCTTCGTAGGTTTTTCCCTGGTACCATTTTCCAATTAGCAGGAAAAACAACAATCCGGCCAGCGAATCCATATACCCGATGCCATTGCCGTTAAAAACCTCCCACGAACTTTGAAGAAACAGCGCTATAATTCCCAGGGTAATGGGAAGATCGATACTAATTACCCCGTAGCGCAAACCCTTCCATGCCGAAAGATAATAATCGCTGGCACTGTAGAAAACTACTGGAAGGATAAGCAAAAAACTGAGCAACCCGAAAATATGTTTGAACTCCTGCTCCACCAGATGCCCCCCGGGCACATACTCCGGGAAACTATACAGCATAATATTGAGAAAGCTGAAACTGGCAATACCAAATTTAATAAGCAGGCTTCGGTTGGTTTTAGGGGTTCTTTTATTCCCTTCGAGCTGATCGAAGGTTATTTCGGGTACGTAATGTATGGCGGCCAGCAATTCGGCAATCTGCCTGAGGGTGATCTGATCGTTGCGAAAGGTGATAAAAACCTCCTTCCGCGGAAAGTTTACCGATGAGTGCAGAATACCGCTGTTAAGGGTATTGAGATGTTCCAAAAGCCATATACAGGAAGCGCAATGAATGCCGGGCAGGAATAATTTAACGCTCGATGTGTTTCCATCGTTGAATGAAAGCAGTTTATCACGGATTTCATTATTATCCAGAAATTCGAATTCTTTGGTTTCCCGGCCTGTTTCAATACGAATGCCCGCCATAGGGTAAATTTCGTAATATTGCCCCATGCGGTTTTTGTCGAGTATCTGGTAAACTGCCTGGCACCCGTGGCAACAGAAGGGTTTATTATTCCAGATTATAGGATTGGAGCCACAACCGGCCCCACAATGAACACATTTCGTTTCAATCATATATGACTTTCTTGAGCAGAAAGCAAAGGTAAAATATTTTCATAGCGGCGTGGAAAAGCAAACTGGTTTCTGGGTATTTCTGGTGGTTTTGGTGAAGCAATTTCAGAAAAAATTGATATTATCGATGAATCTTTCAAGATATTCCATTCCCTTTCAGCCCTTTTCCAAAATCTTCAATTCCATAAAAATACTTTTCAATAAACCGACGATGGATAATCCGGTAGTGTGGGTCGTATTTTTCCACAAAAGCTCTGCTGTGATGCGCTACGGCATTTCCATCAGCCAGACGTTTATTCAGAAAAATTATACTTTCAGGGTAATCTTTGATAAGGTGATTCAGTGGTCTGATCTTTAACTCAATGTGTATCCATTTTTCTTTCCAGCTTTCAATTTCGGGCAATCTGAAAGATGCACCACTTTCAATGAAGGCTTCAAAATAGGTGTCGAAACCAATAAAACCATCCACTATCAGATCGAGATTAACCCTGTAAAAGTTTTGCCCGGTGCCACAGGGTTCTGCCTGGTATCTTTTCAGGCTTTGCGTAAGGGAAAGCTCCCGTTTCAGATATTTCCGGGAAGCATGAGCATCGGCCAGCAAATGTCCGGGGCCAAACTCATCCTGAAAGAATCCCTTATAGATATCCTCAAGGTTAGCTTCAGGATACATCTGAAGAAAACTGATAACCGAACTGGTTATTTCACACCCGGTTTTTGGTGGTGTCATGGGTTTACATGTTGAACTCAAAGATTCCCTTTCTGTCAAAATCACAGTTCAACCATTCATCGTCGATAGTTGCACCTGCCTTTTTGTACATTTCAATGGCGTTAACATTCCAGTCGAGCACCTGCCATCGCACCCGGTTGCAATTTTCTCTCCGGGCAGCATCAAAAACCTTTCTCATTAGGGCTGTTCCAACCCTATGGCGCCGGTATTGTTCTTTCACATAAATATCATCAAGATAAAGAGACTTGCCCACCCAGGTATAATAGGCATAAAACCAGAGTGCCATGCCAATCACTTCACCCGTTGGCAATGCAGCAACATAACTTTCAAACAGGTGCTTCTCCTGCTTCATCTGCTCCACGGTGTTGGTTACCTTTTCGGGAGCTTTTTCAAACAATGCAAGCTCTTTAACAAGACCAAGAATGGCGGGGAAGTCTTCCTCAGTGGCGGGTCGAATGGTGTAATTCATAGGTTAAGGATTGGTTATGAATGTTGTATTATTTTTGAATAGCAGTAAGTTTATTGATTAACCCATGGCAATCAAGCACTTCGATGCCTGAAAACCAGAAATCGGATGTGTCTTCTGTTACAATTATCTGGCATCCTGCATCAACAGCTGCATAATATTCAAGGCCATCTTCAAAATCGTTGATCTTTACATTCCAGATAGTTTGCATTACCCCTTTTTCAAGATTAGGAGCTATTTTCAGGTTTTGAGCGAGCAATGATATTTTCTTTTTTGCCTGCCGTGTACCACTTTTTTTCTCTGCAAAATAAAATGCTATGGCCAGGCTCATGGGCGAAATAAATACCTCATTGCCTTGCTGCCCAGCCAGGCTTACTATACGTGCTGCATGAGAAAACAGGGGATATTCCTTGTTAACAACTGCAACCAGAACATTGGCGTCAAGGAAAAGCTTCATTTGCGCGATTCGAAAAACTCTTTTTTAAGTGCCTTGCGCGACCTGGGACGGATAATATATTCGGCCTTGCCTTCGGCCACTTTGTTAACCCAATCGGCAACAGGAAGATCTTCGAGGTGCTGATAATTGGCGCTTGTGGCTTTGCGGAGCAAGTATTCAAGAAATCGTGACAGACTTATGTTTTGTGCTTCTGCAAATGCCTTTGCTTGCTGTATCACTTCTTTATCGAAGGATAATGTGACTTTTGCATCCATGATATAGCTTTTGTGATTTATACGGCAAAGATATTTTTTTTTACGTAATCTGTTTTCCTGACTATAAATTGTCCCAACACAATTTCTAAAATACTACTGGCTGGTAAAAATTTACAATTTGATGGAATCCATCAGAAACCTTGATAACCTTTACACCTTCGCTGTGCTGGGAATCAGTTGTTTTTTGGCCATTATTTCCACATACTCTATCCCCTGCAATGCCTGCGGGTTGACCTACAACTGCATTGCACCGCAATTGATTGCAGTCATAAGATTAACCCATCTGCACAATATTAGCAGAGCAGCAAAAATCTATTCCCCCTGGTTTTCAATGAATCTTTTGAGAAACGACTACCAGTTTTTCTGTATTATAATCAATCACATCTTCAATTGTTTTAGTGCCATGCATCCCCGGAAAATTCAAAAACATCAGATAATCCGCACCACTTATAGTTTCCTTTAAGGCACCGCCTGATGGATTATGAGCATTATCGATGATAATTGATGCTTTTGTTCTGGTGATTTCCAGAATTTGCCGGGGCTCGGGTGGTGCAGGGCCAAAAACGGCAATGGTTTGCAAACCAGCTTCGGCAACAAAAGATTGCTGAAAGAAATGAACCGCTGCCGGTATAGTATCAAGGCCGGCATTAGCGACCAGTTCACGCGTCTTATGCAGAGTTCTTTTTATCTTCTCAAGGTTTTCCTTAGCCCTGGCTTCTGTTCCCAGGCGCGCGGCAATGCGCATTACAGATTCTTCAATCTCTGTCATTTTGTAGCTGGTTTGTATGCGCAACAGTTTTTCATCGGGGATTTTCAGTCCGGTTTTTATGTGCCCCACCATAAGCTCGTAGCCGGCATAAATAATCACTTCGGCATTGTTCAGATGCAGGATGTCGCCCGGGCGCAGTTCGTATTCGGTAGGATGAACCATTTCGTAAGGTGTGAGCACACTTACATTTTCGGCACCTGCCGCCAGGGCATAGGCCGCTGTCCATGCATTGGTGGCAACAACATTGGAAGATGGAGCCTGGGGCCGGTTGCATGAGAATGAAAATGCAATGATAAGAAGCAGGTAAACCGTATACTTCATTTTTTACGGGTTAGATACATAATTGCAAATACAATGCAGGCCAGGGCTGCCACAGCAGAGCTTGCAGGCACATCAATGGCAATAGATAATAAAAAACCACCCAATGCAAACACTCCACCCCAAATCACCGAGCTGAAAATCATACCTTTCAGGCTTCTTGCACGAAAAGATGCCACCACGGGTGGCAAAAGTAAAATGGAGTCGAGGAGCAGGGCACCAATAAGCTTCATGGCCAGCGCCACGGTGATAGCCACCACAATCACAACAGCATAATACAAACCTCTTTCATTGAAGCCTGAGGTAAAGGCAATTTCGCCATCGAAGAACAACGCCCTCAGATGTTTGCGGAAAAAAAACTGAAAAGCCGCCAGCAACAGTGAAAAAAGCCCTATTCCAGCCACTTCGAACCAGCTGAGCACATAAAGGTTTCCCCAAAGCAAACTAAGGGTGTCCTGTGCCGGAACATTGAATTTATAGATAAAAATAAATGCCAGGGATATGGTGATCACCATAAAAAACATACTGATATGCCCCAGGTCCATTTTCAGTATCCGCGACGAACGGGTCATGAACCACACCAGCAGCAGGTTAACCCCAATGGTGGTCCAGAAGGGATTGATTTTGAATGACAGAGCCACAGCACCACCGAGAATGGCTCCATGCATAAGCATAAAGCGCATGGGCAGCAGATTTAGCCTGAAAAGATAAACCCCGGCCAAGGGAAAGGTAAGTCCGGCAATGGTTATAACAATCATGCCCTTGATAACGGGTGTAAGGGTTAAAACCTCTAACACAACTTCCCTCCTTTCAGTTCCATGGTTTTCCAGTTGAGTTTTTCAATCCACTGGTGCTCATGCGAAACAATAATAATAGTAGGAGCTTCGCTGTGGCTCACTTCGTAAAGCAAATCCAGAAGATCATCCTTGCCGCTCGCATCAAGAAATGACGTAGGCTCATCAAGCAAAAACACCCCGGCATTCTGGCAAAGGCATCTGGCAATGGAAACCCGCTGCTTTTCGCCCCCTGAAAGGGTATTATAAGGCTGATGATACAGGTGGAATGAGCCTGTACGGCGCATGGCCAGTTCAACCTGGTATTCCGAATCTGTTTTGTTCAGGCTTGTATTGCCGAGTCCAATTTTCACCACCTCTCCGGCAGTGATGGGAAATCCGTTTTTTATACTTTCCTGGTGTATCCAGGCTACTTTGTTGCGGTTTTTTTTCCAATCCGGGCTTCCCACAATCAGATCGCCAACCAATATAGCCCCTTCAGAAACGGGAATGAGACCGAGAATGGCTTTCAGTAAAGTGGTTTTACCTGCACCATTGGCCCCATGGATAACAAACTGCTCTCCACGATCAACCGACAGATCAACATTATCAAATAACAACTTATCATCCATCCTGAGTGAAACACCTTTCATTTTCACCGGAAGACCCTTAACCCTACCAGCCCGTTTTCGCAGAAACAAATAGGCATCTGAGATACTCATTTCGGCAGAGATAAGCGTTTCAGTGCGGCATTGTATCTGTTCCACCTTCTGATCGTAGATAAATTCAACGCCATGTTTTTCAAAAATGGGTATGGCTCTGTCGCTGATAAGTTCAATGTGACATTTTCTGATACCCAGGTTTACAAGAAGGCACGCAGCTGCCCTGCCTGCAATTTTATCTCTGATAAACAGTTCGTTGGCATTATAAGGATTTTGTTTCAGAAAATCTTCAAACTCAAAAAGTGGGTACAACCAGTGTCGATTGCTGGTGAAAATAATCTTGCTATTATGGCTTACAATCAGAGAGTTTTCCAATTCTAATCTTTTACTGAAATCACAAACTAAAAATTCTGTTCCAACGAACAAAATGAGGTTGTCTTATGCACCCTGAAAAGGACTGGTAAGCAGGCCTGGCTAAGCGCATAATTCTCTGATAAACAGATGTCGTTTCGACAAGCTGAACAACCAGAAGGAACTTCTGAGAAAGCCTCTTGGGATAAGACAGGCAAAAATAATATTATTTGCATCCTTTGAGCGGGGAAAGTTGGCTGCTAAATCAGATAAAACTCTATGCTTCCTATAAAAACCACAAAAACTTTTCTTTTTAAAGGCTTTATCAGATACTCATCCATCCCCAGAGCCATGCAATATTCCCGGTTGCCTTCAAAGGGACTGGCGCTGAGGGCACCTTGTATTTTTTCTCATCTTTGCACTCAGATAGATAGGGGCTGAATATAGTATTAATGCTATCAATGAACACTTTTAAAACCTAATGATGGTGCTTTATCCGGGAGAGCACTGCATACAACCGAAACATTTCACTACCAAGGTTCAATATTTCAAAACCTTATTTATTCATAAATAAAGAGTTAATGGTTTGAATTTTGAAACTTTCGATACCTTTTACCGGCGAATACTACCCGCTAAGTAATCCAGATTTCATACACCTGATTAACAACCCTGCAAAATCTTCTTTCTTTACCGGTTTGGTAAGATAGTCATCCATTCCCAGGGCCATATACTTTTCCCGGTCGCCTTCGAAAGCATTGGCGCTGAGACCAACAATAGGTGGCAGATAGTCGAATTTCTCGCGTAGGGTATTGGCAGAAACAATTCCATCCATAACAGGCATTTGAATATCCATTAATATAAGATCGAATTTGCCTGGTTCAAAGCTTTCAATGGCTTCAAGGCCATTATTGACAATGTGGACATTATGCCCCATTGAATTAAGGATTAGTTTTATCACTTTCTGGTTTACCACCTTATCCTCAGCCAGTAAAATATTTAATTTTTTGACATGCTTCAAAGTGGCTGGCTTATTTTTCTGCATAAAAGGCTGGCCGGCAACCTTTGCAGGGAAGGTAAACCAGAATTTACTCCCTTTTCCAGTATCACTTATGGCTCCTATGGAACCACCCATCAGATTTATAAGTTGTTTGCAGATTGACAAACCCAATCCGGTTCCTTCATACTGTCGCGTATCTTCAATATCTACCTGCGAAAAGGGCTCAAAAAGTTTCGACTGCTGGTCGGGAGATATACCTATGCCGGTGTCTGAAACTTCAATTTTGACAACAACATGGGTATTTTTTAACTGATATTCAACAAAATACGCGTTAATGGAAATCATTCCATCATTCGTAAACTTTATTGCGTTTGAAACAAGGTTGTTTAAAACCTGCGATAACCTGAACCTATCTGCTTCAATAAATGGAGGTATTAAGGGGTCAATTGTCGATGATAGCGTTACATTATTTTTCAGGCTTGTTTTAAAGAGGATTTCGGCATTGGTGATTATTGATTTAAACTCGAAAACAACCGGGTGAATCTGAATCCTGCCTGCTTCAATTTTTGAAAAATCGAGTACCTGATTGATAATACTCCTTAAATTGTCTCCTGAAGACTTAAGGGTTGACAAATAGTCTTTTTGTGATTCATTAAGTTGGGTTTGCTCAAGTATATCAATCATTCCGAGAATTCCGGTCAGCGGGGTCCGGATTTCGTGGCTCATATTGGCCAAAAAGTTCTGTTTAAATTTCAATGATATCTCAGTTATTTCAATTTTCTTCTGGAGCTGCTCTTTTTCAAGTCTCTCTTTTTCAGCAAGTTTCCTTTCTGTAACATCGCGAATAATGTAAACCATCCCAATAGGGTTACCTTCATTATCGCGCACAACCTCACCATTTACCTCTGCATGAAAATAGCCTGAGCCGCCCAGTTTCAGTTTATACTCTCTAACTCCCGGATTTCCATGAAACATGAGATACGTGTTGGTCTTAGCCCTTTCTAAATCTTCATTGGCAATAAATGAAAACATATTTTTACCAATTATCTCTTCTTTGGGTGCACCCCCAATCAGATTTATGCCATGTTCGTTTATGTATATGATATTACTGCTTATATCGGTCCTGACGATTACATCGGGAACTGCCAGCAGAAGGCTTCTGTGCATTTCTTCACTTTTAAAGAGTTCGGACTGGGCCTTTTTTCGTTCTGAGATGTCGCGAAAGGTACCCATAATGCACTCCCGGTTATTATAGGTTACCATTGACGCCATTACCTCAACAGGTACAATACTATTATCGGCGCGCACTACATTGCTCTCAATGGGCGAAGTAGCGCCATCGTTGATTAGCTCTCGCCTGTGCCTGATAAATGACTCTTTATGTGATTCAATGCTTTCGGTGGGGTGCAATTTACTCTGATGCATGCCAATTATCTTTTCGCTGGATAATTGCATTAATTTTTCTCCGGCTTTATTAACATCTAACAATATCCCCGTTTCCTTTTCGGCAATAAAAACGGGGTCGGCTGCATTGGTAAACAGACTTATAAATTGCCGGCGGTTTTCATTTAGTTCTTTATTGGCTTTGTTTCTTTGTCTGAGTAATACTAACAGAATTGTTGCCAAAACCAACAGGGTTAATGTAAAGAGGGTCAGTACCAGATTTGCTGCATCCTTGCGTTTTGTTAACTCTTCTTCAAACCTTAATTGATCAGTAATATCAACTGCAGTAACGATATATTCTCCGTCAGTTGAAAATGCACCTGCTCCTGATATTGACAACCTCATAATTAATGGTGTCCCATTTTTATGTTTCCATTTATAAACACCTGAAAAAAAATCAGATTCTGATAATTGAGTAATTAAATCTGATCTGGCTCTATCATATTCGGCATTGTCGTAATAAAAAATTCGGGTACTTCTCCCTGTTAATTCCTCGCGATTGTAACCTGTTATGCTCAGTATATAATCATTCACAAATGTTATTTCGCGATTTGTTGATTTATAAATACCTGTAGGAGCGTGAGAAAGCAGATTTTCAAGGATATGCTGCGATCTGACCAGATCAAGGATTGCATAAGGAATTTTGTGCCTGAATTTCTCTACTGCATCATAATTAAAAATCAGCTTTGGTTTAGGATCAGTTTGAATGGGCATGGCAGATACCGGCACATTGTTAATAAGGTGGTCTATCACCATTGTACCAAGAATTTTGCCCAGTTTCTGATCGTCGGCAACCAAACCGGCCACAGCGCCTGCCGTGACAGTATGGGCTGAGTAGCCAAAAAAGATGTTGTTGGGGGCACATTCTATTATTTGTGGCAAAAAGTCAGTAATTAATGCCTGCACACCCAGTATTATCACCTCATCATCACCAACAGTGGCAACTGCATTGCAGGCATCAGCAACAGTTTTGCAGAATATTGTTCTCCCTGCAATACCCATTTCTGCAGCAAAAAGCTCTGTTTCTTTTGCATCGATGACCGAACCAGGATGTCCGTCTTCTACAAGAAGAACATACTTTTTTACGCCCGGAAATATCTGGGTAATGGTCCCAAATTTTATTCCTGCAGGCAGACTAAAAGTAACGCCTGTAAGGTTGGCAATGGGTTGATTTAAACTTTTGGCGGCTCCCAGTTCAACCGGGTTATTTACACCGCCAATAAAGGCAGGAATGGCTACACCTCGCTCCACAAGGAGTCTGGTTCCGTTGCTTCTCAAAATAACCATGGCATGTTTGGTTTTTTCAAACCCACCAATCACAGAGTCGAGGGCTGCCATATCGGGTAATTCCTTATGAATCTCGAGTCTTATCTGAGGAGCTTTATTCCTGATGATTTCTTCAAATCCACTTAATACCATTTCTGGCATCACTGAGCGCCCCTGCCATGCAACTCCCACTTCAAAATACTTTTCATTATCATCGGCAACTGCAGCGTTTAACTGATAGGTAAAAAATAAAACAAGAAATAATCTCCAGTATGTAAGTATATAATTGCTTGTAAAACAAGGAAACAGGGAAGCCAAAATATTTTGTCTGCCCTGTAAACGCTGATAACTAATATCAAGACTTTTACTTTTAAAAACAATTTTCATCCGTAAATAATTTTTAGTTCATGGTCGGATAGCTTGTCCCGTCTTTGATGGAGAACTCCATGTTTGCTATTTTGGCTTCGCCAAGCTCGTAAACGCGGTTCATTGGTGTTTGTGTTTTTTCGCAAACATGTTCGTTTCATAACTTATTTACTAGGGTATTTACTTCTTGCCACTTATTTGTATCTTTGTGTTCATGAAGTATCC